>JAAYRU010000043.1 GCA_012518615.1 Christensenellaceae bacterium | reverse complement strand
TGTGGTAAAATGGTTCATAGAGAGGTCTCCTTTTCATTGTTGTTGTGGACTAACAAATTTTACAAGAAAAGGACCTCTTTTTCCAATTCCGTGTTCCATGCGGTTACACATAATATTGTACGCTATGTTTGAACTTAAATCTATAAGTATTCCAATACTTTTCGGATATTTCTTAAGCTAAAAACAGTTGTATAAAAATCAAACAAAACATTGTTCATCACTATTGGCTAGTTAAAAATAACCACAACGCTAAGCTAAAATCCCCATATTAATACGCCAAATATAAAAGCTCCTAAATATAGAATCTTAACAGAAAATAATTACATACAAAAATGCTCATTTAGTAGTTCTACTGCCTTTCGCGCCACATCTGCAGAAACACATGCGCAGCGTTCACGGCGAAGTTTATCGCTCCTCTTTACATTTGCAGCTTCCATAAATATATTCAATGTTTCAAGACAATTTACAGAGTTTGATATGGTTTTCAAAATCTCCATTTTCGGCTGATATTTAGGAAGTTCTTCCTCACAATGCCACGTGAAAAGCTCGGCAGTAATCCTTTTTGAATCATCAGGCTCACAAACAAGGGCTATTGCATGTGCTGCGCCAGCTAACGCCCCGCATAGCGTTCCTATTCCATAGCCCCCAGCGCCTACTATAAAAAGCTTTATAGGTATCCACTTAAAAGGAGTTCCCTGAATATCTGCAAGTTCGCCAATTATGGCATCCGCAACCGCAGCGCAACAGCCTCCCTTATTGTAATAGCTATTATAGGCGCGCTCTTCTGCCTTTGCAGGATCAAGCCTAATATACGGGAAGGGATGCTCTAGCACCTTTTGCTCTAATGAAGCTTCCATAGTTGACTCAACTTTATAATGTGCAACTATGCTAGTTTCTATTTCCTCAGTATTCTTTATATTTTCACGATTGGTATTCAACTTGTTCATGCGCTTTCCTCCTATATTATATGCGCTAAATTTTACTTCAACGCTTTATAAAAGGCAATAAAACAATCTATATTGTTAACGCTAAAAACCGCAAATACCCCTCCCAAAAGCTTGCAATGTTTATATGAGCGTGCTATACTTATGTTTGCGGATCATGGTTGCGCGCCATGAACCCGATATTCAGCGCAAAAGAGGTGAAAGCTATGAAAGAAGGAATACATCCAAAATATCAGAAAGCATCCGTACGCTGTGTATGCGGCGAAACATTTGAAACTGGCTCTACAAAGAGCGATATAAGAGTGGAAATCTGCTCCAAATGCCATCCTTTCTACACAGGCAAGCAGAAGCTGGTAGACTCTGGCGGTCGCGTAGATCGCTTTAAGAAGCGTTTCGGTCTGGAGTAATATGGTTTCATTGCGGCAGGTGGGCGGTTATTTCTGTCTACCTGCCTTTTTATATACTTAGGAGGAATTATGAATAAAGATAAAAACAAACGCCCTGATATAGGCGGACAAGCCGTTCTTGAGGGCGTTATGATGCGCTCGCCAGACTATATGGCAATTGCCGTCAGGCGTGATAATGGAGATATTGTTGTAAAGCGCACGAAAAACAACAAGCTATCCGATAAGCATAAATGGATGGCGCTTCCCTTTATTAGAGGCGCGGTAAGCCTAGTTACTATGATGAAACTCGGTGTTGGCGTAATTAATGATAGTACAGACATGCTCGGATTGCTAGAGGAAGAAAAACCCGGCAAGTTTGAAGAATGGCTTAAAAATAAACTGGGCGATAAGGCAGATAAGGTGTTCATGGGTTTTGCATTATTGCTTGCAATGGCACTGAGCATAGGGCTTTTTATACTGCTGCCCAATATCCCCGTAAGCTACCTTAGGGAAAAGGGCTGGTCGCTACTCAGCGTAAACCTTATAAGCGGTCTCATACGCACTATTATTCTTATAATATACCTTTGGCTTTGCGGCTTTCAGAGCGACCTTAAACGCACATTCCAGTACCATGGTAGCGAGCATAAAACTGTATATTGCCATGAGAACGAACTCCCTTTAACCGTTGAAAATGTGCAGAAATTTTCAACGCTACACCCAAGGTGCGGCACAAGTTTTCTGCTGCTCACTTTCTTATCATCATTGATATTCTACTCCATTTTAGATCAGCTTATATTCAATCTTTTAGGCTATGATATGGGAAGCAACTACGGCGTAAGAATATTAAGCCGCCTTGTACTGCTCCCAATTGTAGCAGGGATAAGCTATGAGCTTCTAAAGGGGCTTGCACATGCAAACAACCCAATAACTAAAGCCCTTCGCTGGCCGGGTATGCAGCTTCAGCGTTTAACCACACGCCCACCTAGCGATGATATGTGCGAAGTTGCCATAGTATCAATGGAAGCTGCGCTATATGGTCTGCCTGAAGGCGAGAAAACAGAAGAGGGCTGGGTAATAATAAAGAAAGAAAGTTCTAAGCAGAAAACAATAGAACAGGAAACTCCAAAGCAAAAAGAAGCTGTATGAACTTCCGTACATTACGAGATAAAGGCACAGAAAAGTTGAGCCAAGCGGGCGTTCCAAATGCCAGCCACGATGCGGGGAAGCTGCTTGCCTGGCTTATAGGCACATCTCCCCTATACGCTTCTTCAATTAATGCTGATATACCGGAGGATATTATTCCAAAATACTTTTCCTTAATAGAAAGAAGGGCAAATAGAGAGCCACTACAGTATATACTTGGCGAAGCGGAGTTTATGGGGCTTAATATAGAAGTTGAACCTTGCGTGCTTATCCCCCGTTTTGACAGCGAATGTCTTGTGGAAAGTTGTCTTGATTTACTAGAAAAAAATGACACTGTGCTTGATTTATGTACCGGAAGCGGCGCAATCGCCATCGCTATTAAAAAGCATAGACCTGACGCTATAGTATACGCTTCCGATATATCACAAGAAGCGCTAAATATCGCGAAAAAAAACGCCAAGTTAAACGATTTAGATATATGCTTTATTAAAAGCGATATGTTTTGTGATATTACCCTAAACTTTGATATTATTGTATGCAACCCCCCGTATATACCTGAAAATGATATGTTAAACTTGCAGCCAGAAGTAAAAAGAGAACCTGCACTAGCGCTTTCAGCCGGAAAGGATGGAATGGATATATACAGACGGCTTTTCCCGGATGGTAGGGATAAACTAAAACCCGGCGGTTTTCTAATATGCGAGATGGGGGACGAACAAAAGGAAACTATAACCGATATAGCTAAAGATTCAGGCTACACATTTATATCTGAAAGAAAGGACACTTCAGGTCTTACACGGGCGCTTATTTTTACTATTTAAGAGGAGAAAGGCATTTGATAAACGAACATTTTTCACAGCTTAAACAACGCTATAAAGAGCTTTTAACAGCCTCCGCTCAGCCGGATACTCTTCAGGATATAGAGCTATATCAAAAAACCGTAATGGAGATGAAAGAGCTTGAGGAGCCTATCGCCATATGGAGTAAATACGAAGATGTGCAGGATTCACTAAGCCAAGCCAAGGAATTATTATCTGACCCAATGATGAGCGAACTTGCACAGGAAGAAATTGATACCCTAAGCATAGAAGAAGAAGAACTTATACAGCAGCTTAGAGAATATATGATTCCACAAGACCCCGATGATAAGCGCAATGTAATTATAGAGGTACGCCCCGGCGCAGGCGGGGATGAGGCAGGGCTATTTGGCGCAATGCTGCTTAGAATGTACATGCGTTATGCAGATAGACAAGGCTATGAGGTAGAGTTGACAAGCGTTACCGATAACACTGTTGGTGGCATAAAGGAAGCCGTGTTTACCATAAAAGGCGCAGGCGCTTTTAGCCGAATGAAGTTTGAAAGCGGCGTACACCGTGTGCAACGCGTGCCCGTAACAGAATCCCAAGGTAGAATACATACAAGCACAGCTACGGTTGCAGTACTACCTGAAATGGATGAGGTTGACGCGGATATAGACCCTGCCGACCTTCGCATAGATGTGTATAGAGCCAGCGGGCACGGCGGCCAGCATGTAAACACTACCGACTCTGCCGTTAGAATTACCCACCTACCCACAGGGCTTGTAGTAACCAGCCAAAGTGAAAAAAGCCAGCTTAAGAACAAGGCATCCGCTATGAAAGTGCTTGCAAGTAGGCTTTACGACTTAAGAAGGAGCGAAAGGGACGAAAGCTACGCCGCCCAAAGACGAGGGCAGCTAGGTACAGGCGACAGGTCTGAGCGTATACGCACATATAATTTTCCGCAGGGACGAGTATCCGACCATAGGATAAATCTTACACTATACCGTATAGATGATATTATGGATGGAGACCTTGATGAACTTATAGACGCGCTAACTGTTGCGTATAAAGCGCAGCAAGCTAATGAGCTATAAAAATACAATATGTACACTGGATATTATTCGCAGATTAATGTATAATATAAAAAACATTAATAAGGGGGAATTACAATGATTCAGGTGATTCACGGAAAAAAAGGTTCGGGCAAGACCAAGCGCATAATAGATATGACAAACGCAGCCTTTGATAAACAACATGGCGATATAGTATTCATCGATGATGATAACCGCTATATGTTCGATTTACGCCATGAAGTACGCTTTGTAAACGCCGGCGAATATGGCATGGTCGGCCCGGAAATGTTCTATGGATTCCTTTGCGGTGTATTATCTCAAAACTCTGATATCAGCAGTATTTTTATAGATGCATTTTTAAGGCTGGTAAATGTCCAGCCTAACGAAACCGAATGGTTCTTTAGCCACCTAAAACAACTTGCCGAAAAACATGATGTTAAGTTTATATTATCGGTAAGCTGTGATGACTCTGAAGCTCCGGATTATATAAAACAGTATTTCATATAGACAACAAAAAAGGGCTCACGCCCTTTTTTAAATTTCATATATTATGGCTTCTTGGTAGATTCTGTAGCCGGCTTTTCTTTTTCAGGCGTATCCTTCTTAGGCGCCTCACTTGGCTTATCCTTCGCCTCTGTTTTATCTGTTTTTGCTGGTTCCACTTTTGCTTCAGGCTTGTCTGTTTGAGTTTTATCGTCCTTAGGCTTATCAGCCGGAGCTTTTTCCTCTTTTGGTTTATCTGTGGGTACCTTTTCGTCCTTGGGTTTGTCAGTTGGAGCCTTTTCCTCTTTTGGTTTATCGGTGGCAGCATCCTTGGGTTTTTCCGCTTCTACAGCAGCTTTATCCGCTTTTGCAGGCTCTTCACTCTTAGCGGGTTCTTTCTTTTCCTCAGCAGCAGGGGCGGCTGTAGGTTTTGGCTCCAGCAGTTTTTCAACCTCAAGGACTTCAGCGCCTATAGCGCTTGAAACCTTATCCAAATCTGAAAGTGCATCTATAAGCACCGTCTTTACATTACCAATGCTCTTGCCTAAAAGGAGTTTATCTGCCTCCCATTGCTTTTTCTCTGCAAGCAGATTGTCTCTCTCGGTTGTAACTTCAAGTAGCATTGCCTGCACATCGTTTAGCTCATTTAGGTTGTTGCGCCCTGAAATATATAATGAAACGCTCAGCACAATAAGCACCAATGTAATTGCAGCTAATAAATAAGATGTCTGTTTTTTCACGATAAACCACTCACTTTCTATTCTTTTTAATAAATAAAATGCCACGACAAGACAAGCGTGGCATTTAAATTAAATATTTTCGTTCTCTTCCGAGTACATACGCATGGATTTAACGCTCTGCAGCATCATGCGCACATCATTAAGTTTACCATCAAGGTTGGACTCAAGTTGGCTTAGTATGTTTAGCATATCCTGCTGGGTCTGTCTTTCAACCGCAGCGGCGTGTTCGTTTGCGTTTTTAAGCAAATTTTCCGCCTCTTCCTGCGCACGGGCAAGCACAGTAGTTTCGCTAACCAGCGTATCGGCATGGGCCTGTGCATCTTCTACCGTTTGGCGTGCGCGCGCCTGTGCGTCAGCCAGCATTGCATTTGCTTTTTCCTCAGCTTGATGAGATGTTTCCGCAGCATAGGCATCTGCACTGGCACGGGTGTTCTGAGCATAGCTGTTTGCTTCATTTACAACCGACTGTGCCTGTAAATCCGCTTCTTTTGTTACGCGCTCCGCAGTTGCATTGGCATCATCGATAATGTTTTTCTCATTATTCAGTATGATGTCGGCTTTTTCAAGCTGAGGATCGTAGCTTGAAACAACACGCTTAAGCAGTTCAAGCACTTCGCTTTGTTCAAGCATAACAAGACCTGTAAGCGGTACTTTTCTAGCATTCTGTACGCTTAAACTCAGCTTGTCAATAAGCGAAAAAACTTCGTTTCTTGGCATGGTACTTCTCCTTTACTTGTTATTCTGTAGCTTATCAGCTACGATTTTAGGGACAAATGGGGTAACATCGCCACCGAATAAGGCGATTTGCTTTACAAGCGTTGAAGATATGGCAATATCCTGCGCGCTTGAAGGCATTAATAGCGTTTCAATTCCTTCAAATAATATGCTATTTGCCTGCGCTTGTTGGATTTCGCTTTCAAAATCTAAGCTGTTTCGCACTCCTTTGATTATTATGCCTACACCTTTTTCTTTAGCAAGGTCAACCAGAAGACCATCAAAGGAAATAACTATAACATTGCTTATATCCTTACAGCACTCTTTAAGCATCTTAAGCCTTTTCTCTGGCGAAAAGAGGGATTTTTTAGCAGGATTTACCATCACGGCAACAAAAAGTATATCAAACAATTTTGCCGACCTTTTGATAATGCTCATATGACCGTTTGTAACGGGGTCAAAACTGCCGGGGAAAAGAGCCTTAATCAAAGCTGATCCTCCTACTTTAGAAGAGTAATTACTGTATTGCGGTAACGCTTTTCTTTTATCACCGCAAAGAGTTCCTGTGGGTTGATTTCATTTACAATATCATGTTCGACTGAGATTATACCATCTTTTTTTAATAATGTATAGTAAAATATTTTTTTTAGTATGGGTTCTATATCAATTCCATAAGGCGGATCAAGAAAAATAATATCGAATTTAACGCCTTCTTCGCCTATAATTTCAAGCGCTTTTTCCCAAGAATACGTTAAAATACGGGTATTTTCTTCAATGCCCAAGTTTTTTATATTATCGCTTATTGTAGATATTGCTCTTTTATTTTTATCGCACAATACAGCAAAATCCGCTCCGCGGCTAATAGCCTCAATTGCTAGCGCGCCACTGCCTGCAAACAAATCTAAAACTACAGCGCCCTCCAGCCTACCAAACAGTATGCTGAAAAGCGCTTCCCTTACTTTGCTCGATGTGGGTCTTGTGTCCTCCCCTTTTGGAGCCTTGATTTTTCTCTGCTTAAATCTGCCTGCTATTATTCGTAACTCATTAGACAATACGGTTTCCTTCGCTTCCCTGCCTGCGTTTTTTTATTTCTCTTAATGTCTTTACCCTTTGGCGCTTTTTACCTTCAGCTATATCTCCATGTACACTCGCCCTGCGCTTAGGACCTGAAAGATAACCAACCGCATAGCCAAGGGGTGCCACGCATATAAGCAGCGGGCTAAGCCTTTCCATAAGGAACATATTTGAAGCATTATCTGCGCCGAAAAAATGTACGAAAGGAAATAGCAACATACGGATAATAATACGAAGCACTCCTTCAAGCCCCATAGAAACGCTTTGATTATAATAGTTTAAGGCAATTTCTATATCCCTATGGCGCTGAAACGCTGTAAGCCAACTAGGCAGAACCCCCAGTTTATAAACCTGTTTTTGGGTTATCATAGCGAAAACAACAGCCATAATAAAAAACGGCAATATACCTACCGCCACGCTTACAAAACCCTTAAGGGGGTTATAGCAATTTGCTTGCTCATCTAATGTGGATTCCTGCCCCTCGCTGCTGCGAGATAGTACTATTTCGCCAAGGCCGACATCTTCTTCGCCATGCACCGCTCCTTCGTAATAGAAGAATCCCATAACAAGCACAAGTATAATTGCGCTTAGTATAATCCTTAAAAATCCCCCTACCATAACTAATATTTGACCTGTAAAAAGATAGAATATAGCAGTAATAAGGATAAGCAACATTATCCTAACTGCGCGCCTTGGCATTTGTTTAGAAAGGGCTTTCCCCTTTGCATAGGGTTTGTATATTAGTTTTCTATCCTTTTTTTGCATATCAATTTTCCCCATCAATATAGTAATGAGGCAGCTGTCCTGCAAAACGCGCCAGCGTTTCATAGGTAATGGAACCGCTAAGCTCTGCTATATCTTCAGCTGTTATAGTAGCGTCGCCGCATTTACCCAGAATATACGCTTCGCCGCCTACTTTTGCGTCCTGCGCCTTACTTATATCCACCATTATTTGGTCCATACATATAGCGCCTATTATGGGACAATACACACCATTTACTATTACCCTACCTTTATTTGAAAGACTCCTTGGTACTCCATCTGAAAAGCCCATTGAAAGAGTAGCTATACGCATGGGGCTTTTAGCCACAAATTTTGCGCCATAACCAACGCCATCTCCGGGCTTTAAATCCCTTATAAAGCCTATTTCAGCGATTACTTCAAGAGCAGGGACTAAATTAAGCCCCTTATCAAAAGCCTGATATCCGTACAATGTCATTCCGCACCTGACCCCATCGAATATCGCGCTTGGATAGAGCAGAGTTGCAGAACTTGCAGCCATATGCCGCATTATTCCCTTTGGAAATGGCTTTGTTAGCTCATTAAATAAATCTATCTGCCGGAAAGAAGCTTCGTCATCGCCATAATCTGCACAGGAGAAATGCGAATACACACCCTTTATTGCTACATTTTGATGCACCTTTAAAAACTCAAGAGCTTTATTTATTTCATAAGCGCCGGACAAGCCATCTCTATTAAGACCTGTATTTAAGGCTATATGCACTTGCAATCCGCCATATGCATTTGCGGCTTCGCCTGCATGTTTTAACGCCTCTATGCTGTGTATGCTTGCCATTAAATTTTCCTTTGCACATAGCATAAGACCCTCTTTATTTATTGGCGCCAGCACAAGTATAGGAGCTTCTATTCCGGCTTGCCTGAGTTGAGCACCTTCCTCAGCCCATACAACGCATAGCCCATCTGCTCCGCCGGACAAAAACGCCTTTGAGCTCTCTATTATGCCATGACCATAGGCATCTGCCTTTACCACAGCAAAAAGCTTCTTACCCTCAGGGAGGAAGCTTTTCATTTCTTCTGCATTATGTTTTAGTGTAGCAAGATTTACCACTACCCTGCTTTTTCTACAAATATTCAAAGGGAATATACCTCCTTAGCGCTAAGCACATGCACGCCTTTTTCCTTGAAAAGCTTTAGCGCTTCTTCTATCTGCTTTGTACGCAGTATTATATAGGCCTCACCGCCGCCATTTCGCATAAATGAATATAGGTACTCTATGAATATGTTATTCATGCCTAGGAATTCCAGCACCTTTGAAAGAGAACCCGGCTCATCCGGCACCTGAATTGGTATTACCGTATCCAGCCTTGCGGTAAAGCCTGCATCTAGAACTATATGAAGCGCCTTTTCGGGTTCCTCAACTATGCCGCGCAATATGCCGAAGCTTGCAGTATCGGCAATAGAAAGGGATATGAGGTCTATACCATTATCACCCAGTAAACGGGTAAGGCTAACAAGGCTACCAGGCGTATTCTCTATAAATACTGACAACTGTTTTACATCCATACTGCTCCCTCCTTATAATTATAGCATAAATAAACCACTTAATAAATTGTCTAATTTCGCTTATCGCGCAAATCCAGTATGCGTTTTGCCTTTACTTCTCCTCTTGTTAGGCTGCCTGTAGGCACAAGCTTTACATCACAGCGCAGTAACAAACCTTCGGATAGTTTTCTTGTAGCAACGTTTTTTAGCCTCTCTAAATCCTTTACTGTGTCGCCTATAAGCCTGCTGTCAAGCTCAACTTCTATAAGCAAGGTATCAAGGTTATCAACTCTATCTACTACCATACGGAACTGAGGTCTTATGCCCTCTATTTGGGCGAGTATAAATTCAACTTGCGAAGGATATACATTTACCCCTCTTATCACTAGCATATCATCAGTACGCATTTTTATGCGCTGTATCTTCCTGTGCGTCCTGCCACATGCGCAGGGCGCGCTTATAAGCGAAGTAATATCATGCGTTCTATATCTTAAAAGAGGCATACCTTCCTTATCTATGGTGGTTATTACCAGCTCCCCCTCTTCGCCATCCGGCAGTGGATTGCCGTTTTCATCCACTATTTCGGGATAAAAAGCATCCTCCCATATATGAAGCCCGTTTTGCTCAGGGCATTCCATGGCAACACCTGGACCCATTATCTCCGTTAAGCCGTATATATCAAGCGCTTTTAAATTGAGCGACTCTTCTATATGCCTACGCATTCCCTCCGCCCAAGGCTCAGCTCCAAATATGCCTACTTTAAGCTTAAAATCATCCGCTTTGTAGCCGTTTTGGGACATATGGTCTGCCAAGTTGAGCGCATAGCTTGGTGTGCAGCAAAGGGCTGTGGCATGAAAATCCCGCATTAGTTGTATTTGCCTTGCGGTATTTCCACCGGAAGCGGGAATAACGGAAGCGCCAAGCTTTTCAACGCCATAGTGTACGCCAAGCCCACCTGTAAAAAGCCCGTAGCCGTATGCAACATGCACAACTGAGGAGCGGCTTAATCCGGCACAGCTTAAATTCCTCGCCATTAAATCCGCCCAGCAGGATATATCCTTTGCGGTATAGCCTGAAACCGTAGGCTTGCCTGTGGTACCGCTTGAAGCGTGTATCCTTATAATGCTTTCCTGCCCTACAGCGAAAAGCCCAAAGGGATAATTATCCCTAAGGTCGTCCTTTTCGGTAAAGGGTAGCAGGGATATGTCATCAAGAGATTGTATATCCCAAGGTGCAATGCCGCGACTTTTTAGTATTTCCCCATAAAAGGGTACGCTCTCATATACCCTTGATACTGTTTCCCTCAGCTTTTTAAGCTGCAATTCCTTGAGAGCTTCTTTGGATATGCACTCTATATCCTTTTGCCAGTAGCTCATAGGCTTTGCGTTTCTTTCATATACTGCCTGCCGAGTTCATAAGCCCTTGTGTTTACATCCAAAAACTGCGGCTTTATACATTCCTTGAAGGACTTAGCCCAAGCTTCTTCGCTAAATGGTAGATAGCAGGATAGAGCGCCCAGCATTACTGTATTTGCACATCTCGCGTTCCCGGCTTTTTTGGCAAGCTCCAGTGCATCTATTAAAAGAGCATTATTATCATAAGAAGGATATTCGCCGCTGCCTGTTATAACAGTAATTGGCATTATCTTCTGGTTTGATGCTATAAGCACGCCATCTTCCTTTAGATATGGCGTAGCCCTTAAGGCTTCAAGCCATTCAAAGGCAAGCACAAAATCTGCGCTGCCAAGAGAAATTACAGGGGCATGTACATTTTTTCCCATACGAACATGCGTAATTACGCTGCCACCGCGCTGCGCCATGCCGTGTATTTCAGACAGTTTTACATCAAGACCGGATTGCACCGCAAGGCTTGCTAGTATCTTTGCCGCAAGCAAAGTCCCTTGACCGCCAACACCGGATAATATCATATCGTACTTCATGGCTATTTCCCCTCCATTTTAATGCTTCCAAAAGGGCATATTTTCGCGCAAAGCCCGCAGCCGTTACACAGAGTACTGTCTACTGTAACGCCATTTTCCCCCGGCAATATTGCAGGGCAGCCTATGCTAAGGCAAAGCTTACAGTTGCGGCAATTTTCAACCGATAGAGCGGGTTTTCTCTGCCCGGGAAGCAGCGCACAGGGGTATTTTGCCACTATAACGCTTACCCCATCGTACTCTAATTCCTCTTTAAGTAGAGATATAAAGCTATCTACCTCCATTGGATTTACTGCATTTACCCTTGCGCCTATTGAAGAACATACTTTTTCTATATCTACCTCTTGTATATCATTGCCGTATATGTCCTTACCAGTTGAAGGGTTTGGCTGGTGCCCCGTCATAGCGGTTATACGGTTGTCGAGTATTACTACAGTAATAGCTGCATTTAGGCTTACCGCGCTTACTAGCGGCTGTATGCCGGAGTGCAGGAATGTAGAATCACCAATAACCGCTACAGCTTTCTTTGAAAATTCACTTCCCTTTGCAAGATAGGCGCCAAGCAGCATACCTATTGACGCGCCCATGCAAAGGGATGCGTCCATGCTAGAAAGCGGCGCAAGCGTACCCAAAGTATAGCAGCCTATATCCCCAAATACAGTAAGTTTAAGCTTCTTCATAGCATTAAAGCTTGCCCTGTGAGGGCAGCCGGGGCATAGCACAGGTGGGCGCATTGGAAGGTTTGAAGCCGTTACCTCCTGCTTTTCTCCCTTAAATATTTCGCTCAGCTTTTCAGGGCTTAATTCACCTTGAAGACCCGTTAGGCATTTGCCCGTAACCTCTATACCCATAGCCAAAATTTCCGTTTCTATTACGGGTTCAAGCTCCTCAATTACATAAAGCTTTTTAACCTTAGAGGCAAATTCTTTTATTAAATCCCTTGGTATAGGGTAGCTTATGCCAAGCTTTAATACGCTTGCGTTTGGCATTACTTCTTTTACATATTCATATACCGCGCCTGCCGCAATTATGCCTATATCGCTATCCTTTATTTCCATACGGTTAAGGCTTGAAGTGTTTACAGCTTCAGACAATCGCCTTTCCCTATCCTCTACTACAACATGCCTTTTCCTCGCCATGCCGGGCATCATTACATATTTAGCGGGGTTCTTAGTATATTCCTTTACAGGAGCTTCCTGCCTATCGTAAAGCTCAACCAAAGACCTCTGGTGCGCAAGTCTGGTTGTAATGCGGAGCATTACAGGGGTATCGTATTCTTCGGATATTTCAAATGCTTTAAGCACCATATCTTTTGCTTCATTTGCATCTGAAGGCTCAAGCACAGGCACATGGGCTGCCCTTGCTATCTGCCTTGAATCCTGCTCATTTTGGCTGGAATACATGCCCGGGTCATCAGCGCATACTATAACTAGCCCCGCATTTACGCCCGTATATGCAGCTGTAAAAAGGGAGTCTGCCGCCACATTAAGCCCTACATGCTTAAGACAGGTCATAGCTCTATCCCCCATAAGGCTTGCGCCAAACGCGGTTTCAAAGCTGACTTTTTCGTTTACCGACCACTGGCAGAAAATCTCTTTATATTGGGTGGCAAATTCGGTTATCTCCGTGCTTGGAGTGCCGGGGTAACTTATAACATGCTTAACTCCCGCCTCATAGGCACCTCTAGCTATCGCCTCATTGCCCAACATTAATTCTTTCATATTTATCCCCCCATTTAAGATTACACAACATGTGAGCTGCTTACAAAAGTATACCAAACGGACATCATAATACTTAGCATTTTATTGTTTTTCTTCGGTTTTTTAGAAGAGTGCGTCAATAAACTGCTTAGCGTCAAAGGCTTGCAAATCGTCTATACCCTCTCCAACGCCTATATACCATACGGGCAAATCAAGCTCGCTGCGTATTGCAAGGGCAACCCCACCCTTTGCAGTGCCGTCAAGCTTAGTTAATATAATACCATTTATTTCAGCCGCCTGCTTAAATTCCTTAGCTTGGTTTAAACCGTTTTGACCCGTAGTTGCATCAAGCACCAACATTGAGCGCACAGTAGCTTCAGGATATTCCCTGTCTATTACCCGCCTAATTTTGCTAAGTTCATCCATAAGGTTCTTTTTGTTGTGCAATCTGCCGGCAGTATCTACTATAACAAGGTCTGTTCCCCTTGCCTTAGCGGAGCTTACGGCATCAAATACTACTGCCGCAGGGTCTGAGCCCATCTGGTGCTTTATTAGCGGCACATCCGCCCTTTCCGCCCATATAGCAAGCTGGTCATCAGCTGCGGCTCTAAAAGTATCGGCAGCGGCAAGAACTACGCTCCTTCCAACTTCTTTGAAACGAAGCGCAAGTTTGCCTACGGTGGTTGTTTTCCCCACTCCGTTTACACCTACCACAAGCATAACCATAGGCCAAGATAGCGCAGGGCGCGATATATTCATATGCTCAACGAGTATTTCCTTGAATACTTCCCTCGCCTTTTCCGTATCTTTTATATCCTCTTTGTCTACGCGCTCTTTAAGCTCATCTACAAGCGTTTCGGATGCTTTTACACCCGCATCGCTCATTATAAGTATATCGGTAAGCTCTTCATAAAAATCCTCATCGATTTTATCGCTGTGCTTTATTAACTCGTCCACCCTGTCGGTAAGACCTGTTCTGGCTTTTTTAAGCCCCTGCCTAAGCCGTGAAAAGAAACCTTCTTTAGCCATAAATACCTCCTTTTAATTCTTATAATCCTCAAGGTTTACAGACACCATGGTACTAACACCCTTTTCCTGCATGGCAACGCCATAAAGCGAATCGCAGCATTCCATGGTACCTTTCCTGTGTGTTACTACAATAAACTGCGTTGTTTTAGCAAATTCAGATAGATAATCGGCAAAATGTCCTATGTTGGCATCGTCTAGCGCCGCTTCTATTTCATCAAGCACACAAAATGGAGTGGGCTTTAGTTTGAGCATGGCAAACAGAATTGCAATTGCAGTAAGCGCCCTCTCCCCCCCCGATAACAGGCTCATAAGCTGCAAACGCTTGCCGGGCGGCTGTGCGCTTATCTCAATATCGCAGGTAAGCGGATTTTCAGGGTCACTAAGCGTAAGCGCTGCTGTGCCGCCTCCAAAAAGCCTAGTAAAGCTCTCCTGAAAATGCTCTCCAAGCTTTTTAAATTCACCCACAAAGCGTACGCTCATTTCTTTTAGAAGGCGGTCTATAAGCTTAGTTAAATCCTGCTCAGCTTTTTCAGCATCCTCTTTTTGTGTGCTCATATCATCGTAGCGTTCTTTTGTTGCGGCATATTCCTCCACCGCATGGACATTTATATGTCCCAAATGCTTTATTATTTCCCTTTTTTCATTCGCTTCTCTTTCAAGCGATGGCAAGGGGATATTGTCCTCAAAGCGATAGTCAAGCGCCTGAGCATATGTCATATCGTATTTTGAAAGTATATTGCTCGCAAGGCTATTTCTCTCATCTTCATTACGTGCATATAGAAGTTCCGCTTTATGGAGTTTGTCATTCTCCTCGTTTATTCTATTATGGAGCAGCTCAGTTTCATCGCTGTTGCGTTTTCTGGCTTTAAATAGTTGCTGCCTGTCAATTTCAAGCTTGTCTGATTCCCTTTGCTGTTCTATGTTTTTATTTTGCAAACCTTGAAGCTTTTCGTTTAATACAACAAGGCTTTCTTTTATTAATCCCGCCTTATTGTATTCTTCATCAGAAATTTTATAATTCTCACTTGCCCTTTTGCTAAGGCTTTCCTGCTCGCTTAGGCTTAGCTTTTCTTCTTTTTGAAGAGCAAGCAGTTCATGGCGTACAGATTGCTCATTAAGGACAAGTTCCTGCACTATTTCCCTTTGAGTAGCAACATCTTCCCTAGCTGACTTAAGCATTTCCTGTAAATCCTTAGTCTTCTGCTGCATAGCTCCTTGGTCTACTTGCTCAGCTTCGCTCTTGGTTTTAATATCCGCAAGGTCCTTGTTTATATCGTCTATGGCTAGCTCCAGCTGCGCCTGAGCCTGTTTTGTTTCATCAAGCGATAGCCTTTCTTTTTCTACATACACTTTAGTCGATTGCAGTTTTTCTTTTTCAAGAGCATATTGTAGGTTTATTTCGTTGAGCTTTTTATCCGCATTTGCATAAGAAAGACTTATTTCGTCATACTCTTCCTTTAGTTTAGCAATTTCACTTTGCTTTAAAGATAGCGCTTCTTCTAACTGCTTTATAGATTTTGCAAGTTCCTTTCTCTGCCTTTCTCTGCCAAGCAAGCTTGCAGATTGGTTTTGGGAAGTGCCACCCGTCATAGAGCCCCCCGCGCGCATAACATCGCCATTTAGTGTTACTGCGTTAAACCTATATGAGCCCTTTCGCATTATGTCTATCGCGCTTTTAAGGTCTTTAGTGATTATGCATCTTCCAAGCAAGCTATCTACTATGCCCTTGTATTTATCATCATAATGTATAAGTTCACTTGCAAGCCCTAGGCAGCCTTCAGTACTTAAAAGCTTTCTCTCGCTTTCACTTAATGTACGCCCTTTTACGCTTGTAAGCGGTAAAAATGTAGTGCGCCCAAGGCGGTTTTTACGCAGATAGTCTATTATTTCCTGCGCGGTTTCTTCGTCCTTTGTAACTATATGCTGCAGTTGTCCGCCAAGCAGCATATCTATCGCTGTTTCATATTCCTTGGGTACTTCTATAAGTTTTGCAACTACTCCATGCACATTCGGGTTATTGCGGCTAATTTTAATCGCCTGTTTTACGGCATTGTAATAACCTTCATAGCCCTCCGCCATTTCTTCAAGAAGTGTAAGCTTACTTCTTAGCGCCCCTATGTCCTGAACCATTTTATGCTCATATTCAATCGCCTTTTCGAGCACTTCTTCTGCAGTTTCTCTTTTGCTTAATAATTTTTCCACATCTTTTTTGGCATTTTCAATCTGTTCAGCCACATTAGATGTATTTTCCGCTATCTCAGAAAGCACGGTTTCGCCTTTTTTTAGCGAATCAGCCTTTTGTACAAGAACCTGCTCAAGCCGCGATAGCTGTTCCTCAAGTTGGGATAGAATGGTATGCTGTCTTGTTTCAAGCGTTTTTGCGTCAGTTACTCTATTGGCAATATTAAGAAGCTCATCCCTGTGGTTATCAAGCTCCAGCTGTTTTTCGTTTTCTTTTTCTTCTCTAATTGCAAGTTCTAACTGTTCTTTATTAAGCTTTTCCTGCAAAGAATCAAGCTGGCTCTGCTTTTCCTTCTGCCTTTCGCTTGTATCCTTAGTACCAGATAGTATATCCGCAAGCTTTTCTTCAAGCTGTATAGCTTCGTTTTTAAGCCTTTCGGATTCTTTTATATGGGAATTTAACGCTGCCTGCAGCCTTTCCCTTTCGTTTGTGGTTTCCTGTATTTCCTCTGAAAGCTGTAATTGCGCCCTTCTTTGCTGCTTATCTTTTTCATCTAGGCTTTCCTGTTTTTCATCTAATTGTATGCGTTTTTCTGTTAGCAGCTTTATATTTTCCTGAGCGGAAGAAAGAGCTTCCGAGTAGGTTTTTATCCTCTCTTCTATAGATTTAAGGCGGGTTTTAAGCCTATCCTGCCTTATTATAAATATGTTAAGGTCTAGCAGCTTTAGCCTTTCGGCGTTTGATAGATATGTTTTCGCGTCCTCCGCCTGCTTTTGAAGAGGTTCCAGTCTAAGTGAAATTTCATCAATAATATCGTTCACACGCACTAGGTTTTCACGCGTTTTTTGCAGGTTTCTCTCGGCTTCTTCCTTACGAACACGGTAAGTTACTATGCCCGCAGCTTCCTCAAACACCTGCCGCCTTTCATTGCTCTTTACTGAAAGTATATCGTCTATTCTGCCCTGCCCTATTATGGAGTAACCTTCCTTGCCTATGCCGGTATCGCGAAAAAGCTCAAGTATATCCCTAAGTCTACACAGGTTTTTATTTAGATAATACTCGCCCTCTCCGCTACGATAGGCGCGCCTTGTAACCATTACCTCGCTAAAATCCGTATTGAGGCTGCCGTCTTCATTATCAAAAAGAAGCGATACCTCGCAGTAAGGCAGAGCCTTTCTGTTTTCAGTGCCGCTGAATATTACATCTTCCATTCTAGAGCCGCGCAGAGCTTTTGGGCTTTGCTCGCCAAGTACCCAACGCACGGCATCTGAAATATTGCTTTTACCGGAGCCATTCGGCCCTACTATGCCCGTAATACCTTGGTTAAATTCAAGCAGAGTGCGGTCTGCGAAGGACTTAAAGCCGTATATTTCGATGCTCTTAAGCTTCACTTATTACACCTTCAATTACGCTAAGCGCCTGCTGCGCCGCTTCCTGTTCCGCCTGTTTTATAGAACCCGCCGTGCCTGTACCTAGCACCTTTCCCTCATAGCTTACTGTGCAGGTAAACCTAGGTTTATGTGAAGGTCCTTCTGTATTTATAAGCGTGTATTCAGGCAGGGTGTTGCTATGCTTTTGTGTCCTCTCCTGAAGCATGGTCTTATAATCCTGTATATTTTGGCTTAGGCTTTTGGTTTCTTCAAATAGCCTTGATACCACATCCATTGCGGAATCTATGCCCCCATCAAGAAATATAGCCGCAAGCACCGCTTCTAAAGTGTCGCTCTGCACGCTTTTAAGCTTAGCGCCGCCCATTTTTTTAAAAGACCTGCCCATCCTGATATATTGACCAAGTTTTATATATTTTGCAACCGCAAATAGCCCCGCTTCAGATACTATCTGAGAGCGGTATTGAGTCATCTCCCCTTCGCTAAGCGGTGGAGTCATTTTATATAATATATTGCTTATACATATTTCAAGCACGGCATCACCCAAAAATTCAAGCCTTTGATTGTTTGCCTCACCGCTGCTAGAATGTGTAAGCGCAGTCCTCAAAAGCTCGATATTTTTAAAAGTATAACCTAAGCTTATTTCTAAATTTTTGATATTATCCTCGTTCATGCACAAAAAGCTGCCACTAAGAGCAGCGTAGATAGCCTATGTTGTTTTATCAAGCTTGCGTCAGTTTTTCTATGTAGCTAACTACATCACCCACGGTGTGAAGCTCGGTTATGGCGCTATCATCAACCTGCATATCGTACTCATCTTCAAGGTCCATAATAAGTACCATTATGTTTGCGCTATCGGCGCCGAGGTCTTCTACCAGCTTAGCTTCAGGGACTACACGGGATATATCTACCTTTAGTTGTTTTGCTATCATGTTGCTTACAGTTTCAAATACCATATTACACCTCTTTAATGCTTTTTATATTATCTTCAATGGTCTTGGCTATATCGCCTTCAACCATCTTGACGCATTGCCTTATTGCGCTTGTAAAGGCTCTTTCATCGCTTGAGCCGTGCGCCTTTACTACTGCACCCTGCACGCCAAGTAAAGGAGCGCCGCCTATTTCTTTATAGTCAAAACGCTTTTTGACACGCTTATACGCAGATTTTGATAGCAGCGCGCCAAGCTTTGAAATACTATCGCTCAAAAGCTCTTTCTTAATTATGGTGAGCAGGGTTTTTGCAACGCCCTCCATAAATTTAAGCACTACATTGCCTACAAAGCCGTCACATACAAGCACATCCGCCTTATCTTCGGTTATATCGCGCGCCTCTACATTGCCAACGAAATTAAGCGGGGATTTTTTTATCAGCGGATACGCATCCTTAACAAGCGCATTGCCCTTTTCCTCCTCCGCGCCTATGTTTATAAGACCTACCCTTGGGCTTTTTATGCCCTTAATTGTGCGCATATAAGCAGCGCCCATAGCCGCAAATTGAAGCAGATATTCGGGTTTACAGTCTATATTCGCGCCACAGTCTATAAGTAGAAACTCTCCACTTCCATTTGGTAAAAGAGGAGCCAGCGCCGGTCTATCTATACCGGTTATCCTGCCAAGGCGCAGCATACCGCCAAGCAGCACTGCACCTGTTGAGCCTGAGGACACAAAGCCGTCTACTTCTCCTGCCCTTAGTTTAAGCATACCCTTTACTATAGTAGAATCCTTCTTCTGCCTTATTGCAAGGGCGGGGGATTCATTGTTGGATATGGAATCGCTGCAGTGTTCTATGCTTATTCTATCTTTTAAAGTGTTATCATCAGGGATTAAGGACGATATCTTATCGCTATCTCCGGCTAATATTAGCTGCAAATTTTCATGCTCTTTAAGTGCGTTTACTGCCCCCAAAACCTGTGCCTCAGGAGCATTATCGCCACCCTGACAATCTACATAGATGCGCATACTTCCTCTCCTTTCAACGCGCCAATAGTTTAACACACAAAGCCTTTCAGTACAACTTGAGCTTGATTAAAAACTATTAAAAGACCGTGAATTTGCATCTATACATTGGAGTATAAAATGCTTGTCTTTAAACAGTTTTTTAGTTAAAATTAGCCTGTAATAACAAATATATCTTAGGAGGCGCTTATGAATAGTAAAATCGTTTCGAGCAAAGCCAAGGGCGAAATTACAAAATTTGAAACATTTATCTTTGCCCTTGCTGATGTGTTTGGGGGTGGCGGGCTTGCGCTGCTGTCCGTACTGTACCTACCCTTTTTAACTAATATACTTAAAATAAACCCCGCCTGGGCGGGCGCTGTAATGATGATTTCAAAGACCTGGGATGCTATATCCGACCCGCTAATGGGAGCAATATCCGACAACACCAGAACGCGCATAGGAAGGCGCCGTCCATATCTTATATTAGGCGGCGCTTTGCTTATTCCCATAATGGCACTTTTATGGTACCCCATTAATTTTGAAAGCCATACGCTAAGGGTGGTATATGCCACCATAGCTTACCTTTTATACGCTACGGTATCTACAATAATTGGCGTACCTTATAGCTCTCTCAGCACTGAAATAACGGGGGATTTTTCTCTGCGTAACAGGACAAATCTACTAAGGCTTGCTTTTTCGCTACTATCTACCGCTATATGCACGCTTGCCCCTACGATACTGTTCAGCCGCCTTACAAATCAAAAGATAGATATATGGCAGTTCTATTTTATTATTATACTCGGTTTCGGTTCGTATTATTCAATCCCAAATATATGCGCAGGTATATTCTGCAAGGAAAGAGTGCCCTATGCTGATGAAAAAATCCGTTTTTCTTTCAAAGTGTTTTTGCAGCCACTTAAGGTTAGAAGCTTTAGAAAGCTAATAGCCATATACTCATCCCAAGGGGTTGCGCTTAACATTGTTTCCGCAGTAGTTATATATTACTCACTATATGTAGTGCCGGGGATAAACTCAACAATATTTTTAGGTACATTCCTATGCATGCAGCTGCTGCTATACCCATTTATTATGAAACTTGTGGATAAGGTGCCCAAAACAAAAATATACCGCTTCGGTCTGCCGCTTACCATGTTGGGAGCTATAATAATTGCCCTTTTCCCAAAAGATGGCGCGCCTATACTATTATACATAACTGTAGCCTTTACAGCGCTTGGCTTTGCAGGGGCACAGACTATGAGCTGGATTATTTTCCCCGATGTTGTAGATATAGGCGAACTCAGTCTTAAACAAAGGCTTTCAGGCTCTTTCAGCGGAGTTATGACATTTATTAACAAGGTAAACCTCGCAATATCAATCTTTCTAGTTGGAGCCGTGCTTGGAGCAACGGGGTTCATACACCCAACAGAAGAAGTGCCTATACCGATTCAGCCTATAGCAACCCAAAATGTAATACGTTTTTTAGTAGTACTAGCCTTTGTAATAATAATGGGCTTTGCGTACTATGTGGCAAGCCGCTTTAAACTTACGCCCGAAATTTCAAAAAAGGTAAAAAACCTTTTAGATATAAGGCGCGAAAGGGATTTTACAAAGGAAGAGGCTCAAGAAGTAGAGGAAATACTAAAGGAATTTGGTTAAGTTGTTCAACCTGTAAAAAAACAAGCAATGCAAGTTATACTTATCTCAGCCTAAATCAGTTTTATCTTGTGCGGCTTTAAACTGAGATAAGTATTAATTAACTAAAATTTAAAATAAAACCCCCTTGAGGCTATATGTTTATACTCAAGGGGATTTTATTGTTTACATGTATTAATTGTTTTTTGAGTAAAAAGGCGTAAAATACCCCTTTTTCTCAATTTAAGTGTTGAATCTTTTAGTTTTACATGTTACAATCGGGTGTGGCATATAATTCGCAACTTATGGGTTGTGTGTCAAAAATCCACAATGCTAAAGCATCTATGCATTGCAATATGCGGCGCATATCCCATACAAATTGATTGCAACTATATGTCTACAATTTAAAAATTATAAAAGGAGAAAGTTATGAACGAACAAAAGATGCCAAATCCAGTCAATCCCTTGCTTAAGTTCTGGGGCATAATGCTGGCAATTACGCTTATACTAAACCTAATAGTATTGCCGCTTATATCAAGCTCCAGAGTTAGGGAGACCAGCTACTCGTTCTTTTTAGATTCAGTTGAAAAAGGAACGGTTGAGATGGTGCAAATTGAACAAAGCGAAATAAACTATATAATATCCCAAGACGGTATTACGCAGGTGTGCAAAACCGGCATAATAGACGACCCCACCCTAGTACCAACGCTAAGGGAGAAAGACATACCCTTCGGCTCTGTAATACCATCTGAGCCTAACCCTATAATGTCTTTCCTTTTAAGCTGGATTATGCCCATAGCAATGATAGGCTTGATGAGCTATTTCCTTAACCGCAACCTTAGAAAGCGCATGGGAAATATGCCTGGAATGCAGTTTGGCTCAGGTAAAACCGGCAAACAGTATGTACCCGATGAAAACAGCGTAAAGTTTTCAGATGTTGCAGGTCAGGAAGAGGCAAAGGAATCACTAATGGAAGTGGTTGACTACCTTGAAAATCCGGAAAAATACGCCAAGGTAGGCGCAAAATGCCCCAAGGGCGTGCTGCTTGTAGGCCCTCCAGGAACGGGTAAAACACTTATTGCAAAAGCAGTTGCAGGCGAAGCGAATGTTCCATTTTTCTCAATATCAGGCTCTGAATTTGTTGAGATGTTCGTAGGACGCGGCGCCGCCAAGGTAAGGGAGCTATTTGAGCAGGCGAGCAAAAACGCGCCTTGTATTGTTTTCATAGATGAGATAGACACCATAGGCAAAAGCAGGGGCAGCAGCTTTTCCACAAACGATGAAAGGGAACAAACTCTAAACCAGCTATTAACCGAAATGGACGGCTTTGGCGCTAACAAGGGCGTTATTATACTTGCCGCAACAAATAGACCCGAAATACTTGACCCGGCTCTTCTTCGTCCCGGTCGCTTTGATAGAACCGTGCCGCTTGAACTGCCCGACCTGCAAGGCAGGATAGACATATTAAAGGTACACGCTAAAAATATTAAGATATCAGGCGATATAGACTATAACTACCTAGCCAGAGCCACATCCGGCGCTTCCGGAGCGCAGCTTGCAAACATTATAAACGAGGGTGCACTAAGGGCTGTAAGAGAGGGCAGAGATGCCGTATTACAAGAAGACCTTGAAGAATCAATTGAAACCGTAATCGCGGGCCAGCAGAAGAAAAACGCGATTATGAGCGATGAGGAAAAGAAAATCGTCGCCTACCATGAAATAGGGCATGCCTTGGTCGCAGCTCTGCAAAGCCACAGCGCGCCGGTTGAGAAAATCACCATAGTTCCGCGTACTTCAGGCGCGCTTGGCTATACAATGCAGGTTGAAGAAGGCGATAAATACCTTATATCCAAATCCGAAGCCTTGGCAAGGCTTGCTACAATTGCAGGCGGCAGAGCTGCGGAAGAGGTTGTATTTAACGAAATCACCACAGGCGCGTCAAACGATATAGAGAAGATGACGCAGCTTGCTCGCAGCATGGTAACCAAATACGGTATGAGCGATGAGTTCGGCATGATGGGGCTATCCCAACAAAGCGGCGGCAAATACCTAGACGGCGCAGAACAGATGGACTGCTCTCAGGCTACGGCTGAAAAAGTAGATAAAGAAGTACGCTCCATAATAAACGCCGCACAGGAAAAGGCAAGGCAGCTCTTAAGGGATAATATGGACAGCCTGCATGAACTCTCTGCATTCCTAATGAAAGAGGAAACCATAACAGGCAAACAGTTTATGGAAATACTAAACAAGGAACCTGTAGCTTAAACAAGGGTTAATCAACAAAAGGCTTGATAAATTCAGGCCTTTTTATTTTGCATTTTTTCGGCAAAGCTCTATCGTGCATAAAAAAATAATTTTATTCATATTTTGCTTTTAATCGAAGCTTAAACATGCTATAATATTTTCAGCTTAAATAGAAGCCGATATATAAACCATACATGAGGTGAACTATGCAGATTTCCGTATTCAGCGAGGTATCCCGCCTTGAGCATGTGCTAATACACCGCCCGGGAGCGGAGCTTGAACAGCTAACCCCTTCAAGACTTGAACATATGCTCTTTGACGATATACCCTTTGTTACAGGCGCGCAAAAAGAGCATGATGCCTTCGCGCAGGCGCTAAAAAAAGAGGGCGTTAAGGTTCATTACCTTGCAGACCTGATTACAGAAACCCTGTCGCAGGATGAGGAAATTAAAAAAGAATTTATTGAGGATTTTATATCACATTCAGGGCAGAGCGCCATATACCATAGCGAAGAAATAGGCAGGCTGCTGTTAAGCTTTGAAAACACGCACGATATGGTAATAAAAACCATGGCAGGAATTAGCTTAGATGAGCTTAACTCCTCTGGCTCTCGCCCGCTTGCAAAACTAGTTAGGCATGAAAGTCCATTTGTTACTATCCCCATTCCTAACCTATATTTTACAAGAGACCCTATGGCATCTATAGGGCACGGCGCTTCTCTTAGCAGCATGTATGCACCCACAAGAAAACGCGAAACGCTGTACACTAAATATATACTTAAATACCATAGCTGTTTTTCTTCGCCTGTGCCTTTTTACTATGATTTAAACCTTCCCTACCCTATCGAGGGCGGGGATATTTTATGCCTTGGAAATGGGCTGCTGCTAATAGGCATATCCCAGCGTACAGCGCCCGAAGCAATAGAGCTGCTTTCTAAAAACCTTTTTAGCGACCCGAATTGTCATTTTAAGCGTATATTGGCGCTTGATATACCAAAAATTAGAGCTTTCATGCACCTTGACACTGTTATGACGCAAGTAGATGTGGATTGTTTCACCATACACCCCGCAATACTGCATAACCTTAAAATATATTCTATTGTACCAAAGGCTAAGGGAGATATTAAAGTAAACGAAGAAAGCGGTAAACTACACTCGATACTTGCAAAATATATGTTAAGTGATAATATAAAGCTTATCCCCTGCGGCGGCAGCGATACAATAGCCGCACAGAGGGAGCAGTGGAACGATGCAAGTAATACCCTTTGCATACGCCCCGGAACCGTAATAGTTTACGATAGAAACGCGGTTACAAACGCTATTATACAGGACGAGGGCATAAATATTATAGAAATTCCGGGCTCTGAATTGGGGCGCGGCAGGGGCGGTCCCCGTTGCATGACAATGCCGCTAGTTAGAGCTCTAGAATAAAGGAGGAACAATGGATATCAACCTCAAAGGGCGCAGCTTATTAACGCTTAGAGACTTTACGCCCGAAGAAATCAATTATCTACTAGACTTTGCCTTTAAGCTTAAGGATAAAAAGCGAAAAGGCATAATAGGTAGTTCTCTTAAAGGCAAGAACATAGTATTGCTATTTGAAAAGACCTCTACACGCACACGCTGCGCATTTGAAACCGCCTGCTACGATGAGGGTGGCAATGTCACCTTCCTTAGCAACAGTCAGATGGGCAGGAAAGAATCCCTTGAAGATACAGCCAAGGTGCTTGGGCGCTTTTATGATGGGATTGAATTTAGAGGCTACTCCCAAAAAACGGCAGAGGAATTACGCCTATATTCAGGCGTGCCCGTATGGAACGGGCTTACGGATTTGTACCACCCAACGCAAGCCCTTGCAGATGTTATGACCCTTAAAGAAAATACCGACAAACCGCTTAATGAGTGTAAGCTTGTATTTATAGGCGACGGGAGAAATAATGTGGCCAATTCCCTTTTGGTAATAAGCGCTAAAATGGGCATGGACTTTACTATAATAGCCCCAAAGGAGCTTCACCCTTATGATGAACTTCTAAACAGTATGCAGGAAATAGCGAAGGGTACAGGCGCAAGGCTTTCAGTATCGGAAGAACTTAGTGCGGTAAAAGACGCAGACTGCATATATACTGATATTTGGGTAAGCATGGGCGAGGAGGATAAGTTTAAGGAGAGAATAGAGCTGCTTAAAGATTATCAGGTAAATATGGAGCTTATAAAAAAGGCTGAAAATGATAAGCTTATATTCCTGCACTGCCTGCCTTCTTTCCACGATTTGAATACTGCTGTTGGCAAAGAGGTATATGAAAAATACGGTCTTAAGGAGATGGAAGTAACAGACGAAGTATTCCGTGCTCCATTCAGCCGAGTGTTTGACCAAGCTGAAAACCGCCTGCACACTATAAAGGCTGTTATGGTTGCAACTATAGGTAACTGATATAGGTATATTATTTAAAGGGGCTACCGGTTTTAGGCAGTCCCTTTTTTATTCTAATTAGCTAGTGAATGTACAAAGTATGTGTAAGCAAGAAGGTCAGCACAGCCGCCTGGGCTTATGCCCTCTTTTATTAGCTCTTCATCTAGCTTTGTTATAGCTTGCAGTGAAAAACCATCATCAAGTAACTTTTGTGCCTTTTTTTGAAGAAGCTTTTGCGCTTCCATACCCTTTCGCCTTATAACATTGCTGTCGTAAAGATTTGCCATAAGCTGTATCAGCGCATATACCCCCGCTTTTTCATATGAATAGCCTTTTTGTAGCCCCTCATTAAATGCAGGCAAAGATATATCCTTAACGCTTGGGAAGCCCTGCGCAGCTTCTCCCCTTGCGCCTGTAAGCCCATAGCTTGTATACTGCTCAATACCGCCTGTAAGCTGCTCGCCTTTTGCAAGCTCGGGCAGTTTCTCTGCTTCCTTTGCGGCTATTGTTTTACATGCTTCAAATATATCGTCTGTATTTATTTTATCGTTCAATCTAAACAAATAACCCGCAGCGCATGATATTATTCCAAGCCCGTATATAGCCCCCTTATGGGTATTCACGCCTGATGTTGCAGTATACATTTCCTCCTCAGCTATAAGACCTAAATTTCTAAGCCTTGGCATAGCATTATCAAGGCTTTCAACCTCTGCACCTTCAAGTGCACATGCGTAAAAATACCTGCCAAGAGCCGCCGCGCTTATACAGAATGTATCTAAATTCATATCGTTATGCGCGCCACTGTTTAGCCTATCCACAAGACCGGGCTTAGGAGAGGTAGTAGCTTCAAGCAGCAAAGCAGTCTGCGCCTTACAGGAAACATGTCCTGCTATGTCATCAAGCAGAGCATTTTTTATAATCTCCTGGGTTTTATCGAAAAGTTCTTGACCGCTGTGCTTTCTTTGAGGGGCACACTCAGAAACCGGAGATGAGCATATAAAGCAGCTTCTTTCTGGCAGGTTAAGCGCCCGCCTTGATATCTTTATGCCCTCTATATTTATTACATCTATATCAAGCAGCCTGCCAAATTCGCAAGCTTCTTCAAGAGCATATAGAGCTTTTTTTACTTTTTCAGCTTCACTATCCAGCGCTATAAGAAGTTCACAGCCTGTGTGTGCATACTTTTCCTCTATATGAAGCATTGGAAAATTAAAGTACTCAAGCCGCCTTAATATGTTCCTTTTAGCAAGGCGATATGCTTTATATATAAGAGGATTAAGCTTTATTCCCCCAGGGATATTAAGAGTAAACGAAAGCAGCGTAGCCTCGTATTTTTTAAGCAGAGCCGTCTGACGCATTGCCCTTGCTTCCCTGCAATACGCCATATCTTCTACTGTAACATACTTAATATCGTCAAACATCATACTATTTTGTTCTTATCTAATGATGCCATAAACTTTTCAAGCCCGGGCAATACGCTGTATATACAGCCTTCCTCAAAGGGGCTTTTAAGCCCACATTCCTTAATAAGCTCCTTAAACGGCACAAAACCCGCTCGCTTAACGCAGTTCATATAGCTTTCCCAGGCTGCACCATGGTCTTTCATATCCCATACAAAATACTGGAAGGCGCAAATCTGTGAAATAGTGTAATCAAGGTAGTAGAAAGGCATACTGTACACATGGGATTGTTTCTGCCACCTGCCACCATTTTCTAAATATTCCATACCATCGTAATCTAGGTGGGGCAGGTATTTCTTTTCTATTTCCCTGTATTTATTTCGTCTTTCCTTTGGTGTGGCTTCGGGGTTCGTATACACCCATTCTTGAAACTCATCTATAGAAGCGCCATAGGGTAGGAATTTTATAGCGCTACTGACATGTGCGTAATAATATTTTTCAGAGTCTTCCCCAAAAAACCCCTCCATCCAAGGGTGGGTGAAAAACTCCATGCTCATAGAATGTATTTCCGCAACTTCCATTGTATAGTCAGAAAGCGCCTCGGGGCCTACATCCCTTTGCATGTAGCCGTTAAATGCGTGACCTGCTTCATGCGTAAGTACATCAACATCGCCTGAAGTTCCATTAAAATTGCTGAATATAAAGGGTACGCCGTAATTTGATATAGTGGTACAAAAACCGCCGCCACGCTTGCCCGGCTTTGTGCTTAAATCCATAAGCTCCCTATTTACCATCATTTCAAAAAACTCTTTGGTTTCGGGAGAAAGCTCGCTGTACATATTAAGAGCCTTATCTACTAGGTATTTTTCATCGCCCAAGGGCTTGGGATTACCCGACAAAAATTCCAGATTATAATCATAGTTTTTCATATCATCAACGCCAAGGCGCTGCGCCTGCTCAAGGTATAGCTTCTGTGCAAAGGGCACAACGGAATTTGCTATCTGTTCTCTATATATTTTTGCATCTTCAGCATTCCAGTCTGTTCTACCCATACGGGCATATGCAAGGGGGATAAAGTTTTCAAATCCAAGCTTTCTTGCCATATTATGCCTTACTTTTACAAGTTTATCGTATATTTCATCAAGCTCAACTTGCTTAGCCGCTATCCAGCCCCACATAGCGAAGTTTGCTTTTTTACGCATTTCCCTATCGGTAGACTGCATAAATGGCTCCATGCCTGAAAGGTTGTGTGTTTCGCCTTCAAATTCTATTTTTGCAGATGCCATTAGATTACCATACTCGGTAGAAAGCTTATTTTCCTCAACCAAGTCCTCAATTATTTCAGGCGCAAAGGTGCTAAGACTTACTTCATGCTTGTCTATAAAGTACTGACCGAACTTGTTTTTATAATCTTCTTTATAATCGCCATGAACAACCGCATGAGCAATTAGATTGCTAATCTCCTGCACCCTTGGAATTTGCTCATTAAGGTAATCCATCTCAGCTTTGTAAAATTCATCATTAGTATCTATAGATGTGCGTATATGGCAAAGCACTACAGCGGTTGATACATCCTTTTCTAAAGTATCTAAAAGCATATAGCTATCAAGGCTTTTTTCAAAGCTTTCAGCCTTGGCTACGCTTTTAACAAGCTCTCTTCCACGGCTTATAATATCATCAAAGTCAGGTCTTAAGTACTGCATGTCTTTAAATTTCATAGTATACCTCTTTCTTTATAAAAAAATTAACTCTATCAAAAAAACAAACGTTTACGTATCTCTTCCTTGAGCTCTTTTTTCCTCTCAAGCAATAAAAACACCCCAGCCAGCGCCATAAGCGGAAGCAAAGCATATATTGACCAGTTTAAAAATACTTCCCCTGTAAAAGCATCGCATATCCAGTCTATAGCTATTAGAGATATGGCAATAAGGCTCGCTACCGCCGCAGCCCTTTCAAGCGGCTGCCACTCAAGGCGGCGCACTGCAAGCAATATAAGCTGAACCATAATAAAGCATACCAATATTATAGGCAAAGCCAGCCCTAAATACCAGCCCACACCGTTATTCATCCTAGCGATTACATATAGATACAGTAAAAGGCTTGTGAAACCTATAAAAAGGTAGGCATATGGCCGCTTAAAGCGGTAGAATACAGGCACCAAAAACCATGTGTATAGGCATATAAGCGCCCCTATCACATATAAAGACCAGCTTATACTTCCCGTAGATATTAGGTTTACAGCAAGTACAACTAATACAGGCACAGCAAGTACAATAAGCGCCAAACGCCTTGCGTACTTCATATCCACCTTTTGGTAAAGCTCGTCTATAGCTTCCGGATATGGAAAACGCCTTTCATCATCATTATCTTCTATATTAGGGTCTATTATAGGAGTTGAGCAAAGCGGACAGCTCTTCTCATCCGTTTCAACTCCGCAGTGTACACAATACGGCATTATTCCCTCCTATTGCTCTCTATTTTTACATGCAAACCTAGTTTAACAAGCTTCCTGAAGAAAGCCTTTTCAACATCACACTCATGTACCGTTCTTGAGAAGCTTATAACGGTTAAATCATTACAGCTTATAATCCCGCAGGAAAAAGTGTTTGAGCGCGGAGCGCCAAGTATTAAATCCATACGCTCTATATGGGCTCTAAGCTCATTCGGTATATTAACCGCCCCAAGGTTTGATATGGCGGTTGTAAAATACCTCTCTCCATGCAGTAAATACATAAGCTTTAGCACCGGAGTTTTAATAAAAAGCGGCACCAGCCTTAAAAAACGGTTGTTTTCAGCAGCGACATTGGTTGACATCCTAGCATTTACTATAGGCTCCATGCCCTCTATACCTGCGGTATGCTGCACCAGCTTTATAATATCATCAAAGCTATACTCCCCATAAGTTGAATTTAATGAAACATTAAAATAGCTTGAGAAGTTCCGAAGGCTTTTACTTGGGTAGTAACGCCTTAGATTCTGAGGAATGGATATTTTAGCAGGCACTTTTCTGCGCCTTTTGCTCTTTTCCTTGCTCTGTACGCTCCTAATAGCATCAAGCAGTACTGCGCATAGAAATATATTTATACCTGCTCCATATGAATTAGCAAGCTTTTTTAGCGAACCAGAATCCACTATGCCGCTTATAAGCCCTAAATGTCCCGGAAACAGCGGCGTTCCTTTTGGGTGATAGGCCTTTTCCTCAGCTCTCCCCCGTCGTCCTTCGCGCGCGTATACAGAAAAGCTGTCCTCCCATTCTTCTTTTTGAGGTTCTTCATCTATATCAAGCACCATTCCGCCACTTTCTATGTGCTCTCCCGTTGTTAGACGAATATATTCCGCAACAAGCGTCATCAAAAATGTAAGCGCACCCATGCCATCAGTAAGGCTATGGAATACTTCTAGAGCGATGCGGTTTTCATAATAGCGCAGCCTCATAAGGAAATGACCTTCACTGCGCCTTAGCATTCTGCTGCAGGGGTTTTGTACATCCTCTTGAACCTGTGGCTTTCTCTTCTGGCTGTCCATATAATACCAGAAAAGGCCTCTCCTTATGCGATAACCAAAAAAAGGTATGCGCTCTAAAGTATTATCAAGCGCCACCTGTAAAATAATAGGCTTTATTTTTTCTTTTAAGTTGACGGATAGCCTGAACACAGCCGTCCACGAGCTAGACCTTGCTGCAGGGTATATCTTAGCTGCATTGTCAAGTGCAATCCATTGTGGATAAGAACGCTTACTCAACCGTATGCTCCATAAAAAATTCCTGCATTTTTTCTATAGCCTTCCTGCTTTCCGGCAGACCATATAATACATATACATGCCACATATCGTCCTCTACATGAAGCTTGCTTTTATTACCATGTTGGATAAGTTTATCGTGCATTCTAATGCTGTCATGCAGCAATACCTCATCAGTGCCCACAAAAATAAGGCTATCGGGCATTGAGGATAAATCTCCGTATAGTGGTGAAACAAAGGGATTATCAAGCTCTGTATCCCCCGCATAAAGTTTGGCTGAATAAAGCAATCCCTCGCAGCTGAGTACAGGATCCTTCTTGCAGTCGTTTTCAGTTGCGTATTCCATTGTAAGGTCGCACCAAGGGGATATAGTAATAATGCAGCTAGGCATAGCAAGCCCCAGCTCCTTTATTTTAATTAGCAACGAAAAGCTTAGCCCTCCGCCTGCGGATTCGCCAATTATTGCTATTTTTTTGGCAGGAAAGATTTTTAGCGCATATTTATATGCTTCTACAGCATCTTCTAGAGCCGCTGGAAAAGGGTTTTCAGGAGCCAAGCGGTAGTTAAGGCACAATACATTGCTTACAAGCTCGCTTGCTAGTATACCGCCAAAACCCTTGGAATAATCCTCTCCTCCGGCTATATAAGAGCCGCCATGCAGATATACTATACATGTGTCGCTTTCGCTATCATCAGGTTTCGCCCAAGAAGCGCTTATTTTAGGCACATCTATGAAGCTTACCTTGTTTTTAAGCACGCGCTGATGCAAACGCCCAAGAGCCTCCTGAAGCTTGCGGGTTTTTTCCGTATCCAATAGTTGTAACAAAGGGTTTAGCAGTGTAATCTGCCCTCTAACCAAGCTGCTTGCAATAGATGCCATATTACCTCCAATAGTGAACTTGCCGAAATTTTATCACTTGATAAGCCTAAAGGCAACCACATATATTTTTTACAATAATTTTACCTATTTCACCTTGAAGCGTAGCCTTTATACTCCTATAATCTCTATAATGGAGGTGTTCTCATGAGAAACAATACCATAGCTAACGGTGCGCTTAACTGCTTTGCAGTAGGTTTTTCGCTTATGTTCTTAATAAGTGAGTTATATAAAAGGTATATTCTTGAATTGCTAAATATAAATCAAAATATAGTAAATATTATATCTCTATTTGTACTTTGGGGAATAGGCGGGCTTGCGGTGCATTTTTGCGTTAAAGATATACCTATAAAACCGCTGCCCAAGAAAAACCTTTCAAAAAGCGCGTATATCACAGCTTTTTTCCTTAATTTTACCGGAATGGCGATTATGATAATATTTACCAGCGTACTATCCACAATAGGCTTTATAAAAGTAGATGAGCAGACTAATATACTTGCAAATAAGGATAATATGGCGTATATGGTTTTTTCTCTGCTTATATTCAACCCAATAGTTGAAGAGCTGTTTTTCCGCATATTCCCCGGAATGAGGCTGTCAAACCTTGGCGAAGGCGTATTTCTGCTTGCCTTTTCGTATATGTTCGCCCTGCCGCATATTTTATCCCTTAAACTTGGCTTTTTAAGCTGTATAAATACATTCCTATGCGCTTATGTTTGGGGCTATGTATACATAAAAAGCGGAAATCCCTTGCTGCCTATACTGTTTCACTCGCTGGCAAACTTCTTTGGCAGCGTATTTAGCAATATGTTGCCTTCAAACATGCTGTCTATATATGTGCTAATAATGTTTGCATTTGCTATAACGGGGATTGTACTACTAATTAAAAACCGCAAGAAAATATCAATTGATGGCAATGCGCGCATATTCTCATCGCAAGATTTATCCACAGTATTTTCAAACACTGGCATTATATTATATACTTTTGTTATAATAGTATTGTTCTATACTAAATAATTTGAGGAGGTCATTATGTTAGAAGATAAAAACCCTATTGAAGACGAAACCAATGAGCAAACCCCAGAAAACGAAGAGCAAAACGGCTTTGAAGATAGGCTGAAGCGCATTGCGTATGCCGCGATTGGCGGCGTCGCAGATGTTGCTGATAATATTGCCGAAGCTGCTCGAAATGTTGCCACAAAGGAAAATATAGATAGACTAGCTGAAAAAGGCGAAATAGCTGTAAAAAAGGTAAAGGAAGTAAGCGAAAGCGTGGCAAAGCAGGCAGTAAGCCTAAGCAGCGATGCCATAGATAAGATTAAAAGCATAATAGATGAAATAGACACAGACGACCCGCAGGAGCAGCTTAATGATATTAAGCACGATATAATGGATTCTTTAAACAATGCCGAAGAAGCGCTTGACGATATGCCCACAGATAAAAAGGAAGAATACCAAGGCATAATTAAGGAACTATCACGCCAGAAGGACGAAATAAGCGCGCTTGTTAAAAAACTACGTAAAATAACAGAAGAAGAAAGCCGCCGCATAAAGGAAGAAAAAGAAGAGCTAGGCATATCCGATGAGGATTTCTACTCAGATAGTGATGATGAGGAAAATAAGTAATCTACTTGTCTAAATAGTAAGCCGCAATTTTAATAACTAAACTCACGCATATAAAAAATGCATATGGGAAAACTATAAAAGCGGTCTGGGATTTTTGGGCATTGTTTTTTGTCTTAGCGGAAGCCAATTTAATACATCCTCAAGCTTTTCGTCCCAATACTTCCAATCGTGTTCGCCTGGTCCCTCATCAAATTCAATATTCAACTCCTTCCCAAAACGTTCAAAAAATAGTTTGTTTTCTACATAAAGCTCATCACCTATACCGCAACATTGATACATTTTGGGCGTTTTATACCCATTATCAATGCACCTTTGCGCTACATAAAACAGATCATTTTTGCTTTTTTTCACCTCTTCATGTGTACCAAAAACTAAGTGATACTCAGGAAGAATGGTTGGATAGTCATATGCGACATCTGTGCTACAAGCAACATCCAACGCTCCAGACATACTGGCTACCGCTGAAAAACGATCTGGGCACAATAAACCTAATTTAAACGCACCATAACCGCCCATTGATAAGCCTGCAGCAAAGCGATCTTCACGCCTTGAAGAGATATGGAATAATTTTTCACAGAGAACAGGCAACTCTTCACTTATAAACGTAAAATATTTAGGTCCATACTTCATATCTGTATAAAACCCACGCAACGTAGTAGGCATAATAACAGCTAAGGGCATTCCCCAAATCTTACGTTCTAACGCACTCCAACGCTGCCAAGCAGTATGATCGTCAGAAAGTCCATGTAACAAATATAACGCTGGCCACTTATGGTTGCGCGGATAATCATCGTTTTCTAACTCTTGTGGAAGTAAAACATCAAGTGAAATATGCTGACGTAATGTTTTCGAATAACTATTTACATGTATTAAGGCCATATATTTTCTCCCTTTGTTATTATCCTTTTATTGCAGAACCCAAATGTAACCCCTGCATAAAATATCTTCGTGCAAATATGTATACAATCAGAGTTGGTATCATAGCTAACATACATGCAGCCAGAACACGCTCATAATACCCACCATATGAGTCATTTAACAGGCGAATCCCAGCGGTTATAGTTTGTTTTTCCGGAGAAGTAATTGCCAAAGAAGGCCACATTACATCATTCCAAGAACTCGTAAACGTAAATAATACTACAACCATCATTGCCGGACGTATGCAAGGTAAAATAATATTTGTATATATCATAAAATCGTTAGCCCCATCAATTCTGGCTGACTCGTCTAAATCCTTTGGAATTCCATGCATAAAATTACGAAGTAAATAAATATTAAATACACTTGCAATATTAGGTGTTATTAGACTAATTAGTTTATTTGTCCACCCAAGTTTATCATACAAAAAATATTGCGAAACAAGACTGACAACACCAGGAATCATACTCAAACCAAACAGAAGCCAAAAAAGCTTTTCTTTATGTGGAAAATCTAAACGTTCATATGCATACGCTGATGTCGTTGATATTACTAAAACTAGTAGCACGGTACAAACTGAAACAATAAAAGAATTATTAGCCATACGCCCCAACGGGGTCGCAGGATTGTTTAATGCAAACTCATAATTATATGTTGTCCAATCTATTGGAAAAATGTTTTGGAGTTTAGTAAACCTCTTCATTTCTACATTACTTTTGAAAGAAGCAGTGAACCCAAAAAAGAGCGGACACAACCAAATAACTGCTAAAGCAAACAAACAAAGAGATAATAAGTCTTTCTTCCAGTTTTTGCGAAGATATTTTTTTGTTTTTTTAAGAGATATTTTATACAGCAATTTTTAGTATTCTCCTCATTTAAATGTCGCTTCTACGCATGATTCTAAATTGTATTATTGATACGATAAAAATTGTTGCACCTAAAATCAAGGCCATTGCAGATGCTATTCCTGCATTAACGCCCGAACTGCCAAATCCGCTCTCAGCAATATATTGCATAATCATCTTATTTGACTGATGATTTACACCGTTAATCACCTCAATAGTTGGACCACCTTTGTTGAACATATCCGGCTGACCCCAAATACCAAACTCCGCAATCACACTTGTTACTATTGTATATTGCAGTGGAAAGCTTATCGAAGGAAGCGTTACATTTATAAATTTTTGTATAGCATTTGCACCATCCATTTCTGCTGCTTCCAATATTTCTTGACTAACACCTTCCAATGCGGATTGATATATTACCAAATTGCTTCCGCACCCCCACCATACCGTGATAATTATCAAAGCAACCCAGTTGTATGGAGATACACTTATCCAATTTAGCTTTCCCAAACTTAGCAAGGTATTTACTATTCCTCCAGAAGGAGCAAACATATATCTCCACGACACCATAACAACGGATAATGATAATAGAGACGGCAGATAGTAAAAAGTTTGAAGGGTTTTATGACCCCTACATTTACTGCTCAAAAACAGCGCCAATATTAATGGAATCAGTATTTTAAATGGCACACATAAAATCACAAATTTTATTGTACTTTCCATACCCCAACGAAGTTGCCAATAGTATATTGAATCTTTATTAAAGAACATCTGAACATAGTTGTTTAGTCCCACCCATTCCGGTGTTTTCCCCAGCGTCCATTTAGTGAATGATGCATAAATACCGGTCAAAATTGGCACCAAATTGAAGCAACAAAAAGCAATCAAATGTGGTAGCAAGAATAATATAGGAACCCACCACGCATAAAACGTTGAACATTTCCATTTCGTTTTTCTCATTTCCTCTTTCCGCCTTTATTTTGATAAAAACGGAGCAGGATAATAAATAAATAATCCTGCCCGTTTTTCATGTTTACACAGATATTATTATGTGACTATTGCTGTGCTGAAACTTTTTCAATTGTTTGTTTTTCCCAGGTATCTGCAAAGTCAGCAGAAGAAATGTTCCCGTAAACCCCATCCCATCCTAAGCCATCCAAAACATCGAATAGGGTCTGAGAATATACGTAATTCGGATTGGAAATGCTATAATTATTGCTCACAAATGCTTGTGGCATTGCTTGATATTCATCACTCATTGCTGTTATTTTAGAAGCAACAATAGACCCTGCCCTCGCCCATTCAATAGAATTTTCATAGAAATAATGCATAAACGAAGCCATAGCTTTTGCCTCATCATCAGATGTTTCTTTATTGACAACCATAAATGCATGGGAAGCACCAAATAGAACAGGTTCAACATCTGCATTTAACTGTGGACTTGCAATAAAAGAATAATCTAAACCATACTCGTCAATTGCGTTAAGGGACCAAGTACCATTGGTGAAAAAAATCAACTCATCACAGGCAAACATGGCATACACATCATCGCCCTCTTCCCAAAGATAGCCAGCATCGTAGCATTCCTTCCATAAATCAATCATTTTTTCAACAGCGTCTTTATCTAACGCGAGAGTCTCGCCATCATCTGCAACATAAGTTGGTGCAAAATTTATATAAGTAGCTAACAGGTCATTACGAGCCCATCCACCACCAAGTACCTTTATGTCTTCAATTCCGTCAGCCTGCAGTTTTGCACCTACGGTTTTTATTTCGTCCCACGTAAGAATTTTATCTTCCAAAACATTTGGACAATATTTTTCTGCTAAAGTGTTGTTTACATACATACCCCAAGTCGGGAAATCAAGCGACACTGACATACGTTTACCATTTGCATAGTTTAAATTAGCACAAGCATCATGATATTTATCAATTGCAAAATCAAACTCCTCATATTTTTCGAGTATTTCTTCCATAGGTTTAATATAACCAAGTTTGTCAAAGCGAGCAGAGTCATAGGAATAGGTTACAAAGAAATCTGGCAAATCGTCTGGTGTTGTCATAGCTAATGCCAATTTAGTGTAGAGATTTTCTCTGTCGATTGCAATATGATTGACTTTATATTTTCCCTGAGATGTATTGTATTTATCTACAATACTACTCATTGTCACACCGTCAGGACCAGTAAACAATGTCCATAATTCAACCTCAACAGGTGCTTCTGCAAAACCGCACAAAACGGTCATAGAAACTAGCAAAGCAAAAACAGTTAACATTACAAGAGTTTTTTTCATGATAATAAATTCTCCTTTCTTGATTAGAGTGTAGTGACATTTTTACAATGCTTACCCAGATAACACTTTTACATTCTACCCATTCGTTATAACTGGAACAACAACATAAAATCGTTCTTTATTATTATACGATGTTGCACTGGTTCATCAAACAAACCACCTTTTATCTAGAATGTTCAATGTTATTACTTGTATTATAACAATTATCTTAGAAAAATCCAATAACATTTAATCTTTAAAAATTGACATATACTATAATATCTGTTTATAATAATCATGTTATGGTGGTGAATATATGAACATTCTCGAAGCACAATACAATTGGTTGGTTCGAAAAGGCACAAAGCTCGTTCGGAATGAAGGAGTTCCTTTTTATATCATAGCGCAATATTTAACCAACCTAGATCTCATAATTGAAGGGCATACTAAGCATGCAAAATGCGGCTCAATAATAGTATTAGAACCTAACAAAAAACATTCCTATTATTGTAAAGAAGAGCTCATTCATCATTGGATACATATTGAAGGTAAAGATTTCAGTAATTTGCTAACTCATTACAACATCACAAAAAACACACTATATATACCTCACTACCCCAACGAATTCTCACAAATCTTCAGACAAATTCAACTTTGTTATCATAGTCTTGATCCATATCGAGATGAATATTTAAAAATTAAAATTAAAGAGTTTGTCCTCAGACTTGCCATGCAAGCTAACTTCCAAAACAGCACTTGTAACATCGGTTATGATTTGATTATTCGTTTACGCGAACTTCGACAAAATATGTTTGAAAATCCTAAATTGGATTGGAATATCGCTGCAATGGCAAACCATGTGTTTATAAGTGAATCTTATCTATATCAGGTTTATAAAAAATATTTTGGCATCACTCCTAATCGTGATCTAATTAATATGCGCATTGAACGAGCTTGTATTCTTTTAATTGATCAATTACCCATTAAAGATGTTGCAGAACAATGTGGTTATAGTAATATCTCACATTTCTGTCGACAATTTAAACAAGTCATGGGTTGTAGTCCAAATCAGTATAGAAAGAAATAGAAAAGTGTCGCTTAAGTAAGTTTATCCTTTACTAATATAACTAACTTGAATGAACATCCAACAAAGTATATAATACCATAGTATTTAATTACTAGGAGAAATTATGGATCTTTCACTTTGTTCACTGGTTAGCGGGTCTACCGGAAATTGTACCTATGTTGCGGGAGGAAATACAAGGCTGCTTGTAGATGCAGGCACATCTGCAAAGCGCATTACTGAAAGGCTTTGTAATTTAGGCATTCCTGCAGAAGAGCTTAACGGCATTTTAGTAACGCATGAGCACACTGACCATATACAAGGGGTTGGCGTGCTGGCAAGAAAATACAATATACCCATATACGCAACCCATGGCACATGGGAAGCTATGTATGACAAGGTAGGCAAAATTGAAAAGCACCAAATACGCGTAATCTCAGCGGACGATGATTTTTATATAGACGATATAGCGGTTAGCCCTTTTGCCATATCGCATGACGCGAATGAACCAGTGGCATACCGCCTTTATTATAACGCGCGCTCCGTTTCGGTTGCTACGGATTTGGGGCACGCCTGCAAGAGAGTAAAATCCCGCCTATCAGGGAGCGATTTTTTGCTGTTTGAAAGCAACCATGACCCTACGCTTCTTGAAAACAACAGCCGTTATCCGGCAATTCTTAAAAAGCGCATATCAGGCAGAAAAGGGCATTTAAGCAATGAAGCCTGTGCTTTGTGTCTTATGGATTTACTTGAAACCGGCGTAAAAAATGTAATGCTGGGTCATTTAAGTCAACAAAATAACACGCCCGAGCTTGCGCTTAGCACCGTAAGCGATGTGCTTGAAAGCAAAGGCGTTGTAGTTGGCAAGGATGTAGCAATAAGCGTTGCAGACCCTGAAATAAGCAGTAGTTTATACCTTATAAGATGACAAAAGCGCTCCTTTATAATATCTATATTACATCAGGCAAAAAAACAGCCTCTTTTTTATAGTATTATGGGCGACTATAATTTTTTTAAGCAAAGAAAACTTGTAAGCGTTGCCCTTTTCTTCGGCGTAGGTATATGTATAGGCTATGCATGGGATTCCGCTCCCCTTGCGGTTTTGCTTTTATTGAGCTTTTTACTTCTCATTTTAGCCATAGTACTATCAAAAAAAGGCAAAACAGCTATATATTGCGTATGCATACTTTCGCTTTTACTTGGCATTGCAAGGATGTCATATGCCAATAATCCCGCACTACCGCCAAAGGGCAAGATGTTTGTTGAAGCAACTGTACATGGCAAAGGCAAGATAAGAGAAAGCGAGCCTAAGGCGCAGCTATATCTATCTAAAATTACGCTTACAGACGAAAGCGGAAATAAGCATACTCACCCTAAAGCCTACTGGACATATTATTTTAACAAGGGCGACAGCCGTATACTGCCCTTAGACGGGCAGAAGGTTTCATTTTACGGTAATATGTACTACCCTTCCCCCGCACAAAACCCCTACGGCTTTGATTTTAGGCTATTTTTACTTCAAAGGGGTACAAGTATAGGCATAAGCGGAGCTAAGGAACTTGAACTTATCCCTTATAGACAGCTCGAAGCAAAAAACCCACTCCTGCGAATAAAAAACAACGCAGTAATAATAATGAATGATTTGTTTGGAAATAGTTCCGCGCTTCCAAACGCGCTTCTTCTTGGCGATAGAAGTCAATTAGAGACGGATACAAAAAAATCATTCCAATTGGCGGGTATATCGCATGTGCTTGCCATAAGCGGTTTGCATATTTCATTGCTTGTATATGTTATAGATGCGTTTTTTTCAAAGCTTAAAATTAATAAAAAGCTAAGCAATATTTTGATACTATTCTTTTTGCTATTCTATTGCATATTTTTAGACTTTTCATCGTCTGTGGTTAGGGCTTCTGTAATGGCTGCGGTATTTATGTTTGGAAAATATATGCGAAAGAGGAGAGATACTTTAAGCAGTCTAGCATTATCTTTCCTAATAATACTTATTTTAAAGCCCTTTGAAATATTCAGCGCGGGATTTCAGCTAAGCTTTCTTGCGGTACTGGGTATAATGCTTGTAAGTAACAGGCTAAGGTATGAATTAAATAAAAGACCTTATACTCCGTTTAATAAGTCTATACTAGCATATGGCGCAACGCTGGGGGCAAGCCTATTTACATTGCCTGTGCTTGCAAACACATTCCATTACGCCCCTCTTAGCGCATTAATTTTTAGCCCCATCGCAATATGGGCTGTAGGTATACTTATGCCTGCATACCTTTTTTCTTTTGCAGCATCATTTATTTCAATAGGTATAGTAAAGGCGCTTGTAGTACCACCTGTTAAGCTGTTCGCAAATATTTTTGAATTGGCTGCTGAAAAAGTAGCAATGCTCCCATACGCAAGCATAAGGCTTCCAGCTATTCCTTGGTATATAAGCATTGTTTGTTATATAATATTATTGCTATTAAGCCGTTATGTTATTTTTAATAAAAGGCAAAAGTTTGGAATTATCGCATTATCAGTAATATTTACGGCGGTAAATATTTTAGTTGGCTATGATAGCAGCGTGCGCTATTTACAGCTTAGCGTAGGCAATGCGGATAGCGCGGTAATAGAAGACGGCAAATACACATATGTTATAGACGCAGGTAAAAACGGAGGAGATTTATCAAGCTATATACTAAGCCGCGGACGGAATATTGATGCGCTATTTATATCCCACCTGCATATGGACCATGTAGGCGGGCTTAAGGAGCTATTGTCAAATGAAGTGCCTATAGCTAAAATATATGTATCACACGACGCTGAAAACGCGCCTAATTTCAAGCGTATTCCGGAACCACTGCTTAAAGCTAAAGAAGCGGGCATACCCATACTTAGGCTTAACAAGGGAGATATATTAAGCCGCGGAAGGGTAAAATTAAATGTACTATGGCCAGATAAGGATAGTATGCCTAAAAACCTATCCGTAAATGACCGTTCGCTCGCATTACATTTTGATTTGGACGGCGTAAACCTGCTAACCTGCGGAGACCTAGGCAAGAAATACGAGATGAACGCAGCCCTACCTGCGGATATACTAAAAAGCTCACACCATGGCTCAAAAAGCGCAACACAGGAGGAGTTTTTATCAAAAGTATCTCCCGAATATATACTTGTAAGCGTATCTGAAACAAAGGAACATCAGCTTGATAATATTATGCAAACGACGGAGAAATTAAACCGTACACTTTTAACCACCTATGAAAACGGAGCTATACTTATACACTGTAAGGACGGAGAGATAAACATAAAGGACTGGAAAAGATGAACGCAGCAGATTTTTTTGAAATACTTAAAAAAGATAGTTTAAGCAATTGCTATTTATTTGAAGGCGAGGAAGAATACTTAAAGGAAAGCGCCCTATCTCAGCTTAAGCAAAAGCTTATTATGCCGCCAATGGGCGAACTTAACTTAAGCACGCTTATAGACCCTGATGATAAGGAAATTATATCCGTATGCGAAACCATACCCCTTATGGCGGATAGTAGGCTTGTAATAGTTAGGGAAAGCCGTTTTATACAGGATAGCGCTGGCAGAAGCAAAACCCCTCAGCAGCAGGATAATTTAGCTGATTATCTAAAAAAAATCCCTAAACATACCGTGCTTGTGTTCTTTGCACGAGGTAAATCAAGCGGCAACAGAAAAATACCAAGAGCGATAAAAAAAGCGGGCGGTCAGGTGTTGTTCAACACTATGACAGGAAGCGCCCTTATTAAATGGATAGCTAAAGAACTTAGTAAATATAACAAAAAGATAGATAGAGCTACCGCGGATTATATGATTTTTTCATGCGGGCAGAATATGCTGGTATTATCAAACGAAATCGCGAAAGTCGCCGCAATATCAGGTGAAAATGAAGTAATAAGCACAGAGGATATTGATAATATATGCACAAAAACGCGGGAATACAAGGTGTTTGATTTATCCGATGCTGTTTCCGGCGGTAAATCCGCACGTGCGATAAGTATAATGAATAATTTAATATCAGAGGGAGAACCTCGAATGTTGCTGCTATCGCTGCTTCAGAGGCAGTATAGGCAGATGTTATTCTGCGCGATACTGTTAAAATCCCGCACTAGCTATTCTGAAATAGCAAGCATACTATCCGTACCTCCATTTGTTGTAAATAAATTAGCTGCTACAATAAAGCCTTATACCGTTTCTCAATTAAAGCGCGCATATGAAATACTAATCGAAACGGAATACGGCGTTAAATCAGGAGAAATACCGGAGGAAGGCTCGCTTGAAAAAGCGGTTTTTACCCTGCTATTGCTCAGCGAGAAAGTTAAACAATGATAGAAAAGCTAAAGCCTATACTAGAGAAAAACGGCATTATATTAGATAGCTCAACATATGCAAAGCTTGAAGCATTCAATGAAATGCTGCTTGAAGCAAACAAAAAAACGGATTTAACAAATATTAAGCCTGAGGATATGCATATAATGCACTATGCGGATTCTATACTCCCCTTAGCAAACAAAGATTTATTTTTAAAAGGCTCAAGCTGTATAGATGTAGGCACCGGGGCGGGTTTCCCCGGTATGCCGCTTGCAATAATAAGAAGCGATATGCAGTTTTGTCTACTCGACTCGCTTAAAAAGCGCTGCAGCTTTTTGCAATATGCGGTTAATGAGCTCTGCATAAAAAATGTACAGGTGATACATATGCGTGCTGAAGACGCTGCAAGAGGGGCTTTGCGGGAGAGCTTTGATATTGCCGTAAGCCGTGCGCTTGCTCCCATGAATGTACTGCTTGAGTATATGATACCCTTTGTAAAAACAGGCGGCAGAGCGCTCTGCTGGAAAGGACCGCAAATTTTTAATGAGATGCTAGATTCATTATCCGCTTTGGAAATACTTTACTCTACGCCCGATGGTCTATATAAAATACCTTTAGATGGGCTTGAGCATAATGTTCAAGCAATACTAAAAATAAAACCCAGCCCGAATAAATATCCAAGGCGTGCAGGCACTCCAAGTAAAAAACCGCTTGTTTAGCGGCTAAAAACATACATAGCAATTGACGAAGCAATCGCAAGGTTAAGGGAATCTACCCTGTCGCTTTGAGGTATTCTAACGCCAAGACCTATGTTTTCAAATTCTTTGGGTAATCCGCTTGCTTCATTGCCGAATATAAGGGAGTGAGGCTTTTTTGCGGTTTCTTTCGCCTCTTCGGGGCTTAGTTTACCTGACAGAATAAAAGGGAAAAACTGTCTTAATCTAAATTCATTTTGATATTCGGAAAAGCTATCATATTCTTTTAATCTAAGTGAAAAATACGCCCCCATGCTAGCGCGTACAACCTTTGGGTCGAAAGAATCAGCCGCGGGGCGTATAATAGCTATATCTGTATAATTAAAGCCAAGCGCCGTTCTAAGTATAGTGCCTAAGTTTCCCTTATCCTGTATATTGTGAAGCACTATGTGATTTTCGCTTTTACTCAGGCTTATTTGCTGCTTATCAAATACAGCGGCAGCGAAGCAATTTTCCTTGCGGGATATGCGGCTTAAAGCCTTATCCGCCTGCTCCATGCGTACGCCTTTTTCTTTGCATAACGGAATAAGCGTTTGAAGCGCAGAATCCTCAATCTTTGTTGATACAAGCACACGCCTTACGCACTCCGGTCTATTATTAAGCGCCTCAATAGTCGTAAACAACCCCGGCGCATAGCTATAATCCAGCTTTCTATCATATGGTTTTAGTGAAGCCATAGCATTTCCTTTCCTAAGCGGTAAAGCTTATATGCTTAGATTATATCAAGCCTTGTTGCTCAGCTCAAGGGGTATGATGGGACGAACACCCAAATACATCCCCCTATTAAAAAACACGAATTGATTAAAGCTGTAAACCTAATTCAAAGCATGTTAGTTACCCGTTAGTTGTGTGTTAGTTATGTGTTAGTTACGCACTGAACCGAAGAGTGCTTATCTGTGCTTTTCAAAACTAAAACCCCTTGAAATCATTGATATCAAAGGGCTTTCAATTCCTTAAAATTGTTGGTACGAGTGTTCTTATAGGACTTTTTCAGAAAAGTTAGTATTATCAATAGGTTTGCGACTCTCAGCAGGCAGTATTTACATTAAAAACAGGTGTTTTTTAACACTTAAAACACTTTGCTTTAAAAAATAGAGCCATCACCAAATGAGGACACAATTTAGGCAGCTTCAACACATTGACAACATATCGGTATGCCGATATAATACATGTGATAGGAGGTGCTTGAAATGATGATTCCGGAACTACTTGAAAGTAAAAAAATGACGCTGTATAAGTTATCTAAAAACAGTGGTGTTCCCTATACCACTGTAAATGACATCTACCATGGAAGAACAAGTCTGGATAAGTGCACAGCGGAAACAGTGTATAGGCTATCAAAAGAACTTGGCTTAAGCATGGAAGAACTTTTAGCGCCTTACTTACGGGAGCGAGCCAACTTTGAACTTTACAAAAGCAATATTTGCCACAGGTTGAAAGAATTAGGGGACATCGACTTCATCATTAAAACCCTTCAGAAAGATGATATCGGCAAACTATATCGACGTAAATGGTATCCTGAGAGCCTCTACTTACTTGCGATGCTTGATTATATAAGCCGGGAAAACGATGTACCTCTCTGCACAAAGTACGAAGCATTGCGCAGTGTAAAACTAGAGGAAACGCTCTATCCCGCCAGCGTGCTTGCCATGGTCATGGTAAGCGGAGAAGAAAAGATTAAAGAGGACGCATTATCCCAGTCCATCCCGGAGTTTCTGCGTCACAACATCGTAGAAAGCGAGGTTCGTAATGTCATCTGATGAAGTCAACACATTCAATAAAGACAATTTAGACACCTATTTGAAAGAGCTGGGCAAACTATTCCGAAAACAAAATGGTAAGAGTGCAACAGCGGAAATTGTCCTTGTAGGTGGTGCAGCCATTCTGGTCAACTATGGTTTTCGGGACATGACAACTGATATAGACGCCATCATTCACGCTTCATCTTCTATGAAAGACGCTATTAACCAAGTTGGCGACCAGTACAACCTGCCCAATGGCTGGCTAAATGCCGATTTTATGCGAACTACTTCCTATACCGAAAAACTCAATGAATTCTCCCAATACTACAAAACATTCTCTGGTGTTCTTCATGTGCGGAGCATATCCGCCGAATACCTAATTGCCATGAAGCTTAAGTCAGGTCGGAAGTATAAAAATGACCTGTCCGATATCATAGGAATTCTGGCAGAGCATGAAAAACGAGGACAAGCTATTTCATGGGAAAGAGTGGATCAGGCAGTGGTTAATCTTTATCAAAGCTGGGATGGTATTCATGAAGAGGTCAAAACCTTTATCCAAAACGCCTTTGAAACGAGTAACTATGGGGAAGTGTTTCAACAGGTACAAGAACAGGAACATCTATCCAGGAATATGCTTGTCCAATTTCAACAGGAGTACCCACATACCGTTACGGAATCGAACGTGGATAGCATTTTGAGTATACTTACATCTAAAAAGGAAAGAGGAAACCTCAAGAATCAAGAAAAATTTACTACTGATACATTGCAGTCAACAATAAAAAAGGATAACCCTGAACGATAAGAATCAGATATAGATAATACATCGTCACATAGAAACAAAATACTGCAATCATTGATATAAGGCACATTTGTAAAAAATACAACTGTGCCTTTTTGTTCATTACAACCAAAAGGAAGGTGCATTAATCTGAGCAAATCAGTATCAGAATCAAAAAAAGAGAAGAAAGAAACAATTGTCCAAACTGTGCCAATTACCGAACTATACCCGTTCCCTAGCCACCCCTTCAAAGTCCGTTCCGATGAATCTATGCAAGCAACCATAGAAAGCATCAAAGCTTATGGCGTACTGGTTCCAGCCATCGTCCGTCCTCGTAAGGAAGGAGGTTATGAAATCATCGCTGGGCATCGCAGGAAATACGCTTGTGAGCAAGCGGGGCTTAAAACCATACCTGTTATAGTACGTGATTTGGACGACAATGAAGCCACTATCATAATGGTGGACAGTAACTTGCAAAGAGAGAACATCCTGCCCAGCGAACGGGCTCAAGCGTACAAGATGAAACTGGAAGCCATCAAGCGCCAAGGTGAACGTGGTGACTTAACTTCGTGCCAAGTTGGCACGAGGTCACGGTCAGACGAAAAGATAGCTGAAGGTACATCCGAAAGCGCCAGAACGGTTCAGCGCTATATTCGGTTGACAGAGCTTATCCCAGCCTTTCAAGAGCTGGTGGATGACAGGAAGATGGGATTGACGCCCGCCTATGAAATTTCCTTCTTAAAGCCCAAGGAGCAGGAACTCCTCATGGTTACTATTGAATCGGAACAGGCTATTCCATCATTGTCTCAGGCACAACGACTTAAAAAACTCAGTCAGGAGGGCAAGCTTAACGAGGACAACATGCTGAACATCATGTCGGAAACCAAAAAGGATGTAGAGCGTATCATGCTATCGGGGGAAGTAATCAGAAAATACTTCCCCCGTTCTTATTCCCCAAAGCGAATTGAAGAAATCATCTTGAAACTCATCGAAACCTGGTACAAAAAACGACAGCAGGAGCATTCAAGATAACCACATCCCTTATGACACAAACGGTGCTCTCATCGGATAGCTGAAAAAAGCCGAAGTAGCCAAAAACGTATATCCAAACGCAGCAAGCCTAACGGGTTTGCTTTTCATTTACCCTCAATAGGTATCCCTGCATTTTACCATCATTATTTATTGGGAGGATTAACCATGTTTCTATTAACCTTCAAATTTCAACCGGAGGATGTTGCCTGTCAATATTGCACCCGATACAAAGTGTGCAGACAACAGCAAGACACTTGTCCCTGGCTGCGGGAACGTTTAGAAGCCGGGGTGGTCAGTTATGCGGAACTCATGCTCTCGCTGTTGGATACCCCTAACTGTCCCATAGATTGCAGGCGTCTGACAGAGCTGCTTGAATCCTATCCCGGCAATCTGTGGAATAGCGAAAGCCATCAAACAAACTATCGCTGGCTGGAGAGTAATATACCCCTAGGGAGGCCGGACACTAACAGGCGGCTGGCTTCTGTCTATTTGTTGTCTGCGACACCAAAGCTTATACAGTTCTCCAAGTCCTGCTGTATGTCTGGCTCATATTGCCGACAATCGGCGGCCAATACAGAGAATCTGTCCGATTCGGAACTGACCATGCTGGTGGCGGCATTTAACATGCTGACGCAGCCAGAACCGCCTCCGCTGGGCAGTCTGTTGTCCCCTGACCGAGCAGACTTTTTTTCAACAAGGCATATTGCTCATGCGTTGCTTATTGCAAAGTTTGGCCCGGACGTGCTGAAGGTTCAGGACTAAGGCAGCCCCATAAAAAACCAGTTTGAAAGGAGGTAATACATATGGCTGTTTTTCGGGTGGAGAAGAACAAGTCCTATACCGTGATGTCCAATCACCACTTGAGAAACAGGACGTTGTCACTCAAAGCCAAGGGATTGCTGTCACAAATGCTCTCACTGCCGGAAGACTGGGACTATACCCTTGCAGGGCTGGCCAGTATCAATAAGGAGAGCAAGGACGCTATCCGCACCGCTGTCAGGGAATTGGAAGAGGCAGGCTATGTGGTGCGCAGGCAGACTACGGACGCACGGGGTAAGTTCAGCGTCAACGAGTACATCATTCACGAATATCCCCAAACTGATGTGTCCCAGGAACAACCGCCAGAGCCAACGCCTGAAGAGTGTCAGGAAACACCGCCTCAATCATCACCGTTGTTGGATCATCCGTTGTCGGAAAACCCGGCGACGGGAAAACCGATGACGGATAATCCGTCGCCGGAAAATCCAACGCAATTAAATACTAAAGAAATAAATACAGATATATTAACTACTGATCAAACAAACTACCCATCTTATCCTATCCCATCCTATCTATCCAAGCGTGAACGGAGCAGACCAAAACGAAAGGAGGCTGATGGGATGGATACGGATATGAGTGCCTGCCGTGAAGACCTGAAGGCTCAATTGGAAATAGACCTGTTATGCGAAGGTCGGCCTGATGACAGGGGGAAGATAAACGAAATCCTGGAACTCATGGTGGAAACCCTGTGCTCCCAACAAGACAGCTTCAGAATTGCGGGCAATGTGTATCCTGCCTATCTGGTCAAAGAGCGATTTAGGTCGCTGAGCAGTATGCACCTTGAATATGTGCTCAACTGTCTGGCGAACAATGTAACCCGAATACGCAATATCAAACAATATCTGCTGACCACACTGTTCAATGCCCCTGCCACCATAAATCATTATTACGCTTCACAGGTTAACCATGACCAACACCAGACGCTTTCCAGCGAATACCCAAGCCTATTTTTTTAGAAAGGAATTTCACCATGAAAAAGAAACAATTCATCTTCCTTAGCATCCTGTTGTTGATAGCTATGCTCTGTTTAACCCTTACTTCGCTGGCATCGGAAAATACCCCGCCAACGCAAAGCAGTATGCCAGTCGTCAGTGCAACTACTGCTCCACAACCTACGGGCAGCCTTATCATCACCTCCGCTTTCTCTGCGCCTGAAGGCTTTAATCCCAATAAAGTCTTTACCTTCGTGGTCAGGGACAGTCTGGCGCAGGTGGTAGCCACTCCCACCATTGTAGACCAGGGGAGCGTGACGGTGACGGGATTGACCATTGGTGAAAGCTACACGGTGACAGAAGAATTCCCCTGTGAAAAGGGATACGGCTACAAGATTGAGGTCAGCGGCGCTGCCGACAAAAACGGTGGCGTTATCCGCATAGGCGGACTTCCCCAGCGGGTGGACTTTCTGACAAGCTATGTCAGCGGCAAGCCTGCCAGTGTGCCCAAAACTGGGGATGATAACACCTTGCCCATCCTGTACTCTCTGGCTGCCATCACGGGCATAGGCGGCATTTACCTGTTTGCCTCCGGCAAGCGCAAAGAGCAAATGTTCTAACGAGTTTTTTATTCGTCCTAAAAAACACTATGAAAGGAGGTGGAGTTCTTGCAGGAGGACATTGAACACAGGTCAGTCTCTCTGGCCATTCGTACCAGTAAACTGACAGCACAGGCTCTGAAAAACGCCATCAGCAAATACTTGGCCTATCGCAAAAACAAGCGGCTGGGTATCGGGCAGGCACCGGATATCGTTCCCCAGGGCAAGCAAACGGTCAAACAACTGATTGGCCAAAACCAGGGCGTATCCAACATTGAGGTGACAGAGAAGAACATCAAGTCCTTTGACCGGGTTGCCCGGAAGTATGGCGTGGACTATGCGGTAAAAAAAGACCGCAGCGTGTCACCCCCTAAGTACCTGGTGTTCTTCAAAGCCAGGGATGCGGATGCCCTGACAGCAGCTTTCAAGGAGTTTACCGCTAAGACCTTGCGCAAAAAGGAGCGTCCATCCGTGCGCACGAAGCTCACTCAGTTCCGGGAGATGATCAAGCGGCCTGTCGCGGATAAGACCCGGCATAAGGAACCCCAACGATGAACAGCAGAAAACTCAAGAAAGCTATTATCCTCAACCTGCCCTATGTCTTGATGGCACTATTAGCCACCAAACTGTCCGCAGGCTGGCGCTTGACGACAGGCGCAGACTTTGCCCAAAAGATTGCCGGATTCACTCAAGGATTAGGCCTGTCCTTTCAGTCACCCCTACCCAGCTTCCATCCAATTGACCTAACAGTGGGCTGCGCATTGGGGCTGTTGGTTCGTATCATTGTTCATGTCAAAGGGAAAAATGCCCGTAAGTTTCGCAAAAACATGGAATATGGTTCAGCGCGGTGGGGCAAAGCGGATGACATCCAACCCTTTGTAGACCCGGTGTTCGCAAACAACATCATCCTGACCAAAACGGAAAGCCTGACCATGAATAACCGTCCCAAAGACCCTAAGACCGCACGGAACAAGAATGTGCTGATTGTAGGCGGCTCAGGCTCCGGTAAAACCCGCTTCTGGCTCAAGCCCAACCTCATGCAGTGCGTATCCAAGGATTATCCGGTCAGCTTTGTCGTGACAGACCCGAAAGGCAGCGTGGTAGTCGAATGCGGCAGGATGCTCCAGCACTTTGGCTATCGCATCCGTATCCTCAATACCATTAACTTCAAAAAGTCCATGCACTATAACCCCTTTGCCTATATCCACAGCGAAAAGGACATCCTGAAGCTGGTCACTACCCTGATTGCCAATACCAAAGGTGACGGCAAAACCGGGGATGACTTCTGGGTGAAGGCGGAAACGCTGCTCTACACCGCCCTGATTGGCTATATCCACTACGAAGCGCCCACGGAAGAGCAGAATTTTGCCACGCTGATTGAGTGTATCAACGCCATGGAGGTGCGGGAGGACGATGAGGGCTATGAAAACTCGATTGACTTGATGTTCAAGGAACTGGAAAAGGAGAAGCCCCAGCATTTCGCCGTCAGGCAGTACAAAAAATATAAGCTGGCCGCTGGAAAAACAGCCAAGTCCATCCTCATCTCCTGCGGCGCAAGGCTTGCGCCCTTTGATATCCAGGAGCTGAGAGAACTGACCGCCTATGACGAATTGGAGCTGGATACTCTGGGAGATCGCAAGACCGCTCTGTTCATCATAATGAGCGATACGGATGATACCTTCAACTTCCTGATATCCATGTGCTACACCCAGCTATTCAACCTGTTGTGCGAAAAGGCAGATGATGTGTACGGCGGGAAGCTGCCAGTGCATGTGCGCTGCCTGATTGATGAGGCCGCCAATATCGGTCAAATACCCAAACTGGAAAAGCTGGTGGCGACCATCCGCAGCCGGGAAATCTCCGCCTGTCTGGTATTGCAGGCGCAGTCGCAGCTAAAAGCGCTGTATAAGGATAACGCAGACACCATCATCGGGAACATGGATGCCCGTATCTTCCTGGGCGGCGCAGAACCCACCACTCTAAAGGAGCTCAGCCAGGCGCTGGGCAAGGAAACCATTGACACATTCAACACCGGAGAAAGCCGGGGAAGGGAGGTATCGCATTCTCTCAATTACCAGAAACTGGGTAAGGAGCTGATGAGCATTGATGAGCTGTCTGTGCTGGATGGGGGCAAGTGCATCCTGCAACTGCGGGGCGTTCGCCCCTTTCTGTCGGATAAGTACGATATCACGCAACATCCGCATTACAAGTACCTGTCCGACGCAAACCCTAAAAACAAATTCAACATCGAAAAGGCGCTGGCGCACAGGCTTGTGCCGAGGCCCTCCGACACCTTTGACACCTATGAGGTAAAAGCAGACCAGAACCACGAAAGGGAGGATGTGAAAGCAGAACGAAAAAATAGCGTCTCTCATGACTATGACAACCTGTAAGACATTCTACATCTCTCTTCACTTCAAAATCATTCATCAGTTTTCATTCAATCAATAACAATTTTTAGGAGGAATCATCTATGGCATTTTTTAACAGCGCAGTCGGTGTGTTGCAGACCTTGGTCGTCGCCCTGGGCGCAGGTCTTGGCATCTGGGGCGCCATTAACCTGCTGGAAGGGTATGGCAATGATAACCCCGGCGCAAAAAGCCAGGGCATGAAACAGCTCATGGCAGGCGGCGGTGTCGCGCTCATCGGCATCACCCTGGTACCCCTGCTCTCCGGTCTTTTCGGTTAATCCCCGAAAGACCCATACCTTGCGTCCTCCCCCTTCACGGGGGGAGGCGCAGAAAGGGGGGAGATATTGATTGAACTTTATCAAGGACGCACTGGAACAATGGCTCAAGGAAATCCTGGTAAGCGGCATCCTGTCCAATCTGACGGGGCTATTTGATAACGTCAATACCAGTGTAGGCGAAATCGCGACCCAAGTGGGCATGACACCCCAGGGCTGGAATGCCGGGGTGTATAACATGATCCGCAACCTGTCCACTTCGGTCATCATTCCCATCGCAGGGCTTATCCTGGCCTTTGTCATGACCTATGAACTCATACACATGATCATCGAAAAGAACAACCTGCACGGGGATGTGGATACCTTCATGTTCTTCAAGTGGATGTTCAAAACGGCGGGAGCCATCCTCATTCTGACCAATACCTGGACCATCATCATGGGCATCTTTGAGGCTGCCCAGAGCGTGGTCAACAACGCATCAGGCATCATTGTGGCAGACACCAACCTCAATATCGACAGCATCGTAGGTAATCTGGAAGGCAAGCTGCTGGAGATGGACTTGGGCAAGCTGTTCAGCATGTGGCTGGAAACTTCTCTGGTGGGCGTCACCATCTGGGCGCTGAATATCTGTATCTTTGTCATCGTGTATGGCCGCATGATTGAGGTATATCTTGTCACCTCCATCGCGCCCATTCCCATGGCGACCATGCTCAGCCATGAATCAGGGAACATGGGTCAAAATTACCTGCGCTCGCTGTTTGCCCTGGCCTTTCAAGCCTTCCTGATTTTAGTCTGCGTCGCCATTTATGCGGTACTCGTTGGGAACATCGGCAGCATGGAAGACATCTCTGCTGCGGTATGGACTTGCGTGGGTTATACTGTACTACTCTGCTTCACCCTGTTCAAGACCGGTTCCCTTGCCAAGAGCATATTCAATGCCCATTAAACCTGAACAGAAAGGAGACTGTCCATGGCTTATGTGCCCGTACCCAAGGACTTAACCAAGGTAAAAACCAAGGTGTTCTTAGGTCTGACCAAGCGCCAATTGCTCTGCTTTGGAGGGGGCGCGCTTATCGGGGTGCCCCTGTTCTTTTTACTCAAGGACTATGCCGGCACCAGCGTGGCCGCCTTTTGCATGGTGCTGGTCATGCTGCCCGCATTCCTGCTGGCCATGTATGAGCGAAACGGTCAGCACCTGGAAACCATTGTTCACAACATGCTGTCTGTTTTCTTCATCCGGCCCAGACAGCGGAAGTATGAAACCAACAACTTCTATATCGTGCTGGAGAAACAACATCAACTGGACAAGGAGGTTTATCGGATTGTCCAAAAAGACAAAGCCCAAAGAAAAACCAAATAAAGCGCCCGCCCGCAAGCTCAGCAGGGCAGAGCGAAAACAGATAGCCGCTGCCATCGCCCGTGCCCATCCCCAGGGCAAAAAACACATCAGCGCCCAGGATAGCATCCCCTACCTGCGGATGCTGCCAGACGGCATCTGTCAGGTCACATCCACCTACTACACCAAGAGCGTCAGTTTTCAGGATATCAACTACCAATTGTCCCAGAACGATGATAAAACGGCCATCTTTGACGGCTGGTGCGACTTTCTTAACTACTTTGACAGCTCCATCTGTTTCCAACTCTCCTTCCTGAACATCACGGCCAGCAGTGAAAACAGCGAGGAGGTTATCCGCATTGAAATGAAGGACGATGCCTACAACAGCATCCGGGAAGAGTACGCTGAAATGCTCAGGAATCAGCTATCCAAGGGCACCAATGGCCTGGTCAAAACCAAGTACCTGACCTTTGGCATAGAAGCGGACGGCATCCGAACCGCCAAGCCCCGTCTGGAGCGAATAGAGAATGATATCCTCAATAACTTCAAGCGTCTGGGCGTGGCCAGTGAATCCATGAACGGCAAACAGCGTCTGGAAGTGCTGCACAGCATTTTCCGCATGGACGAGCCTGAGCGTTTCTTATTTTCCTGGGACTGGCTGGCCCCCTCCGGGCTGTCCACCAAGGACTTTATTGCCCCTTCCGGGTTTGAGTTTAAGCATGGGCGTATGTTCCGCATGGGCAAAAAGCATGGAGCTGTATCTTTCGTGCAGATACTAGCCCCGGAGCTCAATGACCGGATGCTGGCAGACTTTCTGGAGATGGAGTCCAGCCTTATCGTGTCCCTGCATGTCCGTTCCATCGACCAGATGAACGCCATCAAGACCATTAAGCGTAAAATCACCGACCTGGACAAAATGAAGATTGAGGAGCAGAAAAAAGCGATTCGCAGCGGCTATGATATGGATATCATTCCCTCTGACCTGGCCACCTATGGTACAGAGGCGAAAAAACTGCTGCAAGACCTGCAAAGCCGCAACGAGCGCATGTTCATGGTCACCTTTCTGATTCTCAATACCGCTAACACCCGTCAGCAACTGGACAACAATGTGTTCCAGGCTTCCAGCATTGCCCAGAAATACAACTGCGCTCTGATTCGGCTTGACTACCAGCAGGAAGACGGACTCATGAGCTGTCTGCCCCTTGGACAGAATCTCATTCCCATTCACCGGGGACTGACCACATCCAGCACGGCTATTTTTGTGCCTTTCACCACCCAGGAATTGTTTCAGTCCGGAAAGGAAGCCCTGTACTGCGGCCTCAATGCACTGTCCAACAACCTTATCATGGTGGACAGGAAGCTTCTCAAGAACCCTAACGGGCTGATTCTGGGCACTCCCGGTTCGGGCAAATCTTTCTCGGCCAAACGTGAGATTACCAATGTGTTCTTTGTGACGGACGATGACATCATCATCTGCGACCCGGAAGCGGAATACTTTCCCCTGGTAGAGCGCCTGGAAGGGCAGGTCATCCGTATCTCGCCCACCTCAGATAACTACATCAACCCCATGGACTTGAACCTCAACTACTCGGACGATGAAAACCCGCTGTCCTTAAAGAGCGACTTCATCCTGTCTCTGTGCGAACTCATTGTGGGCGGTAAGGACGGCCTGAAGCCGGTTGAAAAAACCATCATCGACCGCTGTGTGCGTACAGTGTACAACCAATACCTGGTCAATCCGATTCCGGAGAACATGCCTATCCTGGAAGACCTATACAATGCCCTGCGTAAGCAGGAGGAAAAGGAAGCACAATATATCGCTACGGCGCTGGAAATCTATGTAACAGGCTCCCTGAACGTCTTTAACCATCGCACCAATGTGAACATCGACAACCGCATTGTGTGCTATGATATCAAGGAACTGGGCAAGCAGCTCAAAAAGCTGGGAATGCTGGTGGTGCAGGATCAGGTGTGGAACAGGGTGACCATCAACCGGGCAGAACGCCGGGCAACCCGCTACTACATTGACGAGTTTCACTTGCTCCTGAAGGAAGAACAGACGGCTGCCTATTCGGTGGAAATCTGGAAGCGATTCCGTAAATGGGGCGGTATTCCTACGGGCATTACCCAGAACGTAAAAGATTTGCTGTCCTCCCGTGAGGTCGAGAATATTTTTGAGAACTCAGATTATATCTACATGCTCAACCAGGCGGCAGGCGACAGGCAAATCCTGGCCAAGCAACTCAACATCTCACCCCATCAGTTATCCTATGTCACCCATTCTGGCGAAGGTGAAGGGCTACTGTTCTACGGGCATGTCATCCTGCCCTTTGTTGACCGCTTCCCCAAGGATACGGAACTGTACCGCATCATGACCACCAAGCTTCAAGAAACTGCGGCACCTGCTGTCAAGGACGGTGATGACATGTGAAAAAGGCTTCCCCCTTGAAATTCAGCAAGGAAGAATTGGAGCGGGAGGGCGTAAAGTCACAAGGAACAGAAGGCGCATCGCCCACTAAACCGCCTGACAAAGCACAGGCACGGATACCCCCAAGCGCTCAGGAAAAAGCCGGGACTCATCAAAAAGAGAAGGCCAAGCTCATTGCTCCTTCACCCATGGATGGTTCTACACCTATCGACAAATCCACATCCCAACAAAAGACGAAGCGTTCACAAGCGCGTCGCCTTTTCTTTGAAGAAAATCCGGACATGAGCTTAAACCCCGTGGGCAGAAAGAAGGGAATGCCCCTGTCTTTGAAAGCAGTCAGCGCAGGTGTTCACCATGAGCTGGATCGCCAGGAGGAAGACAATACAGGGCTGGAAGCCGCCCACAGCACGCAAAAGAGCGCAAGCAGCACCCTGCGTTTCCTTCGTCAGCAACGGGACAGAACCAGGCAAATGAAGGCCAGGCGCAGTACCCCGGCGAGGGAAGCCAAGGAAAGCACGGAGGCAGTGGAGTCAGGAAGCAATGCTTCCCGTGCAGCGGGCGCAGTCAAACCATCCCAGCAGACCACGACGGAGAATCCTACCTTCTCCAGTAACCCCTTCTCCCGCTGGCAGCAGAAGAAGGCCATTCGGAAACAGTATGCTGCTGCCCGCAAGGCAGGCAGCCAACCCGTTACGGCAGGCGCTACCCTGGTGGACAAGATAAAAAGTAAATTCCAGGGCAGTAAAGCCTTCATTCGCCGGAAAAAACGCTCAGCCTTACTGGTAGGCGGACTGTTTGCCATGTTGCTGCTGGTAATGAATAGCCTGTCTTCCTGCTCGGTGCTTCTGGAAGGCACCCTGACCTCGGTGGCATCTGCCACCTATCCGGCGGAGGATGCCGATATGAAGGCGGCGGAAGCCATGTACAAGCAGATGGAGACTGACCTGCAACAGGAGCTGGACAACTACCTGAGCCTTCATCCGGAGTATGACGCTGTAACCATTGACTGCGACAAGATAGAGCATGACCCTTATGTTCTTATCTCCATGCTCAGTGCGCTGAAAAACGCCAAGCCCTGGACAATAGACGATGTGGCGGGACTGCTGCACACCATCTTTGACAGGCAGTATATCCGCACAGAAACGGTTACCACGGAAACCCGCTACCGCACCGAATGGCAGACAGGCATCCGCTATGTGAAAGACCCCTATACCGGCAAATGGGTGCCGGAGTATTACCAGTATGAGGTATCTATCCCCTACCTGTACCGAACAGTGCATGTGGAAATAGAGAACTTCAATCTTTCACACCTGCCTGTCTATCTAATGAGCAGGCAGCAAATGGGCCTGTACGCCATGTACATGTCGCAGCTGGGTAACCGCCCTGATCTCTTCCCTGGCTCTCCCTATATCCATAAGTACCTGGTAGCGGAATACCCGGAGTATGAGCCGCCCGCTGAAGACCTGCAAGACCCTGTCTTTGCGGCCATCTTTGAAGAGGCAAGCAAATACCTGGGTTACCCCTATGTCTGGGGTGGGGCCAGCCCTGCGACTTCCTTTGACTGTTCCGGCTTTGTCTCCTGGGTGCTCAATCAGTGCGGATGGAACATTGGCCGCCTGGGTTCTCAGGGGCTGTATGACCGCAGTACCGTCATCACGGCAGAAGAAGTAAGACCCGGCGACCTCATCTTCTTTACCAAAACCTTTGAAGCGAATAACGATGTCACCCATGTAGGCATCATGGTGAATCAGAACACCATGATTCATTGCGGCGACCCCATTCAGTTCACCCCTACGGACGATGCCTACCACATCGAACACTTCTATGCCTTCGGGCGCATACCCCGCTAAACCACAAAACCAGAAACACAAAAGGAGGACGACATGAACAAGGAACTCAAAAGGCTGAACCGTCTGATTGAAAGCAACGGAAAAAAGCTCTCCATCATCCAGGCGCAGCAGGATAAATACCTGAAGCAGCGCACAGAAATTCACAATACCCTGATGCTCCAAATGCTCAATGAATGCAATGTTACCCCTCAAATGCTGAAAGACCTGCTGGACAGAGCAAAAACCCAATCCATTGTGCCCAAGGCACATCCTGCACAGGAGGATACAAGCCATGCCTAAGCGCTTCATTTGTTTTCTGGTAACGCTGTTCCTGCTGTGCCTGGCAACCATGGGCATGGCGCAGGAGATTGACTACTCAGAGTACATTTTCTGCGAGGACATTCCCCACTGGACGCCTGACCCGTATAGCGCACTGTATCCTGCATCAACCGTCGCGCCCGCTGCTGTCACAACGGGCAGCCCTCTTACGGTAGATGGCAATGCCGTCACCCGTGATTTGCTGTTTGACAAGCACACCAACAAACAGTTCGTCACCTTGGAAACCAGAAAGGGCAACCCCTTCTTCCTGGTCATTGACTACGACAAGCCCACGGACACGGCGGGCGAACAGTTTGATACCTTCTTTCTGAACAAGGTGGACGAGGCAGACCTGATGACCCTGCTGGATGACGAGGAAAAAGAAGGTTTAACCCAGTCCTGCATCTGTAAGGATAAATGCCAGCCAGGAGCAGTTAACGTCGCTTGTCCGGTATGCAAAAAAGACATGACAGAGTGCAAAGGCGTTGCACCTACGCCTACCCCCAAGCCTGCGCCGACATCTGAGCCGGAAACACCGCCAGCGCCCGTTAACAAAGGCACGGGCATGGGTGGCATCATCCTGATAGCGGTTCTGGCCGTAGCAGGAGGCGCTTTCTTCTACATCCAGCGTGGAAAGGGCGGCGGAAAAGCTAAACAGGCTCCAGCCTTTGATGAGATGTATGGATTTGAAGACGATGCCTTTGACGATGATGATGAGGATGAAATGGACAACCCATATGAGGGGGATGCATGACCTTGGCAATCTTCTGGAGCGTTTGATGCGGTAAAAGCACAAACCTAACAATCATGAACAATAAGGAAAGGAGTTCATATGTCTGAAACCACCAAACCTACCGTCAGGGAAAAGTTGACGGAGCTGACAGCGGGCATAGAAAAGGGCATTCAAGAATTGTTTCAAAGTGACAGGTACGCCCAGTATCTGCGCACCATGTCCCGCTTTCATCGCTACTCCCTGAACAACACCATGCTCATCTACCTGCAAAAGCCGGATGCTACCCTGGTGGCAGGCTTCAACAAATGGCGCGACCAGTTCTCCCGCAATGTGCAGCGAGGCGAAAAGGGCATCCGTATCATAGCGCCTATGCCTCGCAAAAAGACCATAGAGACTCAGCGCATCGACCCTGCTACAAGAGAACCCCTGCTGGATCATGAAGGGAATCCCCTTATTGACAAGAAAGAAATCACGGTGCCTTTCTTTCGGCCTGTCACCGTCTTTGATGTGTCCCAGACCAAGGGCAAACCTCTGCCCGAAATTGTCAGCGACCTGACAGGCTCTGTGGAACAATACGACATCTTCATGGAGGCCTTAAAACGCACCTCTCCTGTCCCAATGGAAATGGGGGATGTTCCTCCCCATGTGGACGGCATCTTTTCTGAAAACAACAATCGTATTGTCCTTCGGGAAGGCATGAGCCAGGCGCAGACGGTTTCTACCGCAGTGCATGAGTTAACCCATGCCAAGCTGCATACCAAGGCGCAACTGGCCATTGACCAAAGGGATGAAAGCGTGCTGCGCAAAGACCGGGGCACCCATGAAGTGGAAGCCGAAAGCGTGGCCTATGCCGTCTGTGCCTACTATGGCATCGCTACAGAGGAAAACAGCTTTGGATATATTGCCACATGGAGCAAGGACAAGGAACTGACCGCACTCAAGGAATCCCTGGAAACCATTAACCGCACGGCATCGGAAATCATCACGGACATTGACCGCAACATTAACGAAATCCGCAAGGAGTGGGGCTTGGATGTGGAGGTGGTGCCGGAAGAAACCATGCCTTCATCAAACAGCCTGCAACCGGAGCAGGCGCTGTCATCTCCGGTGACAGAAATCCCTGTTCCCGATCCTCTCATGACACCGGAGGTGCTTCCTTCCTTTGGTTATACCGACCAGGACATGCACCCTTTAAGCCGGGAGCGTGCGATGGAGTTGTTTGAACGGGGCTTGTCTGTTCACCTGCTGGGTGAGGGTAATGCGCAGACCCTTGCCACCCGTATGGAAGACATCATGAGCCATACTGGCATCTGCGGCATCACCAAGACTGACTGGCAGGCGGCAAGCCTCCCCGAAAACCGGGAGGCACAAGGCAGGGACGCAGAGCAGTTATTCAGGGACAGCCAGAAAGATGTCTATCTCATCTATCAAATGCGTTCCGGGGAGGAACTGCGGGATATGCGCTTTAAGCCCTATCAGCAGGTGAAGGATACGCTGAGTCCACAGCACTATGATGCCGTACACAGCGGCAAAATGCCCCAAGCTGAGGACACCCAAGCGGTGCTCAATCAGCTTTATATCCGATTCAATGAGGCAAAACCCTGGGACAGCGCCATGCGCAGCCTATCCATGGGGGATGTTATTGCCTTAAAGCAAAGCGGACAGATTACCTGCCACTATGTGGATAGATGGGGGTTTGTAGAGTTGCCAGGTTTTTTCTCCAGCAGAAACCCTACACGCACTCTGGAGGATATGCTGGAACAAAACGACAACCAACTGGATGGTCTTCTCAATAATATGCCTACCCCAAAGCCGGCAGAGCAGAAACAGCCCGACCTGAAAAAAACGGAAACCAGACAGGCACAACAGGAAAGGGTGTCTGCTAAGGAAACACCCCGCAAATCGGTACTGGCGCAAATCAGGCAGGCAAGCCATAGCGATGCTACGGGTAGGTATCAGCGAACGGATTTTCAGCGATAACGCTGGCATCCTTGTCTACCGCGCTAGAAGCCCTCATATTGGTCAAAATGAAAGGAGAAAAAACTATGCCATTTACCTTTGATGAACAGAACCTGCTTGTCATCTACAGTGTACAGGCAAGCAATCGCACCGAAGCTATTCAAGCCCTGGAGGAAGTGCTTCCGCACCTCGAAGCGGATGAAACGGAACTGCGGAAGCTATGCCAGTCGGTCATCGGCAAACTACATGCCATTACAGATGAGGAGTACCTCGCCCTTGACCTGACCCCCGGCATCTAACGAAACATACACCCAGCAAACAACGGCAGGCCTGAGCGTTTGCCGTTGTTTGTCTGTCCAAAGGAGGGATGCAATTGGCCATTCAAATTTATGATTACTATCGCCTGATTCAGGACGCAACCGTTTCTCTTACCCGCAGTCACAGCAACTGGACATCCTTTCTGCGGACTGCCAGCCACCTTTATCCCTATCGTTTTCCGGAGCAGTTAGCCATCCATGCCCAGCGCCCCGATGCTACCGCCTGTACATCCTATGATAAATGGAATCAGCGCTGGCATCGCTATGTCAAGCGTGGTTCCAAGGGCATTGCCTTGCTGGATGATAGCCAGGGCCGCCCCAGACTACGCTATGTCTTTGATGTATCGGACACGGCCTCCCCAAGGCAACTGCCTGCGCCCCAGCCATGGCAGGTCACAGAAGCGCAGCAAGAATCTCTTGCACAGTCCCTGCAGGAAAGGTATTTTCTGTCTTCCGATAACAACCTTGCCACCACCTTGGATGCGCTGGCCGCACAGCAGGCGGCAGATTATTGGGACAATTTCCGTTATGACATCCTCGGCATTGTTGACGGTTCCTTATTGGAGGAATACGATGACCTTAACATCGGGCTGATCTTCTGTGATGCGGCACAGGCCAGCATTGCCTACACCCTGATGAACCGATGCGGTCTTACCCCGGATAACTACATGGAAAGCCAGGAATTCCGGTCGGTGTATCAATTTGATAGCCCCGATGCCGTTACCGCCCTGGGTACTGCGGTCAGCCGAATCAGCCAAGAAGTGCTCAGGGATATTGAACGACATATAAGACAGACAGAGCGGGAAATGCCCGCAGAAAGGACAGAAAATGCAAGAGATGAGTTACACCCAGATGGGCGATTACCTGATTCCGGACATCAGCCTGAAAGAGGAGAGCGGGGAGACGCTGGGCAAGTACGGAAGGATGCGCCGGACATATCTCAAAGAGCACCGGGAGATACTGTACAACAGGATGCTTATGAACGGAACACTGTATCAGCACCTGTTGCAGACCGAACAGACAGCCCAGGAGCGTCTTCAGACCTTAATGCAGCAGGGGATATGCAAGGAGAACCTGAACGAAAAGATAAAAGCCCAGAATCCCCTACACTGGACAGGGCTGATGAACAGCCTGAAAGCTCAGGTCGAGGAAATCATCCTCAAGGAGATCATCTTCAGTTAAGCCTCTTTACTTCCCAGCCGGAGCAAATCAGCTGGATTGAACAAGCGGAGCGTGATGTTAAGTCGCCCTTCGCTTTTTCTTTTGAAGTAGGGGACACTATCTATCTGGAAGATAACAAACCTTTCATTATCGAGGAAATTAGCTCAAGAAACATAACCCTACGGGATCCCTCCCTGCTCTATCCCATCCTGCGGGCAGAAAGCCCTGAGCGCTTTGCTGCTCTGCTGGAACGCTTTCCGCAGCCTGCGGATGAGCCTATGCACGAACCCATCGTACCGGAACCCGACAACCATCGCATTACGGATATGCGCCTGGGTGAGGGAGGCCCAAAAGCAAAGTACAAGGCTAATATAGATGCTATCCGTTTGCTGCAAGAATTAGAGAAAGAAAACCGTCATGCTACGCCTGCTGAACAGGAGGTACTCTCCCGCTATGTGGGATGGGGCGCTCTGCCCAATGCCTTTGATGAGCATAAGCCCCAATGGGAAAAGGAGTATCAGGAGCTAAAGGAACTGCTAACGCCAGATGAGTATGCAGCAGCTCGTGCATCCACCCTGAATGCTCACTATACCAGCCCCGTAGTGATTCAAAGCATGTACGATGCCATTCAACAGCTGGGCTTTGAAAGCGGCAATATCCTGGAGCCTGCCATGGGGGTGGGTAACTTCTTTGGCCTGATGCCTCAAGCACTTTCCGGCAGCAGGTTGTATGGTGTTGAGCTGGACAGCATCACAGGCAGGATTGCGCAGAAGCTCTATCCCAAGGCGAACATCACTGTAGCGGGCTTTGAGACTACTGACAGGCGGGACTTCTATGACCTAGCCATTGGCAATGTGCCCTTTGGCAACTACCGTGTGCCTGACCGAGCATATGACAAACTGGGGTTCAACATTCACGATTACTTCTTTGCTAAGGCTCTGGATCAGGTACGCCCCGGCGGGCTGATAGCCTTTATTACCTCGCACTTCACCCTGGATAAGCAATCCTCGGAGGTACGCAAATACATCGCGCGCAGAGCGGAGCTGCTGGGCGCTATTCGTCTGCCCAACAATGCCTTCAAGACCAATGCCGGCACGGAAGTCACCAGCGACATCCTGTTTTTACAGAAACGAGAAGAACCTCAGAACATTGAGCCGGACTGGGTGCATTTAGGACAGACTGAAGACGGCATTCCCATCAACAGTTACTTCTTAGATAACCCCCACATGGTGCTGGGCGAAATGCAAATAATAAGCGGACTGTACGGCAAGGAAGCTGCCTGTGTTCCCTTGCCTGACCATAATTTAGCAGACCTTTTGCAAAACGCCATCCGCAGTATTCAAGGGCAGTATACCTTGCCTCAGCAACCGGACATTGGCGACAGCTTGCCCCTGGACGAAAGCATCCCCGCAGACCCTGATGTAAAAAATTACTCATATACTCTGGTACAAGGCAAAGTCTATTACCGGGAAAACGCACGCATGGTGAAGCCCCAGCTGAGCGAGGCTGTCAAAGGACGCATTACTGGCATGGTGGGGCTAAGGGACTGCGTTCATCGCCTGATTGACCAGCAGTTGGACGAATACACCCCAGACGAAACCATCCTGTCCACCCAAAAGGAACTCAACCGTCTGTATGATGCCTTCTCTTCCAAATACGGGCTAATTAATGACCGGGCTAACGCCAGGGTGTTCTCAGATGATGCCTCCTACTACTTGCTTTGCTCCCTGGAAATACTGGATGAAGACCGGAAACTGGAGCGCAAGGCCGACATGTTTACCCGCCGTACCATCCGGGCGCAGCGGGTGGCCACTTCGGTGGACACTGCCAGCGAGGCTCTGGCTGTATCCATTGCGGAGAAAGCCTGTGTAGATATGGAATACATGATGCAACTTACGGGCATGGATGAAGAAAGACTGTACCAAGAGCTGACGGGCGTTATCTTCCGGGATTTTCATCGCTTTCGGGAAAGCGAATACACCTATCGCACGGCTGACGACTTTCTGTCCGGCAATGTCCGGGAAAAGTTAGAAGACTACCAGTCTCGTTTGGACAGAGTGCCTGAAGATCACCCTCAGCGAGGAGCCTTGCTTACCAATGTGCAGGCATTAACACAAGCGCAGCCCAGAGACCTGGACGCTTCCGAAATCGAGGTGCGTCTGGGCGCTACCTGGATCAGCCCTGAATACATCCAGCAGTTCATGTATGAAACCTTTCGTACACCGCCATACTTGCGGGAAAGAGGCGTGGAAGTGCATTATTCTCCCCTGACCGCCGAATGGGCGATTTCAGGCAAGAGCTTTATCAGCTACAACGATGTAATGGCTTACACCAACTTTGGAACTGATAGGGCAAGCGCATATAAAATCCTGGAGGACAGCCTGAACCTGCGGGATGTGCGTATCTATGACACCATTCAGGATGCAGATGGTAAGGACAGGCGTGTACTCAACCAAAAGGACACCACTTTGGCCCAGCAAAAACAGCAAGCGATTAAGGATGCCTTTAGGGACTGGCTCTGGCGGGAACCGGAGCGCAGGCAGGACTTGGTTGCTACTTACAACCGTATGTTCAACAGCACCCGTCCCCGGCAGTACGATGGAAGGCATCTGAGACTGACAGGCGCAAACCCGGAAATCACCCTGCGGGAGCATCAGCTCAACGCCATAGCGCATATCCTCTATGGCGGAAATACTTTGCTGGCGCATGAGGTAGGGGCGGGAAAAACTTTTGAGATGGTGGCTGCCGCCATGGAATCCAAGCGCCTTGGGCTATGCAGCAAGCCCCTCTTTGTCGTTCCCAACCACCTAACGGAGCAATGGGCGGCGGAGTTTCTGCGCCTATATCCTGCTGCCAATATTCTGGTGACTACCCGGAAGGACTTTGAAAAACGGAACCGAAAGCGCTTCTGCTCCCGCATCGCCACCGGGGACTATGATGCCGTCATTATGGGTCACAGCCAGTTTGAGCGCATCCCTATTTCGCCTGAGCGTCAGGAAAAGCTTTTACAGGAACAGATTGATGAAATCCAGAACGGCATCGAGGAACTGCGGTACTCTCGTGGCGAGCGTACCACTATCAAGCAGCTGGAGCGTACCCGCAAGCAGTTGGAAGCACGGCTGGACAAGCTACACAAGGCAGAACGAAAGGATGATGTATTGACCTTTGAGCAATTGGGCGTGGACAGGTTGTTTGTTGATGAAGCGCACAACTACAAAAACCTCTTCATGTATACTAAAATGCGCAATGTAGCGGGACTTTCCACTTCAGAAGCTCAGAAGTCCTCGGACATGCTGCTCAAGTGCAGGTATATGGATGAAATCACCGGAGGCAAAGGGGTAATCTTTGCAACAGGCACGCCTGTTTCCAATTCCATGACTGAGCTGTACACCATGATGCGCTATTTGCAGCACGACACCCTCAAAAAACACGGTCTGACACATTTTGATAACTGGGCGTCAGTCTTTGGCGAAACGGTTACTGCCATAGAATTGGCTCCCGAAGGAACGGGATACCGTGCCCGTACCCGCTTTGCCAGGTTCTTTAACCTGCCAGAGTTGATGAACATGTTCCGAGAAGTGGCGGACATCAAGGTCAAGGAACAACTCAATCTCCCTACCCCGGAAGCGGTCTTTCATAATGTAATCGCTCAGCCAACCCAGCAGCAAAAGGAGTTAGTGCAAGAATTATCTGAACGGGCTTCTCTGGTGCACACAGGCAGCGTGGAACCCACCGTTGACAATATGCTCAAGATTACCTCGGATGGCCGTAAGCTGGGGCTGGATCAGCGCATCATTAATCCATTGCTGCCCGATGACCCCGGGAGCAAAGTCAACCTGTGCATCCGCAACATTCACCGCATATGGCAGGAAGGAAAGGAAGAAAAACTGACACAACTGGTATTTTGTGACCTGTCCACACCCAAGGGCAGAAGCGTAGGTCAGACCCTACAAGCGGCCAAGAGCAATGAACAGTCCACCATCAATGGCGTGGATATTCACGATATTGACGCTTTGCTGTCCAGGGACAGCGATGTACAAAACGAATTCACAGTCTATGAGGATATCCGTGCAAAGCTTATCGACAGGGGGGTGCCCGCTGAGGAAATCGCTTTCATCCATGACGCCAACACGGAGCTTCGCAAGAAAGAATTGTTTGCCAAGGTGCGCTCCGGTCAGGTGCGGGTGCTGATAGGCAGTACCTTCAAAATGGGCTCTGGCACCAATGTACAGGATAGGCTCATCGCCCTGCATGACTTGGACTGCCCATGGCGGCCAGGCGACTTGGAACAACGGGCAGGGCGCATTATCCGGCAAGGCAACCAGAACGACACCGTTCACATTTACCGCTACGCTACCGAAGGCACCTTCGACAGCTACTTGTGGCAAACCGTTGAAAACAAACAGAAATTTATCTCACAAATCATGACCGCAAAAAGCCCCGTCCGTTCCTGTGAGGATATTGATGAAACGGCTCTGTCCTATGCGGAAATCAAGGCATTGTGCGCCGGCGATGAGCGCATTAAAGAGAAAATGGATTTGGATATGGCTGTTGCAAAGCTCAAACTTCTCAAGTCCAATCACCAGAGCCAGCAGTTTCGTTTGGAAGATAATCTGCTCAAAAACTTTCCTGAGCAGATAGAAGCGACCAGGGTACACATCCGTCGTTTGGAAACGGATATAAAGACTTTGGAAGCCCATCCTTTGCCCAAGGAAGGTTTTGTAGGCATAACCATCGGCAGTAACAATTATTCGGATAAGGCAGCCGCGGGCCATGCCATCCTGGACGCTTGCAAGGCCATTCGCGGGCTTGACCCGGTGCGCATTGGTCAGTATCGGGGGTTGTCCATGTACCTGTCTTTGGAGGACTTTGGCAAAACCTTCCGCATGACATTCAAAGGCGAAGCGGTACACCCCGTGGAGCTGGGACAGGACGCAAGAGGAAACCTGACCCGTATTGACAACGCTTTGGCAGGTTTACCCCAGCGGCTGGAAATGCAACGCTCCAAACTAACTGACCTTCAGGCGCAGATGGCAGCTGCAAAGGCTGAAGTGGGCAAGCCCTTTCCCCAGGAAGAGGAACTGCGTATCAAGTCCGCCCGGCTGACGGAACTAAACACCCTGCTCAACATGGAGAATGAGCGCATCTTACCCGCCATGGAAAACACCTTGGAGAAATCTACCCGGCCTTCCATTCTTCAGCGCCTGCAAGCGCCTGTGCAACAATCCAAACGAATGCCGTCCCCCAAGCACCATCTGGAGGCAAGGTAATGGCAAACAGAACAAGAGATATTCAGGTGAAGTTCAGGGTAACACAGGAAGAATTGGACTTTATCACCCTCAAAATGGAGCAGTTGGGGACACGGAACCGGGAAGCTTATCTGCGCAAAATGGCCATAGATGGGTTGATGGTAAAGCTTGATATTCCTCAGCTCAAGGAGATGATTCATCTGCTGCGCAAGGCGGGTAACAACATTAACCAGATTGCCAAGCAGGTGAATACCACCCAACAGCTGCACACCTATGACTACCACTATATACAGCAAAGCCTGGATGCCATCTGGGACAAAGCAAACGAAATCCTGCTGTCCCTGGCGGTACTCAAATAAAAAAGCCCGAAGGAAAGACACGACATTGTCCCCTTCGGGCTGTATTGATGAAAGGATTATCTATGAAGAAAAACAAGAAACGATTGATGGGAATTATTCTATTCATTTTCTTTGCATTGCTGTGCCTGCTTATCCTCTGGGAGCATTACCAGGAAGCAAAACAAGTGCGCACCTTTACTGCACTGATCCAGATGGTGGAAGAACAAAAACTGATTGACAAGGACATGGATGGTTGTGATGCCTTTGAGTGCAACATGCCTACTACGCCAGAGTCAGATTTAGAAAAAGTATCCGGGCAAAGCTTATCCTTGTTGCTGCCAAAACCTTCCATGATGGTGGCTTCCGCTGCACCGCTTTCTGTCGGAAGCTTTCAAAGAACGGGTACATATGACAATCGTTTTCTGGTCACACAAGACACGCTTGATAAGAGAAAAGTTCTTCCACAATACACTGCCCTTCATGCGCAAAACCCGGACTTCTTCGGCTGGATTCGCATTGAAGGCACCAAGGTCAACTATCCCGTGATGTTTTCTCCCCAAGAACCGGAGCGTTACTTGCACAAGGATTTCTATGGGAATTACGCAAAATACGGCGTACCTTTTGTGGATGGCGTGACCGATGTGGAGCACAGCCGAAACCTGCTGATTCACGGGCACAATGCCCGCAGCGGTATCCTGTTTGGTGACCTGGACAAGTTTCTGAAAAAGTCGTTCTGGGAAGAACACAGGTACATTCACTTTGATACCTTGTATGAAGAAAGGGTGTATGAGATTGTAGAGGTGTGCAGGACAAGAATACCTGGAGAAGGAGAGAAAAGCTTTCAATATTACGATTATGTCAATATCTGGAATGATACAACTATGAATCAATATATTCAAAATCTGTCCAACATCACAGAGTTTTCTACCACTCAAATCTTAGCATTTCCGGATACTCTGCTCACACTTTCTACTTGTGCCTACCACGAGAAGAATGGCAGGTTGTTAATCATAGCAAGCCGTATTCTGTAATTTGAGCGAGGGTGAGCACAGATCACTTGTAAAATAACATAGTTTGATTTGATAAATAGATCCTCTACCCCCAAGGAGATGGACTCCAGGACGAAAATAATAGCATCCTGAATTATAGCTTGCCAAGCACTTGTTCTAAGCTTGTTTTTATGCATTCATAAACATAATCGGATAGAGGACTATTCACACCAGTTCGGCGTGAGATTAAAGTAAAACTCAACCCAGCATTTGTCCAGCCCAAATATTGCGCTGTTTTACCTCGTTTTAAATAGCTTTGCTTAATATTTTCATATATATCATCCACAAGTTCTTTTCGATTAACTTCATTATCCACATATATTAACTTTGGTGGTATCGGGTAATTGTTCGGAGAGGCAATATAATAATAGAACAATGATGGTTCTGCTTTCGAGCCATTTGGCCTTTCTCCTTTTTTATAATCAATAATTACAACATTCTGATAGGGGGTATCTAGATATCGCGGAAACATATTACACAAAACAGGGAAATTCTTTTCTACCATTTCGATATAGCTAAGCTGATGAAAATAAAAAAATTTTGACAATCTGTTTGCCATTTGTTCTTCTGAATAAAAATTCCAAATCCAATATGGTGGTTCTTTCGGGTCGATATCGTTAGCAGGTAATATATAATCGCAAAAATTTATGCTTCTTTCATCTAAATACTTGAGCAACAAGAATAAATCGAATATTTCAACACCACTATAACTGTAGCTCTCGACATTATTTGATATTTCCTTTATCTTATGTATCATGCCCTCCACTATAGCCCTCATTTGCGCTATATCAGATACATCCCTTAATTCTTTAATTTTCTCTTTACAATTATTTACTCTTTCACACAACAAGTAGTAGCTCTCAGCTAGTCTCTTCTCTTTAATTATTTCTTTTATTTGTTCCTTAATTAAGTTAACAGCGATTTTTCGTCCGCTATCTCCCTGTAGTCCAGAAAGGTTAAGGTTTATACCATAAGAAATAATCTTTTTTCTTTCAAAAACCGCCTGCTTTTCACGTTCTTTATAATTCTCCACTATCTGATCCTCATATATACAAAGCACATCTGGCTCATCAGGCATAACTCTATTAAACCAATAGCTTAAATAATTACCATCAGGTGAAAGACTACCGACTATTTGGGTTTTCTTTTCATTAATGTTTTTTTCTGCTTTTCCAGGTATTGGATCAAATTGAAATGCAATTGGTTCAAAGAATTTATGGACAATAGTCATATAAGTTTTTACTATCTGCTCAAGGTAACGTTTCGCCACATCGAGATTATTTGGCAATACAAGCTGAACACTTAAATCGCTTTTTGCATTTATGCATTCAATATACAACTGCAAATTATTATGCATAATAAAATCAAGATATCTATCCTGTTCTTCAATATTTTTGTACAAGCCTGATGCAAAAATGAAAACCTCTTTCCATTCTTCCTTATTAATATACTCTAGGTACATTGATCTATAATCAGATAGTGGATATCGTGAAACCAAGTAACAAGCTGCAAAAAATTCTTTGAACAGCTTATGCGTAAAAACAATTCCGTTTGATACTCTAAGCAATTCTGATGATAACAAAAAATCAATTATTGCGGTCTTGTTTGTATTACTTGGAGATATTTTAGAAATATATTCTTCGAATTCTATATGCCTAGTGGAAGGTTGGTAAAATTTATCGAATGCATATTGTCCCAAAATACCAACAGCATCTGAATAGCTCAAACTATATTTTGAAGAAATGCCCTTTCGTTTATCCCATTCACCACAAAGCAAGAATACAAGTTCCTCAAATAAGATGCTTCGATTAAATATATCTCGATGGGGGCTATTCTTTAGTACAATTTTTCCCACCTCCAAAAACAAAGGATTACCAAATAATTGATAGTAACTATCAGGTATTTCTACGTTAATAGATTCATCAAGAAGTTGTTTTCTTATCGTTTTTTTGCTCAAGCATCTTATGTAATACTTTTTAATATTACCCAATTCACCATGATATCTGTTAAAACGTGAGGTGATAAACAGATAACAATGGTTGTACAGAACAGCGATATTCTTAGCTTCAGACACAAAACAAAGTCTCAATTCTTCGGTTAGAATATCGTCAATTCCGTCAAGAATTAGTACTACTTTTCCTTCTGAAAGCCATGAGCTTATGAATTCATACGGGTCGCCGTCACAAAAGGGAGCGATTTTATATTTTATACCATCAATAATGTTTGAATAAACTATTCCATATTCATTTAAAGATAAATAGACTGGCAAATAATCCGCTGCCTTCTGGCTTGTACATGCCTTATTGAGTAAAGCTATTGATTCATATGTTTTTCCAGAACCTGCTTCACCCAATAGCAAAATATGCCTCTCATTTAGTAAGGCTTCAAATGAATCAACATCATTATTGGAGTCATTTTCATAAAACAAGCTCCTTGGAATATAAGCAGAATTCGTGTGCATTATATATATGCGTATCAGATACTCAAAATATTTTTCGTGATAGAAGACAGGCTTTGCATTATGATTAGCATTATCAAGGATCTGCTGATTAACAAGTCTCTTGTTAATCTCCGCTACATCTAATCTTAAGCTTTTTATTTCTAGAGAAAGCTCTCCTGCCAACTCCTTTGCAATATTACTGATTACACGAACGCTTTCAGTGGCATTGATATTATTTAATGTGTTGAATATTACGTCAAAACATTTCTGGATAATAGAATATATCTCTGACTGATATCTTAAAAACCGTGGTTTGCTTTCAATAAATAGCTGTACATAATACTGAATAATTTGAGTTCTAGGTTTATGCTGATGCGCAAAAGTTGATTCGCAATTAATAATAATATTATAAATCACTTTGTTTTTTGATAAAAAACAATCCAGATCATGATAATAGACTTCGTCCCCATATCGCAAAAAAATCTCCTTATGCAAATTACTATGGAGTTTTTTCTTGATTCTATATAGCTTAAATTTACCATAAAAGCCTGAGAATGCATCCATGCCCAGATCAGTTAATATGCTAATTATTTCGGCTGCAAGCATTTCCAACCTAAATCACCATCTTTCAACTTCGCTTAAATGCATATTATATATAGCTCTCGGTGTTAAATCAAGCATAATCAACATTAATCTTCTTTTTGATTTGTTCATGTATAATATTTTGAAAAGTAAAATATAGAGCGTCTTGTTTTTTCATGAATTCGATTATATTGATTCCTTGATCTAAATTCATTATAGAAAGGAAAGCTAATGGCCACTACACGCATCATTTCCATGCACCGTAACAAAGGGAAGACGATTGCTCAATGCCTGAAAGACAGAACTGATTACGTAAAAAATCCCGACAAAACAAATCAAGGAGAACTCATTTCCTCTTATGAATGTGATATTCGTTCTGTGGATGCTGAGTTTATGTTGTCCAAGAGAGAGTACTTCGCCATTACCGGGCGCAGACAAAAAAACGATGTGATTGCTTATCAGGTGCGGCAATCTTTTAAGCCAGGAGAAATCACGGCGGAAGATGCCAATCGCGTTGGTTATGAATTGGCTATGCGTTTTCTCAAAGGTCAACATGCCTTTATAGTGGCTACGCATAACGACAAAAAACACATTCACAATCATATCATTTGGAACTCCACATCCCTGGATTGTTCAAGAAAGTTTCGAGACTTTCTTGGTTCTGGCAAAGCCGTTGCAAGACTGAGTGACCTGATTTGTTTGGAGCACCAGTTGTCTGTTGTGCCCGAACCAAAGGGACATGGGCAGAGCTATAACAAATGGCTGGGAAACGAAAAATCGCCCTCCTATCGTGAATTGCTCCGCAGGATAATTGATGATTCCATGACGCAAAACCCTGACAACTTGGATGCCCTTCTTGCTTTGCTACAGGCAGCGGGATGGGAAATAAAACGCGGAAAACATATCAGCTTGCGTGGCCCAGGGCAGAGCAGATATATCAGGCTGAAGTCCTTGGGTGATGGATATGATGAGGATAGCCTGAGAAAGGCGCTTTCGACAAGAACAAAAAATAATACCTTCTCAAAGAAGCAAGGTCACAATATACCGCATGGTCAATTCAATATGCTTATCGACATTCAGGCGAAATTACAATCCGGTAAAGGGGGCGGATATGAACGATGGGCGAAAGTATTTAACTTAAAACAAATGGCGCAGACATTAAACTACCTAAGTGAAAACAATCTGTCAAGCTTTGATTCTTTGGCGGGAAAAACATCAATTGCAACAAAGCGACATCATGAAGTGCTGGATGAAATCAAGGCTATCGAAAAACGAATGACCGAAATTAGTCAGCTTAGAACCCATGTGCGAAACTATCTGAAAACCAGAGATACCTATGTTGCTTATCGCAAAGCGGGCTACTCAAAAAGCTTCGCTTTTGAACATCAGGATGAGATTCAGCTGCATAAAGCAGCAAAAAAAGCATTTGACAATCTGGGCACAAAGCAAATCCCAAGCATCCGTACTCTCCAAGAGGAGTATGCTGAACTGGTGGAAAAAAAGAAAGAGCTTTATCCTGAATATAGGAAACTGCGGGATGAAATGCGTACGTTGCTAACCGCTAAGGCCAATGTGGAACGCATAATGAATTTGAATAAAGATGAACCTATAACCGAGCAAAAGAAGGAGCAGAGCAAGTGACTATCTTCGTACAAAAGCGCTTCGCAGAAGTGCGCAGCCGCATGATTTATCATGCGCTCAAAGGGGTTTGGGGGCGCTGCCACCAACAAGCATAGAGCATGTAGGGTACCCACATGCCCTGCTTGCCCAAGATTATAATGAACTTGGTATAACTAAGAGTAACTGAGATTTATCCTTTCTCACATCAATGGCAAGGCCATTGCTTTGAAACAGAAATGACCGTCATTCCAACAAACATAGTTTGAGTATCCTGCGCCTCCATAATATTTAATTCCATCAATTTTAGATCTTCGGCAACAATCTGAAACAAAACAAGGAATAAGGTATTCTCTTGGCATATTGCTATTAGTATTTGAGACGGGAAAACGTATGTATCGCAAGAAAGTAGTTCCGCCACGCATCGTGCCGGATAAATCCAAGAGCTTGACGCTATGTTTGGGAGAAATAATGGCGGTTTGTACGGACTCAGTTGAACAGTGCTTTCTTACTTCTGTTTCCGCGCCTTTTTGTGTATCAGCAAAATAGTAGTAAGATCGACCAGGATGATTGTATCGTCCTGGCCCAGTTACACCAACTGGTGCACTAAGCATCTCATTTTGCGGATAGGGGCATTGTCCCTGAGCGAGTTTTCTTGAGTGGTAGTACAGATCCTTATCAAAGTCTATACATTCAGCAACACTCCTTACAATGTGAAGGATTTTTTGTCCTACCTCATCCTCTATGCCAAAACCAGGCGTTTCGCTCAGTACCGTGAGAAAACTGATTAATTCAGATTCACTTATTAGGTCGTCATTGTCTGTTGCTAAGTTATTAAGGATATCAGTCCCCGAGCAAATTACATTTAGTTCCTTTGAGGATGCTTTATCACTTGGCTTTTTACTAACAACAAAAAAACGCGATCTCGGTTCATAACTAATATCATCGCACTGCACGACTCTCCTTGCGGTTCCAACATTCATCTGGCTCAAAGCAGTTGCAAATCCACGCGGATACTCAATTTGCTTAGAAAAGAAATCATCAATACTTGAAAGTTTAAGAAATGCGACATTAGCAATTTCAATGAAGGGGCGATTCAATGCAGTGTTGGTTGCTTCTAAGCACCCTTTCAGGTCAAGTTTGGATAAGCTGCTTTGAATGTTCTTAAGCATTTTTGTTGGGTATGATTGTTCAATTAGGAGAAAAGCTTCGCTTTGGGATAGCATTAAATTGTAAGTTTCAGCATACGACAAATCCAAACTAAGGCTACCAAGCTTGCTTACTTGCTCAGTTGCAATGTTATACATTTCTTTCTCAATATGGGATAGTTGAGGTGTACTGCGGCTGAGCGCATTTGCTACTTTCTCCATTGAGGATAGGCTAGTCGTTACTAATTGTTGTCGATCTGATATGCTGACTGCCTGTAGTGCATTATATATTCCTTCAAGATTGATTGGTCTCTTCATCTTATTTTTTTCATTCCTTAGTCTCCAAACTCTATTATGGAATATGTGTTGAGATTGTATTTGAAACGATAAAGAATCTTTGCGTATATAAAGATTGTAGAAGGGCATCCATAAAAGGCTCCGTTATGTGACATTTATAATTTACTTACTCCTGCTAACACTTACTTCAAAACACTTAATAACATTATACCACGATATAAATAATATGTGCTTTTAGTAAAAAATGCAAGATACTAGCTGTTGAAAAGATAGGCTGGGTAGAAATTGGAGTGTAAAATACTATATGTAAACTTTTCAAAATAGTATTCATATTTAAGTTCTGCGATGTCCTGTTTTTAAAGAGAATTGTGGAGGAAGCCGATAGAGTACACTAAAGACTGCAACTTTAGTGTACTCTATTACTGATTTGTGAATTTAAATTGGTAACAGTATCTTTTTAATTAAGTGTTGCTTTTTTTGACGACTAAAGCTTCATCAACAAAATACACATTCCCATGGGCACGTGTAATTGCCACATATAGTTTATTTCTTGTTGCGGGAGCAAGAGTATCAATGCTCTTTGTATTAAAAGCTCTCTTGGTAGTTTTGTTTAACAAAACACAAACATCAATATAATGATCTTCGCCTTTAGAGTCTCCCCAGTTTTTATGACCTCGCCCGTATTTTGCGCTGTTCTGATAGTGAAGTTTTATAATATTCTCGTTGTTCAATATGGAAAATGCTTTGTTAGAGTCTTTGATTAATTCAATTTGTGTGTTGTCGTTGGATGAACGGTGCGAATATATTGGAATATCTAGATTTTTTGTAATAAAACTACAAATATTTTTACTGCATCTCCAGCTATAAGTTAAAGTTGTGGTATCAACCGTAATTCCTTTTGATTCGAATCTTTTTTTGTATTTTAACATATCCTTATAAAGATTTTTATTTACATTCCCGTCTTGACTGGTATCAAAAGTATGCTGGAAAAAATCGCCAACAAAGAGAATGTCAATTGCAGCTGTTATTAATTCTTCCAGCAAATTAAAGTCATGACCAGCAATATCTTGTACTTCATCAATAATAAAACAGTCAAAATATTTACAAAGTCGTTCCTTGAGTTCATTTAAAACATGTTTTTTAATTAATAGCGCAATTCGATTGCTGTATAGATACCCATTTGAAGTCATGTAGTATTGTTTGTTAGTTTGCTCAATGAAACGCTCAGGATTTTTTTCATAGATGATACCTCTAGTTTTCAATTTGTCAGATAAAAATGGCTTATAACAGAATTGAAATAGGAATTGAAAATAGGTAAGTAATGTAATGTTTCCTGGCCAAGTACCATCGAATTTTTCTAGGATTTTCTTTTGTAAATTATTGTAATTGTTATTTGTAAATGTAACAATCAAAAAACGCTTATGATAATCTAAATTATTTACAATATAAGTGGTTTTGCCGGACCCTGCAACGGCAAAAATTACTTTCTTATCCATTTTATTGCGTTGCTAATGTAATCTGGGACAACAATATTGGTGTCATTATTTAATAAAGAAAATGCTGCTTCTGTTTTATTGTTGAGCATATATTTTAATGGGTCTTTTCCAAATAATTGGTTGCAGAGCTCCTTATTATTTTCATACAAAACCATTTCATATGTTTTGATTTTCTCATCTTCATCATAAAATATTTTGATATTCGTATCATTTTGGAAGTCAGTATATTTATCGACACAGTTTTTTTGCATGTCTCCATCGTTATCAGTAATTACTGCAACCTTGTTACCAAGTATCTTGGCAATAGACAAATATCTTTTGAAGCTCAAACCATGAATGTCAATAATACTAACACCATCATTTTCAGGAGAAGTATTAGCTGTGGATTTATAAAATTTCTCGAACAACATATATTCAGATGGACCTTCAACTAAAATGGTTTTACTTGATAGAATATATTCAATGATTCCAGCAACAGGGGCTTTCATAAAGTATTTTGCGGTTTCATCATCCAAATCTTTTAATGAAATTGGATTTTTACTAGAGCATTGGTGCATAATTTGCAGGTTTTTTAATTCAAGTCGTGTGCTTATTAGGCTATTATGCGTGGAAATGAATAATTGCCCTTTTTTTGTGTTCACTATAATGTTAATTAGTTTTCTCAAATTGACATGACTTAAATGATTCTCAGGTTCTTCAATCAATATAACATCAACAATATCACCGGCTCGTTCTAAAGCAAAATCAGTTTTAATAAAAACTTGTTTACCAGTTCCTTGGTTATCAATTCCTATGTCATTCTCATATATCATGAGATCATTTTCTAAGCCAAAAACAGAGCAAGATTTAAGACCAAATGAATATCCTTTAGATGAAGGAATACGATCGTTTAAAGATTGGAGAGATTCCAAACAGAAGTTGTTTTTGAGTTGTCGATATTTACTTTTATGTAACGCTCTTTCTTTTATGTTATCTTCTGTATATTGAGAGTACATACGTTTAACAAAATCATTTGTTGCATACTCGGAACTTAAACTTTCACTAACAATGAACAAGCTACGGATTTTTTTTCTGTAACCAGAATATCCTTGATCCGCAAATGTTGAAAAGCGAATAGTGTAGAAGTCGAACGGGAAGTAATCGCTGTTTTCTGTTAAAGAATCAGCTATTTCAGAATAATAATCAGGGTTAGGTGCACAGATCATTCGAATACCATCACATGGAATTCCGTCAGAATTATTTTTCCCATTCATTGTAAAATCAAAATTTCCTTCAAGGTAGAGTTCGATTTTTATGTGAGGCAAATTACAAATTTTTCTTTCACCAGATTTGAATGCCTTTACAGCATCGCTATTTAACAGTCGATCAAGACCGATAGCTTCGACTTTACGAATGCTACCACTTGTAACTAAATCTATCGCTTCTAAAACAGTACTCTTACCAACCTCATTATCTCCAACTAAAATGTTAATATGTTCGTTGGGGGTAATAGTGTAGTAAAGAAATCTTTTGTAGTTAATGAGCCTGATTTTTTTTATAATTGTAGCCATGATTTTATTCAACCTTTTAATTATTCAAAAGACAAAAATGGCAATGTTATCGTGAGTTTGCCACTATTGCATTTTGGGAAATTGGTTTGTTTATCGGTTTTTATGATACAGACCTCCTAAATTTGTTACTAACAACATTATAATCGATAATAATGTATATGCAAATAGGTGATGTCATCTGAAATAATTTTTTGAAGTTAATTATGTAAAAGAATATTGAGTTCATTATCAAGATTTCGTTTGGAAAAAAGAGGCTTTACGAATGACAAACGAAAAACTGTCAAACATATATGGGAGGTTGTTAAGGTGATGCTGTGTTTTGGGATACTGAATGGCGCATCAAATTAAACGATGAAGTTGAGTCTATGCATGTTGTATATACCGCTTACTCGGGTAGAAGATTTGCACTCTTGATGTTGCTTTGTATAGATGTTATTCACACACCAGGTCAAGTGATTGGTCGGTTGTTTATACATGTATTTGGTTTTCATAATAATGAAACTGCTGCGTTGACTTATGAAGACTTATATGTGATGTACCCAAAGCAGATATTATACAGCTACCTTGGTTTTATCGTAGAAGACCGGTATTTACAGAAAAGATTTCACACTGCCCTAACTTCATTTTTCTCTTAGTTTATAGCATAATGATTTAGAAAAAAACTTGCTTATTACTAATAATATATGATACTTTTAAAACAAGACTAGACAAAAATTCACACTTTTCTTACGCAACATCTACAATACAATTAATCTGATTATAAATGCGAAGATGTTTTGGATATAGTAGGACCGTCTGATACATTTCTTAAGTTAAATCAATCATATCATTGTTGTTTACTCCTTATTTTTGATTTTTAATCTTCAACATTTATAATGGCAAATGAAACATTTATCACAGTATATGAAACATTTATTATAGATTATGAAAGCAAATAACTCTATGATATATAGGACTATTTCTTTCGCATTCTGTGGAAAGGACTATATATCACGCAAGGAATCTAACCGTCTGAAAAGGACGGAGAGAAATATAAGGAGGTATCCAACATGAATGTTAAACGTATCCTGCCCCTTCTTCTGGTTCTGGCTATGCTGCTGACTTGCACTTGCATGTTTGCAGAAGCACAGTTTCCACTAACTGCAGAGCCCGTCACTTTTAAGGTCCTGGCGCGTACTGGCAGTTTCTACCCGAATCAAGACTATGGTAATGTAGGTAACATGAAAGCCTATGAGGAAATGACCGGCGTTCACATTGAATGGGAAAATATAGATCCCAGTGTGTTTAACAATGCACTAGCAGCATCTATTGCGTCAGACGAACTTCCTGATATTATCCTGAAGGCCGGTTTGAGTAATGCTCAGATGTTTGAATGGGGCGAAGATGAAATTTTGGTGGATCTTGCGCCATACATTGATACCTGCATGCCCAACTTCAAGGCTTTGCTGGCTCAGTATCCCGACATCGCCATGGCCATCACTGCTCCAAACGGAGCGATTTATGGTCTACCTCAAGTGGTTTTGGCACCTCAAATGCGTGTGCCTAACAAGATGTACATCAACCAGAAAGCTCTTGAAAAAGTGGGTAAGGAAATGCCGAAAACCACTGGTGACCTGTATAACCTACTGGTTGCTATCCGTGATAGTGATTTGAACGGTAATGGTCAAGCTGATGAAATTCCGCTGGTTGCAAGTGTCAATTGGTTGTATAGCTACTTCTACGGAACCTTTGGTTTGGGCACTCGTGGTACCCAGCACCATGCCATAGTGGACGTTGATCCCGAAAATGGCGCACTTCGCATCTACGCTCAAAGCGAGAATTATCGCAAATTCCTTGAATATCTCAATAAACTGTACAGCGAGAAGCTGATCTATCAGGAAATTTTCACCAATGGTGATAAAAACATTACTGCTCTAGCAACCGAAAATCGTATTGGAATCACTTGCGCTACTACTTTGTACAATATTCCTACAGAAACCGTTGACGCTTGGTCTGGAATGAAGTGGCAACTGGCTGGTCCCGACGGTTATAATATCGTGTCCAATTGTCGTTCTAACCTTCATACTACTGGTAATTTTGCTGTAACTGTCGAATGTAAGAACATTGAGTTGGCTCTGAAGTGGGTTGATTACTTCTACAGTGAAGAAGGCAGTCTGTTCTATCATGCTGGCGTAAAAGATGTGAACTGGGAAGCGAAGGCTGATGGCTCGTTGGGTTATACGGAAGCAACGCTTGCAACTCGTACTTCCGATATGACACAGGACAACTTCATTGCGCAGTTCGCAATGTGGCCTGGTGGACGTAACCCTGCTGTCATGCTTGAAAATCTGTGGGGCGGAGAATATGAAGCTGAACCTGCTTCCACCGCCTTTGCCCTAATGGATTATCTGCCCAAAACTATTTGGCCCATCTTTTCCTGGACAGAGGAAGAGAACGAAGTCATTAATACTGTTCAGGGCGACATTCGCTCCTTCATAAATACCAGCACCGCTCAAGTAATTGCCGGTGAGGTTGAGTTGACTGATGAGTGGTGGAACAGCTTCGTCAAGCAGATCGATGCCATGGGTGGCAAGAAGCTACTGGATGCTTATCAGAATGCTGTGGAGCGTATTTACAGCGGCGGCGACTATTGATTCATTGTTATATCTGATGGGAGGGACCTTGCAATACAGGTCCTTCCAAATTATCAATCCATCCCTAATAAAGCTGTTCATATGTAGGAGGGTACTTTATGAACCGTAGAAACACATGGAAAAAGGCGATGGGAAAATACTGGCAAATGTATATGCTGCTGATTCCCGTCATAGTCTACTATATCGTTTTCAAATATGTTCCCATGATGGGCGTACAGATTGCTTTTAAAAACTTCAAATTTCGGAGTGGCATTTGGGGAAGTGATTGGGTGGGATTGAAACACTTCGAGCGCTTCTTTTCCTCTTATAGTTCCCTGAACATCATCTGGAATACGCTGTATCTGGGCTTCATGAGCTTATTGTTTAGCTTCCCTATCCCGATAATATTGGCACTGCTCGTGAATGAAATTCATTCCCCTAGGTTAAAAAAAGGTTTGCAAACTATTACCTACGCTCCCCATTTTGTATCCACAATTGTGGTAGTCGGCATGTTAATGGCCATGTGCTCACCATCCACAGGCATTATCAACAAGATTCTTATAAAACTTGGACTTATTTCTGAGCCGCTTTACCTGATGGCCAGTGCTAAATACTTTCGTCCCATGTATATCATCTCCGGTATCTGGAAGGACGGAGGCTGGAACGCAATTATCTTCATTTCTGCCTTGTCTGCCATTAGTGTAGAGATGTACGAAGCTGCTGAGGTTGACGGCGCTAATCGTTGGCAGCAGCTAATAAAGATAACCCTGCCAAGTATAGTGCCTACCATTGTTATTATGCTAATTCTGGAGGCTGGCAAGGTGCTAAGTATCGGCTTTGAAAAGGTTTACGCCATGCAGACTGACCTGAACCTAACGGTATCTGAGGTCATCTCAACTTACACTTACAAGATCGGTCTGGAGGATCTGGAATACGACTATGCCACGGCCATCGGGCTGTTTAACTCAGTTGTCAGCTTATTTCTGTTGCTGATGGTCAACAGCATATCCAAGCGTGTTACTGAAACCAGCCTGTTCTAATTTCCTCAAGAACATTCAATCACCTTGCAGGAGGGAAAGCACATGAAACTGAAAACCCGCGGCGACCGCACGTACCAGGTCGTTATCAATTCTTTAGCCGTGCTAATCGGACTAATTACTCTATATCCTCTCATATACACTCTGAGCGCTTCGTTGTCCCAGCCCATTCATATCCTAAGCGGTAATGTGGTGCTGTGGCCTGTAGAAATGACGCTGAACAGTTATCGTCGAGTGTTTGCCAGCGCGGACATCCTCAACGGCTACAGAAACACGATTATCTATTCTTTCAGCGGCACTTTGCTGAATGTCATTCTGACTATCATGGCAGCGTATCCGCTATCCCTGCCCGACCTTAAGGGTAAAAATTTCGTCACATTCCTGATTACCTTCACCATGTTTTTCTCAGGCGGTATGATACCATCTTTCATCAATGTAAAGAACCTGGGTCTGATGAATTCTCCGCTTGCGATTATACTTCCCGGCGCTATCAATGCGACAAACATGCTACTTTTGCGCAACTACTTCATCAACTCCGTCCCGGGTGACTTACGGGAAGCAGCATCAATTGATGGCTGTTCACCCTTTGCCACTATGACCCAAATCATCTTACCTCTGAGTAAGTCAATTCTAGCAGTTATTACGCTATACTACTTTGTGGGACACTGGAACAGCTATTTCGAAGCTATGATGTACATCCGCAACAAAGATCTATATCCCTTGCAGGTGTTACTGCGCCAGATTCTGCTGTTATCCCAGATGGGTGACATGTCCGAGCAGATGGGAGTTGATGATATGAATACTATGTTAATCTACGCTTCCTTGAAGTACGCTATCATAGTAGTCTCTGCTGTGCCCCTACTGATTATTTATCCGATGGTTCAGCGCTTCTTTGAAAAGGGCATCATGATGGGCTCTATCAAGGGCTGATTCAAATACAAGAAGGGATGGCGTTGAATAAGAAGTTTACGCCATCCCTATTGTTATGTTGATTTTAGGTAAGGCAGCATGAAATGGATAGGAAAAGTAGCAAACAATACCAAGTCCGAGAATACTTTTTTATGTTTGAAGATGAAAGAGTTTTAGTCCAAGATAATGCTAAACTAATCGAGGATGAGCGTTGTGATGCCCAAAAATGAAGTAATGTATGTTGGTGAAAAAGTAGGTTTTTACTAATAACCAATCAGACCATCACAAACGCAAAAAAAGAGAGGAGCAAAGAAGGAAAGGGAAGTGGAGAGGTTGTACTGGACAGTACAACAAAAGGTATGTGTCCACTCATAACAAAAAAGAAAAGAAGTACTAAAATGTAGTGTGGGATAATGCAAAGTAAATTCACGCTTCTTGTTTGTTTTTTTGTCGATAGATTCTCGGTGTGATGCCTTCTTTACTTCGGAAGAGTGCAGAAAAATGAGAAGCATCAGAAAAACCGCAGACTGAGGATATGTCCGTAATTGAATGGCTTGTATATGAAAGAAGCTGTTTGGCTTTGTCTAAACGCATTTTTTGAATTACCTCCAAAACGGATTGATTCATAGTATTGCGAAAAACTTTATATAAGTGAGAACGATGAATACCTATATGGTTTGCAATATTTTGTACTGAGAGTTCCGGGTCAGTAAGGTGTGTCCGTATATAGCACATAGCCGTATATAAATAGCTCTGGTCTATGTGAATATCCTGAGACTTGTTGTTGTCTATGATTAAAGAAAACATCTGGTATAGTAACCCCAATAAATAATATTCTTGAGAGGGTGAGGATAGATGAGTTTCGCTTATTTGTTTCATTATTGTTTGTAATGCGTCATCTCTGTCATATCGGATAGTAAAATGATGCTGACTAAATCCACTTTTCGTCAATAGTTTTTTGACTTCCGTTCCGTTAAAACCCACCCAATAATATAAGTATGGATCAGTATCATCAGCTTGATAGCGCACTTTTTCATAAGGTCTAATTAGAAAGGCATCTCCTTTGTCCAACGGAATGCTCTTGTCTTCAACAAAATATTTTCCTCTCCCGCTTGTAATATAATGAATAATATAATGATCATAAATTGCAGGACCAGACAAATGCCCCGGGAAATTTCGCTTCTTTCCTCCACTCTGATACACAACGAGTGGTTCGTGAGAGGCGTCTCTGGTTATGTAAGCATTATAATAGATATGATCCCTATTAATTCTGTTTTGTATATTTGTTAGTGCTTCTGAACTTTTAGACATAGTGAATTCCTCCCTCCTTAATATTATAGTTTGATATTGCGTGGTTTGCAACAAAAGTTTGGTTTTTTGAAACATTTAATATTTTAATGATTCCTGATATGCGGTATAATTATCGAATATAAAGACGGAAAATAAATTATTTGGAGAAAGGATATTGCAACATAATTAAACTTTATTGGCAAATGGAATGAGTACTTAATAGCTCTCATCTTTGCTAATCGATATGAGCTTTGCCCCATAAGTGTAGGGCTATATCAAACTGTTACCTTTATGAAGAACTCCGGTGACTTGGCAGGAATATTTGCTTCCGTCGTGATTGTTTTCGTCCTGTTCGTCATCATATAATATTTTCTTGTCAGACAAAATCGTTTCCGGAGTGACTGTTGGAGGTGTTAAGGAGTAAAGGAGAAAACTATGGAACTAAAATTCTTAGGTATTGGTGCTGCATACTACCCTTCCTTGGGTAGTACAAGTGCTTATTTTACTGTTCAAGATCACTTTTATCTTATAGACTGCGGAGAAACAATTTTTGCCTCAGTATGGAACAATCGTGATCTTCAAAAATGTACAGACATACATGTTCTTATAACTCATTTACACTCTGATCATATCGGAAGTTTAGGAACATTTGTCTCGTATTGCAAAAAAATATTAAATAAAGATGTTACTGTACTTTCACCAGATAAAACAATTAAGAACATCTTATCTTTAACCGGCGTTTCAGCTGATTCATACAATTATTGTTGTGACTTCTATGACATCTTCCCTGGAAATCTTACAATTGTACCGAACTCCACTTCCCATGTTTCAAATATGCCTTGTTACGGATATATGATTTCGGTGGGCGAAGAAAGAGTATACTATGGTGGCGACAGTGATAGTATTCCAAGCGAAGTACTGCTAGGATTGAAGGATGGCTCAATTGATCTGGCATTCCAAGAAGTTACATATCAAACAGGCTGTCATAGTGGTCATATTTCGCTTGAACAGTTATGTCAAATTGTACCAGCGGATATACGCCATAAGGTGATTTGCATGCACTTCGGAGGCGATTTTATGGATGCTGTTATAAAAGCGGGCTTTCGTGTAGCCGAGAGAGTGCTTTGAAATAGGGCTGATTAAAAAATGGAAGTTGTAATATTTGCAGTTTTTAGTGAATGATATCTATTAATGCACGATGAGCAAAAATGTTTAAATGCTTTTTTGAAAGCTGCCGTGACCGAAAAAATAGATTTTGCCACACAACTAGGTGATTTTTCTTGTTCGGAAGATACTTCTTATTGTGTGTGTGATTCGTAAATAATGCCGGTTAATTTGAAGCTAGCAATCAAACAATCACCAAATGTTTCAAGAAAATAGTTTATCGCTTATCTTAACTCTTTACCGATGCTTTCGTATTATGTTTTGGGAAACCATGAAATGGACTTTTGTTATAAAGTATCCGTGATGGAATTTGATGGAATCAAAAGTCCATATTATTCTTTTCGCTTTTCGATGCAAAGGTTGGTACTTCATAGGTTTGGATGGAAATCACTATACTGATAAGGATGGTTATTATGCTGATTATTATTTTGAAGACTTCATCGGGCTAATATTCCACTCAAAAGATGCCACTGCTGGTACGATTGAAAACCAAGAAACTTAAAATAATGCCAGACTTTGGAGAGGTAAATACATTATGATCCATTGACCGGCAAAATCCTAATCTAATAAAGAATATAAGGATGAATAATAATGAACACATTGAGAAAAATGAGAAATGAAAATGGAATACTGGTAGCTGCACACCGTGGTGTGTTCGGAGCAAATATTCCGTGTAATACAATTGCTGCTTTTGATATTGCCGTTAGAAGTGGTGCAAAAATTATAGAAATGGATTTGTTCAAAACAACGGATGGGAAAATATACATTTTCCATACCGGAACAGAGCCTTATCAAATCAACAAAAAGATCGATTTAACAACTATGGATTCTTCTGAAATCAGCAGCCTTAGACTGGTAAACATAGATTTCAATCCAACAAAACATGGTCTTGATTCTTTTGATGATGTATTAGAACACTTTAAAAATCGAGATTGTTTATTAAACTTGGATCGTTGTGGTGCGTTTCTTAAAGATGTGGTTGCTTGCGTTAAGAAACATAATATGAAAGAGCAAATTTTATTAAAAACAGCACCAACAGACGATATGCTTATGGCTGTCCAAGAATATGCTCCAACCTTCATGTATATGCCTATATACATAGAGAATGATACCGCCACAGAAAAAATCGAACAAATGAATATTCACTTTGTCGGAGCAGAATTAGTCTTTGAAACCGAGCAATCACCAGTTATTCAGGATGAATACATATCTTATATGAAACACAAAAATTTAATTTTATGGGGTAATGGTGTCTTGTACAGCGAATTAGTCCCTTTAGCTGCTGGACATAGTGATGATGTATCAATGATAGACTCTCCCGATTTGGGCTGGGGGTGGTTGGCAAAAAAGGGATTTGATATCATTCAAACAGATTGGGCACCTCAGTGTTATAGCTATTTACAACAAGAAGGTTATTCAAATTAAATATTTAAATATTACCTCATAGTAGAACAGGCGATGATATCCTGGAGGTTAGTATGTTTAACGCATGTTATCAATTTCAATTGAATGGTACAGCCATTACTTGTGAACTTTATGGCAATGGTCACATAAACGAGACTTACTTGGTCATTACCGACAAAGGCACATGGTACATTATGCAAAAAATCAATCACATCGTATTTAAAGATGTACCAAAGTTGATGCAAAATATTACATCTGTCACTCGTCATTTAGGAACAAAGGATAGTAATCCACGGCATGTATTAACCGTCGTTCCGACTCTTCAAGGGGAAGATTTCCTACACGATGAGGAAGGTTATTGGCGTATGTACATTTTTGTAACGGACAGCTTGTGTCTTGAGCGCCCTGAAAGCGAGCAAGATTTCCGTAATAGCGCTATCGCTTTTGGCAACTTCCAGAACATGCTATCAGATTTTCCTGCTGATACGCTAAATGAAACCATTCCTCATTTCCATGATACTCCTATTCGTTTTCAAGCATTGGAAAAGGCTGTAAAAGAAGATGTCAAAAGTCGCGTTAAATATGCTTTGGATGAAATCTATTTTGCTTTTGAACGAAAAGAAGACTGTTTCTTGATGACAGACATGCATAAGGTAGGTTTTCTTCCTCTGCGAGTAACTCATAACGACACAAAACTAAACAACGTTATGTTAGATGCAAAAACAAGAAAACCGCTTTGTGTTATTGATTTAGATACTGTTATGCCTGGACTCGTAGGTAATGACTTCGGGGATTCTATCCGTTTTGGTGCTAGCACGGCTGCTGAAGATGAAAAGGACTTAAGCAGAGTTGAATTATCGCTTCCACTTTTTAAGGCATACACCGAAGGATTTCTAAGTGCCTGTCAAGAAAATCTTACTCATGAAGAAATCAAAACTCTTCCTTTAGGTGCAAAGTTAATGACATTAGAATGTGGCATTCGCTTTTTGACTGACTATATTCAAGGGGATATATATTTTAGAACCCACTATCCCGAGCACAACTTGGTTCGTTGCCGTACTCAATTTAAACTAGTAGCTGAAATGGAAAAACATTGGAATGAAATGAACAAAATTGTAAAGGAGGTAAGCAATTTATGACTATTCTTGTTACAGGAGGAGCTGGATACATCGGGTCTCATACTTGTGTAAAACTGCTTGAAGAAGGATATGACATTATTGTTGTTGATAATCTTGTTAATAGCAACGAAAAAGCGGTTGGTCGTATTCAGGAATTAATCGGAAAGATATTCCCATTCTATCGCCTTGATGTATGTGATGTTGATGCCTTGAGAAAAGTATTTCAAAATCATCAAATTGACTGCGTTATTCACTTCGCTGGGCTAAAAGCTGTGGGCGAGTCAGTATCTAAACCTTTGGAATATTACAGTAATAATCTCATTAGCACCATTACTCTGTGCAAGGTAATGAAAGAATATGGTGTCACGTGTTTTATCTTTTCTTCTTCTGCTACAGTATACAAACCTGGTTCCTCCATGCCTGTCAACGAAACTGCGGAACTTGGATGTACAAATCCTTACGGTTGGACAAAATATATGTGTGAACAGATTTTACGGGATGTTGCCTTGACCAATCCCGATTGGTCGGTTGTGCTACTCCGATATTTTAATCCCATTGGTGCGCATGAAAGTGGTCAAATTGGTGAGGATCCCACCGGTATTCCCAATAATCTGGTTCCCTACATCACCCAGACTGCTCTAGGAAAATTAGAGAAATTGTATGTTTTTGGCAACGATTATGACACGAAAGATGGCACTGGCGTGCGAGACTATATCCATGTGCAAGACTTAGCACAAGGCCATGTAGATGCTGTGAACTTTGCATCAAAGACTACCGGATGCGAGGAAATCAACTTAGGTACTGGTATCGGTTATAGTGTACTGGATATTGTCTCTACCTTTGAAAAAGTCAATGGTGTGAAGGTTCCCTATGAGATTTCCCCTCGTCGCCCCGGCGACATAGGGACAGTATATGCAGATGCTACAAAAGCCAGCAGGCTGTTAAAATGGAAGGCCGAAAAGGATCTTGAAGATATGTGTAGAGACAGTTGGAGATGGCAAAAACAAAATCCTAACGGATATAATACTTGAATGTTGAGGTGTACATTATTAAGCATTATTCTACGGTTTTCAAGTAATTATATCCCGATTAATCTTTCGAAAGGAACATACAACAATAACCTAGATAACGCTTTAGACGAAAAAATGTGTACTAGAATTTAGAATATCTGTATAAACGAAAACCTTTCTATTATGGCTGAAAAAACATTAGTCTAAAAAGCTTTCCCAACAAAAAATGATAAATGAAAAGGAGAAAACAAATGAAAAAACCAATTATAGTCGTTATGGCAGCAGGTCTCGGGAGTCGGTTTGGTGGACTCAAGCAAATGACATCCTTCGGTTTACATGGAGAAGGTCTTATTGATTATTCCCTCTATGATGCTATTCGTGCTGGGTTTGAACGGGTAATCTTTATTATTAACCACAAAATCAAAGATGACTTTCATGATTTTATCGGGAAAAATATGGAAAAACATATGGATGTTCAGTATGTTTATCAAGAATTAGACAAAATTCCTGAAGGGCTGCTTGTACCTGAGGGACGTTATAAGCCTTGGGGTACAGGTCATGCTGTCTTATGCTGTAAGGAATATATCGATGCTCCTTTTTGCGTCATTAATGGTGACGATTTGTACGGACGATCCGCTTATCAGGAAATATACAAGTACTTAAATGCATCTCCTGAGAATGGAGAATATGCTATGGTTGGTTTCCAGTTAGATAAAACTTTATCTGATAATGGATATGTTTCCCGTGGTGTTTGCAAAGTGAATAGCGATGGCTACTTAGATTCAGTTATTGAACTTCTTCACATCATATCAACTATTGATGGTCCATTGTTTACCGAAGATGGGAATGAATATAGAAAGCTTGATAAAGAAACGCTTGTTTCAATGAATATGTGGGGCTTTACGCCTGATTATATCTACTATCTTGACGAAATGTTCGTCCCTTTCTATAAAGAAGCAATGAAAATCAATCCCTTAAAAGCTGAATTTCTATTGCCTAATATTGTTGGTGATCTTCTTGCTCAAAAGAAAAGCAAAGTAAAGGTGCTAAAGACAAAGGACAAATGGTATGGTGTTACCAATGCTTCTGATAAGCCTGTTGTGGAACAAGCTATAGTGGAGATGACCAGACAAGGCATTTACCCTTATGGGCTATGGAAATAACTAAGTCGTTAGAACCTCTCGCTTTTTGAAGAGAATGGGGTTCTATAAGCCAAAGAAACACCTTGAAAATATAATGTTTTCAAGGTTTTTTGAGGTATGACCTTTGGTTATATAAGCGTTATATATAGATATGCTCCCTATTTATTCTGTTTTGTATATCTGTTAGAGTTACTGAATTTTTAGACATATTGTATTTCTCCTTTTTTTCTTTTATCGATTAACAATGTGTGATTTGCAACAAAAGTCTGGTTTTCTAAAACATTTAATATTTTAATTTCACACGGTATGCATTATGATAATCAAATAAATAGACGGAGATTAAAGAAAGGATTTCGCAACAAAAACTAACTTTATTGGTAAATGTAATGAGTACTTCATGACTTTCATCTTTACAATCATTATGAACTTTGGCCTATAGTCGTTGGGTTATATCGAACTGTTACCTCTAGAATGAACTCTAGTGATTAGGCAAGATTGACTCCATACGTTGTAATTGTTTTTATACAAACGTTATCATCTACCTTTGAATTACCGCTTCAACTTTTTAAGGCATACACCAAAGGATTTCTAAGTGTTTGCCAAGATACTCTTAATTGCGAAGAAATCAAGACTCTTTCATTGGCGCAAGGCTAATGACCTTGGAATGTGGCATTCGCTTTTTGATTGACTATCTACGATGATATATATTTCAGAACCCACTACACCGAGCGCAATTTTGTTCTTTGCCATACTCAGATCAAACTATTATCTGACATGGAAAAACACTGCGATGAAATGAACAGAGTTATAAGGGAGGCAAGTAATTAATCACTATTCTTGTTTGAGTAAGAACCTGTTACATTAGGCTAATACTCCCAATAATTATTATTAACGGAAATCATCTGGAGGAAATATGAATTTAGATTTTTTGTTGGTTTCTCATACATTAACCATTCGTGAATTACTTTTTCGCATATTTGCGGCTCTGTTGGTTGGCGGAATTATCGGTTTGGAAAGAGAGTATAAAAACCGTCCCGCTGGTACACGCACACATATATTGGTTTGCTTAGGCTCCTGCAGTGTGGCGATTCTTGAAGCGTTAATATGGAAAAGCACTATGGAAACCAATGCATTAAATAGTCCCGCGTCCTACACTCTCGGACGCCTGTCTGCGCAGGTGATTAGTGGCATCGGCTTTCTCGGAGCAGGTACCATTTTTGTGGCACAGAAAAAAATCTCGGGATTAACCACGGCTGCCAGTGTTTGGAACGTTGCCTGTTTAGGACTATTGATTGGTTTAGGCTACATTTGGCTAGGCATTATGATCGGTATCCTTGTGACGGTTGTACTCTTTTTCTTGAGTAAAGTGATCAAAATTAATGCAGTAAAGCATGTTGAAGTGAAATTTGTTAATCGTGCTCAAACCCTGCCTTTCATTAACTCTTACTTTGAATCTCTTGGCGTTGTGATCTTAGATGTAGACTTCCATGTTGAAATCATCAAGGATGTCAATCAGCAAGAACGCAACTTATACACCAACGTCTATACCTTGCACCTACCGAGACAGGTTGAATATGTGAACATCGTTGGTCACTTGTCCGAGTACAGCAATGTGCATGTCGTCCGTACACGGAATGCTTAAACAGTGCTATGGAATCCAAAGTCGGAAATTTAGACAATAGCATTGCTGAACAAGAATACTTTCGCTAGCTTGCCATCATGAATGATGCTGGAGAAACAACTCAACACAAGACATCGTAAAAATCAGAGTATGTTATAGGAGATGTTTATATTGAAGCCATTTCGTATATTGCTGGTATTGTACACAAAATAAATGTCATTCTTGGAATAAAGAAGCTTTTCCGGGATTAAATTTACTTGCGAGGACCATAACAAAACATAGTGTACAATATTATGTGTAACCGCATGGAATACGGAATTGGAAAAAGAGGTCCTTTTCTTGTAAAATTTGTTAGACCACACAAACAACGAAAAGGAGACCTCTCTATGAACTATTTTACCACA
>JAAYRU010000007.1 GCA_012518615.1 Christensenellaceae bacterium | reverse complement strand
TCTGATCCTTGAAAAGATCATTTACCAAAATGCATGGAAGCCCATTGATACAAATCCGGCCTTGGCCATTCTGATATACGCGGATTGGATACCGCAGGTCAATGGTTCGCCGTGGGCGCTGCTCTCTAATCTCGGGGAACACATATGTGCCGCCATAGTATTACCGCAGATCACCCGACCGTTATTGGTCTTCCCGCTTTTTGTTCAGCAGTGGTTGTGGCGTCGTTTGGCGCAGAGGATGCTCTGCATCCTCTTGGTTACCTGTCGCTGCAGCCTGTGGATGTTGTCAAGGCCTTGCCGCCTAAGCGGTGCGAAGCAGCCTTGACTGCGTTCACGGGCTGTGGCACTACCCTTTATGCCACATGATCGGTCAATAGTCCCCACATAAAACAGGCTAATTCCCGTGCGATGGCTGTTTTTGCTACATTGCCTCGCTTCCCATTCTGTAAGGTCATTTGATAGTACCTCCTTCTAAGCCGTTCATTGGCTCTGTCTGCATAGGCAATTACTGTTTCGCTCTGTCCGCTTTGCCGCTTTTTCAGAGCTGCTGATTTGTAGCCGACTTTTCCTCGTGCATAGCATTGCGCCGCCTCCGTCAACAAGGTGCGCACATGCACATTGCCCGCCTTGGTAATGCCGCCTCGCCGCACACTATTCCCGCTTGAATGTTCACCGGGTACTAACCCTAAGTAAGACGCAAACTTTTCCGCAGTTGCGAACCTATGCATATCGCCTACCTCCGATATCACAGACAGCGCAGTCAGAGGTTTCACCCCTATCAGACAGCAAAGCTTCCCGACAGGTTCACGATATGTTTCTTCCCTGCTAATCTCCTCAATGCGTCTGTCTAATCGCTCCAACTTGTTTTGATGATACCGAAAACTGGTTAAGTATTCTTCCAGCGTATCCCCTAGCAATCCTTCCGGACGCAAAGCGTCCAGCCACTTCATATGCGCCTGCGTCCAGTTGCTGCGTGTTCCACTGTACTGATATCCATGCCGCAGACAGAAGGATAGGATTTGTTGTTTGAGCTTCTTAAGCATCTGGCAATGGTCATTGCGCATTCGGATGAATTCCTTGACCTGCTCATCCTCGGCGCTGGGAACATGAACAGGGCTGTAAGTGCCGTATGCCAGACATTGTGCGATATTTGCGGCATCGCGTCCGTCAGTCTTGACCCGCTTTCCGCCACGCGGTGACGGCATCGTAGTGGGTGCTAAAATTACGCATTCAATATTCATTTTGGTTAACTGATGGTACAGTATGTATCCAAGACAGCCTGCCTCATATCCGCAGACAATTCGTGTTTCCTGCCCATATTTCTCCTTAAGGCGGTGCACATAGGCAACGATCCTGCGGTAATCACTATCTGTTTTGACGATTCCTGACGGCGTTTTCATCTCCAAAGCAAAATGTGCCAAAGTAAAACTGTCCCGATGTACATCCATTCCTACATAAAGTGTGCTATAATGTTTCATGTAATGCCTCCTACTTTGTATGTGGTAATTCCTGTGGATAGTTTCATCTTAAAGGTAAATCCTCGTTTCTACAAATCCCGGGGGCATTACATATTGTCTAATCTCAGCCTAAATCAGCTTTATTTTGCGTGCCTTTTCCGTTTTGTCTTTGTTTTACTAAGTCAACATAGCACCACTATGTTTCTTTCGCCAAGCTTTGCCAAATCAAAAAATTCGCTGCAATCTATACACTGATTTAGGCTGAGATAAGTATAAAACTCCTATTTGATATTATTCTGTATATTAACAGAAGTAATGCATTCAACTACAAAATATGCTGCGAAAAAATCCCAAAAACCCGATTGACTTATCATGTAAATCAATCGGGTTTCCTATCTATAGCTTACTTAAGGTATAGTAAACTAATTTACCGTAACCGGCACTTCAACTGGATAACTGCCTTTAGGCACACCATCCTCAAAAACCACTTGCATACTACCTTTAATAGACAAGGTAACTTCATTGTCGGATAAAAGCTCAAAGCCCTGTTGAATGTCATGCAATGTTTCACCGCCTTGTATGGGGGTTACAAGCTTAAATTTATCATCCACATGTTTTAGATTAGGTTTAAGTGTAACACCGTCTTGCTTGGCGGTAAGTAAGAAACTTCCATGCGTAACCTTTTGTTTTTCGGAACCATTCTTCCAATCATAGGTTACAATCAAAATCTTTTCGTCCGGTTTATCCGGATTAGGTGTAATAGTATTAGTACTTACAATAGTAATGTGATTTGTTTCATCCACCTGAATGTCTTCATTTACGGTACCCGTCTTTGGCGGCACAAAAGAGGTAAAAACCTTATCTACATTTTTCTTGCTACATGCTGACAATCCAAAAAGGCAAACAAGTATTAGCAGGAGAACACACGCTCGTTTCATTATGCATCTTCTCCTTTTTGTTCTGTTGCCTCCTTAGCCTTACCATTTTCCTCTTCGCTTTCCGTTTCCGAGGCGGAAACCAAACCAGTTGCTTCGCCAATTCTTGTAGCGCCACGGGTAATTGTGGCTCGAGTTGTTTCCATAGCAGCATCGCCCAATGCCTCTTCAGTTTTTCTAGCGGTAGCTTCTAGCTCTTCAGCCTTATCCAGTATTTCCTGTTTTTCGCTTTCGCTTATTGGTTCACCGGTCAACTCTCTTACTGTTTCTTTGCTTGGCTCTTGGAAGCCCATTATTAAGGTTAGAACGAAGGTAGCCACAAAGGCGATAGCAATACAGATAACTGCATTTATCAAATTGGAGGTAGGCGTGGAGTAACCCACAAGCGACAGGAGACCCGGAGTTACAAAGCTTTGCGCTCTTATACCCGTAATGCCTGCATAAAAACCGGCTAACCCACCGCCGATTACCGAGGCAATAAGCGGTTTTTGTAGCGGAATAGCAATACCATACAGGGAGGATTGTGAAATACCGAAAAAGGAAGTAATGCCCGAAGAAGCGCAATAGCTCTTGTAGGATTTCTGCTTAGCGCGAACTGCAACCGCAAAAGAGGCACCCGCAAGCGCAATATTAGATGCCATCATACCGGGCATAAGCACCGTATCGTAACCCAGCTGCGCAAGGTTTTGCGTAGCAACAGGGAATAGCGAGTAATGCGAACCAGTTATAACAAGGAAAGGACTTGCTGCCCCTACTAATGTTGGTACTAACCATGGCACTCTAGTATTAAGCCATGTAATTACAAAAGCCAAACCGTCGCCTACCCAAGTTCCGATTGGTCCCAAGATTATTATGCCGGCAAGACATGTAATAAACAGCGTCAATACCGGAAATAAAATTGAGCGCAACAAATCGGGGATAGTTTTCTTAAGCAGCGGTTCTATCTTAGATTGAAAAAATACAATCAGAATTATGGGCAACACACTGCTTTCATACTTTACATAGGTGATAGGTATCTTGCCGAACAATGTCAAGTCCCAGCCTACGCTGTTAGCCCAACTGAACAAATTTGTTATGTTGGGGTAAAGCAGGAAAGCAGCCACCGCAGCCGCCAAAAACGGCGTTGCGCCGAAAACATTGGCGCTGGATATAGCCAGGAATATAGGCAGGAAGTAAAACACCGCATTTCCTAGACCATCCAAAAAGATATAGCTGCTGCTTACCCTTGATATCGCTCCGATTTGCAGCAAAATATCGCGCAATGCCTGCAGCACACCTGCACCAATGATAACGATTAGGATCGGTTTAAAAATACCGCCTATCATATCAAAAACATTAAACTTCTTTTTCTCCTCAAGCATCTCTTTGCCAGAGAGCGTTTTTTCTTTAGCCATATATATTACTCCATTTCATTTAATCCTTGAGCCAAATATGTATGATTTTGATCTTATTTTTTGTAATCAAAGTCTGGAATATTGAGCCAGCGGTCTCTAAGCAGGCGAGCAGCGGCTTTCGGTTCACGCGCTCTTGTAAATACGCCTTTTTTGTTGCCTTGGACACGGTTTATGCCCGTCTTTGTTTCAAAGTCTGCAAAATTCCACACCTGCTCACCTATAAAGAAATCATAGCGGTCAAAGACACGGGAGTTAATCTCATAGTATTTTACCTGATAATCTTCAGTGAAAGGAATATCATCCACCGCATGTAAGCCGGCTACCGTATCCGCCCCGTATTCGCAGAACATTATAGGCTTGTCGGGATATTTTTCATGCCATTTTTCCAAATCTTCTATTAAATGTTTCTCTGCGCTGGCAAAATCGGCGGTGTCCCAATACCAGCCAAAATATCTGTTAAGGCAGATGACATCCACTAAATCCGTACAGACATCTTTATCTACGCCGCAAATCTGGAAGTTGACATAGGTAAAGGGGCGATTTTGGGGATCAAGTTTGCGCGAATATTCAAAAATATGCTCAAAATACTCCCGCGCACCGGGACCTGCGGAATCTGGCTCATTCATGACTGACCACATAACAACACAGGCGTGGTTCTTATCGCGCTTAATCAGCTCATACATCGCTTGTTCATGCGCTTCTTTGGTGTTCAAAACCGACCATGTGGATTTTGCCGCCATGCCGCTCGCCGAATCTACGCTGAAGCCCTCAAACATACCTACAGCGGCGCACTCATCAATAACGACGATGCCTTCTCTATCGCACAGCCGCATCATTTCCTCAGAATACGGATAGTGAGATGTACGGAACGAGTTAGCGCCCATCCAGCGCATAAGATTGATGTCAGCCACATTATAAGCTTCATTGATGCCGCGACCGTTGATATAGGTATCCTCATGCTTGCCATATCCCTTAAAGTAAAATGGCTTGCCGTTGATTAAAAATTGACTATTCTTTACTTCAACCGTACGGATACCGAACTCTTCTTCATAAACATCAATTAATTCATCCGCTTTATAAAGCTCTACGCGCGCCTTATAGAGATAAGCATTTAGCGGCTGCCAAAGCTTAATATCTTTAAGGGAAACTATTGCATTTTCTCCCTCTCCTTTACCCACTACACTATCGTTAGCGTCAAGGATAGTAACCTTTACATTATCAAAATCACCTTTAGCGCAAGTTGCTACTTTTACATCAGCAGAAAGTGCAGCCAAATCTACATCGTAAGAAATGGCGATATCTTCCAGATAGGATTTCGGTGTCGTATAGATGCGTACATACCTATTAAGACCCGCGTAGTTAAAGAAATCAAAGTTTTCTGAAAGCTTGCGGACAATTCTTCCGTCCTCCATCTTAGTTTCAGAATAATTGCCGACCGGAAGACTTGTATAATCTATGCGGTTGCTAAGTTTAACACTTACACGGTTTTTTCCCGGGTGGATAACATCCTGTATTTCGGCTTCAAAAGGTATATAGCCACCCTTATGGCGCACTACAAACTTTCCGTTGACATATACATCCGCTTCATGGGTCGCTGCGTCAAGACGTAAAACCACCCTTTGGTTTAAAAGAAAATCCGGTATAACGAACTCTCTTTCATACCAGACATAACCGACATGCATTCTGATATCACGGGTAACACCTTGATCGTTGAATGAGCCGGGAACAAACATATGGCGGTCCGTTTCAAGCGGTGTACTGACATCATTGGGTGCCCTGTCGTCTTCCAGCTTAAATTTCCAAATACCATTTAAGTCTTGGACAGTGCGTGTTTTTGTACTGATTGGATACAACATTCTAAGCCCTCCTTGATAATCTTGTATCAATTAAGGGATTTTATGAATTATTTTTTCAGTGGGACTGCCATCAATATCCCTAACAAATATTCTCCTTTAATTGACACAATACTTCTGGTTTTTCACCTTTTTAGATTTTTTTTACTTTGACAGCATTAAATTCAATTAAGTTTAATCATTTTCGATACATTTGTCAAGCAAAATTGAGCTTTTCGCGAAATTTTCTAGATTGCAATTCCTAACGGATATATTTTACATGTTTTTTATATATCCCACATGTTTTTGGATATTTCCATATAGAAAAGGCAGAAAATATATCTATATATGCTATTTGCGCCATGATATATTTGCCTTTAGGGAATAGAGGGGAAATACAGCAATTAACATTGTACTATATGAATATTCTAACAAAAAAACATATGCATAATAGAGCATATTAAGCTGAAAACTTATATATAGGCAATAAATATTTCCAAGCTATGAAGAATTATTGAAAAGTGCTTGCATTTCCTTGCCTTTTTAGTGTAGAATATAGGCGATGAATTTCGCTTCAAGTATTACTTGGGCATGAAAGGGTGATCTTATTGGCTACTAAAATATTACTCGTCGATGACGAACCATTGATAATCAAAGGATTAAAATATACGCTTGAGAAAGATGGTTACGAAACTTTTGCTGCATACAACGGTGAAGATGCGCTAGAAATATTCCAAAACGAGGATATTGACCTAGTTCTTCTAGATGTTATGCTCCCCAAAATGGACGGTATTGCGGTATGCCAGCGTATAAGGGAAACCAGCGATGTGCCTATTATAATGCTAACTGCAAAGGGCGAGGATATGGATAAGATCTTAGGCCTTGAATACGGCGCTGACGACTATATGACAAAACCCTTTAACATACTTGAAGTTAAAATGCGTATTAAAACCATACTTCGCAGAGCGCAACAATATGCCCCAAGCGAAGATACTAATATCCATAAGGTTGGCGATTTGGAGCTTAATGTGCTCAACAGGTCCGTAACCCTTGCAGATAAGGATATACGCCTTACAGCAAAAGAATTTGACCTTATGCTCCTTTTTATAACCAACCCAGGGCGCGTATTTACACGCGAGGAGATACTGGATTCCGTATGGAAGAACGACTATTCCGGCGATGCAAGAACGGTAGACGTACATATACGCAGGCTTCGTGAAAAAATAGAGCAAAACCCCGCCCAGCCTGAATATATATATACCAAGTGGGGGGTGGGCTACTATTTCACTAGCCGCGAAAGCTAATCCGTTAAAGAGCATAAGGAGCAAAATCCTCCTGGCTTTTTTACTTATTATCGGATCTTCTTTCTTTATAATGGCAGCTATGCTCACCGATATGCTTGGCAATTATATGTACAAACAGCGTATAGGGCAGGATAGGATAGGGCTAGAAAAATGGGCTGTTCAGACAGCCCCTTATTTATATTCCGCAGATAGTGAAGAAATATATGAAAGAGTAAAGCTTGCAAGCAATGAATTGTCGGGCAGAGTGCTTTTGGTTGACAGCGACGGAAAAATACAGGCAGACGCATATAGCGAGCTTGAAGGAATGCGCCTTGATTTGCCTGAAATAGCTTCCGTACTTGTTAGCGGCAACACCGCCTCATATGGCGTACATGAACTAAGCCAACATGCAAGCACAATATTTGAAAAAAGCATATATAAATACCTACCGGAAAGCTGGGTAAGCGTAAGCACAGCCTGCCTTGTTGAGGCGGCGGATGTAATAGGTGTAATAGTATTAATATCATCAGTAAACGATATGATGCAAAGCCTATATCTATTACAGAACAATATGCTTATGCTTTTTGTTATTATTGCGCTTGTCGCTATGATAAGCGGAACTGTACTTTCAAGTGTAATTGCAAATCCCCTTAAGGACTTAACGCGCGGTATACAGCGCATGGGTAAGGGGGATTTTTCCGTTAGAGTGCCTGAAAAAGGCAGCGGAGAGCTCTTCCATATGGCGCAGGCATTCAACAGCATGACAGAACGCATAGAAACGCTGGATAACTCGCGTAATCAATTCGTTTCAGATGCCAGCCATGAGCTTAAAACCCCGCTTGCAACCATGAAAATTATGATAGAGAGCCTCATATATCAACCCGATATGGAGGAAGAACTGCGCACCGAATTTTTAAGCGATGTGAACTCCGAAATAGATAGGCTAAGCGCAATAGTTTCTGACCTTCTTACACTGGTACATGCAGACGCGCATACTATAAAGCTTTCAAGGAACCGCATGAGCCTTGCATCGGTTGTAAAAGAGGTCGCCCATAGGCTTGAGCCTCTAATATCGCAAAGGGAACAAGAACTTGAACTTGATATTCAAGATAGCTGTGATATGTATGCGGATAGGTCAAAACTTGAGCAAGTTGTATATAACCTTATGGAAAATGCCGTAAAATATTCGCACACCGGCGGAAAAATAAAAGTAAGCCTTTATAGAGATGGCAAAGATGCAAGGCTAACAGTTAAAGACGATGGCGACGGCATGTCCGAAGAAAGCTTAAAGCATATATTTGAGCGTTTCTATAGAGTTGATAAGGCGCGCAGCAGGGAAACAGGCGGCACGGGGCTTGGGCTATCCATTTCAAAACAGATGGTAACATTGCATTCGGGTAAAATTTACGCTGAAAGCGAAGAAGGTAAAGGTAGCACCTTTACCGTAATATTGCCGCTTACCACCGGTTAATCTACAATACCGGGGTTTCTTATAAATTCTCCTGGCAAGAAAATTATATCCGAAAAGCTTTCGGGCTGCTCTCCTGAAACAAAAAACCTAACACGCCTTATGCCCCTAAGTTCGCACATGGTGTTTACTATTGAATATATAGCTAGTCTGCTTTCATCTGTGCTTAAATTATTAAAGCTTTCACTAAAATTATTTGACATGTTTAATAGCAGCGTATCGCCTTCCATTGTATAACCTATAAGATCAGAAGCGGAAACACCCCCTGCAAGTGCCTTTTTAAGACCGCGGGCGGACAGATATTGGTCGGCATCCTGCGTTAGCATATCAAAAATATATCTTACATTTTGGCTTTCATTGCTAGGTACTGTAACGAGCGTTTTTTGTAATTTGCCCCTCTCGTTTGCGTAGTACACAGGTATTTGATCTGTAATAAAGGGAGTAAAATCACGCCTGCGTATAAGACCGTTTTCAAACTGCATCTCTCGCTTACCTGTAACAAGCCCTGTGGGCGCAAGCGCGCTTATGGTTTCATTACCCACCTGTATTCTTATACCTGCAATGTTCGGTAAAAATGTTGTAAGCGTAAGGGTAATAGAAGCTACCATAATTGAGCGGGGAATACCCGCATTTATAAACACATCGTTAGCTTCGGAAAGAAAACTCAGAAAAATTTCCTGCCCTCCCCCCGTTGTACTGGTAGTTATATATATATCCTCTTTAAGTAGTGCCATTAGCTCAGGAAACACGCAGGTGTTTATATCTGTAGATTCCTTTGAGCTTAGCGCTACTAATAGGCTTTCCACCATGTTTTCAAGGCTGGAATCGAAAAATGTTACTGCTCTTGTTTCTGCCATTACGCCCTTGCCAAGAAGCGCAGGATAGTAAAGCGTTGCATTTAATGTAAAACGACCTGATGAGGCTTGTTTTTCCCACAGACTTTCCTCGTTCTTAGTTTTGCGAAGGCTACCCATAGGCAGACTGGAGGCTATATCAACGCCCGTCTGCTTATCCGCAACAAGCACATTTACATATTGTATATCCCCCCACTGGCAGAGGGTATTTGTAATAGCACGGCATAGCTGCTCCATGGCTGCATTATTGAGCGCAAGCGCTGAAGCGTCTAGATTTACAGTGGCGGTATTGCCTGAAATTTCAACAGGTCTACCTGCATATAGGCTTATTTCGGTATCTTTTGCTATTGGCTCTGAAACCTCATCACCTGTGAATGAAAAAAGGCGGCTTAGCACGGTTTCAGCGGGGTGCCTATTTGGCGGCAGAGACATCTTAACCGGAACTGCAGCAAGCTGCTGAGTTGCTTTTGCGGGTAAATATAACATCACTGTTTCTATACGCTTGCGCTGCTCATCCCCATCCGGCGGCTGATATACGCTTAGCGCAGGCGCAAGCGTAACAGCGGGTAGGTTGCTGCTCTCAATTTTAGGAGAACAGGCTGTAAGCGCCATACAAGCGGATAATAGCAGACAAAGCAAAGCCGTTTCCCTCATGGGCTTACCTCTAATAAGGATTTAATAGATGTATATTCTATACGCCACACTCCCTCATCATATACAAGGCGGATAGGCAGGTTCTTTATTTCCTTTGTAATACCTTCCTTTGATTGTAAAGTTGCATTCAGCATAAGTATTGCCATATTGCTGCCAGGTGTGCAGGTTCCTCTAGTTACAGAATATTCAGATAGTATAGGCAAATCGGAAAGCGCGCTCTCAAGGTTGAATATCCATTTTTGCATGTCAGTAAAATCTGTACGCTGCCACGCATCAAACATGAATTTAGCACAAACATCGGGCGTTATTATATAGCCTTCCTCGCGATAAAGAGGGTCTATGAGCTTATTTTCGTCCGATAAAAAATAATTTGTGGAAAGGCGCATAGAACGGTTCTTATCTATATCGCCCTTTATAAGCACCTGCACATATGCGTAGTCCGTATTTTCAGTTACAGTGCAGCTAAGAGCCGCCATGGCAAGCTTTCGCCTTAATATGCCTTCTCCATCTTTATATTTTTCATCAAAGCGCATATATTCATCGGGATACCTATCCATTATATGCTCATTAAATGTTACAAAAAGAAGATTCCCCTTGCCCCAAGTGGTTACAATATCGGTATTATCAGGAAATAGCGGCGAAAAATGCGGATATACGCTTGAAGGTCCCTTTACGAGCGCGCGCAAAAGCTCAGTTTCGTATGAGGCTGAGGGAGAAACAAATATCTTGCGCTTTTCAGGAGCCAGATAAGGAGTATTGGTAAACCTAAAATACAGCACGCTATCCTTCAACATCCCCTCATCGCTTGTAAAACAGGCGGAAGCATATAAACAAATAATGCCTGTAAGCATTAAAATAATAAGTCTATTTATTTTTTGCATTTGATGTTTTCTCTTCTTTTCCGGTAGCTGCGCCTATGCAGTGCCCGCGCAATAGGTTTATAGTGCGCTCAAGCGCATCCCTGCTGTTTTTCCAAGGGGCTGCATGGTTGCGGTAATCAAACTTGCGGGTAAACCAGTCTATATCTTCCTTATGTGTATCTATTTTTTTAAGCATCATTTCGCGCATATCATCTAAAAACTTTATATATAAATTATTTGAATAACTATCCCTTGCCATATCAACTAGCAGACTAAGGTCTACCAGACATACTCCCTTTGAAGATAAAAAACGCTCATTAAAAGCGTTGTCGGTTTTGTATAGGTGCAAAAAAGAATATGCGAAGCGCTTCATATTTTCGCTTAAATCATCGCATATTATACATGTATCTATCAAGCTCTCAAATGTATTGTCAACTTTAGCTGCTTGCTTTGAAAATAGAGATTTTTTCGGAGCTTTTGAAGCGCTGTCAAAGGCTTTTATAAGTTTTTCACTCAATACATCAAGGTGGGATTGCATTAAAAGAGAGTGACCCAGCTTATTCTCCATAGCAAATAGCATCTGCTGGTGATTAGCACAAAAACCCTTATCATTTACCCTAATGCGGGTATCCGGCTCCATAACGGATGCTCCAAGGTAACGTTCAACTAATAGATTTTCAGTTTTATCCCTAAGCGCGCAAAACAAACAGGCGCTATCTAAATTAAGCGCATCCCATATCGGAATTGTGTCTATTTGATAGCGCATATCAATCCCTACTGGGTGCGCGGCAAGTTACGCAGGGCACGAGCTGAGAAAACTCAGGCTTATTTATATCACCAAAATAGAATGAGGCGGTCATAGGCAGGTATTCAGGCAAAAGGCTTGGGCAGTTTGGGTCTAGATGGTAGAACCTTCCGCCATTTGGATTATAGTAAAGCCTAGTATCAGCCGGAGGCGTGGCAGTTGGCACTATGGTTGCAATGGTGCGGGCTGCAATCTCCGCCTCGGTTTCTATTATGCCTATAGAGCTTAGAGAGCGGGGGTCTACATACCACTCATTGTTAATCCTAACCATAAGCACCTGGAAACGATGTGTTTCAGGGGGATTGCCATTGCTCTTGTCTATTACAGCGTTCATATGTATGGTGCGAGTCTGGTCTGAATCATTGCCGGTTATTTCAAGCACATCGTAGGATACTATGGTACGGTTTGCGCGAAGGTGGAACATTGCGGTTTCAGCGCTATCCTGCTGGTTTATCCATGAAGGCAGACAGTAGCTCGCCATTTCGGCATAGTTTATCCTGCTCCATGCGCCCATAAAATCCTGAAGGCGCTGCTGGGCAAAGGAAGCGTTCCCGGGGTTTGGAGTGGCTGTAGGCCCTGCCAGTTGCTGCTGGTTTTGCATCATAGAAATCATGCTGGCAGAAAGAAGAGAATCCTTAGCGCTTTGGTCACCCTGCACAGTTGAAGCGGTGGTATCCTGCACCACTTTCGGCGGGCTTAAAAGCACCGCAAACAGCGCAACTACAACCATAGCAATATGCAAAATAGTAAGCGTTGCCCTTGCGTTTGTTAAAAAGGCGGAGAATATCCAAGCAACCATTAAACTAAGCACGGATAGAGCCGCAAATATAAGGAATAACAAATTATCCTTTACAAAAAGCGATACAACAAATAAAAGCGGAAGTATTACAATAAGCAATAGCTGAAGCAAGGGAAAATTATGTGCACTACGCGCAGGGCGAGATGAAGCTATGCCCGGCGTTTTTGGCGCTGCCTTGCTCCTCTTTTTTGCCTGTTTTAAGTTTTGTAACGGTGCGCTAGAGTACCGATTGCGATTTTCGCTCATATTGCTCCTTCTAAATAATCATAAAGAGTATAACAATAGTATATCATATATTAACAAAATGTAAATATAAGTGAAGTAATTGGTGCTATTCGTCTTTAACTATAATATTTTCCCTGCCCACAAGCGAGCTAAGCAGGGATATATCCTCTTGAGCCTGTACTTTGGCTTTAGTGGAAGGCTTGTTTGAAATAAGCTTAGCTTCAAATGTTACGCTTTTTTTCATCTGCTCAGATAGCAGTTTTTCAATTGCGTTCTTTCTTGCATCTTCATTCATAAAAGCTAGATAGGCTTCCTTGCCCTTTTCATAATGCAATGTAAACTTGCCATCTAAATAACCGCCGTACTTTCCCTGCTGTATTATGCCAAAGGAACTTGCAAGCTCCTTTTGGGCGCGCTTTAACATGCTGTTCCAAGCATCTTTTGGAGTTATTTCGTCTGCTTTTTCTTCAGCGATATTTTCATCAACATTTGCGGCTGGCTTTTCATCACTTTTTTCTTTTTGAGGTTCTTCTTTAGCAAAATCAACAACTTCGAGTTTTTGTTCAACATTAGCCACATCAGCAACTTCAAATTTGTCTTTTTCCTTCACAGTTTGGGGCGCTATATTATCCTCTGCCTTAATAACATCCTCTGCTGCTTCATTAACATATGCAGTGCTATTTGTTGCTTCAAGCTCTATATCTGAATCAGGCACAGGAGCCACATCTTTTTCAGTTTCAATTTTATTGAATGAACTATACTCAATATTTCCCGCTTTGATTGCGCTTATGTTTTTTTCAAGCTCGTCTATCCTTGCCTTAAGGGCTATAACATCGTCATCCGTATTTGCAGAAAGACAGGCTCTGAGCGCAAACGCTTCAAGGTTTCCCCTTGGAGAGGAAGACCATTTTGAGCTAGCCTCGGTTTTCATGCACTCCTCAAGCAGCAGTATTAGCCTTGCAACGCTTGTTTTTTTAGCCTGCTCCTGCATACTGAGGCGCATAGAATCAGCCTTACCTTCTATTGGCGCAAGCGCAAGTGAAATGAGCTCTCTTATATACCTAGAAAAGTTGTTTAAAAACACCTGCGTTTCTTTGCCTGCAAGCATAAGTTCGTCTATGAGCTTAAGGCAAGCGTTCATATCCTTGCTTATTATTGCATCGAAAAATTCATATAAAAATTCACGGCTCACGCTGCCTATTATAGTGCGTACATTTTCTTCTAATAGCTCTTTGCCCGGCTCCAGACACATATCCATAAGGCTCCAAGCATCGCGCATACTGCCCTCAGCAGCCATGGCGATAATTTCAAGCGCTTCTTCTTCGTAAGGGTTATCATCAAGCGCTATTTTAATCCTTGATATTATATCCTCCTCAGATATCCTGCCAAAATCAAAACGTTGGCAGCGGGATAATATTGTTGCGGGTAGTTTTTGCGGCTCTGTTGTTGCGAGTATGAACACCATGTACGAGGGCGGCTCTTCCAGCGTTTTAAGCAGCGCATTGAAAGCTGCATTTGAAAGCATATGAACTTCGTCTATTATATACACCTTGTACTTTGCTTGCTGGGGCGGGTAGTTTACTTTTTCAAGCATATCGCGTATTTCTTCTACCCTGCTGTTGCTTGCGGCATCCATCTCGAAAATATCTATTGAAGCGTCCCTAAGTATAGTATCGCAGCTATCGCACACAAGGCAGGGGTCGCCATCTGAAGGTTGAATACAGTTTATAGCCATAGCAAGTATCCGCGCAGCGCTTGTCTTGCCCGTTCCCCTTGTGCCACAGAATAGATAGGCATGTGCAATATGTCCGGTTGCCACCTGGTTTTTAAGCGTTTTTACTATTGAATCCTGCCCCACCATGTCGGAAAATGTTCTGGGGCGCCACTTACGATATAAGGATTGATACAAGACTTTCTCCTCTTTACTATTCTTCATTCCATGCTAGGAAACCTTCGCCCAGCGTTTCATGTGCATCGGTTACAAACATAAATGCCTTTTCATCTTCCTCCCATACTATTTCTTTAAGGGAGATTATTTCTATACGGTTTACAACGCAAAGCAATAGCGATACTTTTTCGCCACTGTACCCGCCCTTTGCGTTGAGTACAGTTACGCCGCGCTCCATTTCATGTAATATGCGGTGTTTAATTTTTTCAAACTCGTCTGATATGATATAACATACCTTGTTTACACTAATGCCAGTTATCACAAAATCCAGCGCCTTTGTACACACAAATACCGCAATGGCAGCGTACATGGCGTGCTGCATACTCATGGTAAGTCCGGCGATTAGTACAACGGTAAAATCGATTACGAATAGAAATAGACCAACGGAAATAACCGGAAAGCGCTTATGCACCATTTTGGCTATAAGGTCTGTTCCCCCGCTGGTAGCCCCACCCCTTAATATAAAAGCCAGTCCAAAGCCAAGAAGCGCCCCGCCAAAAAACGAGGCGAGCAGAGAATCATCTGTTAAAGCGTCAAGCTTTATAACATCAATACAAAGTGAGAATAATACAGTTGCAAACAGAGTCCTAATAACAAAACGCCTTCCCATGCTATGATAACCGATAATAAATAGTGGAATATTCATTAAAAGACTTGTTATACCTACCGGAAAACCCCAAAGATAGTTCATTACAGTAGCTAAACCCGTTACGCCGCCAGGCGCTATGTTATTTGGTACTAAGAAAAGCGGGTATGCCAGCGCACCCATTATACATCCGAAAACTATTTGTATATATGCCAGCGCAATTTGATTCATAGACGAATTTTTCAGCGCCTTCACTTAAACCTCCATGCTCCACTATACAGTGGATTGATACTATATAGGATTATACCATATTTCCTGTCATTATTAAAATTTTTATATACAGTGGAAATACAAAACGGGCAATAATATTTTCGCCCGTTTTGGGTACATATATTACTATACGGCGTATACGCAACTTTGAAACCACTCCACTACCCCAAACCCAAACTATTCATATATCCCAATGTTTACGGGATGTTTTTTTGTCAATTTATGAAAGTTTTGCTTGCACATCTTTTCACATTGTGGTATAATAGGGCTGCAATATTGATTGTGTGGGAG
>JAAYRU010000042.1 GCA_012518615.1 Christensenellaceae bacterium | reverse complement strand
TGCTATAATGTTTCATGTAATGCCTCCTACTTTGTATGTGGTAATTCCTGTGGATAGTAATTCCATACTCATCTTACAGGTGAATCCTCGTTTCTACAAATCCCGGGGGCATTACATATTGTCTTATTTCAGTTTAAAGCAGCGCATAGATTGCAGCGAATTCTTTGATTTGGCACAGCTTGGCGAAGGAAACATAGCGGCGCTATGTTGACTGAGCAAAGCAAAGACAAATCGGAAAAGGTGCGCAAGATAAAGCTGATTTAGGCTGAGATAAGTATAAAGCCATTAGTAGTTTTATTAAACTTAAAAAGACCCTTATATCATTTGTTTGAATGCTGATTAGAGGAAGTAATGCAAAAAAAAATTGTGCAATTTGCACGCTCTATTCGTATAAAAATTTGGTTAAATATTTTCAGGTAATTAATGTACCACATGAAAGAAAGGAGAATAACCATGAAACGATTCTTTACCACACTGACAGCCCTGCTTGTTCTACTCTTTGCGCTGATCGGTCCGATCTGTGCGGAGACTGAGGACTATATCTTCACCTTCCGCAACGGCATTGTTTGGGGCGCTACGCCGGAGGAGGTTATGGCCGCAGAAGGCACGCCTGATCGGAAGGCGGAGTATGATGGTGATCCTATTACAATTTACCTAGGATCGGATAGTACAATAGCCGGATGCAGCACTAAGATAGACTATGTATTTTGGAACGACCGTCTTGCCTGCATCGAGGAAGTGCTGACAGACTATAAAAACGCCAACGAAACGCTGGAAAATGTAAAGAAGGAAATGATCGCCACCTATGGTGAACCCAATCTCAACGATTACAGCGCCATCATTGACATGGTCAAGGTTTTAGTCGGTACGATTGACGAGGAAATGTTTGCCAAAGCCAACAAATATGCTTGGAAGCTACAGGATAACCGCACGCTCATCCTGCTGGCGAACATCAACGGCGTTGTGGGCATCGCATATCTGGATCAAGGCGCGGCAGCGGCGAATGAAACGTGACAATTTATACGGAATTAAATCCATATTGCTACCCTTTGAGGACAGCCCCAGGCGAGACTGTTCGGGAACCTGTAATGAGGGAAGAGCCAAGTGAAAGACCTTCCCCGAATCGCAATCAACCGGAATAAACATAAAACAATATTAACAAGGAGGAAGACCCTATGAAGAAGACACTTGCGTTTCTACTGCTGCTAACCCTGACCCTTGGTCTGCTCGGAACGGCTCTGGCTGAGGAAACCGGCACGCTACCCTGGCGGGGTTACGCACTGGAGGCTACCTGGCTGTCCACAAACCGAGCCGACATCAACATCCCCAACCTGCGAAGCGATGGTCATTTCGCACTGGTGCGACTGGCACCCAAGGAGGGGACGATTGATTATGATGTCATTAACGAACACGCCGGGAACGACATCTTCCTGCGCCTAGCTAACGGCAAAAAGATACCCCTGGCATCCGTGCTGTATCACAAGCTGATCACCCCTACGGGCGGTGGCTTTCCCACAATTGATCCCCAACAGGACAACTTCGATGCGCTGTTCTTCCTGGTAGGCGGGAGTGAAACAGACCTGCTCGGTGCAGAACTGGTGATTTTTGACGGCAGCACGGAGCATACCATCGCTCTGGAGGCGATTTCGCGCGAAAAGCCGGATGCGTAGGAGCGTGTAAAACCTAGCCTTAATGATCCTACTGCATTCCCATCCCTTTGATGCTGTTTGAGTTTGTACCCGGCTGATTCACACAGTCGGCAGACTCGTCTAAAGCAGCGGGAGAACAAAAAAACTAAGGAGGTTCCAAGTATGGGAATTTTTGATTTTTTGAAGAAAAAGAATAAGCCTGAATCCACCCGACACGCGGGTCAGCCGGCCCCGCGAGTAGTCGACCTGCGCTCTGACGCAGAAAAAATGACCGAGCGCAACGCTGCCAACCGGCTGTCGCCAGATCGCGAGAAGCTGGCGCAAGAAATGGTGCAGTATTTGAAGACGCACGACACCGGCAACAACATGGACCATTACCGTGAGTTCAGGGATCGCTTTCACGCACGCTCGGAGGCGATCGCCGAGGGCGGCGGCTATCATCAAGCGCTGCAGGAAATCTACTACAGAGTTCGTCAGCTGTGTGGCGAGCAGGGCGTGTACTTCCACTCCGGGGCAGTCGATCACGTGTTTGAGGGCGATTACTGGCGGAGCTGAGTGCCGCCCTGAATTACCCAGAGGAGGAGGGCTGTCGTTTCCCTAAGTGAGGCAGAACAAAAACAACATTTAAAAGGAGGACCCCCACCATGATGTATGGAAGCGGCGATTCGTTTAGAGAGATGCTGATGAAATCGAAGGGCGTATGCCCAAACTGCAAGACGGATTTGACATTTGAAGAAGCGGCCCAACTGGGGCGCAAACACGGCATCAGCGACAATGTGGTGATGTGCAAGGGATGCAACCACGTGTTCGAAGTCAACCTAGTGCCGGGCAGCATGACACTTATCAAGGATGTGACCTCGCGCTACCCTCAGATCAAGCCCGCCAAGAAGGGTGGGCTGTTCTCAAAACTGTTCGGCAAGTGAGCGCCTTTCCCTCGCGCATAGCGCACTAGAGGACTCGGGTACTGTGTCCACTTCTTAATGTATTCGTTTTAGTGCCGCGGGAAAGAAGGTCATCCCCCTTTCCTGGCGGCTCCCAATATAACCCTTAATAATTGACAATTGAAAGGAGGAAAAGTTATGAATCAAGGACTGGGAATGGGTGGATTACTGATTGTCGCGATCCTGATATTCGTTTTCAAGCCGCTGCTCGTTGGTCTGTGGCGCGGACTGATCGCCCTATTCACGGGTAAAGGTAAAAAATAGAGCGATGTCAAAATCCAGTTTAATACTGATATGTAATGCCCCTTTGTCAAGGGGCATTACATATCAGTATAAGATAGGCTTCATCGTTTTGTCACTCAAAAAGCATATACAAATTGATTGTTAATGCTTTCATACTAACCGGCGGTACGGCATTTTGTACGCTATGGAATAATATTTGGTATATAATTTGATTAGTTAATATGCTTTATGATGTATGTATAAATTACTGGTATGCCTTAACCGCTCCGCTTGCACCTATCCTGTCTGCCCCTGCGTTTATATAATTCTCTATATCTTCCTTTGTGCGTATGCCGCCGGAAGCCTTTATGCGTACATTTTCCCCTACATTTTCCTTAAAAAGCTCTATGTCTTCAAGCGTTGCGCCGCCCGTACCAAAGCCTGTGGATGTTTTAATAAAATCCGCACCGGCACTAGTTACAGCCTTGCAAAGCTTAACTTTTTCTTCCTCTGTTAGGTAGCAGGTTTCAACTATTACTTTTAGTATTCTATCTCCGGTAGCCTGTTTAAGCGTGCGGATTTCTTCTTCCACCTTATCAAAATGCCCGTCCTTAACCCAGCCTAAGTTTACCACCATGTCTATTTCTTTTGCGCCGTTATTTATGGCATCCATGGTTTCAGCCTTTTTAACTTCGGTTGTGCTATAGCCTAGCGGAAAACCTATAACAGTGCATACTGTAAGCTTATCACCGTATTTATCCGCAACCCTTTTTACAAAGCTTGGCGGTATACAAACGGAAGCCGTTTTATACTCCACAGCCTCATCACAAAGCTTTTCAATCTGCTCAAATGTTGAAGTTGCCTTTAGCAGAGTATGGTCTACATGTTTCATTACAAAATCCCTATCCATAATTTTCTCCTTATTCTTATTTTCATTATTATTGTGCCACAGTAAGTAGGAAAATACAAATGTTTTTAATATAAACAGCTTGCTATTGCATAGAAAAATCTCCCCAGTCCTTCCATGAAACATAGCTAATATCGTTAATTTCCATGCTTATATCGCCCAGATAGAAAATAGCGCCTTTTGTTTCATCTCTACGGGCTTGAATGTATTTCCTAGTGTTCTTTGAGAAGTTTTTTTCCGTGGTACTGTTGCTCTTTATTTCTATTGCAAATGTATGCTTCCAATCGGCTATGGTATCAACCTCAAAACCTGTTCTATCCCTAAAGAAGGTTAAATTTGCGCTTTTACCTTTATTGTAGCGGGATTTTAGTATCTCCGACACCGCCATAGTTTCAACCGCAGCGCCTTTATGGCGGCTTAATATAAGTTCCTCTGCGTTTTCAAGCCTAAGCAAATAGCACATAAGCCCCGAATCCACAAAATACAGCTTGGGAGTTTTTACAAGGCTTCTGCCCAAGTTATTAGTATCGGGTTCAAGGAAATGTATTATAAAGGATTCTTCAAGTATGGATAGCCAGCTCTTTACGGTAACTGCGGATATGCCAATCTCTCTTGAAATGCTCTCCATATTTATAAGCTGACCGCTATATAGCGCGCACATCTGAAGAAATTTTCTGAATGTAGATATATTTGAAGGGTTTATCTGCCCTCTTATATCCATATTTATATAGGTTTCTATATAGTTTTGAAACCAATCCTCAGGGATAAAATACTTATTTCTATCGTGTAGCGGAGGATAAAATCCCTTAAAAAGCGTATGATATGCGGACTCATTAAGTAAGCCTTCGCTTTTAAGTTCGCTAAGTGAAAAAGGTAACAGCTTTATAAGACCAATGCGCCCCGCTAGGCTTTCTGTTATATTTTCCTTTAGATTAAACTGGCTTGAGCCTGTAATTATATATTTGCCGGGCGTGTAAGTACCTTCATCTACGAATATTTTAATAGCGTCAAATATTTGGGGTACTTTTTGCGCCTCGTCTATTATAACGCCGTCAGGAAAAGCCAGAAGAAAATCTCTCGGATTTGAGGCGGCAAGTTCCCGCATGTTTATATCATCAAACGACACATACTGTTTACCCGGAAATGCGCTCTGCGCAAGCGTTGTCTTTCCGCTCTGCCTAGGGCCTGTAATAGCTACTACCATAAATTGATTTGACAGTCTGTGTAAGCTTTCTTCCGCCTGCCTCCTTATCACAATATCCCCCTCCTTTCTACATTGGAATTATAAAATATGTAAAATCTAAAGTCAATAGTGTGTAAAATCTAAAGTTGAGCATTTGTAAAATCTAAAGTTTTATACTTGTAAATTCCAAAGTATGTTATGCGCAAAATCTAAAGTATGGTTTTGGGGAGCTTTGAAAAACGCTTATATCTACTGGAGTACAAGCATTTAAGCTAAATAAAATGCAAAAGAAAAAGGCTTTTATAAAACTGCTAAAGCCTTTTTAATCCATTTAATTAAACCTATATTTACCGCCTATACTATACAAGCATAATTACCGCTACAACAAGCCCCTAATCCCTCACAGTATCCTTTATAAAAAACGGTTTGCCCCATATATAATATGACACTGTTATCTCCCGCGCTTCATTTCCTTGGCTTTTAGTAAGCATAATAAGCTGCAATGTAGCGCTTTCCCCTGGTTTTATACTTATTTCTGTATTATCATCATTGCCAAGAGATACCTTGCTTGAGTAGCTTAGCACATCGCCTTTGTGGGGGCTTATCTGCATTTCGCACATGCGGGCAGGAATTAAGCCATTGTTTTTTATTTCCGCGCCGTACACATTAAAATAGTAATCGTCTATACTGCCTATGGGGTTTTCGTCGTACACTACTCCCTGCACTGCGTCTATTGCATGTGCGTTTGCCCAGCGCTCAAATTCATTTTCAAGCTCTTTTGCGGGTGTGGATATAGGCGCAGTTAGCACAATATCAAGTCTTGTATTTACAACTCCATATATTATTACCCCGAGGAGCAGCATGGCTATTATGCTAAGTGTAATGGCTATTTTTTTCATCTATTCGCCCTTTAGTATTTTGTTCATCTGCTCTATCATTTCGGCATCCTTAAGGCGGAACTTTATTTCAACACGCCTTGAAGCGTCCATGTTTTCAGTGCCGTCGGCATTGTATATGCGGTCTGCATAGCTTCTGCCCTTAGCGGTAAGTATATTTTCAAGAGTACTGCGCTGTGTAGATGTAAGCTGGGGCATCTGCAAGCAGAACTTAGCCACATTGAGCGCCCTTTGCTGGCTTAATTCAAGGTTAAATACATAGCTGCCCTTGGAATCCGTATGACCTTCTATTATTATTTCCGCTACATAGTCCTTATATTCGGGGCGCAATAGCACCTGCAAGTACGCGGGTATAAGCCTTTCAAGCTGCCTTTGCCCCTCGTAAGCTAACACTTCCTCCCCCGTTGCGAACATGAGCTTAGAATCCAGCACTATATCGCCCGTGTTTCTATCCACATTTGCGCCTATCTTCTTTTCAGAGAATGTGCGGCTTAATTCCTCTACTATCGCAGTTCTAACGCCAAGCAGCTCATCTATCCTTTTGGCTTGGCTGCCAAGCGCTAGTTCAAGCGTGGCAAGCTCTTCCTCTTGCTGAATTAGCGTTAGCTGCAATGCCGCCTGCTCCTCTTCCTTAGTTTTAAGCGCGGTTTGGGCTGCGTGTAAATCTTCCTCCTGCGCCTGCAATTGTATCTGCACGCTTGCAAGCTCCTCTTCCTTGCCCATGAGGCTAACCCTTGTAGTTTCAAGCTCTTCCTGCTGTTTTACAAGGGATATCTGCGCCCTGTCAAGCTCCGCCTGCTGCGCATCTAGCTGTTTGGTTTTTATTTCAAGCAGGCTGTAATACTGGTATATGCTAAATGTTACCGCAAGCATAAAAACAAGCAGCAAAGATGACAGCATATCCGAATAACTTGTCCAGTATTCGCCGCTATCCTTTCTTATTAATCTGCGAGGTCTTTTTGGGCGTGCCATCAGCTCTGCTCCCTAGATAGTTTTTCGCTTGCCTTTTCCATAGTTTCTGTAAGTTTTTCAACCGCAAGGCTTAGCTTTTGAGCGTTTTCATCGTCCTTAACTATACTCATCTGCCTTGTAAAGGCAAGGCTAATATCCCGCATATTTTCTTCAAACATGCTTATGCTCCTTGCAAAGCCCCTTGTAATATCCTCTACGAATGAGGAGTAGCTATCCTTAAGCAGTCTACTTGATGACGCCATATCGTTCGCTATACCATGCGCCTGCGCGCTTACATTGTCGGACTGTTTTTCTACCGCCTCAAGCACCCTGCCGGACCATGCGGCGTAAGCTTCCATCTGTTTTTCAAGCTCTCTATGACTATCCTTAAGCCTTGTAAAGCCTGTGGATATTTCATTCATAGCGCTGTGCATTGATGAAAGCATATCCCCTGTGGATTTCGCAAGGTGTGCATTGCCGGCTTGAGATGCTGAAAGCTCGTTCACATAGTTTTCAAAGCGGGAGATTATATCGCTATTTAACTTATTTACGCTGCCCATATTCTTCATAAGGCTGTCGGCAGCAGAAAGCGCCTGATTTACCCCTTCAAGCGATACCTGCTGGCTTTTGTTAAACACGCTTAAATTATCCGCAAGGTAGCTAAGCTGTCCCCTGAGTGCGCCGTCCATTCTATCCACAAAGCGGTTTACTATCATGTTAAGACCTTCTATCTGCCCCTGCGTTTGCCCTGCTACAAAGCCGCTTATCTGCCTTGCAATAGGCTCAAACGACCTATTTATGCTGTAGCCAATATCGGTAGAAAGCTGCTCTTTTATTTCCGTAGTAGTGCGCCTTAAGAAACTCGCCTTATCCTCAAGGTAGCATATGTTATGCACATTATCATCAAGGGGCACTGGCATTACAAGCTCTCTGAATGTATCAATAAAATCGTCCATAGCGCCTGTTACGCTGCCTTGAGATGTTCTGTTTAATATATTGAATATAAGCGAACAGCTAAGCCCCGCAATAGATGTACCGTAGGCAAACTCCATGCCGCCTATCATCTGCGATATGGATACCATTGTAGCTTCTGCATTTGTAACATCAAGCCCTGATACGCCACGCATAAGCCCTATAAATGTGCCGAGTATTCCAAGGGTTGTAAGCATACCGGGCACGGCTTCAGCTACGCTCATATGCGCGTAAGATACAAGCACGCTCTCGTCGTTTATATACTGCTCTACATCAAGGCTTAGCCCCCTTGCGTCAAGCTGCTCGGCGTTTATTAAAAAGCGCTTCCACTGCTTTTGCATGGGCTTGCCCAAAAAATCCTTATCCTGCCATATGGGGCGGGTGTTTTCCTTTACCGTCATTATTTCAAGGTTGCGGGTCGCCCTTCTAAAAAGGCGGCTCAAATAGCGCATGGGGAATATGCACTTTACAAGCCCCGCAAGCATTACCACGGCTATTAGCGTATATACAATAAAGTCTACAATATTACCCGATATGTTTGAAAAAAACTCCTGCATTTCACCGCCTCGCTTTCCCCGCAATATTACCCTATTTTGAAATATTTTGCAACAAAAAGTTAATATTATTTTCGCAATTTGCGGCTTTTAATTTGTCGGGATAAAACAAGCAAAGCATATTATGTTGCAAAAGCTATAAAATTTTACATTTCTAGGGGCTTTGTAATCTTTACCATATGTATTAATTATGTTATAATTCGGTAAGTTTAATAAGGAGGAGAATATGGACCTTATTGATATTATCGAAACTAAAAAACAGGGCGGAGAGCTTTCAAAAGAGCAGATACGCTATTTTGCTTTTGCCGCGGCAGATGAAAACAGCCTAGACTATCAGCTATCCGCACTGCTTATGGCTATAAGGCTAAATGGCATGACGGCTCGTGAAACTGCACTGCTATCGCTAGAAATGGCAAATACAGGCGATGTGCTTGTGCCTAATATTGACGGCATAACCGTAGACAAGCATTCAACAGGCGGCGTGGGCGATACCACTACCTTGGTACTTGTTCCACTTGTTGCAGCTTGCGGCGGCAAGGTAATAAAAATGAGCGGCAGGGGTCTTGGGCATACGGGCGGCACTATTGATAAGCTAGAAGCCATACCCGGTATGCAGGTTGAAATACCTGAAGATAAGTTTATAAATATAGTTAAAGAAATAGGCTGCTGTGTAGTAGGGCAATCTAAAAACCTTGTGCCGGCAGATAAGCGCCTATACGCCCTGCGTGATGTTACAGCAACGGTTGATTCCGTGCCGCTGATAGCATCGTCTATAATGTCTAAAAAGCTTGCGGGCGGGGCGGACGCAATAGTGCTTGATGTAAAACTGGGCTCAGGCGCGCTTATGAAAACCCTTGATGAAAGCATAGAATTAGCCAAAGCCATGGTAGATATAGGCACTCAAAACGGCAGGGAAACCGTGGCGTTTATTACTTCCATGCAGGAGCCGCTTGGCAGCCATGTAGGAAACGCGCTTGAAGTTAAGGACGCTATAGATTTGCTTTCAGGCAGAACAAAGGGACCTCTGCTTGAAGTATCCCTTATACTGGGTGAGCAAATGCTTATACTTTCAAAACTTGCGGATAATGAAAAAACCGCAAGACAAATGCTGCTTGATGCGCTAAATTCCGGTGCTGGTTTAAATAAATTCAAACAGATGATACGCGCTCAAGGGGGGGATGATACTGTTTGCGATGATGTTTCTCTATTGCCGCAGGCTAAGCTAACGCATGTAGTTAAAGCTAACAAAAATGGGTATATACATAGTGTGGACACTCAGCGGATAGGCGAAGCCTCCCGTATGCTGGGAGCCGGCAGGCGCAGCAAGAACGATGCGCTCGACCTTGCGGCAGGGCTAATAATGCACAGGCGCATAGGCGATAAAGTTAAAATTGGCGATAGCATATGCACACTGTATTATAACCCCGGTAAAGACCCAGCTCCCGCAGAAGAATATATACTCAGCGCAGTTAATATAGATAGTGAGGAGGTAAAAGCCCCAAGGCTGGTGTACGCTAAAATAACGAAAAGAGGTACACATATCTATGAAGATTAAAAGACTAATGGCTTTACTTAGCGCAATAATGCTATTTGCGCTACCCGTACTTGCAGAAAATACTACTACCGAAACCACAGAAGAAATAGAAAACCTTTTCATGCAGATAGACACTGTTACTTTATCCGGCGAAAAGTTTGACATGAAAACGCTTGAAGGCAAGCCCCTTCTAATAAACATATGGGCGGATTGGTGCCCCCCTTGCAGGCATGAAATGCCTATACTTACAAAACTCAGCGAAGAGTACGCGGACAAAATCGCCTTTTTAGGGCTGTTGCCTGAAGGCGTAAGCGTAGAAGAAGGCAAAATCGTTATTAATGAAGATAGACTAAAAGCCGGCCTTGAAGCGCAGGAAGAAATAGGTATAGGCTTTACAACGCTTGTACCTGAAGAACTTCTTTACAGCCTTATGGCGCATACGGGGCTTCAGGCTTTCCCCACAACTTGGTTTGTATCCGCCGACGGCTACCTTGTAGATATAGTTGTAGGCGCTATGGACGAAGAGGGCTGGCGCACAAAAATAGACGAAGTACTTAAAAACTTGGAGGAGGAAAATGGCGAGGGTTAAACCCACAAAAAGCGCTTGGCTTATTATGCTTTCTATTGCACTAATTGCTATTGGAGTATATTTAGGCGAGCCTGATACAGTGCTTAGAAAAGCCATATATATATGTATGGAGTGTATAGGCATTGGCTAAGGCAAATAAAAAAGGCGGAAAAAGGCATGTTATACAGCTTTTTTTCGCCTGCATTACAAATAGCTTTGTTACCGGTTTTATAGGCGGTAAAATATACCAAGGCAAGCTTAAATACATATGCCACCCTGGGCTTAACTGTTACTCCTGCCCGGGGGCGCTTTTAAGCTGCCCTATAGGTTCCCTTCAGGCGGTGCTTGGCAGCCGCTCATTTGTTTTTTCAACATATGTATTCGGTATGATACTATTATTCGGTGCCTTACTTGGTCGCATGGTATGCGGATTTCTATGCCCCTTTGGCTTTGTACAGGAACTGTTATACAAAATACCCTTTAAGAAAAAGATAAAGACATTTAAGGGCGATAAACCCCTTCGCAAAGTTAAATATATAGTGCTTGTAGTTATGGTTATAGCTCTGCCTATGCTGCTTAAAACTTCAGGCGATTCAAGCCCTACATACTGCAAATACATATGCCCCGCAGGCACGCTTGAAGCGGGCATACCCCACGTAGCGCATGATAAGCTGGCTAAACCCCCTACTATGGTAAACGCGCTTCCAGAGGGCTCTTTGCCTGCTGTAAATCTAATTAAAGGCGGTGCGGCGCTATCTCAGCCCAAACTTAAAACAGGAGCTATGTTCCTGTGGAAAGTATCTATACTGGTAGCAGTATTGCTCCTTTCAATAATAATTTACAGACCTTTTTGTAAATACCTCTGTCCATTGGGCGCCATTTACGGTATAATGAACCCGGTAGCCCTATACAGGCTTAATTTCAATAAAGATAAATGTATCTCTTGCGGAATATGTGCAAAACGCTGTAATATGGGGGTAGACCCCACTAAGAACGCGAACAGCGCTGAATGTGTGCGCTGTAGGGATTGTGTAAACGCCTGCCCAAAGGGGGCGCTGAGTACGTCGTTTTCTTTAGACAGCTTGGTTTGCAAAAGCGCAGAAAGGAAAGGTATATGAAAAAATTATTATTGGTAATGTTAGTAATATGTATGCTGCTGCCTACAGCATACGCAGCAGAGGAAGTGGAGCCCCTTACAAGCGAGGAGCTTAACGCATTTACCCAAGGGCTTATTGAGCGGGCAATAGAAGATAAACTTACGGTTGAAAAAGATGGTGAAGGCTACTTCGTACATGGCAGAGGCTATATGCTAGAGCTTCAGAGCGAGGACCTATCCCCAGACAGCCTTGTTAAATCTGCGCTTATAGATATAGAATCCATAGATGTATCAGGGCTTACCGCACCAAGGATTACAGTTGTAACGCAGGCGGCGGGCGCGGTGCTTGCAAGCTATCCTACGGATAACCCCTCGCTAAAGGGTACGGATAGAGAGGCTGTTCTATACCTGCGAGGCGATTTACCCAAAGATGTATATGTAGGCAAGCTCACCCGCTCAGGGCAGATGATTACCCTTATAGAATACGCTATATATACCCAAGATGGCGACAGCGTGGGCGAAATAGGCTTGCAGTACACAATAAACAATGGTTATGTAAGCGCAATACGCTATTACACAGCTGAAAACATTGCCCTTGCGGAAGCTGAAATACGCTTGGAAAGTTTGTCCGCGCTTCAGGAGGAAAACAGCTATTTCGCGTATGACACCGTATCCCCCCAACCCCTTGAAAGGGAAGACCTTAGTATACAGGGATTGGATTTTATAGACTTAAGCCCTGAAATCGCGGAGCGTATGCTGGGAGATGCCCTCGCAAAGGAAAGGCTTAGCGATTCTGATGGCAATTTCATAGAAACTATGGACTGGGAAAACCTTAAAATAGTATTCATATACGATAATTCGGGCAAATTCTTATACACAAAGAGCATAGTAGCCATAGGCGATGTGGAGGGTCCAAGAGGTATTAGGCTTGGCGAAAATATGGTAAGCGTGCTTTCAAGGTTTCCTAACCAAACCGAAAGCCTAAGCGGCGAACACACACTGCTATACGGCGCAGAGGGCGAAAATAGCGCCTACGGAGTACTAAAGCAGGATAAGAGCGAGCAGGCGCTATATGTAAACCTGCCTATGGACGACTATAATATACTTTTCACCTGCCGCTTTGTAGATGAAATAGCCGCGGAATTTTCTCTAAGCCGCTAATAGCATTATGAAGATAGACCTGAGTTGCCCGGCGGAACTATGGAGCTTTAGGCTACCCACCGCCTCCGACCCTCTTGTATCGCTTGAGCTGTTCAATTTAAGCGACTATGAGCTTACAGGCCTACTCGCTTCATTTGTGTGCTTTGATTCTTCCGGCAAAACCCTTTCAAAGCAGGTGGAACGCATTTCCCGCCTGCATGTGCCGGCAAGAACTACTTTTAATATTCAAATATATATAGAAGACGCTGAAAAAGCCGCAGGCATAGACTTTAGCATTGAAAGAGTGTGGTATCTAACCGGAGATTCTTGGCGCAAGAAGAGCTCCGAAATGGTAAGCTATACCCCAAATATTCTAGATGATGATAGGCTGCTGGGCGAGCTTAAAGAAGCCGCGGGCGATGATGCCGTAGGCTTCCCTAGCGACCAAGGCGCGGTATGGCTTTGCGTATGCGGAAGGGTGAACCCCGCGCGTAACTCCGCCTGTATACGCTGCCTTAGAGATAAGCACGACAGCTTTATAAATTACAACCAAGCCGCTATAGAAAGCGCGCTCATGGAAAAAGAGGCGGCAGAGCTTCTTGAGCTTCAGAAAAAGCAAGAGGAGCAGGAAAAAATACGCCTTCAAAAAGAAGCTATGCTTAAAAAGGCTCAAAAGCGCAAAAAGCTTATTAGATTAACTTTAGTGTCTATTTTGCTTTCAGGGGCAATATTTTACGGCTTATATTTCCACGGTATACCCGCATATAAATATATGCAGGCGGAAGGACAATTGGAGCTTGGCAACTATGAGGAAGCTAAGGCGGAATTTTTAGCCCTTGATGTATATAGAGATAGCTCTACACGGGCGCTTGAGTGCGACTATTTGCGCGCCAAAAGCTATATATCTTCCAATAATTTAACTTCAGTTAGGCGCGCTCAGGAAGTGCTTAATGAAATAATAGACTTTAGAGACAGCAATGAGCTGCTGCTTTCCGCTAAATACCTAGAGGGAGAGCTTCTTCGCAGCAAGGGGGATTTTCTCGCTTCCAGAGATGTATTTGAAAAGCTGGGAGATTATTCGGACTCCCCCGACCAAGTACTTGAAAGCAATTATCTGTACGCTAAAAGCCTTATGGACGAGCTTAATCACCCTAAGGCGCGCGAAATACTGCTCACACTAAAGGGCTATAAAAACGCCAATACCCTTGCGCTAGACTGCCTTTTGCTGCCCGCGCAAAGCGCTATGCAGGATAAGGACTACGCTAAGGCAATAGAGCTGTACGAGCAAATACCCGACAATAGCGAAGCTGTGCTTAAGCTGCCCGAAGCCTACTATGGGCTTGCCTCAAAGCTTCTTGAAGAGGGCAACTACGACAAGGCAGGAGAATTTTTCCTAAAGGCGGGAGATTATAGAGACGCTTGGCGGCAGGCAACCGAATGCCTATACCTGCCCGCGCTTGAGCGCATGGAGGCGGGGCGCTTCAGCGAAGCTAAGGCAATGTTCGACCAAATACCAAGCTATAAGGACTCCGCTACATTAAGCGATGATTGCGCCTTTGAACTTGGCAAAATTGCCATGCAGGATAAAAACTACGACAAGGCTATAGAATATTTCCTGCAGGCGGAAACAAACAAACTAAGCGAACAGGCGCTAAAGGAAGCCTACTACCAAGGCGGCCTATATTACAGGGAGCAGGGGGATAATAAAAAAGCTGGCGATTATTTCCTTGCCGCAGGCAACTATTTAGATTCTTACGACCTTGCAAGGGAATTGTTATACGCCAAGGGTGAAGAGTACTATACAAGCGGCAATTACAACGAGGCTGTGGATATATTCCTTAAGCTTGGCGATTATAAGGATTCCGAAGAAATGATGCGCAAGGCTCTATACGAAAGGGCATATGGCGCGCTTTCAAACAAAGAGTATCAATCCGCCATTGAGCAGTTTAAAGCCCTTGGGGATTATGAAACCTCTCAGGATATGGCGCAGCTAAGCACATATAGGATGGCAAAATCCCTTATGGACGAGGGGGATTATGCAAGCGCTGCCGAAATACTAAGCGGCATACCCGAATTTCAGGATTCAAAAGACCTGTACAGCGAATGCCTGTATATGCAAGCGAAAGGGCTGCTTGAAAGCGGAGAAAGCGCAAAGGCTTCCGCAATACTAATGCAAATACAGGGCTATAAGGACGCTGGGGATTTATTTAGGCTTGTAACATATGAGGCAGCGATGGAGCTTAAACAAAAGGGAGAGCTTAACGCCGCGGGCGCGCTTTTCACTTCGCTTGGCGATTATTTAGATTCTAAAGAACTTGCCTTTAAATGCTACGACACCGGCTATATAGGGCTTATGGAGCAGGCAAATGAGCAGTACAAAGCCAAAAACTACCTAGGCGCGGTTGAAACCCTTGAAAAGATAGACGAAAACAACCCCGCATATAAGGCAGAGGAATATACTTCTCTGTATAACCAAGCAGTATATGAGCTTGCGGATGAGCTATTTAACGATGGCAAACCCTATGAAGCCCTTCCCTACTACCTTAAAATTAAAGACTATAAAGATGTTTCCACCAAGAAGCTTGATAGGTACGCCTACAAGGTGCTTGGCAAATGGGAGAGCAGCAAGGGGCTAGTGATGGCTTTTAACGATGACGGCACATGCGAAATAGGCGATGAAAAGCTTTACTTCACAGCCAGCCTTTACCGCCTATCAACTGGAGATTCACCGGATAATATACGCTACACGCATAACATAACCTACCTTACATCAAACGCCATGACGCTAAGGGAAGAAGCCACTAAGAAGATATATAAGCTTACACGGGTAGACTAGGTGCAAAAAATAATATCCATATATAAGGACAGCGCATTTAACGAAAGGGAGGACTATATCCCCTCCTTAAACGGAATGCGCTTTCTTATGGTGTTTTTAGTAGCCTGTTTCCATATATGGCAACAGAGCTGGCTTAGCCCCTCAATTACCATAGGCGGCAAAACACATAGCCTAGACTACCTATTTAGAACGGGCTATATATGGGTAGACGGTATGCTGCTGTTAAGCGCGTTTTTGCTTTACATACCATACGCAATAGCTAAGGAAAAGGGAACGCAGTCGCCATCTTGGAAAGTTTTTTATAAAAAACGGCTTGTTCGAATAGCCCCGAGCTTCTATTTGTGCGTGTTTTTTATGCTGTTTTTTAACGCCCTGCCTAATAACTTGTACGCCTCAGGCAGCGACTGTATAGAGGATTTACTCGCTCATATAAGCTTTACGCATACTCTATTCCTCTTCAGCTATTATAATACTCCGCTAAATGGAGCTTTATGGACAATAGGCGTGCAGATGCAGTTTTATTTCATATTTCCGTTTCTAGCACGCAGTTTCCGCAAGCAGCCTCTTCTTACATATACATTAATGACGGCTACTGCTTTTATATTTAGATTTTACGCTTCTACGCTTGCAGACTGCGCCATGTATTTCAACCAAATGCCCGCGTTTTTAGATGTATTCGCTAACGGCTTCCTTGCCGCGAGCATATATGTTTCGCTTAAGAGAAACCTAAAAGAAAATGTATATAGCAGGATATTTTTCAGCATATGCCTTGTGGTGTGCTCGATAGCAATAACAACACTACTTAAGGCTCAGGCGGGCGAAATGAGCGTTAGCGCAATAAGACAGGGGCAGATGAACAGGCGCTACCAGTTTTCGCTTCTTATTTCTGTAGTAATAATAAGCCTTCCCCAGTCGCTAGGCGGAATAAGGCTTATATTTTCAAACAAGGGAGCGAAATTCCTCGCTGGTATATCCTACCAATTTTACATATACCACCAGCTTATAGCGGTATGGCTTAAAAAAAGAGGTATACCCCCAAGCGCATACGAAAATCCGCATGTACAGGGGGACTATCTCTGGCAGGTAAAATATATTATAATATGCCTGTTTGCGGCTTTTGCGGTATCCGCAGCTATAACATATCTATTTGAAAAACCGCTATCTAAAAAACTGCTCAAAAAATAGGAGGCATTATGCACGAAATCACACTAAATCTAAACGGACAGGCGGATGATTGTACACTCGCCCTGTACCTTATATCAAATAACGAGGAAGTAGCGCCAGAGCGCAAAAGACCGGTTGTTATCATATGCCCAGGCGGCGGCTTTAACTTTTTATCTTTTAGAGAGGCGGAGCCCGTGGCAATAAAAATGCTGTCTTATGGCTACCATGCGGCGGTATTGTATTATTCAACAGAGCCCGCTAAATTCCCCACGCAATTGCTTCAAGCCATGGCGGCGGTAAATTTCCTTCGCGAAAACGCTGACGAATGCAATATAGACCCCGATAGAATATGCATTATGGGTTTTTCTGCCGGCGGGCATGTGGCGGCATCGCTTGGGGTATTCTGGAACAAACCCTATTATTCGGGTCTGCTTGGTTTAGAACCTCAGGATACTATGCCAAACGCGCTGTGCCTTGGCTACCCTGTTATTACTTCGGGAGATTACGCGCACGAAGGTTCAATAGAAAATATAGAGGGCGATAACAACCGCCTAAGCCTATCGCTTGAAAAACAGGTTTCGGATGAAACCCCTCCAAGTTTTATTTTCCACACACTGTATGACGATGTAGTGCCTATAGAAAACAGCCTGCTTTTTGCCAAGGCGCTTAAAATACATGGCGTACCTTTTGAGTTTCACCTTTTTGAAGAAGGTCCTCATGGCATATCCCTAGGAAATACAGAAGTGTACGATTACGACTCGCCTGATTTAGGGCTTCCAGCCGCCGCTTGGGTGGATTTATTCAACTCTTGGTTTTGCAGAAAGTAAGTAATTTCGGGCTATACATACACACGCCCTTTTGCCTATCCAAATGTAATTACTGCGATTTTCCCTCTTGGGAGAACAGCTTACAGTATAAGGAAGAATATATACGCCTGCTTATTGACGAGATAGCATCTAGGCAAGCTGAATTTGCGTGTAAAAAAGCGCAGAGCGTATATTTTGGAGGCGGTACTCCCACTTTACTTGAGCTAGCTGATTTTGATAATATTTTTTCAGCTATAGAAAACAGTATTGATACGGACGCTGAAATAAGCGTAGAGGCTAATCCTACATTAAGCCTTACCCCCGAATACCTAAGGGGATTAAAGGCGCTTGGGGTAAAAAGGATATCTTTCGGGCTTCAAGCAAAGCAGGATAATTTACTTAAACTGCTCGGCAGAAAGCATGATTTTAACAAGCTGCGTGAGTCCGTATTTGCGGCATATAGCACAGGTATAGAAAATATAAATGTAGATATTATGCTTGGCATACCTACTCAAAGCATTGACGACCTAAAAGATACAATAGAATCATGCATAAAACTTCCTATAAAACATATTTCCTGCTATGGGCTTATAGTGGAAGAGGGTACTTTACTTAAGCAAAATATAGATAATGGCGTATACTCCCTACCCCCTCCTGAATATGAAAGGCGCATGTATTACACCGCGCGGGAAATGCTTATTGAAAACGGCTTTGAGCATTATGAAGTAAGCAATTTCGCTAAAGGAGGCTACGAATGTGCTCACAATATGGGTACATGGAAAAGGAAACCCTATCTAGGCTTTGGCGTAGCCGCTGCAAGCCTTATAGATAGAAATACAAGGCGGCAGAATTCCACTACTCTTTCAGGCTATCTAAAGGGCGAAAAACCCAAATATGAAAAACTATCCCTAGAGGAAGAAATGTTTGAGCATATTATGCTTGGGCTAAGGCTGTTTGAAGGCGTAAAAGACAAAGAGTTTTTCAATCTATACGGAGTGCATATACTAGATGTATACGGAGATAAGCTCAAGCCTTCCATAGAAAAAGGGCTTGTAAATATAACAAACGGGGATATAGCGCTAAGCCTTAAGGGCTTTGATATTATGAACACAGTGCTGCTTGACTTAATATAATTATTTTTTTACAATATTCTCAAAATGATGCAAGAATTTACAGCCTTGTTGCGTTATATATACAGAAAGACAAGGAGGAAAGCCATTATGAAACGAAGAGTATTTGCAGCTATAGTCTGCATTTTAATTATTATATCTGTCCCTGCGCTTACTGAACGCCTTTTCGCTATAGTAGCCGGCACCTCTTCACTGAATATACGCGCGGGCGCAGGCACGGACTACGGCTGGCTTGGCAGTGTAAAAAGAGGGCAGTGGGTAGATGTGCTCAGTCAACATGGGGACTGGTACTACTGCACGGATATTAACCAGAAGATAACAGGCTATATGAGCGCGAAATACCTAACCGCTGCAAGCAGCGGCTCTAGTGCCGGAAGCAGCTTTGTTGTGAGCAACCCCATTTCAACACAGTTCCTTAATTTAAGGGAATACCCTTCATATAATGCAAGGGTACTTGCTATATTTTACAACGGCGCAACAGGTACAGTGCTAAGCGAAAACAACGGCTGGTGCGAAGTTAGCATTAGCGGCATGAGGGGATATTTCAGAAAGGAATATCTGTCCGTATCATACCAAGAAGCGCCTAGCCTTATTGAAAACACAAGAGTATATTCAAAAAACGGCGGAGCGGTAAATTTAAGGAGCGGTCCCGGCTACGGCTACAGCGTAATATCAAGCTATGCACCGGGCACTAATGTAGGCGTATATATTAAGAGCGATTCTAGCAATTTTTGGTATGTAGGCATAGGCTCAACCCGCGGCTTTATGGATAAAAATTTCCTAAGCACATCAGGGCAGAGCCCACAGCCCTCAGGTTCTGGCACAAATGCCGTAGTTACAAATACGGGCAGATGGCTTAATTTACGCGATAGACCAAGTTTAAACGCAAAGGTGCTAGGGCATTATGGCGGCGGCACTCAGGTTAGGATAATAAGCCAAGGCGCGGACTGGAGCCGTGTAACAGTGCTTTCAAACGGCGCAAGCGGCTATATGATGAGCAGGTACTTAACCGTGTACGGCGTACCCGGGCAGGCTGTAAAAAGGGTGGTACACCCAAATAGAACCTTTGTGTATTTAAGGAGCAGCGCAAGCCAAGCTGGGGGCAATGTTATAATGCGCGTGCCCCACGGGGAAACCGTAAGCGTGATTGCCCCTATGGGCTCATGGACAAAGGTGCGCTACGGCAGCAATGTGGGCTTTATGATGAGCTGGTTCTTAAAATAAGCTTATTTTGGAGGATATAGATGCCTGAAGGCAAACGCAAAATATTTAAAAAACGCACTAAGGGCGGTCCATTCGCCCTTGGCGTAATTATAGTATGCTTCCGTATGCTTGTAATTGCGCTGCTTATAATATCGCTATCGGGAGTTGGCGCGCTTGTTGGCATAGCCAAAGCCTATGTGGATACTGCTCCCGTGCTTAACCTAGCTAAAATAGACGAGCAGGCGGAAACATCTTTCTTCTACGATAGGGACGGCAACTATATAACCGACTTTAAGGGCATAGAAAACCGCATAATGGTAAACATAAACTCTATGCCGCGCACGCTAAGAAACGCATTTATAGCCGTTGAGGACGCAAGGTTTTACAGCCATAATGGTATAGATATAAAGCGCATTGCAGGCGCATTTTTGCAGAACTTTTTAACGGGAAGCAAACAGGGCGGCTCCACAATAACCCAGCAGCTTATAAAAAATACATTGCTTTCAAACGAGCTTAGCTATAAAAGAAAGATACAGGAAGCCTACCTTGCTATACAGCTTGAGCAGAAATACACAAAAGACGAGATACTTGAAAGCTACCTTAACACCATATACCTTGGCGAAAACTACTACGGGGTAAAGGTTGCGGCAACGGGCTATTTCGGCAAGGAATTAAACGAACTTACCCTTAGAGAATGCGCTATGCTTGCCGGCATGACCACAAACCCCTATTACTACAACTGCCGCCGTAATTATTACACGCGTAAATCCGACACTATAAACTATACCGCAATTACAGATAACCGTACGGACTATGTCCTCCGGCAGATGTACGAAAAACAGTTCATCACCCATAATGAATACACCGAAGCGCTAAATAAAAGTAGCGCGCATGTGCTTGAACATTCCCCTGAGAGCAAGGATTTATACCCCTACCCCCACTATGTGGAATACGCCGTGCAGGATGTAATACAGACATTCCTTAGAATGCGGGGGCTTGAAAACACCAAAGCTAACAGAAGCCTTATGGAAAAGGAGCTTAGAAGCGGCGGCTACAAGGTGTATTTGGCGCTAGACACAGAAATACAAAAGACAGTTGAGGACACTCTATATAACTATAAGGATTATCCAAAATTGCGCGACCCTCAGCATAATATATACCGCGCGCATAATAAAGACGGCACATTTGAAGAAATTATACAGCCGCAAGCTGCGGCAACTGTTATAGACTACCGTACGGGAGAAATTAAGGCTATAGTAGGCTCAAGAACACCGCCTACGGTAAAGCTCACATTAAACAGGGCAGTAAATATGAATATGCCCGTGGGCTCCGCTATAAAGCCTATTTCCGTTTACGCCCCCGCTTTTGAATTAGGAGCGGGCGCGGGTTCCATAGTATACAATATGCCGCTACCTATATCCGGCTGGATAGGCGCAAGCGGCAAGGATAGCTGGCCGCGCAACTACGGCGGCAGCGGCTATACAGGCCCCGAAACCCTGCGTACGGCGCTTGTTAAGAGCAACAATACATCCACAGCCCAAGCGCTCATGCAATATGTAGGTGTGGATAGGTCTGCGGACTTTTTGCTTCGCCTTGGCGTAGATGAAAAACATATAAATAAAACCCCATTTGGAGTGGCGCTTGGCTCAAGCGGGCTTACACCGCTAGAAATGAGCGTAGCCTTCGGCGTGCTTGGAAACGGCGGAATATATCAGCGCCCTATATCTTTCATAGGAATACTCGATAGGAATGACAATGTGCTATACGACGCCCATGCCGACCAAGAAAGGCGGCAGGTGTTCAGCCCGCAGACGGCATATATAACCATAGATATATTAAAACAGGCAGTTTCAAAGGGTACGGGCAGATCTGCCCAAATAAAGGGGCAGACTGTGGCAGGTAAAACCGGTACCAACAGCGAACAAAAGGGCGTTTGCTTTACAGGGCTTACAGGCTGGTACGCAGGCTCCGTATGGATAGGGCATGACAACTACAAGGCGCTATCGTCTAAAACCACGGGCGGCAACAGCGCGGCTAAGTTATGGAAAAGCTTAATGCAGCAGATACATACCCAAAAATCTCTAAATAATAGGGATATACTCGAAGGCAGCGCGGAAAACTACGGGCTTGTAAAGGTTACAACTTGCGCGGTATCAGGTCAGCTTGCAACCGACGCTTGCAAAAATTGCGCTATGGGCTACGGCACTGTTACAGATTGGGTAAGCCGCGCAAATGTGCCTACCACCTATTGCCAAATGCACCATAACGCAACGCTTTGCAGCTCTTCAAATATGCTTGTGGGAGAGTTCTGCCCCCCTGCAAACCTAACGCAAAAATCCATAATAATACTGCCTAAGGGACACCCTTTGCAGCAGTTTATAGGCACTCAATACGAAAAAACATTGGTAGACTATCTGGGTACATATTCAACGCTTGTGTTTTCAGGGGATTCTATTCGGGATACGGCAATGCTAAGCGCGCATACCTGCCCAATACACGCTACCGCGCAGGATGCGGGCGAAATATATGACCCCACACTTAATATGCTAAGGAACGATGCTGAGATACTGCTAAATCAGGCAAGCAGCCTGCTGGCTACAATACCACCTGAAAGCGAGCAGGCAGCGGCGCTTCTAAGCTCAATCAACAGCCTTACAAACCTGCTTGCAACAAATGCGTCAGGCGAACAACTGGCACAGGGCATGGGAATGGTAACGCAGGCAATGGCAAACGCAAATTAAGCTTGACACTTATAAAGCTGCGTGGTATATTTATTACGAAGTTATTAACTGAGATAGAAAAGGAGGACAATATGAGTAAACAGTCCTTGAGGAGTTTTAGCTTTCTGCTTGTTATAATGCTCCTTATATCGATTATCCCTACTATATTCGCAACGGAAAAAACAGATAAAAAAGCCGAGGAAAAGAAGGAGGTAACAGCCTTCGTATCCGCAAAGCTTGTAAGCGATGCTACCGTGCTAAATGAGCCCCGTGCCGATGCTGCTTTTGTAGCAGGTCTTATGGCGGATACTGATGTAAAGGTGTTGCAAATGGGTCTTAGCTGGTGCAAGATAGACGCGGGTCTTGCTCAGGGCTATGTCGCAAGCCGTTTTCTGCGCTTTTCAGATGTTCCGGAGCAGGAGAGCTTTGCCATAGTAAACGCTAAAAACGGCAGGCTTACACTCAGGGAAAAGCCCAACACAAAGTCAAAGGCTATTGCAAAAGTAAAAAACGGCACTGTTACAGCTGTACTCGAAGCCTCCGAAAAAAACTTTACGCGCGTTGCTGTAGACGGCAAGGAAGGCTACCTGCTTTCAAGCCATCTTGAGCTTAAAGGCCCCCGTGAATCGCTTGGCACTGGCAAGATAGTGCACCCAGACCACCCGGGCAAGGTACGTAAAATACGCGTACGCTGGAGCGATAAGACAGGCAGCAATGTAATAGACGAATATAAAACAGAAACCCCGCTGATTATACTAACTAAAGGCGAAACATGGTATGAAATTGAAGTCCTAGGCAAACGCGGCTACATGATGAAGAAGTTTATAGAAGAAGCCACAGCACCCGCGCCTGCGCCCGCGCAACCCGTACCGCCCGCAGGTGTACAACCACCCACGCAGCCCCAACAGCCTATTCAACCCCAGCAGCCAGGCGCAATACCCACACTGGCGCCTGCTGCCCCGCAGCCCATAACTCCATTTGTACCATCACCCACTGCAACCCCCGACCCTGATGCGGAATATGCAGATGATGACCTTATACCCATATTGGATGATGAGGGGGAGTAAAGGCAAACATATAATAATTTTGTTTTAATAAGCTTTATCTATATTGATGTATTAAACATACGAGCCGCATAACACGGCTTGTATGCTTTATAGTTATAGCGCCACTTTTCCCTGTGCTAAACAATATTAATAATATATTTAATGCTACTGAGCGTATACAACGGAGGCAATTTAAGTGGAGATTAAAACTATCATTGTACCCGAAGGCAAAATAAGCGACTATATTGATGGTAAATTTAGGAATGATACCCCCGAAGAATATGTTCGACAGACCATAGAAAGACGCCTTGTTAATGAGCACAAATATGATAGAGGACAAATAAGCGTTGAATATACAATTCAATTAGGTTCGTCTAAAAAGCGTGCCGATTTAGTGATATTCTCCGACACAAAAGTAGAAAAAACGCAGGAAAACATAAAAATAATAATTGAATGTAAAAGCGAGAACGTTGAAGCAAGCAACGCTAAAGACGGTATTTCTCAATTGAAGTCATATATGTCGGCTTGCCCTAATGCTGAATGGGGTATGTGGACAAACAGTAAAGAAAAGTTTGTGTTTAGAAAATATGTTGACGAAAACGGCATTATTCAATTAATGGACTATAACGATATTCCATCTGCTGATGGAAATTTAGATGACATTAATAGACCAAAGCGTACTACACTTAAAAATGCAACCGATGACAATTTACTATTTACCTTCAGAACTTGTCACAATCACATATATGTGAATGAGGGTTTACAAAAGCAACCAGCTTTTTTTGAGTTGCTAAAAGTAATATTCTGTAATATTGAAGATGAAAGAAACATACCTAAACCCCTAGAGTTTTATGCAACGAGTGAAGAAAGATCTAATTCAGACGGACAACTAACCGTAAAAAATAGGATTGATAGGATATTCGAACGAGTAAAAAAGGATAAGAAAAACGCAAAAATATTCGACCCGAATGATTCAATAAAACTTCACGCTAGAACTCTTGCATATATTGTAAGTGAGCTGTAAAAGTACAGTCTTTTAAACATAAGGATTGATATTAAAGGCAAAGCATATGAAGAAATAGTAGGAGCTAATCTACGGGGCGACCGTGGAGAGTTTTTTACACCTAGAAATGTTATGAACATGGTTGTTGAGATGATTAACCCCACTATTGATGAAAAAGTACTAGACTCGTCATGTGGGGAGCATGTCATAATAATGCTAAAGGGGCAAAATACAGTAAGCAAAAGGGGTTCAGAACTTCCACAAAGTATGAAATTTGAAAATTGGTTTGTTGCTTAGAGTTATTTCAGGATTAAAGACACCGATTTTGGCACTGATAATGATTATTTGGCACCGATAGAATATAATCATATCTGAGGAGGTGCAGAAAATGAATCAATATATTGAGTCGGAAACCGTTGAATTGAAAGCCAAGTATACAGATACATTCGTACGAGAACTTGTTTCTTTTTTAAACGCCGAGGGAGGCATTATATACATCGGAATTCAAAACGACGGAACTGTAATCGGTGTTGATAATATAGATAACACATTAAAAAATATTTCCGATTGTATAACTGACCAAATTGAACCGAGTCCACGAGGAGAAGTGATTAGCGAGATTATACATGAAGAAAACCGGTCAATTATAGCTGTTAATGTAAAAAAGGGAATTAAACCGCTCTATTGTATCAAAAAATACGGATTTTCTTCAAAAGGCTGTCTTGTACGGATAGGCACGACATGCAAGGAAATGTCGCCGGAGGAAATTCAATTCCGCTATAAATCTCAATTTATAAATGAGGATTATATGTTGTTAGCACCATCAAAATATGTGCCCCTTTCGTTTAATATGATGAAAATCTTGCTTACGAGTCGGGGGTTTCATATCAATGAAAATTCATTTGAGGCGTCATTTAATCTTAGAAGAAACGATGGTACATATAATCTGCTGGCAGAAATTTTGGCAGACCAAAACATGGTGCCGTTAATATTTGTAAAGTTCGCCGGAATAAATAAGGCTTCGATTTCCCATAGAAGCGATTATGGCGGACAGAGTTTATTGCTTGGGTACCAAAAGATGAAAGATAGGCTGATTGCTGAAAATATATGTAAAACGGATACTACAGTTCGTCCGAGAATAGATGAATATCTTTATGATATAGACTGTGCTAACGAGGCACTCGTAAATATGTTCGTTCATAACGATTGGACAATCACGGAACCGCAGGTATCCTTTTATTCGGATCGCGTGGTTTTTACATCGCACGGCGGAATTCCGCATGGAATGACTGAAGAAGAATTCTATAACGGAGTGAGTCGCCCGCGAAACGCTGTGTTGATGAGGGTGTTCTTAAACCTTGGAATTGTTGAACACACAGGGCATGGGATACCGATGATTGTTGAAAAATACGGTAGGGAAGCTTTTGATATACACCAGAACTATATTAATGTCACGCTGCCTTTTAATCAGGCTGTTTTGGCATCGGTGCCACAGATTGGCACCGATCATGGCACCGATGATAAGGGTATTCGTTTGAACGAGGATTTATCTGATACTGAGAAAAAGCTAATCCTGGAGTTAATCAAAAATCCGAAATATACATACAATCAGTTGGCATCAGAGATTGGAATTTCACGAAGAACAGTTTCACGAACTGTGGCATCCCTTGTTGAAAAAAAATATATTGAAAGAATCGGTAATAACAAGTCCGGTTTTTGGAAGATAATTCGTTGATTTTTTATTAAGATGTACTGATAAATTAGAATTTGATGGAGTAAGATATGGCCAAAGAAATAAAACCGCAGGATACGTCAAGAGCTGCGGCATATGAATTGTGGATGAAAGCACCGAATCCGATGGTGACTTTTTTCAAAACGCTGGATGTGACCAATCTGATAAAAACAAGCAGAAAAAAACGCTTGAAGTTTAACATGCTTCTTGATTTTTGTATTGGAAAGGCTGCGGCATCTGTCAAAGAATTTTACATCCTTCCTGTGGGAGATAAACTAATTCAATATGATACCCTTGCAGTAAATACAATTGTAAAGAACAAAACCGGTGAGGTCAATTCCTGTGATATAAGTCAATCTGATTTGCTGGAAAAATTCAACGAAGAGTATTTGAAATACACCGTTTTGGTTGCAGAAAACTGTGCTGACAGGGACCTGTCTGCGGAAAGTATGGTCATCGGAACATCGGCAATCATTGACACTGAAATTGATGGCGCTGTTGGTATGAATAGTGGAATCTTCAACAACCCTTTTATCATATGGGGAAAATATAGGAAGAAGCTTTTCAGATACTACTTGCCGATTTCGTTCCAGTTCCATCACACACAGATGGACGGTGCTCACGCCGGAAGATTCCTGAAAAATCTTCAAAATGAGATTAATCAAGTACAGTAACAAATCCCGGTTTGTTGTACCGGAGATTGCCGATACCCCTGATGTCAAACAAATGCTACAACTGAAAAGGTTGATTTCAAGCGGTTTTGCAAGTGTGAAAATGTACAAAAAAGGCGTTTTATTTTCGACCTCTTATCAGGGACAGGCGGATTTTTGGTTACTGCAATGGCACACGCCATGAAGCAATTAGAAATTGATTTCACAAAAGATACTGGCAAAGAAAAAAATAACTGGAATGATTATGAAAAAAGAATATTCCAAGACAAGATTGCTGACATGGCAAAGAATAATTACTATGGGTTTGATATTAACCCAGACCTTGTAAAAGCAACTAAAATGAACATGGTTATGAATAATGACGGTAGCGGAAATATTTTACAGACAAATTCTCTTCTGCCGCCCCATGAATGGACTGATGATTTTAAAACAAGATTATCTAATGCATTGCAAATTGAAAAGAAGTCTATAAAAAACAAAGACGATATAGCACTGTTTGATGTAATTGTTACCAATCCACCTTTTGGCAGTAAAATTCCAATTAAAGATCACTCTATTTTATCTCAATTTGATTTGGCTAGAATATGGACAGAAGATAAAAAGACCGGCAGATGGACTATGACTGATAGATATCAATCTTCAGTACCACCTGAGATACTCTTTATAGAACGTTGTTACCAGTTCTTAAAACCCGGAGGAAGAATGGGTATTGTACTTCCTGATGCCTTATTAGGTTCACCGGGAACAGGATATATTAGGGAATGGCTAATTAAGAACACAAAAATTATTGCAAGTATAGATTTGCACGAAGATACTTTCCAGCCCAGAAATGGCACACAAACCTCTGTCTTGTTTTTACAAAAGAAGACACCTGCTGAAATAATCAAAGAAGAAAGTACCGGTCAAATGGCAGACTACAACATATTCATGGCAATAGTCGATAAAATCGGGCACGATAAGAGGGGAAACACCCTTTTTAAGAGAGATAAAGACGGAAATGAAATCATGGTACCAGAAAAACAAACTGTTATTAAGATTGATGAAATTTCTTCAGGTGAAAAAACAGCACAAATTGAAAGTCGTGAAAAAGTTGTTGATGACCAAACTCTATTAGTACCAAGTATATTCCGAAATTGGAAAACAAATGAGGGGATAGTATGGTAAATTCAGCAGCAGAATATTTAGATAATGCAAAAATTGAAGTCGTCGATGTCCCAAAAGATGATATAAATTGGTCTACTGTATCATTGAAAGATGTTATAAATAAGGGCAAAAGACTTGAAGCTTCGGTTTTTGACATTGAAGCAAAACATGCAAGAGATGTGGTGAAAAGTTCTATATATGGCTATAAATCAATAAATATAAACAATGATCTTATTGAGTGTTACACTAGACCTCGTTTTAAGATAATTTGGGTTAAAAAATCAGAATATCCAATATATCAACCAACATCTATGCTCGATGTATATCCTACTAATGATGGGTATATTTCCAGACTAACCAAAACAAATATTGAGGCTCTTAGAGTACACAAAGGTCAAATTTTAATTACGTGTAGTGGCACAATAGGAAATGTAAGTTATGTAAGTGATACTCTTGATAACAAAATTTTCTCACATGATTTATTAAGACTTAGATTCAAAGAAGATATAGATAATGGATTTTTCTATACTTTTCTTAAAACAGATTTTGGCAGATCGATTTTAGTATCTAATACATATGGCTCTGTTGTTGACCATATAGAAGCAAACCATATAAACGAAGTTATCATGCCTACTCCGCCAAAAATATTAAAACAAAAGATACATGACCTAATAGTAAAATCTTACCAAAACCGAGATGAATCTAATCGCTTGATTGACAAAGCAACAGAACTCTTAATAGATGAATTAGAGCTACCGACTATGGAAGAATTATACAATGAGGCTTTTTCTTATAGCAAAGAGATAAATACCTTCAATATTAAATTGAGCGAATTAAATGGACGCCTAGAAGCAAGCTATCATGTTCCGATTGTTGATGTTATAGAAAAATATTTGAAAAAAAACTCAACACTAATAAGATTGGACAATAAAAAATTGACTAAAGACATTATTTTAGCAGGGATTTTCAAAAGAAATTATGTCCAAAAAGGACATGGCTATCCTTTTATTGGTGGAAAAGAAATAACACAATTAAATCCTGTAACAGATAAATATTTATCTAAACTTACACATAAAAGTAGATATGAAAAAGAGCTACGTGTAGAAAAAAATTGGATTTTAGTAACAGACCGAGGAACTATCGGTAAAGTTGTAATAATACCTGAACATATGTCTGGATATGCAGTTAGTCAAAACGTCCTCAAAGTTGTTCCTAGTTGTAATCATGGTTATTTGTACTGTTTTTTAAATACTGAATATGGAAAAACACTTATTCAAAAAGAAACCTATGGCTCAGTTGTAAACATGATCGACAATAAAAGTCTAGGCAATGTTAAAATCCCTATAATTCACAACGATAAAAAGATTCAAGAAATCAATGATATGATTTTAATTGCTAATAACCTAAGATATGAAGCCTACAAACAAGAACAAGAAGCAATAGATATTATGAATGATGAAGTATTAGGCATATAACCGACAGTTTTTCCTTATAACAAACAGAACATAGATTTTGGAGCCTGTGAAAAAAAGTCTGTAAATAAGTGAGAAACCCACGGCCTTCTATGATAGAATAATAAATTATAGGAGGTCCATGTTATGGCGAACAAAAAGAAAGAACTCTTCAAACCCGGTCCTATGAC
>JAAYRU010000041.1 GCA_012518615.1 Christensenellaceae bacterium | reverse complement strand
TATAGTTAGCAGCCTTAGCATTGTCCCAAGTTATGCTGTATGTATTAGCACTGCTGCCTACCTCAGTCTGGCTTCCACTAGCTGCTAGCGTTACGCTCTCGCCATCTACTAGACCTTCTATACCTACAATTGCATTCGTTAACGCAATTCCGTCGTATTCCTTTTCGCCACCGCCGGTACTGATAGTTACGGGCTTGGGTGTAACTTTCAACGTTCCGGGAACCTTCGTTATATCCGTGAAATTCGCAGTCTTATTATTACCACCAGCATCCTTAATTACATAACCGTCATTTACTACGTTAGCGCTGCTTCCGGCGTCTGTCTGGCTGCCACTGGCTGTCGCTTCTACTGTAAAGTCGGCGGGTAAACCAGTCCAGGTTACTCCAGTCGTCTTCGTTAACGCTGTGCCGTCATAGATCTTACTATCTGAGGGCGCTGTTAGGATTACTTCTGCGGCGCTCGTAGTTACCTTCAGCTCGCCTAGATTATCTGTTACTGTATAGTTACTTTCTTTAGCGTTGTCCCATTCTATATCATAGGTGTTGTCGCTGATACCTACCTCAGTCTGGCTTCCGGTTGCTGTTAGCGTTACGCTCTCACCATCTACTAGGCCTTCTATACCTACTGTTGCATTCGTTAACGCACTTCCATCGTATTCCTTCTCGCCACCACCGGTACTTATCGTCACAGCCTTAGGATTAATCGTCAGCGTTCCATCGACTATCACAAATGTTACATTCGTGAAGTTTGCACTATTGTTCGTGAAGTCTCCAGGCTCCAGTTCCATATCATATGTGCCGGCATTCGTTCCGCTTACACTTGCTGTTCCGCTGAATGTAAAGTCATCAACTGTGTAAAGCGGGTTGCTGATAGAAGTCACAGTGTATCCTGTCACTGTCTTCTCACTGCCATCGTAAAGCTCGGTTCCGCTGTTCTCGGTGATCGTGACTGTTACCTTGTCGGTTACTGCTGTGATGCTAAGCGTTCCAAACACATGCGTTCCCTGTTCAGCAGTAGTCGAAACTGTAAATGTATTATTGTTATCAGAGTTGTCGCTGACTGTTTTAACACCGCTTGCGCCTTTACCTGTAGGCGTAATTGTAACAGTTTTATCGTCATTCATTGTAAAGGAGGTCTGCCCCTCATCTCCGATGATTGTTTGGTCACCATAAACCAAGGTGTACTGTTTATAGGTGTGGCTATTGCCATCATACGACCAAGACTTGTCACCAGAAGTTACCGTAAGTATTGGAGCCCATTGAGCTGTTAAAATGTTTTGTGTACCTTGGTTCTCATCATCTACTTGCAACTGAACACCGGGTTGATAAACCTTATTATCTGTAGCATTAAGCCAGCCTTTAAACTCATAATTGGGTTTAGCTGTAAATCCACACTCTCCCACGTTCTTTAGTGTGAAACTTTGATTTATTAACATTTCATCCACAACGTGGTCGGAACCGATTGCTCCAATGCCGGGTTTATAGGTAACTTGTGTTTTATCTTTAACTGTACCCCACTGTGCGGTAAGTGTCATATTTCCGGTTATTTGAATTTTATCACCGGGCTGATAAATAGTTCCACCATTTTCCCAACCAAGGAATACCTTGTCAGTAGGTGCCGTAAGACCTAAGGCAGACTTCACATCAGCATAAGCGCCTACGGCATACTGATTACTATCTTCTGGAGGAGTGCCGGTACCCCCACCAGCATTATAAGTAACAGTAAACGGTGCATTGTTCACATAGTACGGATACAACTCAATATCTGAGAGTACCAAGGTACTGAAGTTATAGGAGATGTAGCTAGCACCAACCTTTGTTGTCCATCCAATCCACTTATGATTTTCCGGAACTGTGACAATATTGCTATCGTCACCTTGGGATAAAACATTACCGTTGTGATCCTTGACCGTCGGCATAGTAGCAGGGTCAATGGACTGATTATAGGTTAATGTCTTTGTTACAGTCCCACCGCCTGCTAAAGCAAGATGAATTGTCGCTGTTACCTCTGGCGGCGCCCATTCGGCGTAAATCATAAGATCGTTTGAGGGCATTGTTTCCGTGGCAAAGTTGAAAGACTCAGAATATGCTTCATCCTTATACCAGCCTTGGAAGATATATTCTTCCGGTAAGCCGGCAGGTCTGGGTGGCTGATATGAAGCAAATTCTGTTAGAGATGCTTCAAATTTTAAAGTTTCTTTTCTCACAGTAGTATTATAATTGTAGAAGGCCAAATCATAGCTATTTCGTGCATGTCTAATTTCCATTCCATAATTCACACTTGCACTTCCTGTTGCTGACTGCCAATCTGTCCAGGTACCGTTGGAACGTTTTGTTCTATACTGACTCACTGTAAAACCAGTATACTTATTTGTAAAAGTAAATGTCCCGCTACCTTTTAGACTAATTGCTTCAACCCAAGTACCATCTAAAGCTTCTTTATAGTGAACTATATCTCTAGTACCTGAATGAGATTGAGCATATAAGTCTATGGAGATACCATTTCCCCACAAACCATCAAAAATAAACGCATCAAGGAAGGTTAAAGTGGTTCCGCCCCAATCATAACGAGTCCATCTATGACTACTTGGCCATGTGTAACCATTCTGTGCAAGAGTCTGCCCATATAGACCGGTATATTCCCCGTCTTCGGCACCGTATTCTCCATTCCTATGAAAATCAATAGTCAACTTGTTTCTATCATAGTAGACATTTAGGATGGTTGTTCCATCGCCTTTAACTGTAACAGAGATAGATTTTGCACTATTATATTTGAAACCGTTATAATTTTTGTTTCTATCTGGCGTTGTGGGCGAAACGGTTGCTCCGGTTTCAGCTGTCCTAACTACAGATTCCGCATAGTCGTAGGTCTTAGCGTCATCATCAGCATTCTGGCTGTCATTTACCGACTGCTTCCAGAATACAACCGTGTAGGAGGTATCGGTTTTAGGTGTCCAAACTGCATAAAGCGTCACGTCAGCAGTAATCGGTTGGCCAAAGCTATAGGCTGGACCCCCTTGAGTTGTAGACCAATGGCTGAAGGTATAGCCAGGTCTTGTTGGATTAGGATCCGGTTTTGTCGTAGTGCCAGTCGGTAAAACGAACTGAGGTTCAATATAGGTTCCATTTTCACCAGAAACAAAATACAGATAGTGACCCTCTTCTATTTTGGGCCATAAGGTTTGATTAGAGGTTCCAATAATATAAGGATCGCTAACAGGACCATCTGTTAAATCTTTATCCTTATACCACCCTGTTACAGCCTGCGTAGATCCGATAGGAAGCGTTACATCAGTGCTAACAGAATCACCCGCAGTACCATCCTTTGTTGTGAACACGCGGGGATCAGAACCTGTACCATCCATGAAGAAGACATAGTAAACTTCTTCGAATCGGGCATTGGCAGTAAACTCTTCAGTGGAAGTTACTGCTATGGGGTTTGATTCTCCAAACTTAACTTTTTCATCTCCCACATACCAACCTTTAAATTTATAGTTAGGCTTTTCCGGTGCTTGAGGTTCAACTAAATGTTGTCCATTTTTAACTATTTGTTTGTCTCCCAATTGTTCACCATCAACCATAAAGGTATAAGTATGTGTGTCTTCAACCGGATTGGCAGCCAAAATTTTAGATACTGATCCTTCATTTTTGCTAACATCCTGCGTTAAACCAGTAAAAGATCCTGCTAACGCAACAAAAGGAACATTGCTGAAAAACATAAGCAACGCCATTACAAGCGCTATTTTCTTTCTTAAATGATTATACATATATTTAACTCCTCCCTCGGAATTTTGTGGGCTATGCCCAGTATTTATACAAAAGTGCGGCGTTAAGCCGCACTTGTTTAAGGTTCGACAACGCTAACGCCTGTAATAGTGACCAGCGCACGGACATTCCAATTTTGATTGTTCTGGTCAATAGTAAGCACATAATTTTCTGAAACTGCACCGGGAATATCAGACCAATCTGAGCCGCCAACATTGTACTGCCAATTGATATAATAATCAAGAGAATATTCAGGGCTCTCGTATCCACTTAAAATAGCAGTAAAGTAGATATCGTCTCCAAAAGTGATTCCTTCCTTACCATTTAAATGATAGGTGATGTGTATGCTTCTGTCTGCAAAATAACGGTCTAAGATTTCCTGAATATCGATTTCCTCTTCTTGAGTAGAAAGTTCTTCAGGGTTTTCTTCAGCAGGGGTTTCCGACTGGGTAGACTCTTCTGCATTGGCTTCTTCTGCTGCGGGTTCCCCATCAGCAGGCGCTTCGGCTACTTCGCCTTCTTCGTCCGCAAGAGCTTCTGCCTCTTCTGCTTCAACTTCAGAATCTTCTACTACGGCTTCCTCGTCTTCCAGCACTTCTGCTTCAACTTCAGAATCTTCTACCGCGGCTTCCTCATCAACCAGTACTTCGCCTTCTTCGACGTCGGATACTTCGGTATCTTCTGCTGCAGGTTCTTCGGCTACAGGAGCTTCTTCTACAGCTTCTTCATCAGCAGGAGCTTCGCCTTCTTCTGCAACATCGGAACCTTCCGCTGCGGATTCTTCGGCTTCAAGAGCTTCCTCTTCTACTTCAACTTCAGAATCTTCTACAACGACTTCTTCATCAGCAAGTACTTCGCCCTCTTCTTTAACATCAGCAGTATTCACAGTTTCAGAAGCCTTAACCTCAGCATCAACTTTGAATGTTGGTATATAGCCAACAAGCCCTTGATAATTTACCTCAACCCATCTGCCAACATGCTGTAAAACAATAACATCATCATTTGGGCTAAGCTGCCTTAATTTTTTAGCATTCACATCAGGATTGGCATAAAGGTAAATATCAACGCCACGAGGCGCAATATCACCTGCAAGGGTTATATTATCATTTTCAGACTCATCTGCCAAGGGTTCTTCATTATTTACTGCAGGAGTTTCTACTACGGGTTCTTCCGCAGAAACTTCTTCTACAACTTCTTCCGTTGCGGGTTCTTCCTCTACAGTTTCCTCAGCCGGAGTTTCTTCTATAACTTCTTCCACTACGGGAGCCGCCGCTTCAGGAGCTTCCTCTACAACTTCTTCCGTTGCGGGTTCTTCCCCTACAGTTTCCTCAGCCGGTGTTTCTTCTATAACTTCTTCCGCCGCTGCAGGTTCTTCCACTGCGGGAAATTCAACACCCGATTCTGCCACTGCATTCAATACAAACATAGAGAACATGGTCAAAGCCAAAATCATTGCTATGACCTGCATAATGCGATTCTTTCGATTTGATAGACCTTTCTTCATAACTACTGACCTCCTAGTCCAGATTCTTAAATAATATACATCGTTTATCTGTTGTTTTGGATAAATATTCATCATCCGTGTCGCTTTATTCATCACTCTGATTAGCATTCAATCTGAGGATTGACTGTATTCTACCACACAAAACGCTAATAATCAAGCTTATTTTTGATAAATTTTATATGTATATTTATGCATGGTTTGTTGATTTCAACAGAATTTTTTCTGTATATCAGACTGAATTTTGACCCGATTATCCACATGTACAGTAGAAATGTTTCATATGGCTTTTTTTGAAAATGTTTAAAATGCAATTAATTTGATTAAAAAAATCTTTTTGATAAAAATTAATTTTAAGTAATAAAAAAAGCCTTGAAATTACAAGGAAAACTTGTAGTTAAATTAAAAATATTACGTTTTCTTAATATTAATATCTATTCAGAAAGGTTACTTTTTCTCCCGTAAAAAACGCTCAAAGTCTTTATATATTCTAGAACTATCGACGTTTACATATATTTAAATAATATAATTAATCCTTATTTGACATCCATAACTTTAGAATACCACTTCAACGTTTCCAGACACAATTTGCAGGAATTTCTTTCAGAATTTCATTAGACATAATACATCAAATGTGTTTTAAACATGTATCAACACACTATACTCTCAACAAAGTTAAAGAGTTAAACAACAGCGTCAAAAAGTACACTCCGCAAATATGCACTAAAACAGATACATGATTATTGCAACAAAAAGGTAGCAATTTGGATATAACGTACTGTGACAACACACATATTGCCGAATTACGATTACAAGTAAGAAACCCCTCAAAAACTCTATAAGAAAAAAGCAAGTATTATCAACGGTTTCACAAAAATATGTAAGGAGTTTGTAAGGAAACGCGCTAAATACTTACAAAGTTTAACGATACTTTCTATCATGTATTTGAGCTTGCAAGGCAGGCAATAAAACAAGGAGAAAAAATCATGAAAAAACACTTTATCACAATAATACTACTAGTAAGCATGTTGCTCACCGCCTTAGTACCCACTATGGCTTTAAAATCCAATAGCCTTATGCTATATTCCTCACTACCTACAAATCAATTAGAACTTATGGTAAGCATGTTCAATGAGAAGTACCCCAATATAGCTGTGGATGTTTTTTCCGCTGACAGCAATGACGTATTTGCCCGTATACAAAATGAAGCAGGCGCATCAGGCGGGCTAGTACTTGGCGGCAATCTTGAATCTTTCCAGACTGCTCAGGAGCTGTTTACCGAATATACAACAGCAAATGCAATGAATTTCCATGATAAGTACGCTGTAAGCGCTGTCTTTACTCCTATACAGCTGCATGTAAGCGCTTTGATTGTAAATACAGAGTTAGCTAATAGACTTAGCGTAGATGTAACAAGCTGGCAATCCCTAAAGGACGAAAAGCTATCCGGCAAGGTAGCGTACATGGATCCTGCTAAAAGCTCTCCTGTAACTGAACAGACAGCGTTTATAACCAATTTCGCAAGAACCATAGATATAGCTACAGCATCAGCCCCTTCATTCGTGCTAAATGCGGTAACCACAGGACAATATGCAGCGGGTATAGTTAACGAGGAGAAGGTTATAGAGCGTAAACTTTCCGGAGCCAAGGTTGATGTAGTATACACTTCAGAAGGCGTTGCTATGGGAGCCTCATATGCCGGCATACTTGAAGGCACTCAGAATGAAGAAAACGCTAAGCTATTCCTAGACTTTATCGCCGGAAAAGAATACCAGCAGGCAGCGGCGGATATACTGCACCAGCGTTCAGTACGCAAAGATGTAGACTTTAACCTTGAAGGCATAGCACCAACAAAGAACCTTAAAGCGCTAGATGTACAGAGCATGGCGATGCTTACTAGCTTTCAGTCTGCAGGAAGATGATTTATACAGTATACTTTGGTATGTTCTGTTAATCCTTAGTCAATAATCTTAACACTTTATTGCGCTAAAATATAATACTTTAGTATGTTATTAAGGCATGAAAAAGCCGGGTTTGCCCAGCTTTAAATATATCCATTATCTTTTAGATATTCTACCGACTGATGTAGCGCAGCCTTAGTCTTGGTTTCCACCACTACGGTTGCGTTTACACTTTGCGCCATACTAAGACGCTCTTTAAGGGGGATAACACCGCTTCCAAGCGCTTGATGATTAATACTATCCCAGCCATCGTGCAGGTGCATGTGGAGCAACCTATCCTTATGCTTTTTAAAGAACGCCAAATCCTTATTGCCAGTTGCATGGTCGTGTCCCACATCAAGCGTCAATCCAAACACAGGGCTTTGCAGCAGGATTTCAATTGCCTCAAGCTCATAATCTTCCCAGCCATCTGTATTCTCTATGGCAATACGCACCTTATCCCCTGCGTGCTGCTCGCACACAGAGCGAAAATTAAGCACGCTCTGCTCAAACTCCTTAGGGTATTCCTTATAAATATAATGCTTACCAGATGGCAAAGTAACAATGTTACCTCTTGGAACGTGCATGTTGATAATAGGAATGCCCACCTCTTTGGCAAGAGCAAGCCCTTCCAGCATGGTTTGAATGTAAGCCTTGCTAACATGGGGATTAAAATCGAAAGGGTCAAAACGGTCATCCAGATGTAAAGTATAGAAGATTTTATGCTTCTCAGATAGACGCTTTAATCCGTCCGCCCCCATGCTTCCCAGCAGACACTGAGGAAAGTTGCTGTTAAGCTCTAAAAATTGGAGACCTTCTTGTACGCATAGGGATACCGCATCATCCACAGTGGGGTTTTCAAGCAGGTAAGTAGCGCCAAAGCGCAGTTTGTGGTTTGAACGCTCCATGCTCAATCCTTCTGGATGACGCGTACTTTTAGAATATTATCCTGATTGCTTAGCTGCATAGCAAACTCCCGCTGCATGGTTTGCTCTACATCAAACAAGGCGCAGGCAACACTGCCGCGGCTAGCTGAAATCATTTGCTCTATATTAAAGTTGAAATTACTGAACAGCGTAGTAATTTTAGAAATAATGCCCGGCACATTGTTATGCAGCACTACCACCCTAGTGGGCGACTTGAGACTACCTAAGGAGATTGTCGGAAAATTGACAGAATTAGCTATGTTGCCGTTATTCAGATAGTCCTGTACCTCTTCTACTACCATAACAGCACAGTTTTCTTCCGATTCTTCAGTAGATGCTCCTAAATGAGGGATGATAATTGTGTTGGGGAAGGCGACATTCTTATCATTAGCAAACTCAGTAACATACTTGCGTATCTTTTCATTTTGTAGGGCAACACCAACAGCTTCCTCATCCACAAGGGAATCCCTAGAAAAGTTAAGCAGTATGACTCCTTCTTTCATCATGGCAACCTGCTGAGCGCCAATCATCATACGGGTGGCATCCATAAGGGGTACATGGATGGTGATATAGTCACACTCCTTAAGCACTTCATCTAGATTTTCTACATGGCGTACTGAGCGAGATAGCCGCCAGGCGTAGTTGACGGAAATATAGGGGTCGTAGCCATATACTTCCATGCCAAGGCTTACAGCGACATTTGCCACCAGATGCCCGATAGCTCCAAGACCTATAACGCCAAGCTTCTTACCACGCAGCTCGGTACCTGCAAAGTTCTTTTTGCCCTTTTCCACCTTTGCGCCGATGTCCGGGGTTGCTTCCAAGGTACGCAGCCAGTTTATACCGCCTACTATATCACGGGATGCCATAAGCATTCCGGCGATAACCAGCTCTGCCACGGCATTTGCATTAGCGCCGGGTGTATTGAATACCACTATACCCTGCTGCGCACAGGCATCCAAAGGTATATTATTGACCCCTGCCCCTGCCCGACCAATCGCCCGCAGGCGGGAAGGCAGTGTTTTGCCGTGTAAATCCGCAGAGCGCACTAACCAGCAATCGGCATCGCCGGCATCCTGAACAATGGTATAATTAGCGCCTAAGCGCTCTAAACCTTTGAGAGAAATAGGGTTTAAACAGACAACATTGCGTTCCTTCATTTTTTATACTCCTTCTCAAATGCACGCATATAGGCGGCTAGTTTTTGCACGCCTTCAATAGGCATGGAATTATAAATACTGGCTCTCATACCGCCTACAGAGCGGTGACCTTTAACATTAACCAGACCTTCTTTCTTGGCGCCAGCAACGAAAGTCGCGTCTAACTGCTCATCCCCGGTTACAAATGTAACATTCATAATGGAGCGACTGTCCTTTTGCGCTGTACCGACAAACAGTTTGCTTTCATCCAGCACATCGTAAAGCAGCTTTGCCTTACGCTGATTTACATCCTGCATAGCAGGAAGACCACCCTGCTTTTTAAGCCATTTAAATACCTTGCCGCATATGTATATAGCATAACAGGGAGGTGTGTTATACATGGAATTATTTTTAGAGTGGGTTGAGTATTTTAGCATGGTGGGCGTATAAGGCAATACTTCGTCCCGAATTAAATCCTTACGGATAATTACAAGGGTTACGCCTGCAGGACCAATGTTCTTTTGAGCGCCCGCATAAATGAGACCATACTTGCTGACATCCACAGGCTCTGAAAGAATACAGGAGGACATATCAGCCACCAGCGGAACAGAGCCGGTTTCGGGCAAGATCCAAAACTTTGTGCCGTATATTGTGTTGTTTTCGCATATATGAACATAGTCTATGCCATCACGGAAAACAATGTTTTTCACATCAGGTACATAGGCAAAATTGTCTTCCTCACTGGAAGCCGCAATGCTGACATCAAGATATTTTTTACCTTCCTGCATTGCTTTCTTGGCGAAGCTTCCGGTAACCAGATAATCCGCCTTGCCATTTTTTGACAGGTTCATTGGCACCATGGCAAACTGAGTAGAAGCACCACCCTGCAGAAATAATATGTCATATTCTTCAGATATGCCCATCAATTCCCTGAGGGTCTGCTGAGCCTCACTCAATATGCCCAAAAACGCCGGAGAACGATGGCTCATTTCCATAACGCTCATGCCACTGCCATCAAAATTAAGCATTTCATCCGCCGCTTCACGAAGAACTTCCTCGGGCAAGCAGGCAGGACCCGGTCCAAAATTATAAACTCTTCCCACTTTTTACTCCTCCTTCTATACTTTACAAGCTTATATCATAGGAATTACAGTTAATCTTAAACTTATAACATTCACGCTGTCAATGGAATCTGGGGAAACGGGTTTCAAAAATACCAATACAAAACATTTATTTATGAAATGGGTTCAGCGCTGAAACAAAAAGCCAATTTAAAACGCTCGAGAGAACCCTAACCTCATACCAAAGTATGTTACTTTGTGGTCAGTAATTCTTGTGAGCATTCTTTAGTATGTTTTCTCGGCGAGAATACTTATTATAATTTCATTTATAAGCATAAATGAATGGAATAGCACATCATTTTATTATTCATATTGCATACTCTTATAATCATACCTGTAACTTGACTGTGCTGTTTTTATTGTAGTAATATCCGTGCATTATATATAAAAGAAAGGAAATTACATGAAATACAATATATTCGTGGGTGGTATACATATAGAATCCTCTACATTTACACCCTATCGTTCGGGCGAAAAGGATTTCCATATTACAAAAGGCGATGAGCTTTTAAATCGCTATCCATGGATACACAAATATAAAGACAGAGTAAATCTTATACCTATTATGCACGCAAGGGCTCTGCCAGGCGGCATAGTAAAGCGCAGTTTTTATGATAAGTTTTTAAATGACTTTATGCAACAGCTTGACTTGGCTTTAAAATTAAATAAGCTTGATGGTTTTTTTCTTGATATACACGGTGCTATGAGCGTTGAAGGCACTTTAGATGCAGAAGGTGATTTTATTTGTGCTTTAAGAGAGAAAATAGGATACGATGTGCCTGTTTGCGCCTCCATGGATTTACATGGCAATGTATCCCAAACATTGTTTGACTTAAGCACTGTATTAACCTGCCATCGCACAGCGCCGCATATAGATACCACCCAAACGCGTGAGCGTACATTAACTAATTTGCTACCTGTTCTTGATGGACGAAAGGCAGGCAAAAAAATCTCAAAGGCAATGGTATCTGTACCTATTCTACTACCGGGCGAACAAACCTCAACACAAGTAGAACCGGGCAAAAGCCTTTATGCTCAAATACCAAGATTTTTACAAAATAAAAACATATTGGATGCCTCCATATGGATGGGTTTTCCGTGGGCAGACCAGCCTTGTAGCCGTGGCACTGTTTGCGCGTACGGTTTTAATAAAGATGATACTATTACCTGCGCTAAAGAGCTTGCAGATAAGTTTTGGGGCTATAAGAACGATTTTAAATTTGTGGGTCCTGTTGCTTCACTTAAAGAAGGGCTTCAAGAGGCTCTCAAATCAAATAAAAAACCATACTTTCTTTCAGACACGGGTGATAATCCCGGCGCAGGCGGCGATAACGACACAGTACTAGTATTGAGAGAAATTCTAAACTTAGGCGCGGAAAAGCTTAAAAAAATAGCTCTCGTTTCAATTAAGGATGAGCAAACAGTTAGAGAGCTTAAGTCTAAACAAATACATGACTATGTAGATGTTCATCTTGGTGGTAAAATAAGCCCTGCTTTAGGCGGTCCCGTTAGTGCAACTATGCTGATTATAAACAAGTATTCGGATAATATAGCCGGAGATAGCCTTGTTTTAAAAAAGGACAAATTAAGCCTTGTTGTAACTTCAAACAGATACCAGTTTGCAACTGAAGCAAGTTTTAAGAATGCAGGTCTTGGTTCTTATAATGATTATGATATTATTATAGTCAAAATGGGTTACCTTGAGCCTGACTTAAGTAGTGCCGCCAAAGGCTGGACAATGCTTCTAACCCCAGGCTCTGTAAATCAAGATTTAAAGAGCTTAACATTTAAAAACCTCACGCGACCTTTATATCCCTTTGATGATAATTTTACACCCTGTTTAGATGTTTGTGTTCAGGAAGCTTGAGAGATCTAATTTTTTACCCTTAATACTCTAGGTTGGATAATACGCAAAATGTACATTTAGTTAAAAGTATTGACTCTCTCACAATACTTGATAACGACAAATTTTATAAACACTGGTATAATAACAATAATAAGGAATGCATTCCCCCACTTTAAAACAAAGGAGAAGTTTAGTGAAAAAATATCTTGTAGAAGTATGTTGTGGTTCAGCGGAAGATGCCATACAAGCAGCCATAGGCGGTGCAGACCGTGTAGAACTTTGTTCAAATTTGTTTCAGGGTGGATTAACACCTACCCTTGGTATGGTAAAAGCTGTGCGCGAAAATTCTGATGTTACGCTTAACGCTATGATTCGCCCCCGTGAAGGCGGTTTCTGTTATACCAAGACAGAAATACTTACCGCAAGGCGCGATATGGAAGCCTTTCTTGAGTTCGGTGTTGATGGTCTTGTATGCGGATTTTTAAACGAAGACGGTACTGTTGATGTTGAACTCACACAGAAATTTGTGCGCCTTGCAGGAGATATACCCGTCACTTTCCACCGCGCCATTGATGTTGTGCCTAATTGGAAAAAAGCTATTGACCAACTTGTAGATATAGGCGTTAAGCGTGTGCTCACAAGCGGTCTTGCTCCAAATGTGCTTTTAGGGCTTGATACCGTTAAAGAAATGGTAGAATATGCGGGTGAGCGCATCGTAATCATGCCGGGAGCCGGTATCACACCTGCTACCGCAGATAAGGTGGCTCAATATACAGGCTGCAAGGAAATGCATGTATATTTCACCAAAATACAGTCTGATAAATCCACTTTAAATAACCGTGCTATATTTTACGGTTCCGCACTATATCCTTCTGAAACGGATTACCCTGTAATAGATTCTGAGCAGATTAGGATAATAACAAACAAATAATAACATCTTAAGAAAGGTAATTTTATGCAGCACGATTGGTTTATATCGGGTAAATATGGTCTGTTCATTCACTTTGGACTTTATTCAATTTTAGGCGGTGAATACAATGGCAAAAGAACAGATTTTCTTTCGGAATGGATTATGTTAAGCTTAGACATACCAGTTAAGGAGTATGAAAAGCTAACATTACAATTTGATCCCGTGCCTTTTAATGCAGATGAAATATGCCGCAAAGCTGTTGAGTGGGGCATGAAATACATATGTTTTACCGCCAAGCACCATGATGGCTATGCTATGTTTCGCTCCTATGCAGACCCTTACAATAGCTTTGATAATTCCAAATGCAAACGCGATTTTGTTAAGGAGTTAGCTGACAGCTGCCGCAAATATGGTATTGTGTTCTGCCTCTACTATTCTCAGGCGCAGGATTGGCATCATAAAGACGGGTACAGAGCATATAAGGATAATTCCAATATTAATTTCCGCCGTTACCTAGATGAAAAATGTATCCCACAAGTAAAAGAAATATTATCTAATTACGGCGATATCGGCATGATATGGTTTGACACTTCCATGGGTATGACCCATCAAGAAAGCCAGGAGCTTGTTGATATTGTGCGCTCTCTACAACCAAATTGCCTTATTAATGGCCGTATAGGCAACGACCTTGGGGATTATATGACCACGCAGGATAACCGCATACCAGCATACCCCATAAAAAAACCTTGGGAGATACCCGCTACCTTAAATTCCTCTTGGGCTTATAAACATTTTGATAACGATTGGTTGACTCCTGAAAATGTATTGCAAAAATTTCTTAATATAGTCGCGCGCGGCGGCAATTACCTGCTCAACATAGGTCCTAAGGGAGATGGTTCAATACCCGAAGAAAGCGTAAAAACACTTGATGCCATAGGCTTATGGCTTAAAAACAACGGTGAATCTATCTATGGCACACACGCTATAGACACCTATGTTTATGAAGCGCCAAATCTGCGTTTTACACATAAAGATTATGAGTTGTTTGTACATGTACTTGACCCCCACCGCTTCTCAGGCAAAGAAATTTCCTTACAAAATATAGCAAATACAGTTAAAGAAGTTAGCTGGATAGGTCGCACCGATTTAAGCTCAGATAATATGTTAAGGGTTTCTAAAACGCTTGATGGTGACCCTTATTGGGGACTTAACATACCTGATAACTTGGATGAGTGTATGGTTCTCACTGCTAAAATAGTCACAGAGGAAAAAGACTTCATACAAAAAATGCTTTGAAGAACACGGCTACATCGCTGTATACCTAATTGGCAATACATTATACTACTGCATGTCTTATATGAACAAAGCATTTTCTATAGAAACCTAAAATACAAAAATAAAAAGGAGCAATATTATGAAAAAAATCACAATTGCTATTGCCGGTTGTGGGGATAGGGGGCTTAATACATATGCATATTGTCAGGAGAAATTCCCTGATTTGATGCGGATTGTAGCTGCAGCTGATATAAGGCCTGAGCGACTAGAGATTATGAAAAAACAGTTTGGTCTCACAGATGAACAGTGTTTTTCTGATGCCGAAGCCATGTTGGAACAACCAAAGCTAGCGGATGCAATGTTCATATGCACAGGCGATAAGATGCACTATTCTCAAGCAATGGCTGCCCTTAATAAAGGTTACCATATACTGCTTGAAAAACCCATCGCAACTACTGAGCAGGAATGCATTGATATCGCAAAGCTAGCAGAAGAAAAAAACCTTCATGTAGTTGTCTGTCATGTTCTACGCTATACTGTTTTCTACCAGAAATTGAAAGAGCTGCTAAATCAAAAGTTTATTGGTGATGTTGTTTCAATTCAGGCTATTGAGAAGGTCGGATATTGGCATCAGGCACATTCCTATGTGCGCGGAAACTGGCGCAATGTAGAAGAAAGCTCTCCGATGATTTTAGCAAAGTGCTGCCATGATATGGATATACTGCTTTGGTTAACGGGCAAGAGCTGTAAAAGCGTTTCCTCATACGGCAATCTAATGCTTTTCAAGGAAGAAAACGCTCCGGCTGGCGCTCCTCTACGCTGCACGGAGCCATGCCCTGTTGCAGACACATGCCCATATAACGCCGTAAAATTCTATAGGGATATGGTAAATAAAGGTGAAAATGGCTGGCCGGTTAATGTATTACATAGTGAACCCACGGAAGAAAACATTATGAAAAGCCTTAAAACCGGACCTTACGGCAGATGTGTATATCACTGCGACAACGATGTTGTAGACCATCAGGTAGTCAACCTGCTTCTTGAAGGAGGAGTAACCATTAACTTTACTATGTGTGGGTTTACAGCAAGTGGCGGTCGTGAACTGCGTATTATGGGAACCATGGGTGAAATTTATGGTAATATTCATAATAAGAATATTACAGTAATGCCTTTTGGCAAAGATACCATTGAGATTGACATTAGTAAGCTAACGGATGATTTTTCTGGGCACGAAGGCGGGGATGCACGAATGATTGAGGAATTCTTAAGGCTATTAAACGGAGAGCCAGTATCCGAATCTATTACCACTATCAACCGCTCTGTAGAAAGCCATTTGGTAGCACTGGCTGCTGAGCGTTCACGACTGAATAACGAAGAATCTGTGATGCTATAATGCATCACACATAAAAACCCGATAGAAGAATACAAGTATACTACTAACAGAATTTAAAAGAAAAGGACCTCTTTTACCACCAAAAGCTCTTTCTGAGTTTGCACATAATATTGTAAACTATGCCAAAAAACGGGTATTCTAACAAATTGAAATTTCAATTATTATGTTGTATAATTTATTGGATTTAAGTATCATCTGATATTTATTAAGGAGAACACTTAAAAAGTGAAGTTGTTTCTGGCTAAATTTAACGAAAGAAGTTATTGGATATTATCTTTTCTTATTATGCTTTCCTTCCTAACTTTTACTTCCATATTCGACTTACCCGATATTTTTCTTATAGATACTGAAATTCACTCTTTTTCAAAGGGATGGGTTTGGAACGATGGCAAGAGTAACTTTACAATTGATTTGCCGCATCAAATCAATGTAAAAAAGAATGAAACGCTAAAAATCAAAAATACTGTTCCTGAAAATTTAGAAACCGGAAAAACTATTGCTTTTAAGTCCTATATGCAATCAGTAATTGTAAAAATTGATAATAAGACAGTATATAAAGTCAATTATGATAAGAGTAAGTTTTTAGGAAAAGATTTTGATAATTTTTGGGTTTTCATTGACACTAAATCCGAACATAAAGGAAAGGAAATTGAGATTTCTCTCTTTTCGAATAGAGATTCCTTGCACGGACATGCTCCCAAAGTTATTATTGGCAATAGAGCAGGACTAATAACATACATTTTCAATTTAAAAGGCATTTGGAATATCTTATCTTTCCTCATTCTTGTAGTGGGGCTTGTCACAATTTTAATATATTTTTTTGCTGGATCATTCAAAAGAGGAGACAAAGGAGTCCTTTATTTGGGGACATGTGTGTCAATTATTGGATGCTGGTTATTGGGTGAATCAGGGTTATTGCAATTTATTACGCCAAATACATACTTTGTAACTCGAATTACCCCAATTATGCAATTGCTTTTCCCTATATCCATTAATCTGTATATAAAAGAAACCATTCCTATGAAAAAAAGACTTTCAACAGATATTATAGCAACATTAGCAATAATAAATATGGTTGTAAGTCTGCTTCTGGAATATTTTAGAATATACAGTCTTTTTGATTCTATGATTCTAACATTATCGCTTATTACACTGACTTGCTTGCATTATATAGCGGTATTTCTAATAGAAACTATTGTTTACAAAAACAGAAGAGCTCAAAAAGAATTTTTGGCTTTAACTATCTTTTTTGTTTCCGCATTGGTTGAGATAGTTATTTATTATGTAAGAGGTCAAAAAGAAACTACTAACTTCATACTCATTGGTGTTACAGTATATATTATCCTTATGCTCTCCAACCAAATCCAAGACTATAGAGATAGAGCAAAAATAAGCAATGAAAAGAAATTTTACGAGAGCATAGCATATACTGACGCACTCACGAAGGCGGAAAATCGCGCGAGCTACATAAAAGATTTAGAAAATATTGCCAATCCTAAGGGGATAACTATTGTTCAGGCCGATACTGATAGACTTAAGTATATAAACGATAATTTCGGTCATGCCTGCGGAGATCAAGCCATAATAAATACTTATAAGGTATTGAGTAAATATTTAAATCAAATTGGAAAAGTTTACCGTGTGGGTGGAGATGAATTTACCGTAATAATTAAAAATGTTAACAAAGATAAAATAAGCAAAATACTCGAAAATATACGAGAAAATACAAGATTAATAAATACCGAATGCGAGTATGATTTTTCTATTTCCATAGGGTTTGCAGAATATGACGCATCTATGGATAAAAATATACATTCCACTATTGTAAGGGCAGACCACAATATGTACTATCATAAGAGAAAAACAAGGGATACTGTACCACAGAAATATCCTGCAAATACTTTAGTGTGATATTCTCGGTATTCCCTTCATTAGCCGTACTTATTCTGAAAACCATTCTTCTATTATGATTGCTGAAGACGTCTGATTAGTATGCAATAAAGTATACGGGAAATGTCACAATAAACATGCTTAAAAATAATTTTGTCTGCTAAAGATTAAGAAAGTATGCTTTTTTAGCCCTTTTCAATTTTTTTATCTAAAACTGCTGCTAATATTAACGAAAGGCATAGTATTGCATAGAAATCGCTTATTTCATTTTCCTAATACTGCATAATAAAAAAATAATACAACAAATATATAGACTTTTTTACCTAAAAACGGGTGTTCTAACAAATTGAATTTTCAATTATTATAAGGTTGAACAATCCAATCAGTACATCCCTGATGTCAGTGTCACCCATCCAGAAATGTTGCTAATTATGGACGTACAACTGGTAATCCTTATAGAAAACACATGTACTCATTATTTTGAAGAATCTAACCCCATCGATAACCTTAGAAAGAATAAAGGAGGAACCCCAATGAAAAAAATGCTTGCTTGTTTAACAATTTTGGTCCTTATGACCACACTCTCACTGCCTATCGCACTTGCTCAACAGACCACTGCCATTGGTCTTCCCAATCCCGTCTTTGAGGCAACCGCTGAAGAAGCCGCTAAAGCATCGGATACATTTGGCGCCAATCTACCTGAAGGGGCAACGGACATCAGCTACTCATACATCAAAGGACAGGAGGGACCGGTCGTATTCCAAGTTATGTTTACTTGGGAAGAATATGAGTGTACTATCCGTGTGTTTAAGGGTACACAAGCAGAGGATTTATCCGGTATGCACTATCCTTGGTTAAAAGATGAAGAAGTAATGATAGGCGATTGCAAGGGTCGCATTATGTACAACGAAGACGAAGTAGGTGTAGCTATCTGGTATGATGAAGAAAACGAATTGGTATACAATATATCTATGACCGGACATGTAACACCGGAAAAATTGAAGGAGCTTGCCCTATTTAATGTTGAGCAGGCGCTAATCGGTCTTCCCAACCCTATATTTGATGCCACCGCCGAGGAAGCTGTCAAAGTATCAGGCACTCCTGGCGCCAAGCTGCCAGAAGAGGCAAAGGATATAAGCTATTCCTACATAAAAGGGCAGGAAGGACCTGTTGTATTTCAAGTGAAATTCACTTTAGAAGATACAGAGTGTACCATACGCGTGTTCAAGGGTGAGCAGGCAGAAGATTTGTCCGGTATGCACTACTCTTGGTCAAATGAAGAAGAAATCATGATTGGTCTCTTCCCCGGTCACCTATTGTACAACGAGGGCGAGTTAGGCGTTGCAATTTGGCATGACGAGCATAATGAGCTGGTCTATAACGCTTCCATGGTTGGCAATGTTACGCATGAAAAATTGATGAAACTCGCCTTAGTCAACGCCGAGTGATACCAGGAACTGATGGCATAATCTGGTATCATCCCTTTGAAACGCTTGTGCCCCATATGAGGCATAAAAAAGATCTCCAGGCAAGCTTAAGCCAAATTATTTGTTAAAAAAACATGGTAAACAAAATACCATATGAAGGAGGATTATATGAAAAAGATTGTCGCGCTAATCACTTTGCTGGCATTACTGTTAGGTCTGCTACCAACATATGCCTTAATATACGACCCCGGCGCTGGCAACATGTTTATCCAGACAGAGAATAAAAAGTCTGTAAACATGCGAGAAGAGCCAAATACTGACGCTAATATCCTTACCACCATACCGCATGGCAGGACCGTGTTGGTATACAGCGACTTTATGAGCGAACAATGGGCGCACATTCAGTACGGCATGTTTAACGGGTATGTTATGAGAAAATTCCTGGCGGAAAGGAAAATAATGTATATCAAGTCAGGTAACGGCAAATCAGTCAATATGCGCGAAGGTCCCAGTACCGACACCAGAGCGATAACTTCTCTCCCGTATGGTTCCGGCGTAATAGTGTTTGGCGATTTCGAAAGTGACCAGTGGTTGCATGTTCAGTATGGCATGTACAACGGGTACATGATGAGCAAGTTCTTAAAAGACAAAGAACCAGCGCCCTTTGTGCCACCAACGCCCAAGCCCACACCTATACCAACAGTTAGACCTACTGGTATGCCAACATACATACCAACAGCTGCCCCGACTGCCACCCCATCGCCTGAACAACGCCGTGCAAATGAAATCAAAGAAGCGCAGATGCTGGGCATTGTGCCCCCAGGCATGAAAACCAATGGCGCCGCTACCTGGGATGACCTTAACAACCTGCTGACAAATGTAATACGTCTTAAAACAAGGAATCCCGCAGCCCAACGCACCCATGTGTACCTGACAAAGGAGGAGTATGAGGCTTCTAATGCTGGCGCTCAGTACAATATGGTGCTGCGTGGCGTAGCCGCTGCCGAGATGTATGGCACACTACTGGATATTGGCGATGACAAGCATGTAAATAACCTAACCAATGACCCCTTTATCGCCGACTATACGGACATAAGGCTTGCTCAGCAGTACGCCGGACGAACCGCTCCATATAATCCTAATGACTGGCGAACCAAAGACCTAGGTGAGTTGGTTCTTTCTGTATTGGACCATACCGATGCACGTACTGGCGAGAGCGTGTTCAGCCTAGATGTAGAGTACAAGTTTTACCCAACCCACCCTCTCACCCATGAGGATGCCATTTTGGCGGCGCTTCGTCTTTATAATTCTTGCAGCAGCTATGTGGGTACTGTGGTAGTGTCCCATAACCGTCCGGTCAATCTGCGTAAGGGACCTTCCACTAAGCACGCTATCGTAGGCAGAGCAGACCCCGGCACCAGTTTCTCAGTGGTAGCAATAGAAAAGGGTGGCGAATGGTACAAAGTATTGCTGCCTGATGGCAATACAGTTTATATATCCGGAAGCATGGTGGCATTTTACCCGCAATAGTCCGATACTCTATCGTTATTGTTTCTATGATAAATTAGAACATCAGTAAATAAATTTTTAAAAGAAAGAATGATAATAATGAAAAAAAGCTTGATACTTGTGCTTGCTGTTATTATGGCATTTTCATCGCCTATGATTTCTGCATACGCTAACCAAGATGATGTATGGAATATCATCAAAGAAGCGTACATATATACTTTTCCCTTGGTACTTATGGATGCGACAAAAACAGTATCTATAAATACGGAAGAACCAGATCTCCTTAAGGGCAAGGCTCCCATAAATCAGTTGATGCATGGTACGAAACTTGCAGATGCTGACTTCAAAACTATCGTTTCTCCGAATGTTGACACAGTATATTCTCAAGCATGGTATGATTTGAGCGATGAACCCATGGTATATGTGTTACCTGAAACAGATAGGTTCTGCAATGTACAGGTATTTGATGCGTGGACGAATACTGTTTGCGTGTTTGATAAGGCAGGCGCCTACGCTATTACCCTTTCTACTTGGGAAGGCGTGCTTCCGCAAGGCGTAACCCGCATAAATGTGCCTACTACTACTGCATGGTCAATAACGCGTACAGTTCTGTCCGGTGAAGAGGACTTACCGAATGTCCGTAAGATACAAGAGAATATGAAGCTTATTCCTTTATCAGTTTATGTAAGCGGCGGTGAATATTCTCCTGAAAAAGGCAGTTATTCTGAAGAAAATGATTATGTTCCTATACAAAAAGTCTTGTCACTTTCGCCAAAGGTTTTCTTTGATAAGGCAAATGAATTAATGAAAACAAACCCACCAGCTGCGGCTGATGCGGAAATTATTGAGAAACTCGCAAGCATAAATGTAGGTCCCGGCATGGACTTTGACCTTAGCATTCTTTCTGGCGATGTCGAGGCACAGTGGAAAGAAATGCTTAAAAGCCTGGAAGCAGAGGTTACAAATGTGGTGATGAAATTTTCGGTTAAACTTGGGCAATGGAGCTATTTCGGCCCACCAATTGGTAACTTCGGTACAGAGTATAACTATCGTTGGGCAATTGCGCTGGGTGGACTTGGCGCAAACACGGTTGATGTGGCGCTTTATATGAATACAGATTTTGATGATTTGGGTAAGATACTTACAGATGAAAAAAACTATTTAATGCATTTTGAAACCTTACCTCCCGTTTTAGAAGGCGGCTTCTGGTCTGTCACAGCTTACGGCATCGACAAATTCCTCATTGACAATCCCATTGACAGATACTGTGTCAACGATAGGACTAACTTTGTTTTGAATGAAGACGGAACACTAGACATCATTTTATCCAAGGAACAGCCTAGCAACATCGCAAACTGGCTGCCCGTCTCCGGCACTTTCCATTTTATTCTACGCATTTATACTCCGGATATGGATGCTCTTTCTAGCTGGACGGCACCCGTTATTCGTGTTTTGAATTGACATAACTCTTTCATATGAGGATGTTTCTGCTTGTATACATAAAAAAACATAAGGCAGAAATCATAAACTCTTACAAGCCTCGCCCTTTGCGGGTTTACTCCTCTAATTTAACATAAAGTCTACTAAGTGCTAAACATCCAAGCGCCATACTCTTATCTTTGAGTATGGCGCTTGTGCGTTTATTAGATTTACAAGATGTTTGCCCTACTACTTAATAATATCCTGCATATGCTCAAACAAGTCTTTTATATTGGGGGCACTTGAGTAGAACCTGCACAGACCCTTTACATCGGTGTTATAGGTAACATTATTGCACATAAGCAACAGCACGCTGGTGTTGCCCGCAAGGTCATCGGCAATGCTTATGGGCTTGCCAAATTTAAGCGACTCGCCGCCAAGCTCGGTGGCATTATCCGCCACAGCAGCCTCTATATCAGGGTATATGGCAAGGTACTCGCTGTGCACGGTAATGCCATCTAAGGTCTGATAGCTTACAGTTAGCTGTCCGTCTTTAACGGCAACTATAGCGGCGCCCACGCAATACATGTTGCTGGCAACCAGCGGGAAAACCTGCTCGCCATCCTGGCTTATATCAACAGGCGTAACCATATACCACTTATCGGTGGAGCCGGGGGCGATGTCGCGCAGGCGCGGGCCCATTATGCACATGGTGTTGTTGGGGTATACGGTAGGCAAGGGAATATCGGGGATATCCGGGATATCTTCTGTTTCGGAAGCGTCTATTTCTGTTTCAGGCAGCGCGCCTCTGGTGGGTGCGTCCACAATGATCTTGTGTTCCGAGGGAGTGCCAATGTAATCATCGTCTTTCCACATAGCAACCACTTGGGTCACATTGACCTTTTCTATGGGATTAGCATCATCTTTCACCTTGACTTTGAGTATCAGGCTGCTGTTTTTGACGTGAGATAAATGTCCACCTAAGAAGCTCCAACGATTGCTATGCAATACTTCCATCTCTTCACTGCCGTAAGCGCTGACAAAGTCAAGCCCTTCCGAAATACTATAATTTATCCCAACTACTCCTAAAAACTCGCAGATGTACGGGATGCTGATGGTCACCACATCGCCGGGTTTCGCAGCCAGCGCAGGCAGGGCAAGCACGCTTAACAACAGCGTTGCTGCCAGCAACAGGGAAATTGTTTTTTTCATAGGGGTTCCGCCTCTCTTAAAATATATTTTTGTAGCTTTAGAACTCTGGCAAGAATATAGGCAGGCTACTTAATAATCTCCTGCATATGCTCAAACAAGTTTTTTACATCGGGGGCGCCGTAGTAGAACCTGCACAGACCCTTTACATCGGTGTCATAGGTAACACTGTTGCACATAAGCAGCAGCACGCTGGTGTTGCCGCCGGCAAGGTCATCGGCAATGCTTATGGGCTTACCAAATTTAAGCGACTCGCCGCCAAGCTCGGCGGCATTATCCGCCACAGCAGCCTCTATATCAGGGTATATTGCAAAGTACTCGCTGTGCACAGTAACACCTTCTAAGGTCTGATAACTTACAGTTAGCTGTCCGTCTTTAACGGCAACTATAGCAGCGCCCACGCAATACATGTTGCTGGCAACCAGCGGGAAAACCCGCTCGCCATCCTGACTTATATCAACAGGCGTAACCATATACCACTTATCGGTGGAACCCTGGGCTATGTCGCGCAGGCGCGGGCCCATTATGCACATGGTGTTGTTGGGGTATACGGTAGGCAAGGGAATATCGGGGATATCCGGAATATCTTCTGTTTCGGAAGCGTCTATTTCTGTTTCAGGCAGCGCGCCTCTGGTGGGCGCGTCCACAATAATTACATGTGTAGTATCAGTGCCAACATAACCATATTCTTCACCCGTCTCCTTATCATACCACATAGAACCTACCTCATACACACTAACTGTTTGTGGTGACTTGGCGTTTTCTTTAACCTTGACTTCAACTACTACGCTACTGTTACTGACCTCAGATAAATGAACGCCGAAGAAGCTATATTCATTTTTTTGCCATACATTCATTTCTGTAGAACAGTAGGCATCTTTAAAAGCAAGTCCATCCGAAATATTATAACTTGCTACTACTAATCCCCCAGGCTTTCCACAGAAGTATGGGATATTGATGCTTACTACATCACCAGGTATTGCGGCTAACGCAGGCATGGACAGCACACTTAGCAACAACACTGATATGAACAAAAGAGAAAATATTTTTTTCATAAAAGTTCCTCCTTTCTTATAATACTCACTTGGTAAACTAGTCTTTACCAATGTTGAGCAATGAGCCTAACAATTGATTCCCTGTATCTGATATAAGGTAAACATTTTGGCTTTCTAAATCGTAATCCACTGCATATTCCCAAGCTTTGGTGTTGAAAACTCCGCTTACTGAAAGCAGGTAACATTCTTTGCCTTCTATGTCTGTTACATCCACGCAGGTTATAAACATCGGATGATCTTTGCTGTAATCTGTACCGCTGACCAGTTTGT
>JAAYRU010000040.1 GCA_012518615.1 Christensenellaceae bacterium | reverse complement strand
AGTTGAAATGGAAATAAACGGCGAAGCCATTGAGCCCGACAAGAAATACACGCTTGTTACTAATGACTTCCTTGCAGCCGGCGGCGATGGCTATGAAATGCTTAAGGATTGCCCGCTGCTGCTCTACCAAGGCACACTAGACGAAGCCTTTATAGAATACATAAGGCATATAGGCGTAGTAAATATTGATATAGAGGGTCGCATAACCCATGTTGAAAAAGAACCCTATAAGGTACCCGAAACAAAGGTAGGTCCCTAATATTAAACAAAGCAAGGGCAGGCGCGAAAAGCCTGCCTTTTGCTTGTGAATAGATAGGTGAAAAAATATAGGAGTTGAAGGATATTGATAGTAAAAAGATCATCCGTGTTTCCTGCCGGCAAAAATGAAGTTTTTGAAAGGCTTCAGCAGCTAAAAACCTTGCAGTATGTTGCCTATCCGCTTGCTACTTTTACCCCTGTAAATGGGGATGATATATCTATATGGAAGGTGGGTACAGAAACCGCGTATAATTTTAAGCTGTTTGGCATAATACCCTTTGGGGTGCATAACATTAAAGTACTTAGGTTTAGCCTAGAAGAAGGCATTTATACACATGAGAGAAACAAACATGTACCCGTATGGAACCACGAGATAATAATAGAAAAAATAGACGATAATAGCACCAAATACACAGATATAGTAGAAATTAAAGCAGGCTGGAAAACGCCATTAGTATCCCTGTGGGCAAAATGCTTTTATGCTCATAGGCAGAGGAAATGGCTTAAACTGCTAAAAAACTGAAATAAAATTAAAAAACCACATATTTTGACAAGTGTATACAGGCTTGCTATAATTTTACAGCCGATACCGTAAGGATTGGACTTTGATTTTTATTTTGAGTATCGTCAGGTATCTTTTACGAACTTGAACGGAGGTAAGTATGAACAAAACAGGTAAGCTCGCCCTAAACGCAATGCTCGCAGGTATAATAATAGTGCTGGGGCTGACCCCGCTAGGGCTTATACCGCTTGGCTTTATAAACATTACAACTCTTTGCATACCCGTAATAGCGGGTACGCTAATTATGGGAATAAAACAGGGCATACTTTACGGCTTTCTGTTCGGCACGGTGAGTATGATAAGTATGCTTGGCCTTGGTATGATGGCGCCAAGTATGCTGGCAGCAAACCTGTTTGCCGCGTCCCCTGTGCTTGCTATTCTAATGTGCTATATTCCAAGGCTACTAGTGCCAATTGTTGCGCACGTTGTATTTCAAAAATATTCTGCTGGTATATCGGCTTTTGCCGCATCGCTAACTAATACTGTTATGTATTTAGGGTTGATGTGGCTGTTTTATTCCATTTCAGGGCTTGATGCCGCTAAAATAATGGCGCTTATACTGGGTACCGGCTTTATAGCAGGTGGAGCGGAAGCATTCGTAGCCTTTTTACTTGTTCCACCCATATATAAGGCGCTTTCACGCAATAATAGCAAAGGAGAATAAACTCATGCTGCTTGCAATGGACATAGGCAATACCAATATAAAAAACGGGCTTTACGAAGGCGGCAAGCTAAAGCAATATTGGCGTATAGCCACAAATAGGCAGTATACAAGCGATGAGTATGGCATAGTCATGGAAGACATGTTTCGCCATGTCGGTGAGCCCATAGAAAACGTAAAGGGGATTATTATATCCTCCGTTGTGCCCACTGTAAACTACACAGTAGAGCATATGTGTAGGGATTTTTTTGATACAACGCCCGTATTTGTAGGTCCCGGCATAAAAACAGGCATAAATATAAAATACGAAAACCCCAAAGAACTTGGCAGCGATAGGATATGCAACGCGGTTGCGGCATACTATATGTATGGTGGACCATGCATATATATTGATTTTGGCACTGCCACATCATTCGGAGCGGTAAACGAAAAGGGAGATTTTTTAGGCGGTTGTATATGCCCCGGAATAAAGGTTGCAAGCGAAGCTCTTATTAAAAATACTGCTAAACTTCCTCATTACGAGCTTGTAAAGCCCGAAAAAGTAATAGGTAGGACTACTGTATCTAACCTTCAATCGGGAATAATATACGGTTATGTAGGGCAGGTTGAATACCTTGTTGACCGTATGAAAGAAGAAATAGCCTGCTCAAATGTTAAGGTTATAGCTACCGGCGGATTTTCCCACCTTATTGCAACGGAAACAAGCGCAATAGAGCATATAGACGGCACGCTTACATTAAACGGTCTTAGGCTAATATACGAGAGGAATAAATCCTAATATATGATTGCTTTAGGGCGGTATTACCTATAATAGCGGGTTGAATATCGCCTTTTTTGTTTGTATTTAAGCTTCTTTTTTCTTGTGAAAAGCTTATACAATATATGAGATATTATAGCTACCGCAAGCACGGGCAGGGATAGTATAAACAACAGCTCAACAGAAAATGGCGGGAAAGGGTTAGGGTCAGTTTCAGCATACTGGCGTATTTCATCAAGACTGGGCGCTATTGTAGGCCTTCTGTTTATAGACCTGCTTGCTATAAGCTCATACTCTATAGGTTCTTCAGAACCTGCGGGAATATAGCTGAGTATTCCTATAACTTCCCCTGCAGCAATAGGCGCTTCAAGGGGGCGGGTAAACTCAAACTGTGTATACCTTTTGTAGTTTAAGAGCGAAGTATCTTCTTGCCCTTTAGAGTAAACCAAGTGGTCATCTGCAAGCGGGTCAAGCTTATGCAGAGAAAGCTCAAGCCTGCCGAGCGCATCATCATCAAGCGCGAATGATGAAATATCTATAGCCATTGGGTTTTGTTTATATATTTCCTCTATGCTTGTTGAAATGAACTGAGAAAAGCCATATTCAAATAGTTTAATGGTATCGCTAAAACAGCGTCTGTAGCTTGTGGATTTAAGAGTTACGGATATCAGCGAAACGCCCTCCCTTTTAGCGGCTCCCACATAGCAATAGCCTGCGTTTGTATGGTAACCTGTTTTTATACCTATTGCGTCTGGGTAGTAGTAAGCCATTTCCTCTTCAACCGTTGAAGGGTGCAGGAATATATCGTCTTTACTTGATAGGTTCTTGCCTTGGTTTTTGTTATTGGATTTTACTGTAAACTTGCTAAGCGAAGCTATCTCCCTAAAAGCTTCGTTTTTCATAGCCTCCCTTGCTATTATGGCTAGGTCTCTTGCGGTGCTTACATGGTAATCGTTATGTAAGCCGTGCGCGTTTGTAAAATTAGTGCTTGTGCAGCCATATTTTTGCGCCGCTTCATTCATAAGCGCAACAAAACTCTGCTGCGTGCCGGATATGGCTTCAGCTATAAGGTTGGCGCCATCGTTACCCGATGATACCTTTGTTGCGGCTATTAAATCCCTAAGGCTTATTTCCTGCCCTAGTTCAAGCGGTATAAGCGCTGGGTTCTCATCATGTATATCAAGCGCGCTTTGGCTTGTTACAATGGTTCTATCTAAATCGCCGCCCATGGTTATTGCAAGCAGCAATGTCATAATCTTTGTTGTGGAGGCGGGGTAGCGCAGAACATCTGCATCTTTTTCAAAAAGAACTTCGCCTGTATCGGCGTTTATAAGTATTGCGGATTCGCTTCGCAGGTCTGATGGTTTTAAATCCTCAGGATTTTTTGTATCTTCAGCGGAAATGGGCAGAGCAATGCAGAGCATTATACACAGCATTATAGCTAAGGCTTTTTTCATCTCTACCCCCTTTCAAGAGCATTATATATTGTAGGCGTTTGCAGTGTCAAGGAAGCTAAAGTCCGTATGTGCTGTAAAATAAAGGTAAAAAGCTTGCCATATATCTCCACTTTTACTATAATGAGGTCAAAATCACCCGAAGGAGGGAATAACATGGACGTTATGCAAACTTATAATAACTGGCTTACTATGTTTAAGGACGATGAAAAGCTCGTTGCGGAGCTTAAATCCATAGCTGATAAGCCAAAGGAGATCGAAGATAGGTTCTATCAGGAGCTAAGCTTCGGTACTGCGGGTATGCGTGGTGTGCTCGGCTACGGCACAAACCGCATGAATATATACAATGTACGCCGTGCAACCGCGGGCTTTGCGGAATATCTTAATGAAGACCCTGCAAATGCAGAAAAAGGTGTAGTAATAGCCTACGACAGCCGTATAATGAGTCCGGAATTTGCCAAGGAAACTGCGTTGGTACTGGCAAATAGGGGGATTAAAGCGCTGCTGTTTGACGCCCTGCGCCCCGTTCCCGTGCTAAGCTTTGCTGTAAGGCACTTAGGCTGTGCTGCGGGCGTTGCCATAACCGCCTCGCATAACCCCAAGGAATATAATGGCTACAAGGTATATGGTCCTGACGGCGCTCAGCTATCTCCCGATGCAGCTGCCAAGGTAACCGCCGCTTTAAAAGTAATACCATATCAGGATGCCCTGCCCATGGACGAACAAGAAGCGCTTGATAAGGGCTTGCTTAAGTATATAGGCAATAAAGAAGTTGATGATGACTATATCAACATGGTGCTTTCACTACAGGTAAGGCCGGGACTCCTTAAAGAAAATGGGGATAAACTTGCTATTGTATATACCCCCTTGCACGGTACGGGCAATATTCCCGTTAGGCGTGCACTTAAGGAAGCGGGTATACCCAATGTTATTGTAGTAAAAGAGCAGGAATTGCCTGATGGCACATTCCCGACCGTAGATGCCCCCAACCCTGAAGAACCTGATACTTTCGCCCTTGCAATACCCCTTGCGAAGGAAGCAGGCGCAACCTTTATGATAGGCACCGACCCGGATTGTGACCGCATGGGTCTATGCGTCAGGGATAGTGAAGGTAATTACCGCACATTAAACGGCAACCAAATAGGCGCGCTGCTTCTATACCATATACTTTCATCACTCAAAGAAAGAGGAGTGCTGCCTGAAAACGGCGCTGTATGCAAGTCTTTAGTATCTACCCAGCTGGCAAAATCTATATGCGACCATTTTGGCGTTGCGCTATTTGATACGCTTACGGGCTTTAAGTTCATAGGCGAAAAAATGCAGCAGTTTGACGATACAGGCTCCCATGTGTTCCTATTCGGCTTTGAGGAAAGCTATGGCTATCTATCATCAAACGATGTCAGGGATAAGGATGCTGTTAACTCAAGCCTGCTGATAGCGGAAGCTGCTTGCGCTTGTATGCTTGAAGGTACTACCCTATATGAAAAGCTTATAGAAATTTATGAGCGCTTTGGCTACTGGGAAGAGAACACAATATCAATAACACTCCCCGGTAAGGACGGGCAGGAGAAGATAGCAAACATTATGGCTAATATGCGTAAAGGTGTTCCCGAAAAAATAGGCGATTTCAAAGTGCTTGCAGTTAGGGACTATCTATCAGGCAAACGCACAGATATTTCAGGCGCAGAAACGCCTCTTGGTACCGTTCCCAGCAATGTAATATACTACGAGCTTGAGGGTGGGCACTGGGTATGCGTGCGCCCCAGTGGCACAGAGCCTAAGATTAAACTATATGTAAACACATGTGCAGATGACGCCGAAACCGCAAAAGAGCTTTATGAAAAGCTGCTAGCCTCCACAGAGCATATGGTTTCTTAAACTTAGCATAGCTATATAATACTCACCGCCTGCATAATCGTAGGCGGTTTATACATTATGGCATGTTTTATGAACAAGAAAAGCAGTTGAAAAATTAAAAAATCAAATTAATTTATGGCGAATAGAGGGAATGGGTTATTCTAAATCAACAACATATTAGCTTTCGGAAACCGCCACAATAGTGGAGGAACTTAGCTATTACTTTCAAAGTGTGTGGATTGATAGAAGTGTGTACCGCCGGGATACACGCGCACATCAGTAAAGCCATGCTGAGCAAGTATGCGTGCTGCGTTGTATGCACGCACGCCTATGCGACAGAGTATAACTATGGGCTTATTAGCATCAAGGCTGTTCAGTTTTTCGCGAAGATTACCCAGCGGGATGTGTATGCTACCGGGTATAGTGTACATGGTATTTACTATACTATCTCGTACATCAAGCAAAACAGCGTCCTTTTTTGTTTCTACAACATTCCACGGCGCAAAGCGTACAAGCCCCTTAAGCACATTCTGGGCTACAAAGCCAAGCATATTTACCGGGTCTTTGGCAGAGGAATAGGGCGGCGCATACGCAAGCTCCAGCTCTGTCAATTCCTTTACACCGCCGCCTAGCCTAATGGCAACAGCAAGCGTGTCTATGCGCTTATCTACGCCGTCGCGACCCACAATCTGCGCGCCGAACAGCTTTTTACCGTCCATGGAAAACAGCAGTTTAAGCGTCATAAGCGTTGCGCCGGGGTAATAGGTAGCGTGTGAGTTCTGGTTTATGATAACGCTTTCATAATCCGTGCCGCGCTTGAGCCCTCGCTTTTGTAGCGTTTTTTCGTTAGCGCCTGTGCTTGCTGCGGTTAGGTCAAACACCTTGGCTACAGATGTACCCTGTGTGGCTTCGTAGGTTTCCTGTCCGCCTGCAATATTGTCTGCAGCGATGCGACCTTGCTTGTTTGCAGGTCCTGCAAGCGGCACCATGGTAGGTTCGCCGAAAACAAAATCGTTTACTTCAATTACATCACCCACGGCGTATATAGACGGGTCGGATGTGCGAAGGTGCTTATCCACAATTATCCCGCCGCGGGCGTTATCCTGCAATCCCTCTGCTTTGGCAAGTTCTCCGTTAGGGTGAACGCCTATAGACAGTATTACCATTTCAGCAGAAACTACATTGCCGCTATTTAAAGTAATTGATACTTGTCCGTTTTCTTCCTTGAAAGAGGAAACGCCGTCGCTTAAATGCAGCTTTACACCGTTTTGTACAATGTTCTCGTGCAGCAATTGAGCCATTTCATAATCCATGGGAGCCATTACCTGATCTTGCATTTCGATTAGTGATACATTAAGCCCCAGCAATCTTAGGTTCTCAGCCATTTCAAGACCGATGAAGCCGCCGCCTATTACAGCAGCGCTTTGTATATTTTGCTTTTGGATGAGCGCACAGATACGGTCAGTATCCGTTACCGTCCAAAGTGTGTGAATGCGCTCAGACTCAATGCCCGGTATAGGCGGACGCAAAGGTGAAGAGCCTGTGGATAACACAAGCACATCATAACTTTCCTGATAGATTTCGTCGTCGGTAAGGCGCTTTACTGTGACTACTTTTTGCTCACGGTCTATAGCTATTGCTTCGTTTCGTACTCGCACATCTATGCGGAACTGCTGTTTCATCGCTTCCGGCGTCTGCAAAAGCAGCTCATTGCGCGACTCAATGACACCGCCTACATGGTAGGGCAATCCGCAATTGGCATAGGAAATATAATCTCCACGCTCTAATAGGACAATCTCCGCCTTTTCGTCCAGCCTCCTTAGGCGCGCCGCGCAGCTTGCGCCGCCTGCCACACCGCCTATTATTACAACTTTCATTTTTTATAACCTCCATTATGTATTGAATACTTATGTATTTCATGAGATATTCACTGCCAGAGCATTCTTACAACCGTTTATATTACGCTAACCCTTACAACATAAGAGGAACATAATAAACACAATACAGGCAAAGTGAAATTCCAGCTGTGAACAGCACATATAGAGTATACCCATAAAACAGAGCAATAGCTAGTGCAAAAAAATGTTTTATGTTCTAACATCATTATAAGAACCTAGAAATCAACTGTAGGCTTACAATGCAAGTTATGGGAGAGAATGCAAAAATGATAATATGACTAAAATGTAGTTGTTTGCAAAGGGTATTTTTAATCTCTAAAGTATAAAAGTAAGAGTGAAAAGCCATATAATGCGCAAAACCCCCTTGAAAACGCAATGTTTTCAAGGGGGTTATCTCTTGGCAGGGGCAGAAAGACTCGAACTCTCAACAAAGGTTTTGGAGACCCACGTGTTGCCATTACACCATGCCCCTTTAAGCAAGAGGAATTATAAGCAATATCGCGGCTTATGTCAAGTAAATATGATGGGACGCATTCCGCCCGATTGTAGAGAAGTCAAACATTTGTGACACAGACCCCTTGGGTAATAGTGTTGCATAAAAGCTGTTAGCTGATAATCATTTTCTCTGATGTTTTAGTCAAGGTCTTTAGAGCGCAGCGTATCTTAATGAAAACAGAAGAGAAAATATAGTTCCTAAGCAGCTTTTCTGAAATATTCTTCTACCACCTCATTTGGACTCTTGAAGTTTAATATCTTTCGGTAGATGTTGTTATAGCTATTCGCATAGCGATTAAATGCCTTGTACATTTCTTCTTCGCTT
>JAAYRU010000039.1 GCA_012518615.1 Christensenellaceae bacterium | reverse complement strand
TCGCATTCCTTCTGTTATACTTTTCATTGAGAGATCCTTTCTTGATAGTTATTTTTGATGATTTATATTATACCAAAGGGTCTCTCGTTTTTCCTTTCTCGTGTCATAAATGTATTGTAGCCTAACACATCTGATTAAATTTCAAATTTTAAAGCTTGCTATGTGTATAAATTAAATGTTAAAATACATACATTGGAGGTAGGAAATGACAGTTTTAGGAGATATAACACAGGTAGATTTATCCGGCGTCGAACCCCTGCTTTCGGGTAAAAAATTCTCTGAAACAGGTGTGCGTTTAGCACTGGAGCTTTCTGCGCTTTCATACAATCTGAATATACGCCCTTGGATAGATGCCGGCTGGTCAGATATAACAATAAAAATTAGAGATAGATTATTCCATAGCGTTGATACTACCGATAGCGATAGCATACTAAGAAGCCTTTATAATAGCATTGCGCCATATTTTGGCGGAAAAATAAAACGCAAAAAAATTAGAAAACGTAAGAAGATCAAAAAACAAATAGTAAATCCTTATAAATCAGAACACGGGAGAGCTATAATTCTTTCTAAGGAAATAGCCAATGGTAAATTCGCAATTGCTATAGCTTTTGCCGGTACAGGCAGAAATCTCACTAGTTGGCTTAGCAATTTTGATTTTGCTCATGATGATGGGATACACGCCGGCTTTAATAAACTAACCAATGCCTTTTTGGCAAAGGTAAATGACATAGAATTTCCTTCAATAGCAGGTAAATTAGGTCTTCACTCTCTAGCTTTAAGGGATGTTTTGCTTAGCGCTAAAAGCGATAATTCACCATTTGTTATATTTATTTCCGGACATAGCCAAGGTGCTGCATTGCTTCAACTTTTTACATATAATTTACTGAAGCAAGGCGTTAAACCTAAAAACATATTCGGATATGGTTTCGCCGCTCCAACCACTGTAAGCGAGAGCTTTGAGCAGATAGATATGCCAATTAATTTAATCAACTTTGAAAACGATGTGTTTACTAGGCTAGGAATACAAAAGCATATAGGCAATGTCTATTTGTTCCAATCTGACGATACGCTAAAGGCGGCATGTTATGGTGAATTAGCTGAAAATGCCATGTTTCAAGATGCTATTTCTTATTTACGAAGCATAGACAACACTGAAGAATCCCTTTTTTCAACACTTGCATTCACCTATGCCTTAAGCTATTTACCAACAAAGATGCAAAGCGAGATTTTTGAAGGTGGTTCATCGGTCTTTCGCATTCTTCCTGATGACGATACAACCACAAGCATAAGCCTTATGCGTGCATTTTTAAGGGATAGGTATGTTCTACTTATCGGTCATGAGCCGGATAGGCGTAGTTTGTTAAATAAAGCTAAAGAATACTTAAGTTTAATAGATAAGTTTGGCGCAAAAAAACTTATAGAAGCAAATATGAGCGCAGTTAGAGCATCGCATAGCCTACGTCTTGATGAAAAAGGAGATCTTATATCCTGCTACGCTTATATAGCTCTAAATGGCTTTAAAAAGCTTAAAAAGATAAATTAAGCTTTCTTCTGTTCCGGTGCATCATTAGGATTACGCCAGAATGAAACCGTTATAGTAGTACCTTGCCCCAGCTTACTTTTCACAGAAAGCTCTGCCTTATGATATTCAGCAGCGTGTTTTACAATAGACAGACCAAGACCAGTTCCGCCCTTATCCTTTGAGCGGCTTTTATCCGTACGGTAGAAGCGCTCAAATATTTGATCTTGTTTGCTCTCCTCAATACCTATGCCGCTATCTTCCACGGTTAATATACATTTATTGCCTTCACTGCATATGTTTACTCTGACATAGCCGTTTACTATATTATACTTAACAGCATTGTCTATTAGGTTGAATATTATTTCTCCAACAAGTGTAGGATTGCCCAATATTTCACAATCATTTCCGTAAGTTTCAAGGCTAATATTCTTTTTGGAAGCAACAGGTCTTAGACTTTCTATACAATTATCAACAATATCAGTTAATTTTATAGGTTCCATATCGCTGATGATTTTTCCCTCGTCCATTCTGCTAAGGCGTAATATATCATCAACAAGTTTCAGCATCCTGTTTGCTTCCTTATTTATGCGCTTTAAAAAAACCAAATGATCTTTCTTTTTTACCATTCCGCTTACCAGCATTTCTGTATATCCGGATATTGTGGTGAGAGGCGTCCTAAGTTCATGGGAAACATTTGCGGTAAAGCGTTTTCGCAGGTTTTCATTCGCTAATTTATCGGTTAAATCAGTAAAGAGAAATATGATGCCTTTATTATCAGAATCTATTATACTAGCAGCGACACGATAGCTACGCTTGCCAAACGACACTATTGTAAATGTATAATCCTGATGCTCTAAATTAATAAGAAGCTGCATTATCTCCTTCTGTCTGTTGATTGCATGAAAAGGTTTACCCTCTGCCTTATCAACAGTAGTCCCAAGCAATGTACAGGCGCTATCGTTTATTGAAATAATATTCATCTTTTTATCCAGCATTATAAAGCCATCGCCAAGAGAATTGAAAACAGATGTAATATCCGTTTTTTGCCTGACCATTTGTGATATTTTATCCTTAAGCTCATTCTGCTTTGCATATAGATTTCTTGCAAAAGGCAAGAACTCCTCAAATTTACATGTATCTACAGGATTATCGATATCTACTGCATTAGCACCTTCTATAAGTTTATCCGTCAGGTATCTTGAGGTACCAGAGGTTAGAAATAAAATCAGTATAAAGAGCAAGGTCAAATATATATATACCTTACTGCGGATTTCATTTATCATATAGCTGCGTTCAGTTACACTGAGTATATTGTTGTTTTTAAGCTTTTTAGCTGATGAAAACAGATGATAATTATTCTGTTTTTGTATATCAACGCCGCCACCCTTTTTAAAAGCTTCAATTATTTCGGGTCTTTTTAAATAATCCTCTTGACGATTTAACGGCTCAAAATTATCAAATAACTTATTTCCATCCTCAGAAACTAAAATAATCCTCAAATCACTAAGAATATTATTGAGAAATTCTTCGTCATTATCAGTATTGTTTAACATAGTAGCAAGGCGTTCCAATTTAATGCTTACAGATGTCGATAGCTGTCTTTCAGCGCTTGATATAATAGCAAACTCTGTAAGTATAACAAGTATTGCAGACAAAAGGAGCGAGAGGGCTACTCCGCTCCAAAATATACGCTTTCTCATTTTTTAGCTTCCCTTTTAACAGCGCCTATTTTATAACCAACCCCTCGAACTGTTTCGATTAGGTAGGCGTTTTTACCTAGTTTCTGGCGTAAAGATCTAACATGTGCGTCGACAGTTCTTGAATCGCCATAGTAAGTAACGCCCCAAACAACATCAAGTAACTTATCCCTAGTATAGACGATTTCAGGGGTGGAAATCATACATCTAAGGAGTTCAAATTCCTTATTGGTTAAGACCATCTCTTCGCCGTCAGAAGTAGCGCTATGGCGGTCATAGTCCATCTCTATACCGCCATAGCTTAATTTGCGTGGCTTTGGAGTAGGTTCAGCCCGTCTTAGAACTGCCCTAACTCGGCTTATTAGTTCCATTATGCCAAAGGGTTTTACAATATAATCATCTGCGCCATAATCTAGCGCTCTAACTTTATCCATCTCTTCCCCTTTTGCTGTAACCATTATTACAGGCAGAAACTCAGTATCAGGGTCAGAGCGCATCTCCTTTAGCAGTGTTTCACCATCTGTTCCGGGCAACATTTGGTCAAGCAAAACCAAATCAGGCATGTGCTTTTTAAGGGCTTTTTTGAAAGATTCTGCCTCCGCAAAGCCTTTAACCTCATAACCCGATTGTTTAAGCGCGTATATTATAAGGTCTCTTATGCTCTTATCATCTTCAACTGTGTAGATGATCAAAGGGCCTCACCCTTATAGATGCCACTAACAGCATATTCAACCCATTCAGCAATGTTTACTGCATGATCCGCTATTCTTTCAAAATACTTTGCTATCATAAGGGTATCAAGCAGTTGCATACCGGGGTCATCACTTGTGCGTATCTGCTCCTGAATTTCCTCTTTAACCTGAACGAACAAATCGTCAACAATATCGTCTGACTCAATTACTTCTTGAGCAAGCAACACATCACGGCTTACATAGGCATCAACAGCCTTGTGTACCATTTGCGCTGCTGATTCGCCCATTGTTAAAAGGTGAGCGGGTTTTTCCACGATTTCCCCTTCTATAGGCATAGATACTATTTCAGCTATATCACTAGCCTGATCCCCTATGCGCTCCATATCAGTTATCATTTTAAGCGCTGATGAAACCATGCGCAAATCTGAAGCAACAGGCTGCTGCATAAGTATAAGCCTAAGACATAGAGCTTCAATATCCCTCTCTTTACGGTCTATTTCGGAATCTCCTCGAACTATCGCTTTTGCCGCTTCAACATCATGAGTACGAAGCACATCGCATACACGCTCAATAGCCTGTTCAATCATGCTTCCCATTTGAATCATCTCGCGGTTAAGTTGATTTAATTGATCGTCAAAATATGTACGCATCAACCGAACCTCCCTGTAATATAATTTTCTGTGCGTCTATCCTTTGGATTCGCAAATAAATTGGCGGTAGGCGCCATTTCTATCATATCGCCAAGCAGGAAGAACGCTGTAATGTCAGATATGCGTGTTGCCTGCTGCATATTATGCGTTACGATAATAATAGTATACTGCTTTTTGAGGTCCAACACAAGATCCTCTATACGAGAAGTTGATATAGGGTCAAGTGCGCTCGTGGGTTCGTCCATAAGTATTACATCCGGCTCTACGGCTAAACAGCGGGCTATACACAGCCTCTGCTGCTGACCACCGGATATGGACATCGCGCTTTTATTAAGGTCATCCTTAACTTCCTCAAAAAGTGCAGCATCAGTGAGGGATTTTTCAACAATTTCATCAAGCTTCGCGCGGCTGCGTATTCCATGTGTACGCGGTCCATAAGCTATATTATCATATATTGACATCGGGAATGGATTGGGCTTTTGGAATACCATACCAACACGCTTACGAAGAAGATTTACATCTGTTGAAGGGTCGTAGATATTTTGACCATCAAGCAATATTTCGCCTGTTATTTTACATTCAGGTATAAGGTCATTCATACGGTTTAATGACTTAAGAAGCGTTGATTTTCCGCAACCTGAGGGACCTATGAAAGCTGTAACCATTTGTTCCGGCACTTCCATGTTTATGTTCTTGAGCGCATGGAAAGTACCGTAGTGTAAGTCCATATTGCTTATTCGAAACTTAACATTTTGAGAACTTTCAACATGAAAAGCTTCAGCAGCAACACTACCTTTTTCTTTTAACATACTATCGTTCATATTATTATCCTTTACTTGAAAGTTTTTTAGCAGCTTTGCTTGAAACGGCATTCATTATTACCACAACAATAAGTAATACAACCGCAACTGCAAAAGCTTCTCCAAGATGCAGACCTTCCTGCTGGAGCTGATAAAGATGTACTGCAAGGGTTCTTCCTGAATCGAGCGGTGAAACGCATACCTTGGCAACTATGCCTGAGGTGTAAATCAAAGCCGCAGTTTCACCGACTATCCTACCTATTGATAGCAGAACTGCCGCTAAGATACCGGGCGTTGCAACGGGCAAAACTATACGCATTGTAGTGCGAAGTTTGCCTGCGCCAAGCGCCAAACTGCCTTCACGATAGCTGCGAGGTACTGAAAGCAATGATTCTTCAGTCTGGCGCAGTATTACAGGTAATACCATAATTGCAAGCGTAAAAGCACCAGCAAGCAGTGAAAACCCCCAGCCAATTGCGTTTACGAAGAACAACATACCAAACAATCCGTATATTATAGAGGGAAGCCCTGCAAGCGTTTCAGATGTAACACGCACAACTTTAACCAGTTTAGAATCCGGCTTTGCGTATTCAGCTAGATAAATGCCTCCAAATACCCCAAGCGGCACAGATATCAAGAGCGCAAGAGCTGTCATGTATACGGTATTAAGTATTGCATGGAACATTGAAACATTATCAGTGGTATATTTAAGGTCAAAAAGACTGGATTTGAAGTGTAAAGCCCCACTTTCATCATAGAAGAAGAAATTAGGTATACCCTGAACAAATATATATATCACTATAGACGCTAAAGCAAATATAGTAAGGGCTGCACATAGGTATGTAACAAATTTAAAAGCTATGCTGCCAGTATGAGGCGGTGCTGATCCCTTTCTTATGGAATTGCTTTTATCAATACTTTTCACTACTGAATCACCCGCCTTCTGTTTATATAAGAGAATATTGAGTTAATACAAAGTACTATAACAAATAGTACAACACCAGTAGCTATAAGCGAATCCCTATGCACGTCAGCAGCATAACCCATTTCCATCATAATGTTTACAGTAAGCGTACGGATACCCTTTGTAATACCTTGCGGCATACGCGCTTGGTTACCAGCGACCATAATAACTGCGGTTGTTTCACCTATTGCCCTTCCTATGCCAAGCACAACACCTGACAAGATACCAGGACGGGCAGCTGGAATCATAACATGTAGTACGGAGTATTCGTGAGTTGCGCCAAGGGCAAGACTACCTTCATAGTAATTTGAAGGTACTGCACTGAGAGCAGCGGCAGAAGTCTGTATTATAGTAGGCAATACCATAATCGCAAGCAGTACAGATGCTACCAGCACGCATTTTCCTGATGAAAGGTTAAGTAAATCTTTGGTGAGAGGCACTAGCAGCATCATACCAAAGAAACCATACACAACTGAGGGAATGCCAGCAAGCAAAGCAACAGAGGGCTTCATAAAACGGTTTATACCCTCGTTAGAAAAATAAGTCATAAAAACTGCGGTCAATATACCGATAGGCGAGGCGAGCAACACTGCACCGATGGTTATATAGAAAGAGCCAATAATCATTGGCATTATGCCGAATATTTCCCTCAGTGGCGACCATTGTTGTCCGGTTAAAAAGCTCCAAAGGCTAAATTTACGGAAAAAAGGTATGCCATTTGCGAAGAGAAATATACATATCATCGCAACCGCAATAATACAAACACATGCGGAGAATAAGAATATCCCCCGCATGATGTTTTCGGAAAGATACTTCCGATCGTTTTTCATAAGATTATTTGCCTAGTTCTGCCCAGGTTTTTACTTCGCCTGTGAAGATCTGGCGGAGCTGCTCGAGGCTCACATCTTCGATAGTATTTTCAGGGTTTACTATTACAGCAATGCCATCCATGGCTATAACAGTATTCTTAGCGCCCTTCTCAACTTCAGAATCCTTCAGATTGCGGGAAGCCATACCGATATCAAATGTGCCTTCAAGTGCCTGGTTTACGCCAGTGCTGGAGCCGCCACCCTGGATTTCGATTTCTACTTTGGGGTTAAGCGCTTTGTATGCTTCTGCAAGTTTGCCCATGACGGGTTCAACAGAGGTGGAACCGCCGACAACAACTTTGCCTTCAACATCTTTTGCTTCATATGCGGGCGCATCGGCATCAACTGCGATAGCATCGTTTTCGGTGATAACAGCCTGACCTTCTTTGCTTAGTATGAAAGCAAGGAAATCAGCAGCTGCTTCGCTAAGATCTGCATCAGCTTTGGTAACTACATTGAAAGGACGAGCAACGGGATAGTCGCCTGCAATGATATTCTCGCTATTCGCTTCAAAACCATCTACTTTAAGAGCTTTAACAGTTTCGTTGAGTGCAGCCAAAGATATATAACCTATAGCTACTTCGTTACCTGCTACAGATACCAGTACCTGTGAAGTTGCGTTCTGGATTTCTGCATCCAGTGTGGTATTGTCAACTTTGTCAACTTCTACGCCTGTGATTTCTACAAAAGCGCCACGGGTTCCGCTGCCTTCTTCGCGTGAAACAACAACTATTTCACTGTCAGCATTGAATGCGAGGCCCAAGCCTACGGTTAGCATCATGATCATCGCCATGATTAGAGCAACATGTTTCTTCATTAAAATTACCTCCTTATTTGGTACATAGCTAATATAAGCTACAAATGTAAAAAGTAGACTCGTTTATTGTAAAATTTGTGTAAAGTCATGAGTATTAATTTTGTATATTAAGGGATTGTTTTCATCAAATGCTTATGTTATCATTGCAATACTTTACTTGAGGAGACTTTGTGTGGAATTAAGTTTTGCATCCAATGTACTGGTCTTTTGCCTTGTTTTTCTAGCAGGTTTTATAGACTCAGCCGCCGGTGGTGGCGGTCTTATTTCTTTACCTGCTTATTATTTAGTGGGACTATCTCCCGCATATGCAGCAGGGAGCAATAAACTTAGCGCTTTTGCGGGTACTTTCACAGCGACGCTCAAATACGCAAAGAATAAACAGATAAATTGGAGTATTGCAACTATCGCACTTGGCGCGTCTTTTGTTGGAAGCTTTTTTGGTGCAGAACTTTTTAAAATAATCCCAGAAAAAACTATAAGCATAATAATTCTTATCGTTTTACCTCTTATGGCGCTTCTTATTTTGTCAAAAGATAAGCGCAAAAAAGAAGTTAAAAACGTCAAAAACAATAAGCTCAATATTGTACTTGCCGTAATTATAGGTCTGTGTTCGGGGGTATATGATGGTCTTATAGGTCCTGGAACCGGAACGGTTTTACAGCTTCTTTTTAGCAATGTAATGGGATTTAGCGCGCTATTAGCTGCAGGCTCCGCCCGTCTTGTAAACCTTGGAAGCAATGTGGGCGCTCTAATTAGCCTTATGTTACAAAGTAGGGTAGTATATAGTCTGGCAGTACCTGCCGCTTTATTTGGCATCATGGGCAATTGGTTGGGCGCTAATTTGGCAATAAAAAAAGGAGAGCGCTTTATAAGAGTAATAATAATATTTGTCCTATGCCTACTAGCATTTAAGACTATACACGATTTAGCTTAAGGAGGAGTTTAATTGAAAAAGAAAATACGCTCTAAAAATCCTTTAATAGACACATTGCTTACAATAAGAGGTAACCAGAGAGTTGCAATATTTACTGAACCTCTATATGGAATACCCTTTAATCTATATACACCTTTCGTATCGATATATATGTCTTCACTTGGTCTATCCCCTGTTCAAATAGGTTTTGTCGCCATGCTCACACTGCTTTCTCAGATGGTATCATCACTTTTTGGCGGCGTGCTAGCAGATAAAATGGGTAGACGCAAAAGCTTGTTTGTGTTTGATATATTCGCTTGGGTAATACCTTATTTCCTTTGGGCAACTGCTCAAGGTTTTCCAGCGTTTGTAGTTGCAGCGCTACTTAACGGAATGTGGCGAATTAGCAATGTAAGTTTTTCCCTGCTAATTGTTGAAGATGCGGATATGAAACGCCTTTCGCATATGTATGGTCTTATGAACCTAGCAACATTACTGGCGGGCTTTGTTTCTCCCTTGGCATATATATTCGTACAAAAGTATAGCCTTGTTCCTACTATGCGTACAATGTATTTCGTCGCCATGGTACTTATGATAATCAAAAACCTTGTGCTTTATCTTGGTACATACGATACCGATGTCGCAAAGCGGCGTATGGAAGCCTCAAAAGGAAAGGGAGTAATATCAAGCTTACTAAATAGTAAAAAACTCCTCTTAGATTTATTGACAACTCCAAGAACTCTGCTCGCGATAGGACTTATGTCCTGCTACCTTATAATAAAAACCGTAAATGATAGCTTCTGGCCGCTATTTGTTACTGATTATGTTAAAATAGCTGATGAAAACTTGTCTATATTCAACACAGTACGCTTGATAGTTATGCTGCTCAGTACAATTTTCATATTTCCGAATATAAGCTTATCTAAGTTTAAATCCCCACTGTTCGTCTCATTTTTTGCATATGTGGCTGTAAACATAATGTATAGCTTGCTTAAAACCGGTTCATTTTTAGGGCTGACCATAGGTACTTTTGTGGAAGCGCTGGCACTCAGTATTATAATACCTATGACAAACTCAATACTAACTGCTACAATTGAGCAAGAGGAAAGAGCTAGGCAACTTAGCTTTGCATTTATGGTAAGTTTGCTTGTGTCGGCGCCTTTTAGCTTAATTGGAGGTTGGCTTAGCAAAATATCAAGGATATTGCCCTTATTCCTCAGCGCTATTATAGCACTACTGGGTTGTATATTCACAATCCGTCTGAACAAAATTAATGAGAAAGAAGGTATTATACTATGAAATTTGTTTCTTGGAATGTAAACGGTTTTAGAGCTATATTAGGTAAAAACTTCAGAGAAGTCTTCGAGGAAATGGACGCAGATTTTTTCTGTCTACAAGAGATAAAAATGCTTGAAGGTCAAGCAGACTTTTCCCCTGAAGGCTATCATGCAATATATAACAGTGCAGAGCGCAAAGGATACTCCGGTACAGCTATCTTTACAAAACACGAGCCGGAAAACATAGTTTTCGGAATAAACAATAAACATACCGATGAAGGTAGAGTAATACTGCTTGAATATAAAGATTTTTACCTTATTAATTGTTATGTTCCAAATGCACAGCCAGGGCTCAAGCGTATAAATTACAGGATGGAATTTGAGGACGATATGAGGGATTATCTCTCCAAACTAAAAAAAGACAAACCTACAATTTACTGCGGGGATTTAAATGTTGCCCACGAGGAAATAGACTTAAAGAACGCAAAAAGCAATATAGGCAACCCCGGTTTCTCATATGAGGAGAGAGGTAAAATGACGGAACTTTTAGATTCCGGCTATATAGACAGCTTCAGATATCAATATCCTGATACTGTTAAATATTCGTGGTGGTCTTATAGAGGTAACGCTAGAAAAAATAACACTGGCTGGCGTATTGATTATTTTCTATTATCTCCTGATTTAAGCAACACAGGCTATGATGCCTATATATACGATGATATTCTAGGCAGCGACCATTGCCCTGTTGGGCTTGAAATCAGCCTTTAATCCTTGCTAATCTCTTTTAACAGTAGCTCCCTGCACTTTTCCATTTCCCCACGCTTTTCTTCAGGAAACTCCGGGAATTGAGGATCCATTTCAGTAAGCTTTTCAAGTAGTATTTCGGAAATTAAATATCTTGTATACCATTTGCTATCAGCAGGCAATATATACCATGGCGCAAATTGAGTGCTTGTATTTTCAAGCATAGTTTCATACGCTTGCATGTACATATCCCAATATTGCCTCTCGTGTATATCCGACGCTGAAAATTTCCAGTTTTTATCGGGGTTTTCTATGCGCTCAAGCAGTCTTTCTCTCTGCTCATCTTTTGATAGATGCAGGAAGAACTTTACAATAACTGTACCGTTTTCAAACAAATATCGTTCATAATCGCATATCTGTCTATACCTGACATTAAAAATATCATCAGTCTTAAGCTCCGGCGGCAGCTGTGAAGTAGATATAAGGTTATGCACCTTGGATACAAGCACATCCTCATAGTGGGAGCGGTTAAATATGCCTATTTCACCCCTCCTTGGTATCTGTCTATGTATTCTCCAAAGGTAGTCATGGTCATTTTCTTCACTTGAGGGTACTTTAAATGAGGCAACATGTACGCCCTGCGGGTTGAAACCTTTCATAACATGCTTTATAGCGCTATCCTTGCCCGCAGCGTCCATAGCCTGAAATACTATTAGCAGCGAAGAAGTGTTTTCTGCATAGAGTTTTTCCTGCAGATTTGCCATATGACGAATGTTTTCGGGCATGAGTTTATTCTCAACATCCTCACGGTTAAGTTCAATATCTCGCTCAGTTGAATAATCACTTAGAGTAACCCTTTGCCCTTCTTTAACTAAATATTTTTCGGTTTTCATAATATTCTCCCCATATATATAATTATCACATTACATTTTGTTTGATTATGTACGTAATATTCTACTTTTTCGTTCTATTAAGCAATTCATCAAAGCCCATGCTTTTCTGTACTCTCTGGCTTGTTAATTTGTATAGTCCATCACACCTACATATACCGACATAATCACAGTAATCACAAGGACCGGAACCATATTCATTAACAAGAGGGCTAGCAGTAATATTTCCTTTTTTAATATCCTCAACTATTTTAGCGGATTTTTCCATAGCAAAATCCATCAATTGCTGAATCTCCTCTTTACTTGCGAGCATTTTACCCTTAATAGGCTCACCTTTATTTGTAAAAAGTTTTCCGAGCGATAATAGCGGTTCACCATCATCCATAAGGCTGATAACATATTGGTCATTTAAAACAACGCCACTTAGCATTAGCTCCTTGTCTTTATTAACTTGTAGTACTTCATGGGATATTGGTTCTCCTTCTTCCTTAATAAGAGGATTTGTAACCTTTTGGTAGAATATACCAGCAGGCACAAAATCCACTTGGTTTGATAGAGCATTAAGGTATATAAGCAGCTGCAGCTGAAGACCGGCATATATATCTTCAGCCCTTAAAACAGCGCTACCGCTCTTATAATCAATTATGCGTATATAAGTTTCTTTATCAGATAAATATTCGTCTACTCTGTCTATGATTCCTGATAGGTAAATAACCTCCCCCGATGACAATTTTAACGCAACAGGCATTAACCCTCCAAGTTTCCCAAAGCTCTGCTCGACTTTAGATATCATAAAGGCAGACCTTTGAAAGCTGCGGGTAAGCGTCCAAGCGGTTTCTTTACATGCAGTTAAATATTTTTCCGTACTCGCAATATTTCTATTGCTATCACCTAGGGGTAAGTTCTTTTGCTCAAGCAATATGGCTTCCCCAGCATTTTGCATAAGAGAATTGCATCTATCCTTTGAAATCTCCGGATAATCTTTCTCTTGCACAGCCATATGGGAGAATTTCTCAAGCGCAGCATGAAAGAAATTGCCTCTATCCCTATTATCCACCTTCCATTCTTTTTGCTCCTTAGGTCTTAGACCCTCCTCAACAAAATGTCTAAAAGGACAGGAAGCGTAGGATTGAATGCGCGATACGCTCATACTGGATAAATTAAACAGCTCATTAGCCTTTGAGTTTGATATTTTTGTATTATTCTCAGTATCAAATGTTGCGTTTAGCGCCGCAAAAGCTTTGTTTCTCCATTTAGAGGAGCTGAATAAAAAGTCTATAGAATCCTTCCATTCTTTTGAAAGATTATTAAAATCTTGTTTAGATGCTAATATCTTAAGCGCTGATGAAGGCGAAATGGGCGGTATTTTCTCCATTTCTGATGTAATCAAGCCCCCCTGCACATGAAGCTGCGGAAACATATGTTTTAAGGATTTTAGCTGTGCAAGCGGCTGCATTACTTCGCCGCTTTCTTCAGACATAGAATAGCTCATATATAGCTTTTCTTCAGGAGCTGATAGCGCCTTCCATAGGCTTAAAAGTTTAAGCTGTTCTATCTCATCAGTGCTTTGCAGAGGCTCAATTTCAAGACTATTTTCGAGTTTTTCAAGTTCATCAGGCAAAAGCGGGTTTTCGATATCAGCAGACAAAATCCCATCATTTAATCCCAACACAAAAACAATTTTGGGTTTCCCTGGGATTAAATTGCCCAGCGCGCCTATCTGCACACAACCAAGTCTTGCAGGCAGGGTCGCAAGTTGTACTCCCTCAATCGCGGCTCTTAATAGCCCCGAAAACCTTACAATGGGTATTCTCTCATCACTAAATACGAGCTTCATCTGCTCAAAACTGTCTGTTAAACTTTTCCAAATTTGTCTAGTAGTATCAGCAGCTTCATCTATATCTGAAAGTAAAAACTGTTGTTCGTCTTGCTCAAGCTTTTCAGGCACGCCTATTTCATATAAAAAATCTATAACAGCATCTATAGACTGTATTGCGGTTTTAGACTCTTTTAAGCCAATATGTAGCGTATTTAACGGAGCTATCAGCTTCTTTCGAACAGGTTCAATTTCAAGGCGTATTTGTTCCTCTCCCCTATTAAACTCCTCATGCCATAATTTACCTTTTATGCCGTATTCCACAGCATAATTACGCAATAAATTCGCCTCGGTATCTGATATGCCAGAATACCCAGTAGACATATAAGCAATCATATCACCTAAACGATAATTATCCCTTATAATATCTATCGCATGTATAATTACTCTCACCGCACCGTGCGCTGAAAAATCAGATTTTTGTGCAATATAGTATGGAACCTCAAATGAAACCATATGCCCTGAGAGTATTCCCGCATAAGTACTTAGATTTGAGCAAATAATAACAATATCCTCAGGTCTGGTGCCGTTAAGTAAATGCAGCCTAGTCATATATGCAGTATACTCAGCTTCTTTATACGGTGTTGAGCCTGCATATATACTTATTGTACTAAGCTTTTCATCATACACAGGTTTATTTAATGCTAAGAAATATTTTTCTAAATACTGTATTTCTACAGGCGCATTCAGCGGCTCATAATCTAAAAAAGAAAACTCTGATTGAATATTGCTATCCTTAAATGCTTGCTGCAAGCGCTGGGCGCTCTTTAGCGGCTGCTCAAACGCAGGACCATCAGCTTGTTGATACTTATCAGCAACTAAAGTTACAATCAATTTTTCGCAGTGTTTGCCAAGCCCAAGCAATGTGTTTTTAAGGCTAACACTTATTGTATCAAAGCCATAAACTACACAGTAAGCTTCTTTTGCAACTTGACTAAACTTAAGTCGTGATAACATATCCTGCTGTGTATCCTGTGCATCTGTAAAGCAGGACTGTGCAAGAAGTTTTTCGTAAGCGTCGTATACAGTTGCTATATCGCTTATTTTACTCGTAAAATTTTTATCATCCAAGACTGCAGCTACATCTATTAGCGCTTGCTTATCAATATCTTGTTCTTTTAGCGATACTATAAAAGTGGTCAGGCTATTTATAAAACCTGAATTTTCTGATATGGTGCCAAAGTAATTTAATTTTTTTTGGCTTGTATATAGTGCCTTTGCAACGAGCATTCTCTGACCCTGCTCGTCTAAGCTGATTGGATTAGTAGAGCCTGCGCGTTCAAAAACACGGAAACTCAAGCGGGATGGGGACATAACCTGTACCTTCATAAGCCCTTTTAAATTAAGGTCTTTAACTATATCCATCTCAGCCTGCAAAGTGTATTGCTCAGGCACAAGTACAATACAGGGTTTATTATCCTTAAGCGATGCTTTTACTATATCAAGCACTTTATTCCAAAGTCTACCTACTCTGGCGCAAACTATTTTTACCATGTTATATAACCTTAAGCGTAATAGACAAAGATTGCAACATTGTTCCTCCAAAACTTAAACACAACTAAATTATATCAGATTCTCATAAAGAGGCGCAAATGTAATAACGATAACAATATGTTTGATTGTGCCGCTAATTATGGTAAAATACATTAAGGGAGGGTTGCGTATGTTTTTATTTAAAGCTAAGAAACAAAAAGCAGTGCCGATGGATGCGGATATAAATACTCTACTTATGTTAGCTAATTCAGAGAGCGACCCTGTGTTCAGGCATAAGTTATTGCTGCGCGCAAGGGATATAAATCCTGATGATTTAGCTGTGCATCGCGCTCTTTTAATGCTTGGTAGCTTACATGAAATACAACCCAATAGTGTGGATTTCAGTAAGATTAAGTGTTTTCTTATAGATGTTTTTGAGAACCCTGAAAAATACAACGAAGAAGAGATAAAAAATAAAGCCTTGGAAATGTTTTATGACTCGCAGCTTAAACTATGCCTAAAACTTGCTTCTGATAGCGATGTTTTTATGCGTGAATATTTGGAAGATCTCTTTCAAGAATATATCCGTATTTTTCTAGCGGGTGATTCCAGCAAGGTTCCCTCATTATTCGGTCTGCGCCCAAGGCACAGTATAGGTAAGTATCTCGCTCGCCCTATGGCAAATATTATACGCAATATGATGAGCTGCCCCTATTATTCCCTTAGTGAACAACAGCTATCTTCCGGACAATTTTATAGAGCATGCTATCGCTATTTAAGCGGCGATATGAAATGGCTACATGAAGAACTCGGCAATAAAATATTGCAACATTTAAAATGATTATATCTTTGAGGTGTATCGTAACATGCTTTTAAAGCGTATATTTTCTATCTTAGTTTCGCTCTTACTAATGGGGGCATTTTATATATATGCAGTGCTACAAAAAAACGACGAAACTGATAACTTAACTTGGCTTGTACAGGAAGAAAAAATTGCTCTTGAAAACATAGGAGAAGTTATTAGTACTAATAGACAAACCTTAGTTAATGCCTTCGGCTCTGAAGCTCCATTTCCCGATTTTATACAGAGTGGAAAATGTTATGACCAAACATATAGGGGCAAGCTTACACATGTTTTAGAGATAAACACTGACGGTTTGCAAATTAAAGGCGTAACACCTGCATTTGCCGCGCCTTTGATTCGTAAAAACAATCTGCATTTTAAAAGCGATAATTTAGCCTTGTTCGGTTTTCCCTTATTAAAAGCACAGGATGATTCTAACTCGATATATTTTTTGGTTACCAATAAAGCAGCTTTCTCTTTCACTATAAGCGGTACGGACACAACTCCACTTTCTACACTTAGTATTGAATACCCCAATAAATAGAGAGGACATATGAAAAACATTTCTCACAAAAATTTACTAAAAAGATTTCTACCGTACTACAAGAAATATATAGGCATTCTGCTTTTCGACTTGCTTTGTGCATTTCTATCTACCATTTGTGCGCTTGTATTTCCGCTTATTGTTAGGGAAATAACAAACCGTGTAATGCTAGATTCCTCAAGCATTACTGTACAATGGCTTTTGACTGTAGGCGTAATATATATATTCTTAGTTATTCTCGAAGCATTATCCACATACTATATGCAATCAAGAGGGCATATAATGGGTGCGATGATGGAAACTGATATGCGTTCCGAACTTTTTAATCATCTTCAGCAGCTATCCTTTTCGTACTTCAACAACACGAAAATAGGTCAAATAATGTCCCGTATAACTACCGACCTGTTTGACATAACTGAGTTTGCGCACCATGGTCCTGAAGAAGCTACCATTTCAACGGTTAAAATACTTGCTGCATTTATAATTCTGCTCAATGTAAATGTAAAACTAACACTAATAATATTTGCTTTTTTGCCTCTTCTATTTATAGCAACTGTATACTTCAATAAAAAATTACGCTCGGGTTTTCGCGCTTACCGACACCAAGTGGGTGAGATAAACTCACAGGTTGAAGATACCTTGCTTGGAATGAGGGTTGTACAATCCTTCACCAACGAAGAGCTGGAAAGCCAAAAGTTTAGCATGGCTAACAACAAATTCCTTGAAATTAAGAAAAAACAGTACAATGCTATGGGTGCCTTTAATAGTACTTCAAGGCTACTTGAAGGTTTAATGCGTATAGTCGTTGTTATTGCAGGTGCTTTTTTCTTTATGAACAAGCAGATAAACGCAGGAGATTATGCATCCTACTTACTATACATAAATACTCTACTCATCAGCATACGCCAGCTTGTAATGTTCTCAGAGCAATTCCAAAGAGGGATGACCGGCCTTGAGCGCTTTTTCAATATATTGGACGAACCTTTTGAAATTAAAAACTCTAAAGATGCTATTCAACTTAAAAACATAAAAGGGGATATATTCTTTGATGATGTAAGCTTTGCATACTCAGATGGCGATGGCAGAAAGGTGCTGGATAATCTCACCTTAAGTATACCCCAAGGAAAAAACGTTGCTCTGGTAGGCCCCTCCGGCTCCGGCAAAACTACGCTATGTAACCTTATCCCCAGATTTTATGACGTTACTAGCGGTAGAGTACTGCTTGATGGTGTTGACGTTAGAAAGATAGACCTTAAAAATCTCCGCGACAGTATAGGCATGGTACAACAGGATGTATATCTTTTTTCCGGTACTATTTTAGAGAATATCTCCTACGGTAAACCGGATGCAAATAAGGAAGATATTATAGCCGCAGCCAAAAGCGCGGGAGCACATGATTTCATAATGGAGCTGCCTCATGGCTATGAAACCTATGTAGGAGAGCGGGGTATAAAACTCTCCGGCGGTCAAAAGCAGAGGATAAGCATAGCAAGAGTTTTCCTTAAAAATCCTCCTATCCTACTGCTTGATGAAGCTACAAGTTCTCTTGATAACGAAAGCGAATATCTCGTACAAAAATCACTTAACGAGCTTACAAAAGGGCGCACAACTTTAACTATCGCCCATAGACTTACTACCATACAAAATGCTGATATAATATTGGTACTAACCGATGACGGCCTAGTTGAAAAAGGCACTCATGAAGATTTAATTAAAGAGAATGGTATTTATGCCAAGCTCTATACCCGTTATACCTGCCAAGAAGGGAATGATGATTAAATGGATATTTTATTCTTAGGAGCTGCAAGGGAGGTTACTGGCTCCTGCTTTATGCTAACTGCAAATGAAAAGCGCATACTGATAGACTGCGGAATGGAACAAGGTAAGGACACATATGAAAACCAAAAATTGCCTGTTTCTGCAAGTGAGATAGATTGTGTTGTGCTTACCCATGCACATATAGACCACTCTGGTATGTTGCCATTGCTATACAAAAATGGCTTTAGAGGTCCTATATATGCTACACACGCAACTATAGACCTTTGCGATATAATGCTTAGAGATTCCGCATATATACAGGAGAGCGAGGCGGAGTGGCGCAACCGCAAATCAAAGCGTAGCGGCACCGAAACATATGTTCCTCTATATACCCAAGAAGATGCCATAGGTACAGTAAATCTAATGAAGGAGGCTTCTTACACTGAGGAAATAGAAATACTCCCCGGTATTCGCATTAAAATGACGGATGCTGGGCATCTTCTAGGGTCCGCAAGCGTTACGTTTTTAATTGAAGAAGGCGAAAACATACGCAGGGTTGTATTCTCCGGAGATATAGGCAACACCAACCAGCCTATACTTAAAGACCCTATATATCTAACACAAGCAGATGTAGTGATTATGGAATCAACCTATGGAGACAGGCTGCATAAATCCGAATTTCCTGATTATATAAGTGATTTAGTTGACACATTGCAAACAACATTTGACAGAGGCGGTAATGTTGTTATCCCCTCTTTTGCCGTTGGAAGAACACAGGATATACTATACTTCCTAAGGGAAATCAAAGAGAAAAACCTCGTAAAAGGTCATGAGGGTTTTCCTGTATATATGGATAGCCCCCTCGCAATAAGAGCAACAAATATTTTTGATAACACAGGCTCACAGTTTTTCGATGATGATATGAATGCGCTAATTGCTAAAGGCATAAACCCCATACATTTTGATGACCTTAGACTGTGCAGTACTGTGGAAGAATCAAAAAAAATTAACTTTGAAACCAGACCCTGCGTTATTATCTCCGCAAGCGGCATGTGTGAAGCTGGCAGGATACGCCATCACCTTAAGCATAACCTATGGAAAGAGAACGCTACTATATTGTTTGTAGGCTATCAGAGTGTAGGAACGCTGGGAAGAAAAATCGTTGATGGAGCAAGAAAAGTAAAATTATTCGGTGAAGAAATAGCTATAAACGCTGAAATACGTACATTGAACGCCAAAAGTGGCCATGCCGATAGAAAAGGTCTTAAAAAATGGGTAGACAGCTTTTCTCCAAAACCGGAATTTGTGTATATAGTACATGGTGATGAGGAAAGCGCCCTATCTTTTGCTGAACTACTTAAGGACGATGGATATAAGGTAAATGTACCCTACTCAGGCGATAGATGGGATATTATAGAAGGCGTTGCGCTTGAACACGGTCCGCGCAAATTAGCAAAGAAGAAACCCAAGAAAGAGCGCATTGCAGTTGCAGATGCCGATAGAATGCTCCGTGAAGCTATGCTTAAGCTGCAAGCTCTAATAGACAGAGGTTCCGGCTGGAGCAACGGAATAAAGCGCCAGATTGCAAGGCAAATAGAAAAACTAGTACGCAAATGGGAGTAAAGGAGATATTATGAAAAAAGCACGTGTTTTTAGCGGAATAGATAGACAAGAGCTATATCATTCCTGCCTTAATGGCAAACGCATAGGTCTTATGACTAATCAAACCGGCATAGACCGCATATTTAGACAAAGTGTAGATTTGCTGCATAAAAATTACCGTTTATCTGCCCTACTGGCTGTTGAACATGGTGTTAGAGGCGATATACAGGCGGGAGAAAAAGTAGATAGTTATATAGACCCTAAAACACAGGTACCTGTACACTCTCTATATGGTGACAAGAAAAGACCTAGTGAAGAGCTTATGCGCAGCATTGATGTAGCTGTATATGACCTTCAGGATGTAGGTGCAAGGTTTTACACTTATCTGTATTCGCTTAGCTATTTAATGCAAGCTTGCGCAAAATACAATGTACCTTTAGTGGTTCTAGACAGAATCAACCCGCTTGGCGGTGAAAAAATTGAAGGAATTATACTTGAAGATGAAGTTAGTTCATTTGTTGGAGAACATCCAATGCCTGCACGCTATGCGCTTACAGCAGGTGAATTTGCGCTTTATTTAAGAAAACTGCTAAAGCTTGACATAGACCTTACCATAATACCTTTAGATGGTTGGCGTCGCAACATGTACCTAGATGATATAAATATCCCTTGGGTTGCCCCTTCTCCTAACTGTGCAACATTACATGCAGCGGAATGTTTTATAGGCACATGTATTTTTGAAGGTACAAACATTTCTGAAGGTAGAGGCACTACACTGCCATTTGAAATGATAGGCGCTCCATGGATAAATTCCTACGAACTCGCAAAAAAAATGAAGAAGCTGAAACTAAAAGGCGTTCATTTCAGACCATGCTCTTTTGTGCCGACATTTTCAAAACACCAAGGTAAAGTATGCTATGGCGTTCAGCTGCATATAACTGATAGGGAAAAAGCAAATGTATTTGCTGCTGGTATGTATCTGCTTGATACCATTAAAACAAGCTATCCGGATAAATTTGAGTTTTTAAAACATGATGAGGGCGATATATACTTCTTTGACCGCCTGCTTGGAACTACTAAGTATAGGCTTAATAAATTGAGTGCTGATGAAATAGTTGAGCTACAAATATTTGCAGAAGAAAGCTTTAATGAGCAGACACATGATATAAAGCTTTATAGGTAGACTTGCAATTATCCAAATAGACATGTATAATCCCTACATGCGGTTAAGGGAGAAAATGCCTTTTATCCCTAAAGAGAGCCGGGGTATGGTGCAACTCGGCGGGTAATAAACAACTTTCCACTCCCCTAGCATGTTCGGCGAAGAGCCAGAGGGTTAGCAACCCTTACACTGCTTAAAGAGGCTGAGTATATCAGCAATTTGGGTGGCAACGCGGAACACTTCGTCCCATACGGATAGAGTGTTCTTTTATTTTAGGAGGTATTATGATAGACATTCAATTGATTAGGAACAACCCCGAACTGGTAAAGGAAAACATGCGTAAGAAGTTTCAAGAAGACAAAATTTATCTTGTCGATGAAACAGCGGAATTGGATATACAAAACCGCCAGGCAATACAAAGAGCCGACTATCTTCGCAGCCAAAGAAACTCTTTAAGTAAAGAGATAGGCGGTCTTCTAGCTAAGGGCGAAAGAGAAAAGGCAGCTCAAATCCGTGAAGAAGTAAAATCCATGCAAGATGAGCTTGCCGAAATTGAACAGCTTGAAAAAGAATTAGCTGAAAAAATTAAAGACAGAATGATGCGTATACCGCAAATTATTGACCCTTCCGTTCCACTTGGCAAAGATGACAGCGAAAATGTTGAAGTTGAACGCTTTGGTGATAATTTCGTTCCGGACTATGAAGTCCCCTATCACATAGATATAATGGAATCCTTTGATGGTATAGACCTTGATAGCGCCAGAAACACCAGTGGCTCAGGTTTCTATTATCTAAAGGGCGATATTGCACGGCTTCACTCAGCTATACTTAGTTACGCTAGAGATTTTATGATAGATAGAGGTTTCACTTATTATATTCCCCCATTTATGATTCGAAGCAGCGTCGTTACCGGCGTTATGAGCTTTGAAGAAATGGAAAATATGATGTACAAAATAGAGGGTGAGGATCTGTACCTGATAGGCACTAGCGAACACAGCATGATAGGTATGTTCATAGACAGTATACTGGATGAAGAAAGCCTTCCTAAAACCCTTACCAGCTATTCGCCCTGTTTTAGAAAGGAAGTTGGTGCACACGGTATCGAAGAAAGAGGCGTATACCGTATACATCAATTTGAAAAGCAGGAAATGGTTGTTGTGTGTAAACCAGAAGACAGCATGTACTGGTATGACCAGCTCTGGCAAAATGCTGTTGATTTTTTCCGTACCCTAGATATCCCTGTGCGTACGCTTGAATGCTGCAGCGGCGATTTGGCGGATTTAAAAGTTAAATCCTGTGATGTTGAGGCATGGAGCCCCCGCCAACAGAAATATTTTGAGGTTGGCAGCTGCTCTAACCTAGGCGATGCGCAGGCTCGACGCCTATCTATAAGGGTTAAAACTGAGGATGGCAAAAGATATTTCCCCCACACCTTAAACAACACCGTTGTTGCGCCGCCTCGTATGCTTATAGCATTCCTTGAGAATAACCTTCAGGAAGATGGCTCTGTTCTTATACCTAAGGCGCTCTCCTCTTATATGGGCGGAATGACCGTAATTGTAAAGAAACAATAAAACCTTAAGTTAACTAGAAGGAAAGCACTTTAATTTTATTGACATTAAAAACAAAAATATGATAGCATTCAACAAATGAATACTTTTGGAGGTAAAAGTGGATATACAAGAAAAAGCACTTAAAATGCACGAGCAATGGAAAGGCAAAATCGAGGTTATTTCAAGGGCTTCAATAACAAGTAAAGATGATCTTGCTATCGCCTATTCGCCGGGTGTTGCAGCACCGTGCCTTGCTATAAAAGATGAGCCAGATAAATCCTTTTCGCTTACAAGGCGTAGCAATCTGGTTGCGGTAATCACAGACGGCAGCGCAGTACTGGGTCTTGGAAACATAGGCGCAAAAGCCGCAATGCCTGTTATGGAAGGCAAATGTGCCCTTTTTAAAACCTTTGCGGATGTTGATGCCTTCCCTATATGCATAAATTCTCAGGATACGGACACTCTTGTTGAAACAGTTTCTCTTATTGCCGACAGCTTCGGCGGAATTAACCTTGAAGATATAGCCGCACCACGCTGCTTTGAAGTTGAGCGCAAGCTTAAAGAAAGGCTTCAAATACCGGTTTTCCATGATGACCAGCATGGTACAGCAATAGTAGCGGGTGCAGCCCTTATAAACGCATTGAAAGTTGTTAACAAAAAACTATCTGAAGTTAAAATAGTCATCAACGGCGCAGGCGCTGCTGGAATTGCAATCGCAAAGCATTTGCTTGCTATGGGCGCCGAAAATATAATACTAGCAGATAGAAGCGGAATTATATATAGAGGCAGAGAAGGAAACAACCCCGCAAAAGAAGAAATCGCTAATGTAACTAACCACGATATGCAGAAAGGCAAATTGGAAGAAGCTATGAGAGCCGCTGATGTGTTCATGGGCGTTTCCAGCGCTGAGACAGTGAACAAAGACATGGTACACAGTATGAATAAGGGCTCTATACTTTTCCCAATGGCAAACCCTGTACCTGAAATATTCCCCGATGAAGCGTTTGAAGCAGGCGCCTATATTGTAGGTACAGGCAGAAGCGATTTCCCTAATCAAATAAACAATGTGCTTGCTTTCCCCGGCATATTCCGAGGGGCGCTTGATGTAAATGCCACAGAAATTAATGATGAAATGTGCATGGCTGCGACCTATGCAATTGCATCCACAATAACTGAAGATGAATTGAACAAGGATTATGTAATCCCTCTGCCTTTCAATACGCGCGTTGCTTCCTCTGTTGCCAAAGCAGTTGCAAAAGCTGCAATAGAAACTAAAGTAACAAGATAGTTTAACTTATAGGCTATTTGCCGTTTTAAAGCTATACGCTCCTTTTGTAATTAATAGCAAACAAGCTGAGTATTATATAAAGGAGCTTTTTATTATTGCAGCAAGTTTTTCTTAAAGATTTAACAACAAATAAACTTTTAGGCATTGACAGCTTCATTGTCAATGTATAGAATATCCGAAAAGAAAGGTTGGTGACTTGTTTGAAGGTTGCAAAGTTTGGCGGTACATCTCTGGCTGATGCGGAACAATTTAGGAAAGTTAAAAAAATAATTGAGGCAGACCCCTCAAGGAAGTATATAGTTCCAAGCGCACCAGGCAAGCGCTATCCCAGCGATGAAAAGGTTACTGATATGCTTATCAGTTGCTTTAGTTTAGCACATAAAGAGCTGAATATCAGAGCGCAATTTGACAAAATTAGAAATCGCTATTTTGATATCGCCACAGAGCTTGATATAGACACCGCTTGTATAGAAGATGAGCTTGATATAATAGAGCAAAACATACAAAACAAATCTTCTAGGGATTATGCAGCAAGTAGAGGTGAATATATAAACGCTATTTTATTGTCCGAGTATCTTTCACTTCCATTTTTAGACGCTAAAAATATTATCCACTTTAATGATGATGGCAGGCTTAACCAATCCAAAACTCATGAGCAAATTAAGTGTCATTTGGCAGACCTTGATAAATGTGTAATTCCGGGGTTTTATGGAATTGACTCAAAAGGTAATTATCATGTGTTTTCACGAGGCGGGAGCGACATAACTGCAGCACTTATCGCAAGGAGCATCAATGCGGATATATACGAAAATTGGACTGATATATCCGGCTTCCGCGCTGCAGACCCAAGAATAGTTCCAGATTCTAAGTATATACAACAGCTTACATATAAAGAGTTAAGGGAATTATCCTACATGGGGGCTACTGTATTGCATGAGGATTCTGTATTTCCTGTTAGAGATTCTGGTATACCAACTCAAATACTTAACACAAATGACCCTTTGCACCCCGGAACACTTATACACTATCTTCCCCAGCATAAAGCGCATTTGCCACTAGTTACGGGTATTGCGGGTAAAAAAGGGTTCACAGCAATAACTATAGAAAAGCTCCGTATGAACTCAGAACTTGGTTTCGGCAGAAAAGTATTACAGGTTCTAGAAAAACATAAGCTCACATTTGACCATCTTCCCACAGGGATTGATACTATGAGCATAATTGTTTCTACCGACTCACTGCTTAAGTGCAAAGATGAACTTGAAGCAGAAATAGAATCTGCAGTCAATCCTGATGGCATAACTTTTACAGATAAACTTGCCATGGTTGCAGTTGTGGGCAATGGAATGTCTAAAAAAATAGGCATAGCAGCTAGGCTTTTTACTGCTCTTGCAGAGCAAGGTATAATAATAAAAACTATCATATTTGCGCCGAGTGAACTTTGTGTAATAATAGGCATAGATGAAGATTACCTTGAAACTTCAATACGCAGCATATACGATACCTTTATACGCGATTAATAATATAGTTCTTTTATGTACACATACACTGTTTCTGGGCATAATATTCAGCTTAAATCACCGCATGATTTAAGCTTTCTAAACAGCTTTGATGAGGTTTTTGCCGTACATGATGATTTAATTTCCGGCAACCTTTGTTTTGGTGTAAAGAAAAACAACGAGAAATTGTTTCTTAAATATGCAGGCGCTCAAACCAAAAACTATATAGGCACAACAGAAAATGCTATACAGAGATTACAAAATGTCATTCCCCTTTACGAAAAACTTAAGCACAAATCTCTTGTGAATTTGCGATACCACTTTGAACTTCAAAATGGCATTATGCTCCTGTTTGATTTTATAGAGGGTTTCCCTATTGGTCCGCTTTTAGAATACAAAAAAACGCTTAAGAACATACCTATATACTACCGATACTCAATGCTTGATAGCATTTTTGATTTTATTAAATTAGCATCTGGTTTTGACCTTATATGTTCTGGTATTACCGACAAAAGTCTATTAGTTAATCCGTTAGAATATTCTTTAACACTAACTAGTGTAAATAGCTTCGTTCCTATGCCATTTGATAATGCTGCTGCCCGCCTTTCAGGCTCTGCATTATATCTTCCCCCTGAAGCGTATAACAAAAACACAGTCCTCGGTGAAAAAGTAAACACATATATAATGGGCGCTCTTGCTATGACACTGCTTGGAAACCGCAGTACAAATAACATTGCAGACTGGGAAAGCAGCAAAGAGCTATACAATACAGTAATAAAAGCACTAAACAATAATCCAAATTTAAGGCATAAAAGCCCCCAAGCATTTTTAAACGAATGGCGAGAGGGCGTAAAAAACATTCCGGATAACATGATTTTTTATGATATCAATTAGATTTTAGCTCATTTTTTGCATTAGAAGTATTTAATTATATTGAGATAATATCACCTTCAATGTAATTATCGTCGCAGAAATCAACAAATGCCGTATATCCATCTTCTGTACCGTACTCTTTTTTGAAGATTGTTCCAAGCTTCATATTTATACCGTATATATTCCTAAGTTCTAGTAAGAACCTAGCAGTTTCCGCCTTATCAAGAGTCATTTTAATGTTGGTCTTAACCTTGTTGTTTCTATTATTTAGCCTATAGCCATAATCAAAAAAGCTTAGTTGTTTATCTTTGATTTCAATAGAGAAGCTTCTTATATCAGAAGAAAAAAGTTTGTATTGCCCATCTTCCAAATCCTTATCAACTTTATCCCAAAGAGGTTTGTTCCAATTATCCTCAAAGTTATTAGCTGTTTTAAACGATATAGGCTTGGCATCGTCAGGAATATCGTCATAAAAATCCAGCCATCGTGGTTCGCTCTTTAAGAAAATTCTTGTAGTGCCATTGAGGGCATACTCATAGAGAATTCCTTTTGCTTCATCCACATAATAGATCACAAAAAGCTCTTTAAATAAATCCAGCATTTCCCAAAAAACATACCTTGTTTCAATCTCCTCTTGCATATCCGATAGCGCTACAATCAATTTGCTATAATACCATGCTAAACTCTCTCTTGGCACATCAAAGCGGTTCCATACTTCATCTCCAACTTGCTTATAATCAGAATATATCTCTCTTAAATTAGCAAGCTCACTTGCAAGTTTTAGCAACATATCTCGTTTTGTTGTCCTGTACAACATATCTACACTATACATTTTACGTTTAAGCCAGCTTATTTTATTGTTTTCTGTATGCATGTTTACAAGAGCCGCTATATCTGTACCAAACTGCTCATATATATCAATAAGCTTAATATCATTATGACCAATTGTATCATGCAATATACCGGCTGCCATTAAGTTAGAATCCGCATTCATACGAGATAGTATAAGCATGGTTTCCATTGGCTGTGTAATATACGGACGCTCAACGCCCTTGCGCATATCATCGCCATGGCAATCAATAGCAAATTGCATTGCCCGCTTGATTACACTTCCATCGTATTTAACTTTGGAAGGATATTTTGTTTTTTCCCTTTTCTTATGTATAGCTTTTAATGTATCGTTGTATACTTTAGCTGTTTCATCATTGAAACATACAAATGTGACTTCCATGCCGTAAAACAGATTAACATCCATCCAATCAAATGTAGCGTTAAGCGCAATTTTCGTTGCCTCTTTAACAGGATAACCATATGCACCGGTTGAAATTGCAGGAAATGCAATGCTGTATATATCATTTTCCCTAGCCAATTCTAAGCTGTTCCAATAGCAGTGGCGAAGCATTTTGGCATCGTTTTCAGCTCCGCTATACACAGGACCTACAGTATGTATAACATAATCAGCTTTAAGATTATAACCCTTGGTAATTTTTGCTTCACCTGTTTCACAGCCTCCAAGAGCTTGGCACTCTAAAAGTAGTTCAGGACCTGCTCCGCTATGAATTGCACCATCAACGCCACCACCGCCAAGCAAGGTATTATTTGCGGCATTTACAATACAAGTTGTATCAAGCTTGGTAATATCATCTGTAACAATTGTAATTTCGTTATACTTAAGCTCAGGTATATTTTGCTCAAAAATCGTTTCGATAAATTCATTTGGTAAAAAGAACCGTGACCGCCAAGGATTTATTACTATTCCATATATATTAGGTGCAATCCAAGCTTTTTCAAGATAGCTTTCAATGTCAACAGTAATGGTAAACATTTCTTCAGCCATCACAAGCTCATCTTCACTCGTAAAAGCAGCAAACGCAAAAGCATCTTCATCCAGTTGCAAAATTTTAATATCAAAAGCAAAATCATCAGGAAGCTCGGAAATATCTAATATTTGTCGATTCTTTATTCCCCCAGAAGTTGTTTTTCCCCTTTTGTAATTTGGTTTCTCAATAGGAACTATAAACTTAGCTCCGTTATTGATACCTTCACGAATAGCTTCAATTACAGCATTGAGGCTTTCCGGAGTTATACCAATATCATCATCAAATATAGTAGCTATGGCATCTTCTATGTTGTGCAAGCAATCCTTAAAATTGTTATGTATCCTAATTATATTGTTTTTCATTGCATTCCTCCCGCTGAATCTTTTAGATATTATAGCATATATTGCTAATACAATGGAAATTTATGAAAATTTTATCTAAAACTAATATATTAAGTAGATTCTTCAAAATATTATAAAATTTCACCTCCTTTTAATTAGGTTATCTCTTTTAATACTATGCGAATAATAATACAATCATCCAAATATTTATGCTTGACAAATAAGTTTTACAATGCTATTATCCTTTCATCGCTTATATAAAAAGCGCTAAATAACAACAAGGAGGATGGTATTATGAAAAAGTGGATGGCTTTTTTGCTCGTTGCATGTTTATGCACAACTTGTTTCTCTATCATACTAGCTGAAACGCAGAACAATTTCTCAGTTAAGGTAAGCATACCTGAAAATGTAGAAGGCGAATTAAATGGCCGAATACTCTTTGTCTTTGATAAAGAAATGCCGGAAGATGGTTTAGTGTACAATAACATAGATGTAACCGGTTGCCCTGTATTTGGTAAAACCGTCTATGGCTTAAAAGCCGGAGATAGCATTACACTTTCAGCAGACGATCCGGAAGTCTATGGCTGGCCCATGCAGATGAATGAAATCCCAAAAGGTGAATATGCAGCACAGATTCTATTCGTAAAATATACACAGTTTAATCTACAAGATGGCTCTGTAATTTGGGGCATGGCAGACCATGGCGGCGGTGGTAATATTACGAAAAATCCCTTCAACCTTTACTCAAAAGCAGAAACTCTTACTCTGGGAGAGGGTGAAATTTCTTTTATTTTGGATCAAGAAATTCCCCTAGGTTATGAGCTTTTAGAAGGTCAGGTTACTCAGCAAGGCAACTATCAAGACAAAGAACTAGTAAAATTTGTAAAGATAAAAAGCGAACTTCTTAGCGCCTTTTGGGGTACAGATATGTATATAGGCGCTAATGTCCTTTTACCTAAGAACTATGATGAGAATAAGAAATATCCGGTTCTATACCATCAAGGACATTGGCCTGCAGGCAACGCTCCGCTTAACTACGGTCGCACTGGTCGCCCGGCTTATGAAGAATTTACCGCTTTCTGGGACAGTGGCGACGCGCCGGAAATAATAGTTATCACATTCCGCGATGCTAACATGTTCTATGACACCAGCTATTCAGTAAACTCAGCCAACCTTGGACCATGGGGCGATGCTATTGTAACAGAACTAATCCCCTATCTGGAAAACAATTTTTCAATTATATCCGAACCTTGGGCACGTGCTCTGGCTGGCGGTTCGACCGGCGGCTGGGAATCTCTAGCGATGCAGATTTTCTATCCTGATTTCTTTGGCGGCACCTGGCCACTCTGCGCCGACTCTTTAGATTTTAACTATCACCAAATTGTAAACATTTACGAAGATGAAAATGCCTATTATATTGACCAAGATTGGTATAAGGTAGAGCGCCCCTCCTGCCGTAGTATAGATGGTAATATACAATGGACTATCAAGGATGAGTGCCTATGGGAGGCAGCCGTCGGTGGAGTTGAGCATCCTATCAGCTTAGGTCAGTGGGCTATATGGGAAGCAGTATACGGACCTAAAGGAGAAGATGGATATCCTAAACGCTTATGGGATCCTTTAACCGGCGTAATTGACCACGAAGTAGCTGCATATTGGAAAGATAATTTTGACCTAAATGCAATTTTACAGAAAAAATGGACCGAAATCGGACCTTCCCTTGTTGGCAAGATACATCTACGCGGCGGAGATATGGACAACTACTACCTTAACCTCTCCCAATACAAAATGGGCGACTGGCTGGAAACAACTAAAGAGCCATATTATGATGGTTATTCCGTCACTTTCCCCCGCAAAGGTCATACAGGTAATATCACCAACCAGGAACTGCTCAATGAAATTGCTCAGCATATGATAAAATATGGTCCCGCTGAAGCAGAGGAAATTCTTGGTGTTACAGCAATGAAGTAAGAATAAAAATATATTTTCATATTATCTGCTAATTGTTAATGTATTCCACTTGCTTTTTCAAGTCAAGAATAGTATATTATCATAAACACTCTAAAGGAGGTACCTATCGTGAAGAAATTTTTATCGCTAATTCTCATTTTAGCTATGCTACTGCCTACTATGGCTTTGGCTGAGGACTATGCCGGTGAAATAGTCATTGGCATATACGAGCCTGCATCCGGCCCAAATGGTGCAGGTGGAAAACAGGAAACCTTGGGCATATACTATGCTAACTATGTCGCTCCCACAGTTGAACTGTCCGACGGCGTATACAAAGTTAAACTGGTAGAAGTGGACAACCAATCCTCCAACGATAAAGCGCCTTCCGCCGCACAACAACTAGTAAGCGAAGGATCCAGTATAGTACTTGGGTCTTATGGCTCAGGCGTTTCAATTGCTGCTGCGGATATTTTCGATGCGGGCGGCGTTGTTGCTATCGGTATTTCCTGCACAAACCCGCAGGTAACACTCGGCAACCCCCTATACTACCGCATTTGCTATCTAGATCCTTTCCAAGGCACAGTACTTGCAAACTTTGCAAAGGATGAATTTAATGCAACCAAGGCATATACCTTGGCACAGCTAGGCAATGACTATGATGTAGGCTTGGCCCATTATTTCAGCAAAGCCTTTGAAGAACTGGGCGGCGAAGTAAAAGGTGAAGAATTCCCTCTTGGAACTAGCGATTTTACTGCCTACCTTACCAGCGCTGTAAACAGCGGAGCAGAAGTAATATTTGCCCCCACTTCCACAGAGTTTGCATCCCAAATCATCACTCAAGCCGCCGCCAATGGCATTACAATTCCCATTTTGGCTGGTGACACCTGGGATTCTTCCGTTATTCTAAAAGCAGCAGAAGGAACAGATCTATCTATCAGTGTATCCACTTTCTTTGATGAAGGTGACACTGGCGCTGCCGCAGCGGAATTTGTAAAAGGCTTTAAAGCCTGGCTTAATGATAACCCTGAAAAGCTCGCAAACAACGGTGGCAACGATATCGTCGCTGCAGTCTCCGCCCTTGGATATGACGGTTACATGGTTGCCTTAGAGGCACTAAAGCTAGCTGACTCCGGCGATAGGGATGACATTGCAGATACTGTCGCTGAAGTTACCTATGAAGGCGTAACCGGTTTCATCGCCTTTGATGAAAATGGAGATGCTAAACGCGATCAGGCTTTCATTATTAAATCTGACAATGAAACAGCCTCTTGGAAGTTCGTAAAAGTACAGTCTGTAAGCGATATTTCTAAGTAAATGCACCCATAATATGTTCCAACTTTAGGGGGCGAGTTACAGTTCTCGCCCCCAAATTTTAGAGGGAGATTAGTATGTATGACTTTATCAACGCTAACCTGCCTTACCTGTTAGCGGGGATTTCCGTAGGCGGTCAATACGCTCTGATTGCTATTGGCTATACAATGGTATATGGCATTTTAAGGTTAATTAACTTTGCGCACGGAGATGTTTTTACAGCTGCTGCCTACGCCATGGTTTACATGAATGCTACTTTACCGCTATATATATCATTACCACTTACAATAATATTTACTGTTGTTTTAGGTTATACCGTAGAACGTGTTGCCTACAAACCGCTTCGCTCTGCGCCACGTATGTCTATAATGATTTCTGCCATTGGGGTAAGTTACCTACTGCAAAATCTGATGTGGTACATTACAGGTGGTCTTGCTCAGCAGTACCCTACAATACCATGGATTTCAAACACAGTAACTATTTTAACAGCAACTACTAAAATGGTCACCTTGATAACACCTGTGTTAACTCTAGTATTGGTACTACTTTTAGTACAGCTAATTAACCATACTAAAATTGGTATGGCTATGCGCGCGGTTAGTAAGGATTTTGAAACCTCACGGCTAATGGGTATCAAAATCGACAACGTAATATCAGTCACCTTTGTGATTGGCTCTTTTCTTGCTGCTATTGGCAGCATGTTATATTTCACCAATTATACTGCTGTAACTCCAACTTCTGGTGCTATGCCCGGTCTTAAAGCTTTTGTTGCTGCTGTGTTTGGTGGGATAGGCTCCATTCCCGGGGCAGTAATTGGAGCTTTTATTATTGGTATTGCTGAAAATATTATCAAAGCAGTTGGGCTTACCACCTTTTCTGATGCCTTTACTTTCGCTTTGCTTATTTTTGTACTTATTTTCAAACCCACCGGCCTGTTTGGCGAAGTGACTCATGAGAAAGTATAAGGAGGCATAGATGAAGGCATTTAAAATTATTCTCTCCCTATTGCTTGTTGTTTTAGCAGGTTTTCTGATTTTTTATTCAATCAACGCTTCAGATTTGTCAACTCTTCTAGAAGATATTGTGCCTCAAGAAACAATGCAGCAGGATAAAGGATTGCAGAAAGCTGTAAAGCGTATTAATGACAGCCTTGCTGAAGCAAATCAAGATAAAACCCTGCGCAGCCTGAACCGTCTTTTGGAAGATTTTTCTGACAAAATACAAATGGATGCAGAAGCTAAGTTAGATTTGTTCTTTTACCGCAACAACAAAGTAACGCTTGCGTTTGCTTTATTTATTTTGATTCTATCGGCAGCTTTAATAGCAAGTGCGCTGCTTAAACAACAGAAATACCAAAAAGCTATAATTATGGCTGTGTTAATCGCCATGTTGTATTCGGGCATCTATATTGTTGAAAATTTAGTAGGCAGCAATTCTATGCTTATGACGGTACTCAAAAAAGGCGCGATTTACGCCTTGTTAGCTGTATCTATGAACTTGCTTAACGGCTTTACCGGTCTATTTTCCTTAGGACAGGCCGGTTTTATGCTGATAGGCGCTTATACCTATGCAATATTCACAATTGATCCCGCAAGCCGTGCACAGGTTTAACAATACTATGATGGCGGTCTTGTTCAGTTTACATTGCCTGTTATGGTTGCCATAATATTGGCAGGCTTAGCTGCTGCTTTTTTCGCTTTCCTTATAGGTTTACCCGTACTAAGACTAAAGAGCGATTATCTTGCTATCGCAACTCTAGGTTTTGCGGAAATAATACGCGCAATATTCCAGTACGATGGTCTAGGTCCTATAACTAATGGCAGCAACTTACTTAGAAAATTTACTACATTCAATACCGCTCTTTTCCCCTTTGCAGTTTCCGGAATATGCATTGCTTTGATAGCGCTGCTAATTAATTCAACCTATGGAAGATCATTTAAAGCCATTAGAGATGACGAAGTAGCAGCGGAAGCTATGGGCATAAACCTGTTTGTTCATAAACAACTTGCTTTTGTTACAAGCAGTTTTTTTGCAGGTATTGGCGGAGCGCTACTTGCTATGTATCAAACTACTGTTCAGGCCGCAGCCTTTACAAGTGCCATGACATATGAAATTTTACTTATTGTAGTAATAGGCGGAATGGGTTCTATATCCGGCTCGGTACTCGCAAGCTTCCTATTTGTGGCTTCAAGCGAATGGTGGCTAAGGTTCCTTGATAATGTTACCTATATTGGCACATTTAAAGTACCGCTTCTCCGCTCCGGTTTTAGAATGGTAGTATTTTCTGTAATAATAATGGCTGTAGTGCTGTTTTACAGGAAAGGCATAATGGGCGATAAAGAATTCAGCTTAAAACGCCTTTTGGAGCCTCGGAAAGGAGGCAAGCGTCGTGGCTAATAATGTACTTAGACTTAAAAACATCACCATGCAATTTGGCGGTGTATTAGCTGTAGATAACTTCTCTATCGAAGTAAATCAAAACGAAATTGTAGCCATAATTGGTCCCAATGGTGCAGGTAAAACAACAGCTTTTAACTGCATTACAGGTATCTATCCACCCACCAACGGACAGGTGTTTTTTGAGGACAAGCTTATTGTTTCCAGCCAGCCAAGCAAAAAGATGAAATCTATTTATGCCGGCAGCAACAAAGACTTCCCTGAGGAAAAAGTCTGCTTAACACCGGATCAAATTACAAAACTGGGAATGGCTAGAACATTTCAAAATATCCGCCTATTTAAAACTCAAACTGTTTTTGAAAATGTACTTATCGCAACTCATCTACATCAAAAATGCAATGTTTTTTCTGCTGTATTTAGACTTAATAGCTTGCAAGAAAAGGCAGCAAGAAAACATGCTACAGAGATGCTTGAAGTTGTAGGGCTATTAGATGTTAAGGATGAGCTGGCTACTTCCTTGCCCTACGGACAACAAAGAAGGCTTGAGATTGCCCGCGCCTTAGCCACTAAACCAAAACTGCTATTGCTAGATGAACCTGCTGCTGGCATGAATCCACAGGAGACAGCAGAATTAGCACAGTTTATAAAACAAGTAAAAGAACGCTTTAATCTTACTGTACTGCTAATTGAGCACCACATGGATTTAGTTATGAGTATATCTGACCGAATTTATGTAATTGATTTCGGACGGCTGATTTCCCACGGCACACCTCAGCAGGTTCAGGATGACCCAAAGGTGATTGCCGCATATCTCGGGGAGGATGAAGAATGAGTTTGCTTACTGTTACTGATTTAAAAGTCTCCTACGATGGTATTGAGGCTCTAAAAGGAATTAACTTTCAAGTAGATAAAGGACAGATTGTTACATTAATTGGCGCAAATGGAGCTGGCAAATCTACCATCCTAAGAGCGATTAGTAGTTTGGTACCCATCAAAGGCGGCTCAATCAATTTTGACGGTCGCGATATTACAAGTTTAGATACTGTCAGCGTTGTAAGAGAGGGTATTGTTATGGTGCCGGAAGGAAGAAGGGTTTTCCCGAACCTTACTGTGCTTGAAAACCTTAAAATAGGCGCTTACCTGCACACCAATCAAAAAGAGATAGAAACCAACATAGAACATGTTTATCAGCGTTTTCCTAAGCTTAAAGAACGCCATTGGCAGTTGGCTGGTACCCTTTCAGGCGGTGAACAGCAAATGTTAGCCGTTGGTAGAGCTTTAATGGCGCGCCCCAAATTGCTTATGATGGACGAACCTTCTCTAGGCTTAGCGCCCTTGGTAGTAAAAGAAATCTTTGATATCATACGCCGTTTGCAACAGGAAGGAATTACAATTCTGCTGATTGAGCAAAACGCAAATGCAGCCCTTCGTACTTCCAATTATGCCTATGTGCTTGAAACCGGTCGTATTGTAATGGAAGGCCCCGGCATTGAGCTGCTTCATGACCCTAAAATCACCGCTGCATACCTTGGGCAATCCAGACAAAAAGTACAATAGTATTTTATAAAATCCATTATAAACCACGGCGAAAAAACAATTATTTTACTATGGAGGAAATCATATGAAAAAGATATTATTTTATGCAATGAAAGAAGAAAAAATGTGCTTTGCACATGTGCTTTTAAATGCACTGGAGCTATACGAAGCAGGTAATGATGTAAAGATAATATTTGAAGGCATGTCTGTTAAGTTGCCTTCTGCCCTTACAAAAGAAGCTAATCCTTTATACCAAAAAGCACTTGATAGCAATATTATAGTAGGGGTTTGCAGAGTGTGCTCAAAGATGATGGGCGTACTTGAAGAAAACGAAAAATTAGGTCTTCCGCTCCTTGATGACATGAAAGGTCACGCAGGTATAAAATCCTATTTAGAAAACGGCTATAACGTTATTATGAGCTAATTTTCTTACTCCACTATTCATCACTTCATGTGTTTACATTTAATAAAAGCTCCAGACCATAAAACTGGAGCTCAATTTTTAAGGCTTTTTCAATCTTTAAATAAATCTTGTATTATATAGTAAGACTGTTTCAAGCGTTCTTTATACTCTGGAATGTCCCAATTATCCCAAGAGTATGCTCTCAATTCGTCCAAAACATTGTTCTCCATGCTTGGGAATGAATCTAACACATTCCCTTTATCATCTAAATATAAAGCGCCAATATATATATTGTCAACGAATTTACTCGCTTCTATACCGTCTCGGTGAATATTTCCTATAAACTCCTTCCTGCTTGGGTCTCTTGATTGTATTAACAACCAAGGGATCCTCAGTTCCAACTCCCCTTTATCATTTATATAAAAATCCGCAAGGGAATCATAATCTTTCGAGTCTGGATTAGCATTGCCTTCTCTTAGCTTTCCTGTTTCATAACTACTAAACGGCATCAAAACCGTACCATCTTCGGAGCTATATTCTCTGCTTAGAATATATTGGATCGGTGAAAATATCCCCCTGCTCTTTCGAGCATTGGGTCTTGGTTTTTCTATCATATTAAGATGATAAGCATACACATATGTGTAAAAGTCATAATGCTGGTCAATAAGAATCCGTGGTTCTTCGTTATTAAGATTTATTATAAAATCCACTCCATTAGAAAATTTAATATTATCATTTCCCTTTATAAAGAAATTGCCTTGATCAGGTACAACATCCAGCAAAATAAGAGGATAGCCATTGTCTATATCAGAATAATCCAATCTAATATACAAATACCTTTCATCATGGTCTACATATAAGCCTTTCATGACTCCCTTATCCTTATAATACAAAGGTTCATTTTGCCATTCACTTGTATCACCATCTACTCTTATTTTATGGCTGTCGAAACTTAAAATTCCAAATTGTTGTTCATTTGTTTGTGCATTTGACCAAAACGGTCTTCTGGTTGGATTATCATAGTCCATTGTGTTCCAAGTTTTTTTAAACCATTCATCCTGCCATGTAAATATTAAACCCCCAAGCATATTCTCTTCTAAAATATCCTCATAAAGACGACTTACAATTTCACCCTGTTCTTTTTCTGATATAAAGCCTTGATTCCAACCAAAAGGGTTTTCATGGGTAAGGCCACGAGAAGCTGGTATTCCAAACTCAGCTATTAAAATCGGAAGTCTATGACCGCTGTTTAAATGATTCAAATAACCGGCATAGTTATTCCTCTCCCCTCTATGGTCAATATAGTTTAAATACCTTTCTTCGTAGTTAATAAAATCCGGAAAATATGGGTAAACATGGTAAGAAGCGAATTGCCCCACTAAATCCATTTCCCCTTTAGTATATATGATATTAGGGTCTATACTTACTAAATCATCACCTTCGTAAAAATTCGCAGGATGTTCCAGTATGTCTGTTATAGGCCAATTAATAAAGCTAATTGGTCTTAGGTAATTATAGCGCTCCATGTCATACTCCGCTATGGTATCCATTTGCTGAGCAAGCCAATACTCAAAAGGCTTTGCGCCCTTAGTTTCAAAGTATTTGCCGCTATAATCTCCGATTGATGAGTGTAGCTTATTTGTGTTATCCACCATATAAGGATCCCACTCAACACCCAAAATCCAAGCAATTACATACTTAGAAATATCCGCATTGTATCGTCCTGGTGCATGACCCGATCTGGCTTTTACAACCTTGTTTCCATGTATTGCATCGGTGATTATTTTCATGTCTTTCTGAAAATCCTTCAGATTGTTTTTTTCAAAGGCATCCATTGAATTTACTAGCTTATCTTCATTTATCCAAACACCATGCATTACATATAATTTTTTATCATGGCTTTCATTATATCTAAGCAGCGAATTATAAAATCCGGGCGGGTGCAGAGTATATACAGATATTACATTAGCATTCATATCACCGATATATTCAAACCATCGATAATATTCTTCTTCAGTAATTGCCGCCTCCCCTGGAAAAGTGCCGGGTTTCGCCATACCCATATTAATACCTTTTATTATAATGGTCTCCCACTTGCCATCTCTAAGTATTTGGAAACGGTTATCTTTTATTCTGGCATTGTATAATTCACTTCCCTCCCCACTTGTCTCCAATATAGTAAAAGAAAAAAGGGCTATTAAGAAAAACAATATTATCATAAAATTAGTCTTCTTCATTTAATTCCTCACAACAACTTTTTTATAATCGTTTACTTTTTAATCAGCAAACAAATCCTGTATTATATAGTAGGATTGCTTAAGTCGTTCTTTATACTCAGGTATATCCCAATTGTCCCAAGAATATGCGTTCAATTCATTTAAGACATTGTTTTCTATGCCTGGGAATGAATCTAATACAGTGCCTTTATCATCTACATATAGGGCACCAATATATATTTCATCAACAAATTTGCTTGCTTCAATACCATCTTGACAGATATTCCCTATAAACTCCTTCTTACTTGGGTCTTTTGATTGTATTAATAACCAAGGAATCCTAAGCTCCAATCCACCCTCAGCGTTAACGCAAAAATCAGCAAGAGAATCATAATCTTTAGAGTCGGGATTTGCATTACCTTCTCTTAGCCTACCCGTTTCGTAACTGCCAAATGGCATCAAAACTTTACCGTCGTCAGTGGTATACTCTAAGCTTAAAACATAATGTATTTGGGAAAATATTCCGCTGTTATCCTGTGAAGCTAACTTTGGTTTTTCCATAAGTTTTAATTGATAAGCATACATGTATGTAAAAAAGTCATAGTACTTGTCTATAAGAATCCGAGGTTCTTGCTTGTTCATATCTATTAAAAAATCTACCCCGTTAGAAAATTTAATATTACTATTTCCACTTATAAAGTAATTGCCTTGTTCGGGTACAACATCCAGCAAAATAAGTGGATAGCCATTGTCTACATCAGAATAATCCAATCTGATATACAAATATCTTTCATCATGGTCTATATATAAGCCTTTCATGATTCCTCTGTCCTTGTAAAATAGAGGTTCTGTTTGCCATTCACTTGTTTCGCCATCCACCCTTATTTTATGTCTATCAAAACTTAAAATCCCATATTGTTGCTCATTTGTTTGTGCGTTAGACCAAAATGGTCTTCTATCAGGATTATCATAGTCCATTGTGTTCCAAGTTCTTTTAAACCACTCGTCCTGCCAAGTAAATATTAAACCCCCAAGCATATTTTCTTCCAGAATATCATCATAAAGACGACTAACAATTTCCCCCTGTTCTTTTTCAGACATAAAACCTTGATTCCAACCAAACGGATTTTCATGGGTAAGACCGCGAGAAGCAGGTATTCCAAACTCAGCTATTAAAATTGGGAGTCTGTGAACGCTCTTCAGATGATTTAAATAGCCAGCATAATTATTTTTTTCCCCTCTATGATCAACATAGTTCACATATTTTTCTTCGAAGTTTAAAAAATCAGGATAATACGGATAAACATGGTACGAGGCAAACTGCCCCACTATATCCATTTCTCCTTTAGTGTATATAACATTAGGGTCAACACCAACTAAATCTTCATTATCTTGGAAATTAGCAGGATGCTCCAATATGTCCGTTGTGGGCCAATTAGTGAAGCTGATAGGTCTTAGATAATTGTAGTTTTCCTTCTCGTATTTCGCTATGGTATCCATTTGCTGAGCAAGCCAATACTCAAAAGGTTTTGCACCCTTAGTTTCAAAATATGTACCATTGTAATCCCCGATAGATGAGTGAATATTGTTTGTGTTTTCCACCATAAAAGAATCCCACTCTATGCCTAAAACCCAAGCAATAACATACTTAGAAATATCTGCTATGTAAATCCCTGATGCATGCCCAGGTCTAGCTTGAACAACTCTATTTCCATGTATTACATCAGTAATGGTTTTCATTTCTTGCTGAAAATCCTCCAGAGTGTTCTCCTCAAAAGCATCCTGTGAGGTTACCAATCCCTCTTCATTTATCCAAACACCATGCATTACATATAATTTTTTATCGTGGTTATCATTGTATCTAAGCAATGAATTATAAAATCCGGGCGGATGCAGAGTATATACACGGATAACGCTGGCATTCATTTCGCCGATATATTCAAACCATCGGTAATACTCTTCTTCAGTTATTGCAGCTTCCCCCGGGAAAGCGCCGGGTTTTCCCATACCAAGATTGACACCTTTTATTATCATTGACTCCCATTTACCATCTTTAAGAATTTGGAAACGGTTATCTTTTATTCTGGCATCATAAAGGTTTTTTTCTTTGTATTCCAAGTTCATACTTTTCTCCCAAGGGCTGTAAAAATGCTCCAAAATTCTTTCCATCATAGGGAAATATGTTGACCAGTAAAAGGCGCTATCCGCATTCTTTTCTAAAAAGCTATATAGCTTCTGTAACCCAATAAACTTATATAATCTAGGCAATCTATTTATATTGCTATAATCTCCTGCAAAATAGTAACTAATGCGATAGCCTCTATTATTTTCAACTACCGCAGCAAACTCGGCAGGAATCCCGTTTTCTTCAAGAAGTTCCTTTCCCTTTTCAGTTAAATTCCAATTATAGTTAGCCAACACGGTAGAACCGTATTTAGGAGATACAATATCAAACCAATTATTGTAATTAGGGCTTTTATTAAGCCCAAAGAACTCTTCCCCCTCTTTGGTAAAGGAAACATTAATGCCGCCATCTAAAACATGTTTAGATGTTTCTAAAACAAGCACTTTAGACTCTATTTCATTTACCAAAACAAAACCTTGTCCGCTATAATTCCATGAATCAGCAAAGCTCTCAATTAGCCATTGCGGAATTTCATCATTCTTATTAGTATCCAGCTCATCAAAATATCGCCCTGTCCATCCGGAACGATTAACACCCAAATAGTTAGTAATACTCTCACTTACTTCTCTATTAGTAATAGGAGCAATTGAATTATACTCTGCAACGAACAGGCTCTTATCTTGCTTCAAAAACCTGTTAAGTATGTTATACCAATCCTTCTCTTCTAATCCTCCATAATTATCTGCAAAATAAATAACTTCATAATCATCATAGTTATTTGGCAGCTGATTTGGAACGCTTGATTGGTTTTTGTACTTTAAATGATTTAATAGAAAAACAGTGCCATTTGTTTCATCAGAAGCGGTATTATCAATTACAGCTATACGACATTCCTTAAAAGGCTGTGTATGCCATATAACAAAGGGTATTAATATAAGTACTAGCAGACACAAACTTATTATATAAACGCGTTTCATTTGGTTTTATCGCCTTCCTTTTTCTGTTCAGGTTTTTTTGAAAGCCCCACTCTTTTCATATCGCCCCAACTTTTTCGCCCTAAGAGCTCTTGTATAAACGCTTCACATCTCCAAACCAAGGTTAGAGGTCTATACCAGAAGGCTTCGGTTAAAGATATAATAATTAATTTGAAAAAATTATTTATACCCGAATAGATATTCACACTCCAAGTCTCCATTAGGATTGAAAAGGCAGAAAGCACAGAGCCATACAGTATAAACAACAAGGCTAATAATATGGCAAATTCAAAATAAAATGTGCCTGAAAAATATGCTACAACCATGTATATATAACCGCCCAGCTCAATAAGCGGTCCAAAACATTCTACTAGCCAAAAATAAGGGAAAGAAATCATACCGATTTTTCCGTATTTAGGGTTAAATGTCATTTTTCTATGTTTTACTAGACTCTCAATTAAACCTTGGTGCCATCTCCTACGCTGTTTTCTTAATATACCTAAGCTTTCAGGCGCTTCTGTCCAGCATACAGGGTCAGGAACAAATTCTATCCTTTTCTTTAATTTATTCTCTTGCAGATATCTGTGTAACTTAACTACTAGCTCCATATCCTCACCGATAGTTTTTACAGAGTATCCTCCCACTTCAACAACCCATTTTTTGGCAAACACGCTAAAAGCGCCGGAAATAATGAGAACTAAATTAAATTTAGCTAAAGCGATTCTCCCCATCATGAAGGCTCTTGTATATTCAATTATTTGCATTAAAACTAAGGGACGATTAGGCAAATTTCTTTGATATACCGAACCCATTTGTACATCAAGTCCATTAGCTATACGAATATTTCCCCCAGCGGCTATTACCTCTTCGTTTGACAAAATAATTGGTTTCATTACTCGCAATAGAGATTTTTCATCTAAGATAGAATCCCCATCAATAGAGCAGAAATAGGGGTATTTGGCAAAGTTAATGCCTGCATTTAGTGCATCAGCTTTCCCACCATTCTCTTTTTCTATAAGGTATAGATTGTGATGTATTTCCGATTGGTATACCTGAATAATAGGTTTTGATTCAATTTGTTTATTGATTACCTTATGTATCTTTTTCATTTGAAACTGCTCTATTACAACCTGCTGAGTATTATCCTTAGAGCCATCATTTACTACAATTAGTTCAGTTTGGGGATATTTTAGATTAAGCGCAGACCGAACGCTATCAACTATACCTACTTCTTCATTATATGCAGGTATTATGACAGAAAGCGGTTTGTAATAAAATGCGTCTATATAATCTTCATCAGAGGCGTTTTTATCTAGTTTATATTGCTTGCGTAATTCAATAAAAGCGAATATCAACATACTGGTATAAGCTATAACAATGGCAATCATATATATGGATATAAAGCCACCGAAAAACAACATCAAATAATGTAATATCGTACTCATTTATCAACAAACCCCTTCCAAGACTTCACGCGCCATCTCTATAGCATACTGGTCTTTAGCGGTTGTAATGAATGTTTCCAGCCTAGACTTGCCATCTTTACTATTACCAATTGTTTGCGCGGCATGGTAGCGCACCCACCAATTTTCATCTTGTAGCAGTTGCTCTAAATATGGATACACCTGCTCTAGCGAAAACGCCCCTAAAAGCTTAGCCAACATTAAGCGTTCTTCCCATTTAGGAGATTCTAAAAATATCTTATACTTATCTAGGTCGGTAGCGACGCCTATTTCATGTATGGCTTTTAACGAGCGAATACGAATTTCAGGCTTTTCATCGCCCAGCTTATCTTCTAAAAAAGGCAAAAAGTCTAAATTTCGGATAACGCCTAAAATATCAATAAAATAATACTGGTATGTTATAGGTAAATCATTCATTTGATAGGTTAGCTGCTCAAGAGTTTCATGGCTAAAACCGATTAGTAATTTTTTAAACTCGTATTCTGAGAGTTTGCTTGATAAGCTTACAAATTCTTTTACAAAACCAGTTTCATCAAACATAGAATGGATGACAAGTAGCAGAAAATGTTCTCCCGAAGACAATTTAGTTTTTCTTTCCAGATTCCTACATTCAGTAGCTAAGGAATCTATCTCAAAATCTATTATACGGTACAGAGCATTCATTCTTAAACTCCATTTTTTGCTAGTAAGGAGGCGCAAATAATGCTCTCTTAAGTATTGATTAGAAAAAACCCGTATTTTATCTTTGATACACAAATTCGATATGTTGTTTATATAGGAGAGAAAAATTTCCTCAATGGCTTCAATTTCAATATCATTACTGGGAATAAGTTCTTTAGGCAACGCAATTTCACCATTCAAATACCGGTACCACAGGTCTAGTGTACTCTGCATATATACCTTCATTTTCTTTGCAACAGCTTTTTCTTGAATACTTTTAATTACCATATAAACACTTAATAATAAAAGTACAAAAGTCATAACTACAATACTTTTTATTAAAGTGTCAATTGAAACCTTTATCATGACCATAGCCTCTCAAAGGTTCTTTTAATTTCAACCTCTAATAAGCGCAAATTAAAAGGTTTTATGAAATAATTGTCCGCACCGCTTTCATAAGCATAAATCATATCTTCTTCCGAGCTTCTTTTTGTCATAATAAAGACAATAAACCTTTTGTTATTAGGCAACATGCGAATTTTATGCAACACATCCAATCCGCTTTGACGAGGAAGTATATCATTCATAATTATAAGATGAGTATGGCTGGAAAGATGCCAGTTGGATTCCAAAAATTCATAGCCATCCTGAAATTCTTTTATTTCAGTTTCAAAATTATCAAAGTTTAAGTTATCTATTGTTCTATAAAGTGCATTGCGGAAAATAGCATTTTCTTCCAAAATGCTAACTCTAATCGTTTCCACTGGTCTTTTTTTATGGGTAGTTATGTATTCTATATATTCAGACCCTTTGCTTAAGCTTTCAGCCAAAGCCAACACGCCATCTGCAACAAGTTCTTCAAACTCTCCATCGTCATTACCTATTTCAGCGACACTGGCAGAAAAGAGAATATCATGATTTTCTATAATTGGAATATCTGTATTTTTCGCCAATATATATAAACGCCTTAGAAATGCAGCTGCCTCCCTTTCGCCACTTTGGGACAATATAATAAACCATTTAAGTTGACCTGAAAATTTAAAAACGAAATCGGTCTTCCTTGTTGTATTCTTTAAAAAATCGGTAATTTTTTCCGCAGCTACTGAAAGCTTATCAGCATCAAATTCAGATTCATTATAAAGCCCTAAGAAAACAGCTGTAATTACAGTTCTAGAACGCACTACATGTGCCCGTAGTGCGCAAAAAATCTGCTTAGCTATAGAATCTTCAAATGTATAGTTACTAATCAATAAATTTTCTCCTTAAGTTCTATATGTGCCGTTAAAACAGATGTAATACACATCAAGTTTATTATACACATTATACTAATTATCCAAACCATGTTTGTATCTTTCGTTTTCCAGGAATTCTTCCAGCGCTTCAACAGAAAGGGGTCTTGAATAATAGTACCCTTGTATTTCGTCGCAGTCTATGCTTCTAAGAAAATTAGCTTGTTCCATTGTTTCCACACCTTCAGCTGTAACATCTGCTTTAAAAGTTCTAGCTAATAGAATACTGATTTGCGTTATAGGCGCCTTCTTCTCATCTAGATTTATATAATCTATAATTTCCTTATCTATTTTTATTCTATCAAATGGCACTAATTTCAGCCGATTTAACGACGAGTATCCTTTGCCAAAATCATCTATGGCTATTCTGACTCCTAACTCCTTCAATTCGTACAGTTTTTTAAGCACATCCTTAGGATCTTTAGAGAACAAGCTTTCAGTTATTTCAAGCTCAATATATTTCGGGTCTACTTCGCTTTCCTCTATGATTTTCCTAACATCGTCAATAAAGCTTTCTCCTTGGAATTGCACAACCGATAAGTTTACAGAAACACGAAGCGGTTGAAATCCCCTTTCTATTAGCCTTATATGCTCTTGCAGAGCATTTTCTAGCACCCAGAGCCCCACATCATATATTAAGCCCGTTTGCTCAAGTATAGGTATAAATCTATCCGGCGGTATTCTTCTGCCATCAACTGTCCACCTTAGCAGGGCTTCAATTCCAGAGGTTTTCCCTGTATAACAGCTTATCTGAGGCTGAAACTCCAGAAAGAACTCTTTATTTTGCAATGCATGAAAAAGCCTATTCGTGAGTGAAGCATTTTCCTCAGCACGGCTTTTTAGTTGTTCAGAATAGAAAACAATCTTGTTATTAGAAGATTTAGCTTCATATCCCGCCAAATCTGCATTCTTTAAAAGAGTATCTGCATCTCTTCCATCATCCGGATACACGGCTACACCAACATTAACATTTACAAATAATGCTTCAATTTCTCCTTTGGGTAGTATAGGGTTAGAAAAAGCATCAACTATTTTATTCGCACACTCTTCTATTTGCTCGGAAGTTTCCGCAAAAGGCATAACAATAATAAATTTCCCTTTACCAACCCTTGAAAGATCACATCCGTCTTTCATAAGCTTTTTAAGCATTGATGCTGATTCAATAACTATCTGCTCCCCAACATTATGCCCGAAGGTATCATTAATCATTCTTAGATTATCTATCTCAGCATTAAATATTACCAGCTTTTCCGATTCTTTTCTATTATATATCAGTTCCGCTAAGGCTTTTTTTAGCATATTCCTATTCGCTAATTTTGTAGATTCATCAAAGTACGCAAAATTGTACAGCCTTTCTTCATAAATGCCCTTTTTCTTTGTATCTCCCAAAATATTAGTAATTATTTGCATATAGTTTAATCGACTTTCTGTGAATCTTTTATCAATTAGATTTTCATATTCAATTACAAAGAATCCATCAGTATTATTGTCGACTATTATTGGAAAGGCAAAGAAAGATTTTATTCCCCTTGACAAGAAAAAGTTTCTTTGATATCCAGCTTCATCAACGGAGATACTCGTAACATCTTCACTTAGTAGAGGTGAGTTTCGAGCTATCAAGGGTTGAATTTCAGGAAAATCTGCTGTTTTAAACTTCATTCCCGGATAAAACTTAGTTAATTTACTATCATTATCTTTTACATACATATTGTTAATAGTTGCATTTTTATAATCCGCGTCGAACTCGAATAAATATGCGCTGTCAAAATTAAGTATTTCGGCTGACATTTTAAGCATTTCATCGACTTTCTCTTTAAGATTATCATTGTTTACAGAAACAAAGCTAGTTGAAATTTTTTCGAGCATTTCCTGTTTTTTAGAAAAGCGTTGATATCCAATAAGCTTTGAAGCATATTCATCAGTAAGATACTTCACAGCATAATAAGTTAGAGCGATAATAAATATCCTTTTCAAATACTGAACAATATCGATGATAACAGAAACTTCCGGGAAAAAAATCCAAAGAACAACTTGAGTAATTAGGACATAAACCAAAAAAATTAAAGTATGGACTCTACTATCAAGCACAATGGAAAACAGAAGAAATACTATATACACTGCCCATACAGTTGTTGCACCTATATCCATCTCTTGAACAAGGAAGAAAGTCATACCCAATATGCTTGTTATCAGGAAAAGGTTGTTTTGAGTCGTTTGTTTTTTTACAACATACGGGATAATCAGTAAAAATACACCCAAAATCCAAACAACTACAGCGAGCAAAAATTCGTCTGAGAAATTCTTTCCACCTATATAATATTCCACAAAAAAGGATCCTGCGGCACCAATTGTAAACATAGCTGCTGCAGTTTGAAATAAACGCAATCGGTTTTCCAGAATATTTTCTGCGTCATTAGGAATAAACCTAGCTTTTCTTCTTTCAAGAATCAACCCGAATTTTCTTAATGTAATAAACATAAATATCGTGGGAAAAATCAAAAACACAATTGCCAATCTAGGAATCTGATTTAATCCCAAAACATCGGAAAAGGCATCAGTTACCGAACCCGCCAAAAAGGGACCAATTATTGATATTAGAAAATGTGTTACAGAACGCTTCAAAGGGGTATGAGGTTCGATTTTTTTCCACCAGCGAAAAAGTAAAATAAAGGCAGGGACAGAAAAGATAGTGTAGTATAATATAATCCAAATCGGTCCAATATTTTGGGAGAAGAAATCCCTCAACCCGGTGTCACACGGTATCAGTTCATATTGTACATCCGCAAAAAACCCATGTGGCGCAAAAAGAATCATGCTTATTAAAGATGGTAAATAAAAAACAATCGTTTTACCTGGTGTGTTTAATTGAAGCCTACTCTTGGTGAGGATTAAAACAAAGTGGAGGAAAAAACTATAAAACGCACCCCATCCAAAAACAGAGAAAGATGTCCAAAAAGCTCTCGCCTCCGCGGTAGGCTCAGAGGTTGAAAAGGAATACGCAAATGACCAAGCCGCCATTGAGAATGTTATAAGTAGAAACAGCCTATTTATATAACTTTTTGGGTTGCGAGCAAAAATATATAAACCAAAAAATGTATAAAAACAACCACAAATATAATATATCATTGATAGCGCGATATCATGTTTCATAATCTTATCCTCCTTTTGCTATCAAACAACACACCGATGACTAAGCTAAACACCATGTCATCAGCATCATTCCTTATTAAGGAATTCTTCCAGCGCTTCAACAGAAAGGGGTCTTGAATAATAGTACCCTTGTATTTCGTCGCAGTCTATGCTTATTAGAAAATCTGCCTGGTCTTTAGTTTCTACGCCTTCGGCTGTAACATTAGCTTTGAAAGTTCTTGCTAATAGAATACTGATTTGTGTTATAGGCGCTTTCTTTTCATCTAGATTTATATAATCTATAATTTCCTTATCTATTTTTATTCTATCAAATGGCACTAATTTCAACCGATTTAACGATGAGTATCCTTTGCCAAAATCATCAATGGCTATTCTTACTCCTAACTCCTTTAATTCGTACAGTTTTTTAAGCACATCCTCAGGATCTTTAGAGAACAGGCTTTCAGTTATTTCAAGCTCAATATATTTCGGGTTAACACCGCTTTCCTGTATGATTTTTCTAACATCGTCAATAAAACTTTCTTCTTGGAATTGCACAACCGATAAGTTTACAGAAACACGAAGCGGTTGAAATCCTCTATCAACTAGCCTGTTATGCTCTTGAAGCGTATTTTTCAGCACCCAGAGCCCCACATCGTAGATTAAGCCTGTTTGCTCAAGTATAGGTATAAATCTATCAGGCGGTATTCTTCTGCCGTCTATTGTCCACCTTAGCAGGGCTTCTATTCCGGCGGTTTTCCCTGTGTTACAGCTTATCTGAGGTTGAAACTCCAGAAAAAACTCTTCATTTTCTAACGATTTAAAAAGCCTATTCGTAATCAATGTGCTTTCAGAAATATTGCTTTCAAGCCTTTCAGAGTAAAAAACAAGCTTTTCATTAGTGTTTTTCGCTTCAAACATCGCAAGATCAGCATTTTTCAATAGAGTATCTGCATCTCTCCCATCTTCCGGGTATACAGATACGCCCATATGAACAATAACAAACAGCGCTTCTATTCCTGTCTCGGTTAATACAGGACGAGAAAATGAATCAAGCAATCTATTAGCGCACTCTTCTATCTGTTGATTGTCTTTTATATCAGGCAGAACAACAACAAAATCTTCTTCGCCTGTCCTTGCGATATCGCAGCAACCATCTAATTGTTTTTCGAGTATCTTTGCGGATTTTACCACTACCCGCTCTCCAATGCTATGACCATAGGTATCATTAATTATCCTTAGGTTATCAAGTTCAATGTTTATTATGGCAATTTTCTCCGGTCCTTTTCTACTGTTTATAATTTGCTCAAGCCTTTTAATAAGCATATTCCTGTTGGGAAACTTTGTAGCTTCATCATAATAGGCATAATTATAAAGCATTTCTTCGTATAAGGTTTTTTTCCTTGCATCGCTCATAATATTTGCTATGATTTTTAAAAAATTTAATCTATTTTCCGAAAGATTTTTATCAATATGTTTTTTGTACTCAACTACAAATACTCCTCTTATTTCATTATCAATTTCTATAGGCAATGCATAAAAAGATTTTATTCCCCTTAAGATGAAATAATCCTTATGCCTTTCAGCTATTTCAAAGGTAATATTTGTAGTATCATCGCACATTATGATTGTTTTTTGCTCAATCAGAGACATAAACAAGGGTGAAGCTTTTAAATTAAATTTCATTCCCGGGGAATAGGAAAATGAATCCATCTCAATATCATTAACATACATATTAAGAATTGTTGCTTCTTCGTAATCCTTATATAATTCGACAAAGAATGCCTGATCAAATTCAAGTATTTCGCTAGCCATTTTAAACATCACATCGATTTTCTCACGAGCATTTTCAATATCTAAGGAAATAAAACTAGTAGAAATTTTTTCTAGCATTTCTTGTTCTTTAGCTATTCTTCTATACCCTTTTATCTTTAAAGCATATTCATTTGTTATATATGACGTGGTAAAAAATGAAAGCAAAATTATAAGAATCCTTGTTATATACTCACTCACGTTTATTATAACAGAGGCTTCCGGATAGATTATCCAGAAAACAATTTGAATAATAATACATAGCACAGTAAAGAAAAAGGCATGTGCTCTACTATAAAGAATAACGGTAAACAGTAAAAACAATGCGTATACTGCCCAATTGGTTAACCCACCTTTATGAATATCTTTAATCAAAAATAAAAAGAAACCAAGCCCACATATAAACAGGAATATGTTATTCTGGATTTTATAATTTTTCACTATGCTAGGTATAAGGCTTATAATCGTGCCCATTAACAACAAATACGCAGATATTGAAAGCTCATATTCTAGTGTTCTTTTCATGCCAAAATATCCTATTAAAAAGGATAGCGAACTTCCAAACATGAATATTGTTGCTACCATTTTAAACAAACGCTCTCTGTCCCCTTCTATGGGGCTATCAGTTGTTGCAAAAATGATTCCTTCCCTTTTTCTTTCAAGAAGCAGACCGAATTTTCTCGACGCTAAAAACAATGTTGTTATGGGAACCATTAAAAACGCAACAGTCAGTTTGGGAAAATGGGTTACTCCAATCAGTGCAGGTACAGTTTCTGTTGATACCCCCAGGAATAAGGGAAACATAATGGATATTAATAAATATTTTCCTTGCCTTTTAAGGCGAGTATTTGGTTCGATATTTTTCCACCAGCGAATAAGTACTATAAGGCTTGCGGCAACAAATACAGAGTAATATGCCATAAACCAAAGTTCCCATATATCAAGAGAAGTTATGTTTGACCAACCAAAATCGGTCCACACCATTTTGTATTGTTCGTCTGTATGATATCCATAGGGTCCAAACAGAAAAACATTAATTAAAGCGGGTATATAAATTAAAGTGTGCAAAATACCCTTTCTTAATCGAATTTCTGTTTTTGTTAAAATCAGTACAAAGTGGAAAAAAAAGCTGTAAAAAACACCCCAACCGAGAGCGGAAATAGATGAAAATAAAGCGCTCACTTCCGCCGTGGGAGCTGAAGTAGAAAGAGAAAATGCAAATGCCCAAATAGCCAATGAAGTGGTTGTAAGTACATATAGCCTGTTAACATAGCTTTTTACATTAACAGCCAGCATGTACGCGCCAAAAACCATATAAAAGCAACCACAGATAAAAAACGTTATTGATATGATTATGTCAAATTTCATAATCCGATTCTCCTCTTGCTTTCAGGCAATACATACCGACACCTCATAATTATATCCCGATATATGTTCAATTACAACTGCTCAAGCGTGTTATTGGAGCTGAACTTGCGCAGCTCAACTGCTTCCGATAGCTTCACTTCAGTTTCATTGCAAAGACCCAATAAAGCAGACTTAATTGCAGTTTCAAAATACACCACGTATGCCCGCAGTACACAGAAAACTTGCTTAGATATAGAACGCTCAAACGCATATTCACTAATCAACAAATCTTCTCCTTATGTTCTCTGCAAAGTAAAAAAGGTTCCGTACGTATTTTGACACATTTTATCCTAATTCGTCAAATTTTGTTTGAATCTTTCATTTTCGAGAAATTCTTCCAGCGCTTCAACAGATAGCGGTCTTGAATAATAGTACCCTTGTATTTCATCGCAGTCTATGCTTATCAGAAAATCCGCCTGCTCTTTAGTCTCTACACCTTCAGCCGTAACGCCCACCATGAAAGATCTGGCTAGTTGGATAATGCTTTCAGTTACAGGAGCTTTATTGTTTGTTAAATCTATATAGTCTATGATTTCTTTATCTATTTTTATTCTATCAAAAGGCAGCACATTCAACCTATTTAATGATGAATACCCTTTGCCAAAATCATCTATGGCTATATTTACTCCTAACTCCTTTAACTTATACAGTTTCTCAATTACTTCCTTAGGGTTTTTAAAGAAAAAGCTTTCTGTAATTTCCAGCTCGATATATTTGGGGTTTACATTACTCTCTTCAATTATTCTTGTAAAGTCAAGAATTAAATCCTCCTCTTGAAACTGTACAACTGACAAGTTTACAGAAATACGGATAGGCGGAAATCCTTTTGAAATTAACCTATTATGCTCTTTAAGCGCCTGTTTCAGCACCCATAGCCCAACATCATGAATTAAACCCGTTTACTCAAGTATAGGTATAAACTTATCCGGCGGTATTATTTCGCCGTCATTTGTCCATCTTAGCAAGGCTTCAATACCTGCAGTTTTTTCCGTAATACAGTTAATCTGAGGTTGAAATTCAAGGAAAAATTCTTCGTTTTCCAAGGAATTGAAAAGCCTGTTCATAAGCAGAGTGTTTTCTTCAATCTGACTTCCCATTCGTCTTGTATAGAAAACAATCTTCTCATTAGTATTTTTCGCTTCAAATCTTGCTAGGTCAACATTCTTCAAAAGAGTATCCACATCTCTTCCGTCATCAGGATATAAAGATACGCCCATATAAACAACCACAAACAATGCTTCTATCCCGGTATCGGTTAATATAGGACGAGAAAAAGAAACAAGCAAGCTGTTTAAACAATCTTCAATTTGTTTGCGGCTTTTTACATTAGGTATTACAACAACAAACTCTCCATCGCCTGTCCTTGCGATTTCACAGCATTCCCCTAGCTGTTTTTCAAGAAGCAACGCTGATTTTCTAATTACCTGGTCTCCTATTCTATGTCCAAAGGTATCATTAATCATCCTTAGATTATCAAGTTCAATGTTTATAATGGCTATTTTCTCCGGCCATTTTCTGCTATTTATAATTTGCTCCAGCCTTTTTACAAGCATATTGCTGTTGGCAAGCTTTGTGGCTTCATCGAAATAAGCGTAATTATATAATCTTTCTTCGTACAATATTTTCTTCCTTGCATCTCCTAATATATTCGCGATTATTTTCAATATATTAAGTCGACTTTCAACAAGGCTTACATCGTCAATTTGGTAATTATATTCAGCGACAAGTACTCCTTCTATTTGGTCATCTGCCATTATTGGTATAGCAAAGAAAGTATCTACTCCTCTTTCCTTAATATAATCTATTTGTTTACCAAATACATCTACAGATATATCCGTAGTATCTTCACAAATTATTGCAGTTTTCTGTTCTAGCAAAGACTTAAACATAGTTAAATCCTTCACCTTTAATGCTAGTCCCTGGTAATAAGGAAATGACTCTCCTTCAGCATCATCAACATAAGTACTGATAACGGTTGCATCTTCATGATTTTTACTAAATTCAATTATAAACGCTTGATTAAACCCAAGTATTTTTACAGCCATTTCAAACATTCTATATATTATATCTTGAGCATTTTCATTATTAAACGAAATAAAACTGGAAGAAATTATTTCTAGTACCTCTTGTTCTCTAGCAATTCTTTTGTAATTCTTTGTCTTTAGAGTATATTCATTCGTCAGATAGTTCACAGTGATATAAGAAAGTAAAATAATAAATATTCTTGTAAAATACTCATTTATGTCGATAATTACAGGCACTTTAGGGTAAAGGAAACTTAAAACCAGTTGAATTACTATATTAAACATGGCAAAGATAAAAGCACTGGTTTTATCATCAAGAATAATGGTAAAAAGCAAAAACAATATATATAATGCCCAGGTCGTTAACATTCCAATATTGGCGTCTTTTATAACAAAAAATAACATGGCTAACATGGCAACGCCTAAAAATAATATGTTTTGAATAGTGTGTTTTTTCGTTATATTCGGTATAATTCTTATAAGTACCGCCAATAACAATATTGACCCGGCTAGCAGTAATTCATTTTCTAATGACCCTTTCACGCCAAAATATCCTACCAAAAAGGATATTGCAGCGCCTATTTCAAATATTACTGTTACATTTTTAAATAAACGCGATCTATCATCGGTTATATCTCCTGAATGCCCCTCTAACCGGAATGTTTTCCTGAATTTTTTAAGTTCACCTGATTCTTTCAATCTTCTAAACAGCATTATCGTAGGAAATAACAGAAATATAACAGTCAATTGAGGAAAAGATTTTTTGCCTAAAACATCAGGTATTAAATCTACAACACCTTCTAGCAATAAATAAGCCATGATAGATAATATAAAGCGTCTAGCCTGCTGTTCTTCAGTGGTGTTAGTTTTAAATTTTCTCCACCAATTGATAAGTAACACGATGCTTGCAACCGAAAAAACAACATAGTATAAGTTAAGCCAAACTCTCGCAGCAAACATAGGAGGCGCATTAACCCAGCCAAAATCAGTACGCACCATAATATACTGTCTATCAAAAAACAATCCATAGGGACCAAATAGAGCTATATTTATTAAAACGGGTAAATATAGCATTAAAAGCATTTTCCGCTCTTTTAATCGGCTTGCAGTTTTTGTGATTACCAATACAAAGTGGAGTAAAAAGCTGCTAAAACCACCCCAGCCAAAGGCAGAGAAAGATCTCCAAAACGCGCTCACCTCAGCTGTAGCAGCGGAATTTGAAATAGCATGTGAAAACGCCCAAATCGCTAATGAGCTTATTAGGAATACAAACAACCAGTTTGTTTTGTTATTAACATAGTTTGCTACTAGTGCCGCGCTAAAAACCATGTAAAAACAGCCGCAGAGGTAAAATATTATTGAAAGGATTACATCATACTCCATACTGCTCTACTCCTTATTAAAAACCCACGCCATTAACACTCCATAAAAACATCGCATATATTTAAGGGAACGATTTTATAAGAATGGAACAGCTACATAACCACCATATTCTTACCTGAAACCTTTCCTTTGTACATAAGACGATCGCTTTTATCTATGCTCTGCTCAATATTATTAATATCAAGAGGACATACGCCAATTGTTACAGTAACATTTAGGATAGTATCATGCGCTTCTAAATTCGCCGACTCTAGTTTGCTGCGCAATTTGTCTAGTGTATTAAACGCGGTATCAATATCGACATCTTTTAGCAAAATCAAAAACTCTTCCCCACCCCAGCGAAAAACAATATCGCTTCTGCGCAGAGTTGCTTTTATAAAATCGCTTATCAAAATCAATACTCTATCACCAACCTTATGACCATGGATATCGTTAATAAGTTTAAAATCATCAATATCAAGCATCGCAATGCACCAAACCTGCTCAAGCTGACCGGCTATCAGCTTTTTAAAAAAGGAGCTTGCAAACCTTCTGTTCAAAAGACCGGTTAACGGATCCGTATTCGCCTCTGTTTTACTTTTTTCTAGCTTTTCCTTGTTAGATTTTGCAATTACATTCCGAACTAGACCTCCTAAGGTCAACTGAATAATGGTACCAAAAAATGCTAAGTGAACATTAAAGAAAGCAAGTGTGGAATTGGCATCTCCAATGTCCATACATGGCGTTACATAGTGATTAATTAAAACCATCGCTACCATGCCAGCCCACAATACAGCACTCATCAGAATACGAACGCGAACACTTGCATAGGGGATTATTACCTGCATCATTAGCGTAACAAGTAGGTATACTATTACAAAATTATCTGTACCAATATAGAATGCAGTCGCTAAAGCGTGAAGTATAACATTCATGGAAAGTAAAATACCGAACGCAAGATAATTACGTCTGTTTATCAGTTTAATAAACCATAAATCAACCAGTAAACCATACAAACTGATTAAAAACAATGGCATAACGCCGGCAATAAGGTGGAATAATAAAAGAAAAAAATTCATTGATGCTGCAAAAGTTATTGCCAAAAACGAAGCCAAATACAAATATTTTTCATCATCGTCCATGTGTACATTTTTCGGTAAGTGTTTAAATAAAAATACTTCTATTTTCTCTATCATCTTCTTTTTCTACTCCAGTACAATAGTAATCTAGTTGCTAAGCGCAACTTTGTGTATTATATCATATACATTATCGCAAGTCATAATCAGAAATCCGAGCTTTATAGGGATATCACCCTTTGGTATGCTAACGCCTTTTTGTATTGTCCGCTAATAACTTCTCTTTACAGTTAACTTTTCCAGCATACAAATTAGCGAAAGATAAGTTACTAAATCATGTTAAAGTCTCTTATTCAGCATATCAACTGTTATTGAAGCTATAACCGTTTCTCAATAGGTGATTTTCGTTCCCGCCTATTTCTCTTCAATCTCCAAAAGGTTTGCTTATTGAACGCCGCGATTTTAGCGCGGCGTTAAGTATATTATAAAAGGTATAAGTACAATTCTTAATAGTTCTTTACCTTGCTGCAGACTGTAAGCTTGTAAGCATTGCCATGCTCTGTACATCCAGCGCTTTGAGATTCTTGGTTGACGCGATTCCTTTTAGACCAAAGTCTACATCTCTGCGGACTGAGCGCTGGTGCAGTATATCCGCTGCTGCCTGCTGGTATTCTTTACCCGTGATGAAGTCTAGGAAAAGTTTAGCAT
>JAAYRU010000038.1 GCA_012518615.1 Christensenellaceae bacterium | reverse complement strand
GTATCCAATCCGCGTATATCAGAATGGCCAAGGCCGGATTTGTATCAATGGGCTTCCATGCATTTTGGTAAATGATCTTTTCAAGGATCAGACCCCCTTGACAAAGGGGCATTACATATCAGTATTAAACCTAAAAAGACTTCTTTCTTAATATACACTCTTCCCTTTTGGGACCGTTTGAAAGTATATGTATAGGCACCTGTATATTCTGCTCTATAAAAGCTACATAATCCCTGCATTTTGCGGGTAAATCCTCAAAGCGGGTGATGCCTCGTACATCTTCCTTCCAGCCGGGGAGCGTGTGGTATATGGGCTTAGCCTTTTTAAGCTCGGGAGTAACGGGAAAATCATGCCTAATTTGACCGGCTATATCGTAGGCTATGCATACGGGTATTTCGTCAAGGTAGCTCATAACATCAAGGTTAGTAAGCGCGCACTCTGTTGCGCCCTGCACCATGCAGCCATAGCGTGTGGCAACGGCATCAAACCAGCCTACATCCCTAGGTCTGCCTGTTTTTGCGCCGTATTCGCCGGCATCGCCTCCGCGCCGTCTAAGCTCCTCCGCCTCATCGCCATAAAGCTGGGTGGGGAATACTCCAGTACCTACGCTGCTTGAATACGCCTTTGTAACGGCTATAATTTGTGTAATTGCATGGGGCGCAATGCCTGCGCCTACAGAAGCATAGCCTGCAATAGGCGAAGATGAAGTAGTGTAAGGGAATATGCCGTGGTCTGGGTCTCTTAATGCACCAAGCTGGCCTTCTAGCAGTATGTCCTTACCGCTTCTATGCGCCTCATTTATTATGGGAGTGGTATCCGCAACCATAGGCTTTATCTTTTGACCCAAAGCATAGTATTTTTCGGTATATTCGTCAACATCGAAAGGTTTTTCGTGGTATAGATGTTCCATAAGCACATTTTTCTTTACAAAATTTGTCTTAAGGCGGCTGTAAAGCAAATCCTTATCGAAAAGCTGGCACACCATTATTCCGACTTTTGCAGCCTTATCACTGTAAAAAGGAGCTATGCCGCTCTTGGTTGAGCCGAATTTCCTGTCCTTAAGCCTTTCTTCTTCTAATGTATCAAGCGCTATATGGCATTCCATAAGCAGTTGAGCGCGGCTTGATATTAAAAGCTGAGGGGTAGGAACGCCCCTTTCCTCTATTACTTTAAGCTCGCTAAGTAAGGCGTTAATATCAAGCGCAACGCCGGGACCTATAATATTTACTACATCGGGGTGGCAAATGCCGCTAGGAAGCAGGTGCAGCGCGAACTTGCCATATTCATTAATAATAGTATGCCCTGCGTTTGCACCGCCTTGGAAGCGTATTACCATATTGGCTTTGTCGGCAAGCATGTCGGTTATCTTGCCCTTGCCCTCATCGCCCCAGTTTGCGCCAACTATCGCTCGTACCATTTTATTACCCCCTAAATGTATCTAAAATCCTTGAAGCGGCTTCCACCGCGTTTTCCCTATCGCCAAAGGCGGTAAGCCTAAAATAGCCTTCTCCGCTTGGGCCAAAGCCAACGCCGGGCGTACCCGCTATCTGGCAGTTTTCGAGCAGATAGTCAAAAAAGCTCCAGCTATCCATTCCCATGGGTGTTTTAAGCCATATATAGGGCGCGTGTACTCCGCCTTGGAAGGCTATATTGCATTTTGTAAGCGCATTGCCAATTATTTTGGCGTTTTCCATATAATAGCCTATGGTTTCCTTTATTGCGGCTTTGCCCTCGTCATCGTATGTTGCGGCGGCAGCAACCTGCACGGGATAGCTTACTCCGTTAGATTTTGAGCCAAGCCGCCTTTGCCACATTTTATTTAGAGAATATTTATTGCCTTCATCATCGCTGCCCTGTATTTCCTTGGGTATTACATTATAGGCGCACCTAACGCCTGTAAAGCCCGCAGTTTTTGAGAAGGAACAGCACTCTATAGCAACTTCCTTTGCCCCTTCAACTTCGTATATAGAAAGGGGAATATTTTCATCTGAAATAAATGCCTTGTACGCAGCGTCGTATACTATTATAGCATCGTTCTCGCGCGCCCAGTCTACATATTTTTTAAGCTGCTCACGGGTTAAAACTGTGCCTGTTGGATTGTTGGGATAGCATAGGTACAATACATCTACATCATTATCCGGAAGCGGCGGAACAAAGCCATTCTCCCCTGTTGTAGGCAGGTACTGCGCCCTTTGCCACTGACCGTTTTTATATTCCCCAAGCCTGCCTGCCATGGCGTTAGAATCCACATATACGGGGTACACGGGGTCGGTAAAAGCGATTTTAGCAGAGGGGCAAAACAGCTCCTGTATGGCGGCGGTGTCTGTTTTGGCGCCGTCGGATATGAACACCTCGTCCTCATCTAGTTTAACGCCGCGGGCTAGGTAGTCATGCTCTATTATCTTATTAATTAAAAACGAATAACCGCTTCCGGGGGGATAACCCTTAAAACCCTCTTTGGTAGACATATTAAGGGCGGCTTCGGCAAATTTTTCCGCTATGTATTTTGGCAGGGGCATAGTTACATCGCCTATGCCAAGGCGAATAAGCTTTCTGCCTATGCGGTTTTCCTCGTACTTAGTTAGCCTTTCAGCTATCTCCTGAAACAGATAAGAGCCCGGCATACGGGCGATATTGGTGTTAATCAGCATAGTACCCTCCTATAATAATATTATGCTATCTATTAGTAATATGTGCTTTCAAGCCATTCGCCGTCAAATACAAAGCTGGCAGGGCCTGCAAGGTATACATGGTTATCGCTTGCGTCCCAGCAAAGCTCTAAATTGCCGCCGGGAAGCTTAACTTGCGCCGTTCTATCGCTAAGGCCGCATAACACAGCGGCGACTATAGCCGCGCTTGCGCCCGTTCCGCAGGCAAGCGTTTCGCCCGTTCCCCTCTCCCACACGCGCATTTGAAGTATATCCCGCCTTATTACCCTTACGAACTCTACATTAGTACGCCTTGGGAAAAGAGGGTGATTTTCAAACATAGGACCTAGGGTTGGAAGGTCTATAATTTCTGGGTCGGGAACGAAAATAACGCAGTGCGGGTTGCCCATATTGACGCATGTAACATTCCACTCCTGCCCCAGTATCTGCATACGGTGCTGAAGCACTACTTCGCCTGGCAAATCCACCATTATTTTGTCGGGGTCTAGCTCAGGGGAGCCCATATCCACCCTTATGCGGTTTACCTTGCCCTCCTGCAAATTAAGCTCCATATTGCGTATGCCGCTTTTTGTTTCAAGGCTTATCTCTGTTTTGTTTGTAAGCCCGCGCTCATACACATATTTACCTATGCAGCGCGCGGCATTGCCGCACATCTCCGCTTCAGAGCCGTCTAGATTGAATATGCGCATACCGAAATCCGCCATGCTGCTGGGTTCAATAAGCACAAGACCGTCCGAGCCCACGCCAAAGTGCCTGCGGCTCATAACTATGGCTAGCCTTTCGGGGTTTGTAACTATTTCATCGAAACAGTTGATGAAAATATAATCGTTTCCTATGCCGTGCATCTTTGTAAATCGCATAATTTCTCCTCACATCTTTTCAGGCGTTTCTATTCCAAGCAGGTTAAGACCCGTTTGTATAACTTCTTTAGTAGCGCGGCTTAAGAGCAGCCTTGCAGAGCTTGCGCTGTAATCGTCGGTTAGTATACGCTGCTCATAATAATAGCGGTTATAGGCTTTAGCAATATCAGTAACGCAGCGGGTTATAAGGTACGGCTCATTGCGAAGCAGCGCATCAGACACAGCCATAGGGAAGCGGTACAGGGCTTTTAATACTTCCATAGCTATATCATCACAGAGCGCGGAATAATCAGAATTAGCGTCTATGTGACTGCCCTTTTCTATAACGCTTGAGCACCTTGCGTAGGTATACTGCACATAGGGACCAGTTTCGCCATCAAAATTGAGCGCCCTATCCCACCAGAAATCTATATCCTTAATGCGGTTATTCTGCAGCGTAGTAAATATTACAGCGCCTATGCCTACCTGCTTTGCTACAAGCTGTTTGTCTTCTATATTGGGATTCTTTTCCTCAAGTATTTCAAGCGCCTTTTCTACGGATTTTTCAAGCAAATCATCTAAATATATTACATTGCCCCGCCTTGTAGAGAGCGCTTCTCCCTCATAGCCTACCATGCCGAAGGAAACATGCTCCATCTGCTCGTCTACCCAGTTATAGCCCATTTTTTTGAGCACGGCGAACAGTTGGCGGAAATGTAAATCCTGTTGGTATGCAACTACATATAAGCACTTGCTGAAATTATAAGTCTTTTTACGGTAGAGCGCGGCTGCCAAATCGCGCGTTGCGTATAGAGTGGCACCGTCAGACTTTAATATTAAACAAGGCGGTATGTTTTCATCGGATAAATCCACTACCCATGCGCCATCGCTCTCAACAAGCAGAGCTTTTTCATGCAATTCATCTATTACGGGCTGCATTTTATCGTTGTAGAAGCTTTCTCCGGCATAGCTGTCAAACTCTATGCCAAGCCTATCGTATACCTTTTTAGCGTCCTTTAGAGTGAGCTCCTTAAAGTACTCAAATATAGAAAGAGCTTCTTCGTCGCCATCTTCTATTTTTTTAAACCATTCCCTGCCAAGGTCTTCAAGGGAAGGGTCTTTTTCACTTTCTTCATGGAAGCGCACATATAAATCGCTAAGCGCTTGTACACCGCCTTCTTCTACCATTTCTTTGCTGCCCCAGAGCTTATAGGCGGCTATCATCTTACCAAACTGAGTGCCCCAGTCGCCAAGGTGGTTTATACGCACTACATTCCAGCCCTTGAATGCATATATCCTTGAAAGCGCCGCGCCTATAAGTGTGGTTGACAGATGCCCTATATGAAAACGCTTTGCAATATTAATAGAAGAAAAATCTATACAGCAGGTTTTGCCCTCGCCTTCTTTAGAAGAGCCGTAGCTGCCGTTTGCAGATATAACCTCATCTATAACTGAGCTTGCAAACGCCTTTCTATTTACAAAGAAATTAAGGTATGCGCCCTTTGTTTCGGTTGTTACCATATTATTATTGCCTATGGCTTCGTTTAGCTTTTCGGCAATTTTATTTGGAGCTGAGCGAAGAACTTTAGCCAGCCTAAAGCAAGGGAAAGCAAAATCCCCAAGGCTGCTGTCAGGGGGCTGTTCTATCATCTGAAGCGTTTCTTCGGGCGCTTCTTGATTAAAAGCCTTAAAATAGGCATTCTTTATTATATCGGCAATGCGTTCATGCCAAAGCATCGGACTCCTCCTCTCGCATAGGTACATAATATCATAAGCTTGTTGGTTCGTCCAGATGAGCTGCGCTTTTAAGAAAACCAAAAATATGGTATAATATGGGTGAAAATACACGAAGGAAGGCACAGATGGATTTTACAAAACTCAATGTTGATCAACAAAAAGCGGTAAACACACTATCAGGACCGCTTCTAATAATAGCTGGCGCAGGCAGCGGCAAAACGCGCACAATGACATACCGTATAGCAAAATTGCTGGAAACAGGTATAAAACCCTACCGCATTATGGCACTAACTTTCACCAACAAGGCGGCAAGGGAGATGAAAAACCGCATAATAGAGCTTGTTGGCGATGAGGCGAACGATGCGTGGATAGGCACTTTCCATTCCATATGTATGCGTTTTTTGCGCAGGGATATAGACAAGCTTGGCTATGAAAGCTCCTTTGTAATATACGATGAGGATGACCAGTCTAAATTGCTCAAGGAAATATATTCCAACTTAGATTATGATGAAAAACGCTTTACCATAAGGGAGATGCGTAGGCTTATTTCTAATGCCAAAAATAAGCTGCTCTGTGCCGATAGCTGGTTTGAGCAATCCGACAGGGATTTCCGCTCCCAGCGCATACACGATATATTCCAAATGTATGACAAGCGCCTTAAGATGGCAAACGCGCTTGATTTTGATGATATCATTGCCCTTACACTTAAACTGTTTAACGACCATCCGGATTTACTTAATAAATATAAGAATCAGTTCAGCCATGTGCATGTTGACGAATATCAGGACACTAACTTAGCCCAGTATGAGCTTGTGCGCCTTCTAACTGAGGATAGCCGCAACCTATGCGTAGTTGGTGATGATGACCAATCCATATACGGCTGGCGCGGCGCTGATATACGCAATATACTTGAGTTTAAAAAAGATTTTCCCGACGCTGAAGTTATAAAGCTAGAGCAAAACTACCGCTCAACGCAGGTAATACTCGATGCCTCAAATGAGCTTATCGCCAACAACGAAGGGCGTATGGAAAAAGAACTTTGGACAGACATCAAAGGCGGCGACCCTATACGCTTCTATGAAGCGCTTGACGAGAGAGAAGAAGCCGCATGGGTATGCGAGCGCATACAGAGGCTGCACAAAATTGAAGAGATACCCTACAGCGATATGTGCGTACTCTACCGTATGCACGCCCAGAGCCGTGTGCTTGAGGAAATGCTTATGCGCGCGGGAATACCTTACAAGGTGTTCGGCGGTACACGCTTCTATGACCGTAAAGAGATTAGAGATGCCATAGCCTACCTGCGTCTAGTTGTAAACCCGCAGGATGATATATCACTAAAGCGCATAATAAATGTACCTAAGCGCTCAATAGGCGACAGCACGCTTGGCACGCTTGAAAAAGCCGCTAGAGATAGAGATGTGCCCCTATACTCCGTGCTGTACGATTTGCCCGACACTCTATCATCAAGACCGCAAAAATGCGTGCAGAACTTCGCTGAAATCATGAACGACCTTACAATAGCAAAAGAAAATATGGCGCTCACCGAATTTGTGGAATATACGCTTGATAGAAGCGGGCTTTTAGCACAGTTTGAAGATACCAACGATGAGGAATTAATCGCCCGCCATGAAAACCTTATGGAATTTTTGGGCGCAGTGCAGGAGTTTGAAAACCTATCCGAGGATAAGAGCCTAGAAGCCTATATGGAAAATGTTTCTCTTGTTTCCGACCTTGATATGGAGCTTGAAACCCCGCAATACGTTACCCTAATGACTCTGCACAGCGCAAAAGGGCTGGAATATGATGTTGTTTTCATTACCGGTCTTGAAGATGGAATATTCCCATCAAAGCGCGCCATGCAGGAAGATGACCGCCTTGAGGAGGAGCGAAGGCTGCTTTATGTAGGCATGACGCGCGCTAAGCGCTTCCTGCACCTGTCTTTAGCCGGGCGCAGGCTATTGTTTAACCAACTGCACATTAATTCCCCCAGCCGTTTTTTAGGCGAAATGCCTAAGAACCTGATGTCAAATAAGCTGGGTAAAGCAAAGCGCAAACACTTTGGCGAACCTGAAAAGCCCGAGGATATATATAAGCGTCCCGAACCGCAGGAGCCTAGCTTCAGCTTCGGCGCCCCCGGCATAGGGCAGAAGATAGACAGCATACCAGGCGTGCTCAAAGGCTTTGTACCCTCCGCCGCTATGAAGGCACAAGCGCCCCCCGAGGTGTTTAACGAAGGCGATAGAGTTCTTCACAAAAAATTTGGCGAAGGCACTGTGCGCGGCGTTGAGGGCAAAGGCAGTAATGCAAGGATAACTATATTCTTTACAGCATATGGCGAAAAACAATTTGCGCTTAGCATAGCACCCATAGCTAAAATAGAAGGCTAAATATGAACATGCAGGAGCTTGTCGACTACCTGAATAAAACCGCACATGCCTATTATGTGCTGGATAAGCCCCTTATAAGCGATAGCGAGTGGGATAGGCTGTACGACAAGCTTCTTTTAATGGAGAAAGAAACAGGCATACAGCTTGAGGATTCCCCCACAAGAAGGGTTGGCGGCGAGCCTCTTTCCCATTTTACAAGGCACCAGCACTTAAATAGGCTTTGGAGCATGGAAAAGGCGCAGTCTACAGAAGAACTCAATGCATGGTTTGCTAGAGTTGAGCAAGCGCACAGCAAGGATGAATCCCTTCCCCCGCTTTCTTATTGCGTGGAATATAAGCTTGACGGGCTGCTTTTAAACCTAACCTACGAAGGCGGCAAACTTATACAAGCCGCAACACGAGGCAACGGGGAAATCGGCGAAAGCGTGCTTGAACAGGCGCGCACCATACAGGATGTACCACTTTCTATAGATTATAAAGGCACAGTTGAAATTTACGGCGAATGTATTATGCGCCTATCCGCTCTGCATAAATACAATGAAACTGCAGAGGAAAAACTTAAAAACGCAAGGAATGCCGCAGCGGGCGCTCTGCGCAACCTAGACCCTAAGGTAACAGCAAGCCGCAAGCTATCAGCATATTTTTACGGTGTAAACTATATAGAAAACGCACCATTTAACAATGAAGAAGGTATGCTTAATTTCCTCAAAGAAAACGGTTTTCCTATAGTGCCTTATTTTAAACAATCAGATAATAAAGAGGATATTATTTCCTTTGTTAAAGAGATAAATGAACAGCGCCACCTGCTTGACTATATGACGGACGGCTGCGTTATAAAGGTATGCGATATAAGCACCAGAGAACATCTAGGCTATACAGATAAATTTCCAAGATGGGCGGTTGCTTACAAATTTGAAGCTCAGCAGCAGACTACAACCCTTGAGAGCGTAAGCTGGGAGGTAGGCAGAACAGGCAAACTAACACCGCTCGGGCATGTAAGCCCCATATATTTAAGCGGCGCAACAGTAAGCCGCGCAACGCTTAACAATATGGACGATATCACTAGAAAAAACCTTGGCATAGGCGCAACCGTATGGATACGCAGGTCTAACGAAGTGATACCTGAAATCCTCGGCATAGTTGATGACGGTATGAGTATAGAGCCTATCATCGCTCCTACTAATTGCCCCGCTTGTAATACAGAGCTTGTTCAGATAGGAGCTAATCTTTTCTGCCCCAACAGGGAGCATTGTCCCCGCCAATCAGTTGGCAGAATAGTGCATTTTGCATCTAAAAACGCTATGGACATAGCAGGTCTATCTGAAAAAACCGCAATATTACTGCTAGAGGAGCTTGATATAAGCCGCCCCTCGCAGCTTTATTCTATCACTAAGGAAGAACTGCTTCGCCTGCCCAGCTTTAAAGATAAAAAAGCAGACAACCTGCTATCAGCCATACAAAAAAGCCGCCATACCAGCCTTGATGCATTTATATTCGCACTTGGCATACCAAATGTTGGCAGGGTAAATGCAAGGGTGCTTGCCAAACATTTCGGCAGCCTTGAAAACCTTAAAAACGCAAGCGAGGAAGAGCTTATAAGCATAGATGAAATAGGCGAAATAATAGCCTCAAATATAGTAGACTACTTCAGCGATGAAAGCTCCATAGATGAAGTACAAGCGCTTCTTAGCGCTGGCATAGTAATAGAGGATAATAATACTGATGAATCCAATCTGTTATTGTCCGGCAAAAAATTTGTTGTAACAGGCACCCTCAATAATTTCACAAGAAATGAAATTCAGGATAAAATAATAAGCCTAGGCGGCGAAGCGCAAAGCCAAGTGAGTAAAAAGACAGACTACCTTATAGCGGGCGAAAATGCAGGGAGTAAACTTACAAAAGCTCGTGAACTCAACATACCCGTGCTTTCAGAAGAGGATTTTCTTAGCATGATAGGTACAGCCCCTAAAATAGATTCATATACTGAAAACGAAATTAAAACCGTTCAAAACGAAAAGAAAATAGCTAAGGATAACGAACAGCTTTCGTTTTTGTAACCGTGTAATTCTATTAAAACTAATTAGACCCCATATAATGTGTTGACCTATAATAATGCTTTGGAGGGAACATGCCTAACCAAAATAGAGATAATTTACAGACGAGGATAATTGCACTCAAACTATCCGATAATAAAGCGGCGGAGGTTTTTAAAGCGCTTTCATCGCAGGATAGACTAAACATACTAAAAGCCATGGGGCTTAAGAGTATGAATGTAAAGCAGATTGCAGAAAAGACAAATCTACCATTTTCTACTACCGCCACACATATAAGAGTGCTTGAAGATGCAGGCATACTAATGAGTGAAATTATCCCAGCACAACACGGCTCCATGAAGCTTTGTACAAGAAAGGTTGACTTTATTAACCTTAGCTTTGGAAATGATGAAGATATAGATATAAGCAAGATAAGTATCTCAATGCCTATAGGTAGCTTCAGTAGAGTAATTGACATTAAACCCACCTGCGGCATTGTTAGCAGCACCACAAGCATAGGTATGTATGATAATCCCAGAAGCTTTTATCTTCCACAAAGATTGGAAGCTCAGTTGCTTTGGTTACACTCAGGCTTCGTTGAGTACCGCTTTGCCCTCCCCGTACCTACAAGTGCAACCATTGAATTTATAGAGTTTTCATTTGAGGCATGCTCCGAAGCTCCACTATATCGTAACCCTTGGCCTAGCGATATTTCGCTATATTTTAATGAAAAGCTTATAGGCATATGGACTAGTCGAGCGGATCTTGGTGGGCGACCCGGTAGACTTAATCCCAAATGGTGGCCCAATACAAACACCCAATATGGCTATCTTAATACTTGGAGAGTGGACAGCACTGGCAGCTATGTAAATGCTCAAAATATATCTAACACTAAATTAGATGAACTCAATTTAAAAGAAAGCGATTCACTTTTGGTAAAAATAGGTGTGTCCGAAGATGCAGAAAACGTCGGCGGGATGAATTTATTCGGTGAAAAATTCGGTGATTATCCTCAGGCTCTTGAACTCACAATAGCATACAGATTGGATTAAAACAAGAATTATAGAACAAACGCACTCTATCATACAAATATCTGATAGAATGCTTTTTTCTATTGACTAAAATCATACATCCTGTTATTTTATACTTGTAATAAGCAGAGAAAAAACAACCCTTTTATACGTTTATTTCATGTTATGGCGTTTTCATGACTAGCTTTATTACAAGAATACTGTTTTGGAGGAAAGCATGTACGGTCTATTTAGTGAAGAGAGAGCAAGACATCCCCGTCCGGATTTTTTCAGGAAAAACTATCAATTGTTAAGCGGAAAATGGGATTTCGCCTTTGACGATGAAAACGTAGGTATTAAAGAAAACTGGCAAAACGGAAAAACGAACTTTCCTATGCAAATATTGGTTCCATTCACCTATCAGTGTAAGATGAGCGGAATAGGTGATGCCACTTACCACCCTATAATTTGGTATAAAAGAACATTTACCCTTAATGAAAATTTAAACGGCGACAGGGTACTTATTAAGTTTGGTGCAGTTGATTATAAGTGTGATGTATACATCAACTCCTGTAAAGTGCTTTCACATGAGGGCGGTTATACACCTTTTTCTCAAGATATAACTGAGTACTTATCCGACGGCAAAAACACCTTAGTTGTTAGAGTTGAAGATTATTGGGACACCGCCCAGCCGCGCGGAAAACAATACTGGAACGATGGTCTAATGGGCTGCTGGTACACACCATGCAGCGGCATATGGCAGGATGTATACCTTGAAAAAACAGGTAGCTTATCAATAGACTATATACATGTAACCCCTGATATCGATACACATAGTACAAAAATTGAAGTGTTTTTGGGAGAAATACCGCAAAACAGCGATGTAAGCATAGAATACACAATAATGTTTGGAGATAGATTAGTCCGCAAGGTCACAAGCAGCGTACCTTTCAGACGCTACGCTATTTCCATTGATATGATTGATGCAAACAGAATTGATTCTGTCAAACTCTGGTCCCCCGACACACCTAACCTTTACAACCTTAATGTAAAGATATTTAAAGATGGAGAGCCTACCGACGAAGTGTCCACATATTTTGGTATGCGCAAGATAGAAGTTAAAGGCGGCGAAGTTCTCCTTAATAACATGCCTATCTACCAGCGGCTTGTGCTTGACCAAGGCTACTGGGAAGAAAGTCTGCTCACCCCGCCAAGCGCAGAGGCTATTAAAAAAGATGTGGAATTAATAAAAGCCTTTGGTTTTAACGGTGTTAGAAAACACCAAAAAATTGAAGACCCCAGATTCTACTACTGGTGCGATAGGTTAGGACTTCTATGTTGGGGTGAGCTTCCAAGCGCCTATGAATTCAATATAGCAAGCATGAATAAATTAAGCCGAGATATGTCGGCATTTATAAGAAGGGACTATAACCATCCTTCCATAATAGCATGGGTGCCGCTTAATGAAAGCTGGGGAGTTAGGGAGATTTATTCAAACAAAACCCAGCAGGATTTCAGCATAATGCTCTATTATCTGTGTAAATCTCTTGACCAAACAAGGTTAGTCAGCGGCAATGATGGTTGGGAACAGACAGTTACCGATATTAGCGCCATTCACGATTATGTTGCCTCTGGAGATGGGCTTGCAATACATTTTGAAACAAGAGAAAAGGTAGAATCTTCCTATGCGTCTTGGCGTATGAGCTTTGCCGATGGCTTTGCAGCAACGGAAGATTCCGCTTTCATGGTAACGGAATACGGTGGAATTGCAATTTTAAACAAAGGCATACAGGGTAAAATAAGCAATATGGAAACTTGGGGCTATCATGAGAAGGTAGAAAGTGAAGAAGAGTTCATAGACCGCTTTAAAGGTCTTACCGACGCCATAAGAAATCTCCCTTATTGTCGAGGTTACTGTTATACACAGCTAACAGATGTAATGCAAGAAGTGAACGGTCTACTAACTCCTGATAGAGTTCCTAAAATAGACCCTCAAATAATCGCAAATATAAATATAAATCCACAGGGGTATTAGATGTTAATAGCTGCTTGATCAGCTATAATATAAAGGAGGTCATAAAATGACAAAAAAATTATCTCTAGTTCTAATCCTTGCGCTCATACTTGGCATGTCGGCGCAGGCGTTCGCAGCGCCGGTAGAAATTGACTATTGGTCGGTATTTACAGGTGCGGACGGTGCAACTATGCAGGGAATGGTTGATTCCTTCAACAATTCCCAAAACGAAGTATTTGTAAACCATACACCAATGACTGCTGACGACCTGTATCAAAAAATACCGCTTGCGGTACAGACAGGTTCCGGCGTACCGGATGTAGCAATTGTACATATCGAGCGTATACCAATGTTCGTAAAGCAGGAAATGATATATCCTGTTGATTTCTTGATGGAAAACGGTATTGAGGAAGAAAACTACATTCCCTCAGCGTGGGAGCGCACAGATATTGAAGAAGAGCATTATGGTGTTCCTCTTGATGTACATGGCTTTGTAACCTATTACAATAAAGACATGTTCGATAAGTATGATTTGAACAGCTTCGTTGAAGACGGTTACCTCACCTTTGATGAAATACCCGCCTTAGGCGACAAGGCAAGGGAAAATGGCTACGAAGGCAAAATATTCGGTTTAACATGGTTCCGTGCACAGATGCTCAGCTATTATGCACAGCTGAACGGAAAACTAACTGAAGATGGTACAAACCCAAGCTTCAACAACGACGATATGAAAAAAGTCTATCAAACTATTAAAGACCTGCATGATAGTGGATACACAACCTTAAAGGGCGATGATCCCCTACAACTGTTCCACTCAGGAGATCTGCTTGTATGGCCAGAAGGTATATGGATGAAGGAAGGTGTAAGGCTGGCAGGAATCAACTACGGTATGCTGGCATCAGCATGTTTCTCACCCGATGTATGCGCAAACTGGATGTCCTCCCATAACTTCGTGCAGTTTGCAGATGAAGAAAGAACCGAGGAAGAAGATATAGCTGTTGCTAAGTTTATCAACTTCATGGGAGAAAACTCACTTACATGGGCAGTAAACGGTGGACAAGTTCCTGCACATGTTTCAATAAACGATGTGGAAGAATTTGGCGACCTACATCAGGCTTTCTTAGCGGACCCAGAGCGCGGTGATGAACTGGCAATCTACTACTATCTCTACTGGGGTATATTCGACACGGCTTTCTCACGCAACGGCTGGGAGCCGATATACGGCACAATGTCCATAGAAGAAGCACTCAACCAAGCAGAACAAGAGGTACTCGACGGTATTAAAGCACTTGAATAAACTAGATTTATCATGGCGAGGCAACTAATTGCCTCGCCAAAAAATTTGGAGGTGAAATTTGTGCGAATCAGAGTAGCAGCTTTGTTTGCAGCAGCTTTTCTTGCGGTATTCTTTCTATGTTCCATCACTGCATCCCTTATAGTAAAAGAAATAGAAGCAACAGCAGAGGTATCAATGGGCAGTATAGTTTTTTCATTGTCAAGTCCTTCGGTACTTATGTTGCCAGTATCCATATTTGCAATGTTGCTTGCTCTTGTTTCATATTTGAGGAATAATAGATCAGCAGGAAGCCTATTTTCCCTAGTTGCTACATTGTTCTTCCTCTTGTTCATGATCTTTTATACTAGAGAAACAGCAAATGATAGTTTATATAGAATTCTCTCTGAAAAAATCAAGGCAGAAGGTATCAAGTTTCGGAAAAGAGATGTGGGTAACATTGATGTTGCTTATTCTATAAGCTGCTTCATTACCCTAGCTCTAGGTTTTTTGGCATGTATTACGGGTATGCCTAATGTATCCACTCAAGCAAACAGACGAACACTTAGAAAAAACCTGCTACCCTACGCCTATGTAGGACCACACATATTCTTGTTTATCGTTTTCTTTATAACGCCTGCAATATACGGAGTATATGCCGCATTCACAAAATGGGATATGTTTGGGGATCCAGTATGGATAGGTATTGAAAACTTCAGAGTATTGTTTACTGAAAAGGGTAACACATACTACAATCAACTAAGAAACGGTCTGTTAAACACATTTAAGTTTGTGCTATATAGCGTGCCTTTCTGCATACTAGTTCCTCTATCACTAGCTCTTGCTTTGCAGGAAAAATCAAGGGGCAACAAGTTTTTCCAAGCTATATATTATCTGCCCGCTCTTATGTCTATAACCACTGTAACCCTTGCATGGAGATATATGTTTTTTAAATCATACGGTGTTATGAACAACTTCTTCATGTCGCCATATGACTGGTTTACACCGCCTTATTCTTGGATAATGCTTGTAGTTGTTACCGTTTGGTGGGTCAACGGAGGCACAATGGTAATATATCAAAGCGCACTTGCATCTATACCTATAGAACAGTACGAAGCGGGCTCTGTTGACGGAGCCAATTCCTGGCAGAAATTTATATACATCACTTTACCGGGTATGCGCTATCCTCTTATGTATACTCTTATAACCACTGTAATTGCGCAGTTCAATATATATGGGCAACCGCTTATATTAACAGGCTACTCAAACCAAGAAGCAAATGCGGTACTGTTGATGTATGTTTATGACAATGCGGTAAGAAACCAAGTTGCAGGTATTTCCTCCGCAATGGCTTTGATACTAGGCATGTGTATTATGCTAGTTTCGTTCTTTCAGATGCGTGTACTACGCAGACAAGAGATCCATTAAAGGAGGCTGATAGAAATGCGTTTTAAAAACCCAAGTAGAGCAGTAGCCAGGATATTCTTAGTTTTTCTTGCATTTTCTGGTTAATGCCTATAATTTGGCTGTTACTTAACTCCTTCAAAACCGATTCGGATTTCATTACATCATTTAGTAATATTAAAGGTCCGCTGGATTATATATCTAGGCTTGTACCAAGAAATTTTACCTTTATAAACTATATAGAAATCTTCGTAGGCGGGGAGACAGCCAATACCACAGCTAATATGTATACCATGTTCAAAAATAGTATTATAGTGGCATTTTCCCAAACAATAATAATATTAATAGTTACATCACTTTCCGGTTTTGCGTACGAAAGGCTGCATTTTCCCGGAGGTAATGCTCTGTTTTGGACACTAATGTACATTTCAATGTTTCCAAACGCAGTGTCAGTGCTGCCGCTTTTTAAGATTTCTAATTCTCTTGGATGGGTTAATAGTCTACACGCCCTAATATGGCCAGGTACTGCAGGGATGTTTAATATATTCCTTATAAGGAATTTTCTAAAGGGAATACCAAGAGATTTTGACGAAGCAGCATATATAGATGGTGCAAGCAGTTTCCAGGTATATCTGAGAATAATCTTGCCTACTATAAAACCTGTACTCATAGTTGTTGCGCTATTTGCATTCAACGGCGCATGGAACGACTTCCTTTGGCCTTCAATAGTAATGACGGATGTTAACTCCCAACCTATAACCCCTGGTCTTAGACTTTTGATGGGACAATATGAGCAGAAATGGGCACACCTTATAGCTTCAACGGTTGTAAGTATAGTACCGCCGTTTTTGATTTATCTGGTGGCACAAAAATATTTCCTTCAAGGAATATCAATAAGTGCAGGTGTAAAAGGCTAAAACGTTCTTTTCACGATTGCATAATGGTTAAGCACCAAAATAATTTCGGATTACTTGACGGATACAAGCTCTCTGGTTTGTATAACAAAAAGCGGTCTGCCACTTAAACTAGACCGCTTTTAATATGCCGCACTTGCGACAATGTGTTTTATTACTTGATTTCAACCTTCGCGCCAACTTCTTCAAACTGCTTGGCGATTTTGTCGGCCTCTTCTTTGGTAACGCCTTCTCTGATTGCCTTGGGAGCGGATTCAACAAATTCCTTCGCTTCTTTAAGACCAAGACCCGCTACTACTTCGCGTACAACCTTGATAACCTTAATCTTCTGGTCGCCAACGCCAACGAGTACGACGTCAAAGTCGGTCTTTTCTTCTTCTTGTGCGGGACCTGCGCCACCTGCTGCGGGAGCAGCTGCTACTGCTACGGGAGCGGCTGCGGACACGCCGAATTTTTCTTCTAGTTCTTTTACCAGTTCGGACAGTTCAAGCACTGTCATATTCTCGATTGCGGATAAGATTTCTTCACGACTCATTTTAATTTTCCTCCATAATTTTTAATTTAATTTTGCCTATGCGGCTTCTTTTTGCTCCTTAACTGCGTTCAGTGCATATAGCAAGGAGCGGAGCGTGGCGCTTAGAACGCCTACGAAATTGCTGATGGGAGCATTCATGCTGCCGAGCATTTTTGCGATAAGTTCTTCGCGGCTTGGGAGCTTGGATAGGGCTACTACGCCTGCTTCGTCGATATAGCGTCCCTCGACTACGCCGCCTTTAATCTGCATTTTCTTGGCGTTATCTCTGTTTTCTGCAAGGAAATCGGCTACAACCTTTGCGGGGCTAACCGCATCGCCAAACGCAAATGCAGACGGACCTGCGAGCTTTTCTTCGATTTCAGGGAGATTTAAATCCGCTATAGCCCTTTTGACCAGTGTGTTTTTAAGCACCCTATAATCTACATTGGCTTCTCTGAATTTAACGCGAAGCTTTGTGATTTCCTCAACTGTAATGCCGCTGAAACTTACAACTACCACGCTTTCGTTGTCAGTGAAAAGCTGTTTGATTTCCTCAACCGCCAGCTTTTTTTGCTCTAGATTGCTGGACATTTGTTCACCTGCTTTCCGGCTGAAAATAAAACCCTTGTGCTAGGCACAAGGGCAGTAAATACACGCTACTTGTACCTCGGCGGGCGGTTTCCCTTTACATGCATATAGCATACCTGCTGTCTTTGGCACCGGCTTTAAGCCACGGGTAATCTACCACAATTATTTAAGAATGTCAAATATTTTTGCATGGCTTTGTTCACAGCGCAAATTCAAGGCAGAGTTACACTAACATTTGCAAATTGTTACAAATAAATGTTGAGTTTTCGCATTTTTTGTAGTAACATTGGGCTTACAAACGAAGGAGGTTTCACATGAAAAAATTTATCGCTTTGCTTATGGTAGCAATACTACTGCCGATAGCGGCATTTGCTCAAGAAACAACAATACCGGGACGCGTAAAACATAGCGTTCCGCTTAAGGCAAGCTATCCGGACAATCCCGTAATCCCCGGAGAAAGCAGCACAACAGGGTTACCTTTTAACGACATCTATGTACCTATACTCTGTGTAATTGATAATGCTGAAGACGCTCACCCACACTGGGGAATATCAAAGGCGGATATAATGTATCAGGTTCCACATATGGGCAGAGGCGCAACAAGGCTATTAGCCCTATTTGCAGACCAAGTGCCTGAAAAAGCGGGCGGAGTACGCTCCGGGAGAGCGCCCTTTGTGTCTATAGCCAGAACCTATGGCGCTGCCTTTGCCTATGCGGGGCATACAAGTGCAGACCTTGGAGAAAAATCCAGCGTTCCAAAAAACATAAAAGCCGCAAACATGCAGGATAAACATTACAACCTGCTTGGAAGGCTCTATAACAGCAGGGAAAACTACCATGCTGATGCAGGACATAATTTATCCTGCCATGTGCTTGAAATAAAGAACAATCTAATATCAAAGGGTGTAGTGTTCACTCCCCGCCCAATGCTATTTACAGACTCTCTCCCTGAAAAAGGAGTGCCCGCACAGGAAATAGCTATAAAATACCCTAAAGATAGCTCCGGCGTAGCAAACCCCGCAAGCAGTTCAAGCTTTAAATATGATAGTGATAACAACTACTATGTACGCAGCAATTCATCAGGACCTTATGTGGATTTGCTAACAGACGAAATTGTTCCCTTTGCTAATGTTATAATACAGCGCGTAGCCATAGGCTGGCAGACTGGTTATTTATACCTTAAGAACTTTGGAACCAGCGGAACTGCGGATATATTTACCGGCGGAAAATATATTAGCGGCGCTTGGTACAGAAATGGCGAAGATTCCCGCACTATATTTGTAGATGAAAACGGCAATGAAATTGCCATGCAGAGGGGAAAAACCTTTATAGTAATCGCTAATGCAACAGTAGAAGTAAAATATAAGTAGTATGCTGGGAATACTCGGCGGTACGTTTGACCCTATACATTTAGGGCATATAAATATGGCGGAAATAGCGCTTCTGGAGCTTAATTTACAAAAAATAATGCTGCTCCCAAGCGGCTATCCACCGCACAAAAGAGCAAGTGCCGCTAAAAATCACAGGCTTAATATGCTTAAAATAGCCACCGAAAATATCGACCATTTTTTTATAAACACTTACGAATTATCCCGTAAAGGCACCAGCTATACTGCTAATACTCTGGAAGTTCTAAAGAAGGAGTATCCTCATGATGATTTTGTTTACATTGCGGGCAGCGATAGCCTTCACAACTTCCACACATGGCGAGAGCCTAAAAAAGTCGCGAGCCTATGCAGTATGGCAGTGGTTTTACGGAATGAGTCGTCTAGTGATATTGTATATTTAATTGATGAACTCAAACAAGAGTATGGTCTTAAAACAATACTATTAAAAGGCAAGGGGCTTGATATATCATCAAGCCATATTAGGCAGCTTGTAATGGAGGGAAAAGACATATCCGCTCTTGTTCCAAAGGGAATAAAAGACTATATTATTTCAAACGGATTATACCTTAATTGCAATAGCGAGGAAAATAATGCTTAAAAGAATATTAGCGCTTTTTTTTGTACTTATTACCACAATTATAATGAATATTTCACCTGTATTTGCCGACTATGATTTGGCAAACGATAACATTTTAGATGCTACGGACATACTTAAACCTGAAACAGATATACCCGATGAAGCACTGGAATACACAGTAACATATGATGAAGAAATACTGTCCGCAGGCACAGGAATAATCACCCTTACATTCGGCGGGGATTGTGTACTCGCCAGTGATATAAAAGATAGGAAAGACCAATTATCATTTGAAGCTGCTGTAGAGGAAAAAGGCATGGATTGGTTTTTAAGCGGAGTATTATCTGCATTTGAAGATGACGATCTCTCCATGATAAACCTTGAATGTGTGCTGGCAGATGACAAGACGGGCTATAAAAAGCGCCAGCATAATTTTAGAGGTCTACCCGAATACACAGAAATATTAAAGAAAGGCAGCATAGAAGCGGTAAATATTGCTAACAACCACCATTTGGATTATTCCTACCAAGGCAAGAAGTCTACAAGAAGAGCGCTTGAAAATGCAGGCATTAGGTACAGCGGCTATGGTTACTTTGATATATACGAAAAGCATGATATTCGCATAGGCTTTGGTGGAATGCGGGAAACTATTTACCTGCAAAACCCAAGGAACATGCATGAGGAGATTAAAAAACTCAAGGAATCAGGCTGCGACTACATAGTATACAGCCTGCATTTTGGCAAGGAATACGAAGAAAACCATAACGAGCTACAGGAAAAAATGGCGCGCGAAGCTATAGACAGCGGAGCGGATTTAGTAGTCGGCACCCATACCCATGTTGTACAGGGCATAGAGAAATATAAAAACGGCTTGATACTGTATTCCCTTGGCAATTTAGTATTCGGAGGCAATCTAAATCTTGAGGAATTTGACGCTATAATTGCAAGAGTAGAGCTATATTTCAGCAATTATAAACTTAATAAGACTGAACTTAAACTTATACCTATACATACCAGTGGCAGCAGGAAATATAACGACTTTAGACCCGTATTTGCCACAGGCAAAGCCGCTAAAAATATACTATCTAAAATAGCAACAGACAGCCAAATAGATATAAGCGAGCATATGTCATTCAAAAACTTTGAATAGATATACTACATCTCATCTATCAGCCTATACATCTCAAGTATCTCATCTTCATAATCCGTAATATCGAATGCTTTGTTTTGCTCTTCCCGCTCATCAAATACTCCCTCTATACGTAGGTACATAAATAGCACCTTTTTATCCTTATATTTGCTTAATGATACAGGCTCTTCAAGCTCTAGACCCTTATACCTGTATTTTATGCGCCTTGGGGTGAGTTCATCAAGCGATGAGTAGAAGTGAAGTATTACATTTATATCCTCGGTTCTGTCCGTGTAATAATCAGCCGAGGGTATTATTTCATCCTCCGTTATCTTTAGTGATAAATCACCTATAATATATTTATTGTCCGCCACCAAGGGGTAGTTAAGCTCCCTTGGATTAGAAACATCAAAGGGCACAAGCATAAACCAGCTTTCAGTTCTATCAGGCAACAGCTCATTGAGTGGTATGCCAAGCGGAGAGAAAACCACAGCCATAGCCTCCTTTGATAGGCTATATGTACGCTCCTCCACCACTTGATTGCAGTTTTTGCATATCCTCTGTTGCACGCCCGGTTGATAGGGCTTTGCTTTTTGCACGGTAATAAAGCGACCGGGCTTATGCCCCTTACCCTCTACAATTTCTGTCTGCTCATAACCGCATCTTTTACATGTGCGTTTACGGCTTCCCTCTCCCACACAACTGGCAGTTTTTATCGTTTCCCACTTGCTAAAATAGTGTTCCTTTGCTTCTGTTGTACGGCTTTCTTCTTTCCCGCAGTTTTTACATGCTCTTGTCTGTATACCGCCCTTAGTGCAGTCCTCATATTTAATTTTGCTCCAAGCGCTGTACCTGTGAGATAGCGCATCTATTGCCTTTTCTTCTATAAATTCACAGTTATTGCATATACGCTGCTTAATACCTTCAACCCCACAAGCAGCTTCCTTAACCACTTCCCATTCACCATAATCGTGTTTATTTTCACTTATAGGAATGGGTTTTGTTTCTACTGCTTGGCATTTTTCGCATACGCGCATGTATTCGCCTTCTTCAGAGCAGGTAGCGCTTATAGAAGTTTTCCAGCTTGAAAACCTGTGCTTTTCTGCTGGTATTTCCTTTATATCTTCAAAGCCGCAGTTGGCACATGTCCTCTTCTTTTCCCCTTTTTCTGTGCATGTTGGAGCTATTGTATCTTCCCACTCTGAATAATCATGCCTGTTTTCTCTAATTGGGAGCAGTTTATTTTCTATCAAACCGCAATGCTCGCATACCCTTGTAGATTGCCCTTGCTCGGCGCAAGTTGAGCCATATTCAACTTTCCAAGTTGAAAAAGTATGCTTAGAAAAGTCAAGTACTTTTGTTTCCAATTTAGAGCAGTGTATACATATCCTCTGGGCTTCGCCCTCGCTTATGCATGTAGGCGCAATAATCGTTTCCCACTTGGCAAATTCATGCGCATTAGCATCTAGGGGAATTATTTTATTTTCCTCATAATCGCATACTATGCATATTCTCTTTGAGTTACCATCTGAGCTACAATTCGCTTTTACATCTGTCTTCCACCTTGAAAAGCGGTGTCCACTTGCGGCTTTTTCTCTTGTTTCTTCGGTACCGCACACGCTGCAAGTTTTTATCTCTTCACCTGTATCTGTACATGTAGGTACAATGCTTATCTCCCAGTCTGAAAACTTATGCTCCCCAACCTTGCCGAGCTTAAATTCCTGCACAAAACCACACACTTCGCACTCGCACTCAAACAAGCCCTCCTGCCCGCAGTTAGGCTCGCGTATATCCCGCCTTATGCTAAGCGTATGCCCTGGAGCTTTTATCTCCCTTTCTTTAACACCGTTACAGCGTTTACATTTGCAGCTTTCGAGACCCTTTTCAGTGCAAGTTGGGGCGGTAATTTGCTCCCATTCCTCATAATAATGCCCTAATGCGGGCTTTTCCTTGTATATCGTTTCATTGCACCTCTGGCATACAGCGCTATTAAGTTCAGTAAGCTCACATGTGGCTTCCCTTATCATTGTCCATTTTTTTATTTTATGTTCAAGCGCCCTTTCCTTATAATAATTCTTTTTATGACACACAGCGCATTCTAAGTAATACTCCCCATCCTCAGTACAGCTTGCATGGCTTGTATAAACAGGCTCTAACCAATCATGTTGTTTTTTCGCGGTAGGTTCTATAAGTTCAAAACCGCAATCATCGCAAGTTCTCGTAATTTCGCCTGCCTCGGTACATGTGGCTTCCTTTGTTACTTCCGCAAGCACATACCTATGGTGGTTTCTTAATGGCTGCGCTTCCTTTTTTACAAGCCCGCAGGTGTTGCATTTATAGCTTATAGAGCCCTTTTTAATACAGGTTGAATCTACAATGTCGTAAGCATTGCCGAATTTATGCGTTCCCGCTTCTATTATTCTCTCCTCAGATTTAGGGCAATTATCGCATTTTCTGCTTTCTATGTAACCAAGCTCACATGATGCATTTTCAGGCGCAGTCCATTCGCTCCATGCATGTCCCGTAGCTTCACTAATAAACTTCTTCCCTATATAGGCACCGCATGTAAAGCATTTTTTCATGCTGTAGCCTTCGTTTTCGCAGCTTGGGGCTACAACCGTAAATAGCGGAGCCATTTCATCATGCCCTTTGGGTTCTATCGGCTCAGTTTCTTTTTCACCACATATATTACAGCGCCGTAACCTCTCGCCGCCTTCATTGCAATTATAGCCTTCATTGTACTCCCACTCGCTCCATGTATGCCCCTTTGCTTTCCCTTCCTCCGTAACGCTTTCATCGCCACATACGGTACAAATTTTTACAAACCTTTTTGGCTGTGTACAGTTTGCTTCATAGCTTACTTCTTCCCCATATTTATGTCCTTTAGAATTAATTTTTTCAGTTTTAGTGTAATTACAGCCATACCTTTGGCAGGCATATGTAATTTCGCCATCTTCGGTGCATGTAGCTTCTTTTGTTATTTCGCCTTCTGTTGGCATATCATGCCCCAGCTTTTCTATTGTTTCGCTTTTCTTATCACCGCACTTTTCACAACAATATTCAATTATACCTTCGTCTTCACATGTCGCTTCCGTTGAGTTATTGGTAGGCAAATAGTCATGACCGAGCGGGGGTATTGATTTAACATCTTCGGTATAGCACATACTGCATTTTTTCTTAATAAAGCCTTCATCAGTACAGTCAGGGTCTTTTGTAACAATCACCTCATAATTATGGTCGATTTCATCCAAAACAACATCCCTTGTTGCGCCACAAGAGCATTTTTCTGTATATCCGCCCTTATTCTTACATGTTGGATTAACTCTTGTACCTTCATCAATTATATATTCATGTTCATGGGGTTCTTCTACTTTTATATAACATGTTCTGCTTTCCGGATTGGATTTATTCCGATTAGCATGTGTAATTATAATATTATTAAATTGAATATACGGTTCTTCCGTCAACCCTTCATTGAGCCTAAAATAGATTGTACCGCTTACAAGCCCCTGTTCTTCATCTGCTTTTATTGATAGTTTTTTATTATCACATTCTCCCGAACAGTTTTTGAATGATGAATTTACAATTTCTACCCCTGATACTTTCACATTTGCACTTATGGAATCAATCGAAGGCGGAACGACCCAAAACTTAAACAATATACTACCCACAGGACCTTGGATTGCTTCAGGTTCGTTACGAAATTGAATACCAAATTCCACACCTGACGCACACACAGGCGCAACAAGCTGCATAATAACAATAATAACGCATAGTATACGCTTCGCATTTCTATATACCATTACTATCTCCTATTTATATGTTTAATTACAACAAAAAAACCGCCCGTTAAAGGCGGCAAAATATATTTTTATTCTCCCTTGGGACCTGCGTCTATAACTTCTTGAGGCATATTTGTGTATTTTTCAAAGTTATTGCGGAATTTTTCGGCCAGACTCTTTGCTGCCTTCTCATACTCTTCTTTATTCTCCCACATTCTGCGGGGGCTTAATATTTCATTAGGCACTCCGGGGCAGGTTTTTGGTACATCTAGGTTGAATATCGGATCACGCTCATACTCTACATTTTCAAGCGTGCCGTCAAGACAGGCTGAAACCATAGCGCGGGTAAGCGGGAGTTTTATACGGCTTCCACCCTTGCCATATGCGCCGCCCGACCAGCCGGTATTTACCAGATATACGTTTGAGCCGAAAGTATCTATCTTTTCACCAAGCAACTCTGCATACCTAGCAGCGGGCAGGGGCAGGAAAGGCTCTCCAAAGCAGGTGGAGAAAGTTGCCTCAGGTTCGGTAACTCCACGCTCCGTACCTGCAAGCTTTGCAGTGTAACCTGAAACATAGTGGTACATAGCGCCTTCACGGCTGAGCTTGCTTACAGGGGGCAATACACCAAAAGCATCTGCGGTTAGGAAGATTACAGTCTTTGGATGCGAACCAACGCCTGAAAGCTCAACATTATCTATAAAATCAACAGGATAGCAAACTCTTGTATTCTCTGTATATCTATCGTCATTAAAGTCAAGCACGCGGGTTTCTTCATCTATAACAACATTCTCAACAAGCGCGCCGTACCTGATTGCATCCCATATCTCAGGCTCGTCCTCCTTGGACAGGTTTATGCACTTTGCATAGCAGCCGCCTTCTATATTGAATATGCCCGCATCGTTCCAACCATGCTCATCATCGCCAATTAGTTTGCGGTCAGGGTCGGCAGACAATGTGGTTTTTCCTGTGCCGGAAAGACCAAAGAACAGCGCGCTATCGCCATCTTTGCCTATATTGGCAGAGCAATGCATAGGGAATACGCCCTTTTTAGGTAAAACGTAGTTCATAACCGAAAATACGCTCTTTTTGATTTCTCCTGCGTACTGGCTTCCGGCAATTATAACAAGACCTTTTTCAAGGTTTATTATTATCGCAGCTTCGGAATTTACGCCATCCTCTTCAGGTATGCATTTAAAACCGGGTACTGCAATAACAGTAAAATCAGGCACGTGATTTGCTATTTGATCTTTGCTGACTGGCCGTATCAACATTTGATGGATAAATAAATTTTGGCTTGCCAGCTCATTTACAATCCTAAATTGTTGACGATAGGTTTTATCCGCGCCTGCGAAGCCATCGAACACATACAAGTCCTTGCCTTGCAGATATGCGCGCATCTTACCATATATTTTTTCAAAGTTTTCTTCGCTGATAGGCATGTTCACGCTGCCCCAGGCGATTTCATCGTGTATGCTGGGCTGATCGACAATAAATCTATCCTTAGGTGAACGCCCTGTATATTTACCAGTTTGTACAACTAGTGCGCCTGTTTCGTTGAGTACGCCTTCACCTCTTTTAAGCGCATGCTCAATGAGTACAGCTGGAGGCATATTACAATAGACATTATTTGTGCCTATTATCCCCAGATATTCCAAATCTTTAATAACTCTAACAACTTTCGACATAGCTACCTCCCATCTGGCTTTTTTGCCCGAACACTTTCATAGTAAATGAAGTTTCGCTTATTGTCAATACATATTCTGGGCATTTTCTATTATTTCAAAAAGAGTTTTAACTAGGATAAAAAAACACCCGCATTCTAGCGGGCGATGTGATGGAGCTGATAACCAGAGTCGAACTGGTGACCTCATCCTTACCAAGGATGCGCTCTACCTACTGAGCTATATCAGCAAAGCAAGTGGAATTATACTAGATGTATATAAAAAATGCAAGCCTGCAGAAAAATATTTTGCGGTCTACATGACAAGCTTTAAAATATCTAATTTGATTAAAAATATGCAGGGAGCATATAATACGCTCCTTATATATCTGTGCTTAACTTTTATGCCGCTCTTAAATATTACTATTGTGTTTTTATCACTCAATACTCAAGTTTTCCAATTTTTCCTCGTATTTCTCGTTTAATTCTATAAGCTTTACATAGTATTTATCATACGCTGGACTAGTTTTTCTAATTAGCGGTATAGCCACATCATAAAAGCCGCTCTCCTTTAAATAATCACGCATTTTATTAGCAACGGTATAAGCAGGGCTCAGGCGATATTCTTCGAAATTTCTATACTTAATATAATTCTTTATATTTTCGGCATTTTCTTTAAACCATTTATCTCCGCTGTGTACCGCATTAATCTTATCTTCAGTTGTTTTTTGCATCATTTCAAGTGAAATTTCAGCTGCTGTACTTTGATAAAATTCTTTTTCCTCATCAGTCATAGACGGCGGATTATCCATATTGTCAAGAAATTCAACCAAATCATTAAACGCTTGTTTTTGCTCTTCTGTTTCTATTTTCCCCTGAAGAAATGGTCGGTAACTTATAAACATGCTCTGTCCTATGAAGCCCGGAAATTTTTCTGCCAATTTATCATAAATTGATTCCTGTACCTCAATTAATAGAAGCTCCTCTTTAAATATCGTCTGATACACCGCTTGCAACAAATTTTTCAAGCAAGTTTATTCTTTTTATTGCTATATCTAGGCGGATTTTTTTATCCTTTACTATTTCGCCCAGAATTTCCTTTTTACTTTCTGAAAACAAAAAGCTTTTTATTTCTGATACGCTAAGCCCCATTTTACGATACAAACTTATTTCGTTAAGTTTATCAATATCTTTTTCGCTATACCTGCGATATCCGTTTTCTTCCCTTAAAGGCATAACTAGTCCCTGTTCTTCATAGTATTCAAGAGCTTTTCGGGTTAGACCCGTCTTTTTTTGTGCATCGTTTCTTTTCATATTATTGCACCTCCTAACCACATTATAATGGAGCTCCCAAGGCGCATGTCAATAAAAATCGAAAAAAATTTACCATATTAGGCGCAAATTCTTGACTATATGGAAAAGTCTGTCTATAATGAGGGCTGGCAAAAGGTGTTCTGGCAAAAAGTACACCTTAATAGAAAAGCGTATGAGGAGGTCAAACATGGCAAACAAATTCACCATTGATGGAAACGGTGCGGTAAGTCATGTAGCATATGCATTTAGCGATGTTGCTGCAATTTACCCCATAACTCCATCATCTACAATGGCAGAGTATATCGACGAATGGGCTGCGCAAGGTCGCAAAAACATCTTCGGACAAACTGTGCTGGTACAGGAAATGCAATCAGAGGCGGGGGCTGCAGGTGCTGTCCATGGTTCGCTAGCTGCCGGCGCACTCACAACAACCTATACTGCTTCACAGGGTCTGCTGCTTATGATACCCAATATGTACAAAATATCAGGTGAGCTGCTCCCCGGCGTATTCCACGTAAGTGCCCGTACACTCGCTACGCACGCGCTGTCAATATTCGGCGACCATAGCGACGTTATGGCATGCCGTCAAACCGGTTTTGCTATGATTGCTTCCTCAAGCGTACAGGAGGCAGAGGACATTGCGCTGGTTTCACACCTTGCCTCAATAGAATCGTCAGTTCCTTTCCTGCACTTCTTTGACGGTTTCCGTACTAGCCACGAATACCAGAAGATAGACGAAATCGCTTATGAAGACATGGCTAAACTCGTCAACTGGGAAAAGATAGACGCTTTCAGAAAGCGCGCTCTTAACCCCGAGAACCCCCACCAGGCGGGCACTGCCCAAAACCCCGACGTTTTCTTCCAGAACCGTGAAGCCGCAAACAAATACTATGATGCGGTTCCCGAAATCGTAGAAAACGAGATGAAAAAAGTATACGAATTAACCGGCAGAGAGTATAAGCTCTTCAAATACACCGGCGCGCCGGATGCTACAAATGTAATAGTAATAATGGGTTCAGGCGCTGAAGCCGCAATAGAAACCGCGGAAGCCCTCAACAAAGAAGGCAGAAAGCTAGGCGTACTCAATGTACATCTGTACCGTCCGTTCAGCATTAAGCATTTCATAGACGCACTTCCTGAAACCGTTAAGGTACTCTCCGTAATGGACCGCACTAAGGAAACAGGCGCCATAGGTGACCCGCTATACCTTGATGTGTGCGCAGCTCTGCTTGAAGGCGGCAAAGACAATATCAAGGTGCTTGGCGGCAGGTATGGTCTTGGCAGCAAGGACTTTACCCCCACCATGGTAAAAGCCATATATGATAATGCCGAAAAGGACGAGCCTAAGAACCACTTTACCGTAGGTATAGAGGACGATGTAACCTTTACATCACTACCCCTTGGCGAACTGTACGACGCAGCGCCCGAAGGCACTGTAAGCTGCATGTTCTACGGTCTTGGCTCTGACGGTACTGTCGGCGCAAACCAGAACTCAATCAGGATAATAGGCGACCATACCGATATGTATGCGCAAGGCTATTTCGCTTATGACTCTAAAAAGTCCGGCGGACTTACGGTATCTCACTTGCGCTTTGGTACGCATCCTATCCGCTCTACATATCAGATAGACTCGGCAAACTTCATCGCCTGCCACAACCCTGCATACGTAGTACAGTATGACATGGTTAAGGCGTTAAAGCAGGGCGGCACATTCCTGCTCAACTGCCAGTGGAGCGAAGAAGAGCTTGACAGCCATCTCCCCGCTTCCATGAAACGCGCGCTCGCAAATAAAGAAGCTAAGCTTTATATAATCAATGCTATTGATTTGGCGCGTCAAGTCCGCATGGGTAACCGCATTAACACGATAATGCAGGCTGCGTTCTTTAAGCTTGCAAATGTTATCCCCTATGATGATGCGGAAAAATATATGAAAGAATATGCCCAAATTGCCTATGGTCGCAAGGGCGATGCTATAGTCAAGAGGAACTGGGATGCTATAGACATAGCAATCACAGGTCTTAAAGAAGTAAAAGTACCCGCAGAATGGGCAAATGCAACCACAGGCGCAGAGCCAGTACATGTAGAAGCCACTGAATACTTCTATGATGTAGTTCAGCCGATACTTCGCCAGGAAGGCAACAACCTGCCTGTTTCTGCTTTCACACCCGACGGCTTTGTTCCCACAGGAACAACCAAGTTTGAAAAGCGCGGCATTGCCGTAAATGTACCTGAATGGCTCATTGACAACTGTATCCAGTGCAACCAGTGCGCATTTGTATGCCCCCATGCGGCTATACGCCCCTTCCTAGTAAAAGAAGGCACAGACAAACCCGAAGCCTTCGAAACCAAGAAGGCGCTCGGCAGGGATTATGCAGGGTATGAGTTCCGCATCCAGATAAGCCCGATGGACTGCACAGGCTGCGCTAACTGCGTTGAGGTATGCCCATCCAAGGAAAAATCCCTTGTGATGAAGTCCCTAGACAGCCAGAGAAATCAGGAAGCCAACTGGGAATTTGCTATGACCCTGCCTGAAACAAACGATCTTAACCACAACAAGAACACTGTCAAAGGTAGCCAGTTCCTTAAGCCCCTGTTTGAGTTCTCAGGCGCTTGCGCGGGCTGCGGTGAAACGCCCTATGTAAAGCTTATCACCCAGCTATTTGGCGATAGGATGCTTATAGCCAACGCAACAGGCTGCTCCTCAATCTACGGCGGCTCAAGCCCCACAGTTCCCTACACTGTAAACGATAAGGGCCACGGTCCTGCATGGGCAAACAGCCTATTTGAAGACAATGCTGAGTTCGGCTTCGGTATGAACCTTGCCATGAACCAGAGAAGAGAAAAGCTTGCCCTGCTCGTTTCAGAGCTTATAGCGCTTGACGCTGCAACTGCTGAGCTTAAAGAAACAGGTCAAGCATGGCTTGATAATATGAACGATGCTGATGGCTCCAAGAACGCAGCAGCAGCGCTTGTAAAAGCCTGTGAAGATGCCATTACGGCAGACGCCAATTGCCCCGCCTGCGGTCTTGCCAAGGAGATACTCGCAAGCAAGGACCTGCTAGTAAAGAAATCCATATGGATATTCGGCGGCGACGGCTGGGCATATGATATTGGCTACGGCGGTCTGGACCATGTAATCGCCCAGAACCAAGATGTAAACATCCTAGTACTGGATACCGAGGTTTACTCAAACACCGGTGGTCAGGCTTCTAAGTCTACACCCACAGGCGCGGTAGCTAAGTTCGCCGCAGCAGGCAAACGCACCAAGAAGAAGGACCTTGGCATGATGGCAATGTCCTACGGATATGTGTATGTAGCCCATGTCGCTATGAGCGCTAACTCACCGCAATTGCTAAAGGCTCTTAACGAAGCCGAAGCATACCCCGGTCCCTCGCTCATAATCGCCTATGCTCCGTGCATTAACCACGGCATAAACATGTCGCTTGCGCAGGCGAAGATACGCGATGCGGTTGCTGCCGGCTATTGGAACCTGTACCGCTACAACCCGCTGCTGGCTGAGGAGGGCAAGAACCCCTTGACGATAGACAGCAAGGATCCCACCGGAAGCTATCAGGACTTTATCCGCAGCGAAGTGCGCTACACATCACTGCTCAAGACATTCCCCGAAGAGGCAGAAGTACTGTTCGAACAGGCAGAGCAAGACGCTCGCAACCGCCTAGAGAACTACAAGAGGCTCGCCTCCGAATAATACCAATATTAAAGGCGCGTCCCCCAAAAGGGCGCGCCTTTTTTGTATGCATTTTTTGTATACAATAGTTATCTACACTATACCCTTTTCCTCCATCCAAAGTATAGTATCCCTTATGGTTTCATCAAAAGGTCTTGGGTGGAAATCAAGCTCTCTTTTTGCCTTATCGCTTATGAAATTGGAGTTGCTACCCAGCGAATATATGGAATAACGGGTATATATGGGAGTTTCCTTAGTTATAAAGTATTTTACTGCGTATATTGGCACAACAAAAAGGTATATAGGCCAACGGGGAACCATAATATTAAGCTTTTTAAGCTGTCTATCCGTATTTCTATGTATAGCGGACAGGAATTCCTCTATGCTTACATAGTACCCGCCTATAATGTAGCAGCCTTGTTTATCTCTTTTATTGCAGAGGGATACTATAGCGCTTGACACATCCCTAACATCTACAAAATTATATCCGCCTTTAACGCCCGCAGGCAGCTTGCCTCCCATATATAGTTTCATCATATGGGTTATGCTGTTGTTTGTAAGCGCCCTGGGGCCTATTATGCCAGATGGAAATATTATACCTGCGTTAAGCCCATTATTTACTACAGCATCTATAACATATGCTGTAGCCTCAGCCTTTGTTTTGGCATATCCGCCAACTACAAGCTTTGGGCTAAAACAGCATGTTTCTTCTATAGATTGTCCTTTAGGCTTTTCAGGTATAGAATGCACTGAAGAAATGTATATAAGCCTCATATTTTGCTTTACGCAGGCATCTACTATGTTTTTGGTACCTTCTACATTTACTTTTATTACTAAAGGCTTAATGCCCCATAGAAGGGAAATCATACCTGCGCAGTGTATAACAGTTGAGCCTTCTCCGCTGCTGCTTAGAAAGTTGTTTACATCTTCCTTTGATGTAATATCGCCGTATATTATTTTAACTTCCGCAGGTAGAAATTCAGCGCCCTTATCGCCTGGCATAACAAAGGCTATCACTTCATCGCCTTGTTTAATCAGGTCATTAACTACATGCAAGCCTAAGAAACCTGTTGCGCCGGTAACATAGTACCTCATACACACCTCCTTATGCCTAGAAAATCGCGGGCTATACTTATAATTACAACATTCATCTGTAAGCTAAGCTTTATTTGCTGCGCTGCTTTCAAAAAGCCCCCTTGTGCCGACTATTGGCTCTACAAACATAATGCCTTTACCGGGGGAGTCTAAATCCATACCCTGGTGTATGGCAGTGAACACTTTTTCCGATATAGTCCTTGGTATAATTATTATGGCTATTTCCTTTTCAGGCTCTATCTCTATGCCGAAAATAGTTTGCGCTTCTTTTCCTGTAGAGCCGCGCCCATGCAATATGGTGCCGCCACGCGCGCCTGCCTCTTTTGCTATTTCCACTACCCTATCAGCCTGTCCTCTATCTACGATTACCGTTATTTTTTGGTACATACTATCCTCCGTATCCAATTGTTTTGTTTCATTAAAGGCTACGCTTTTTCCGCCATCTAAACCTATACAAGCAAGCACGTTTGTTATATATGCTATGCCATGCCCGGGTTTATCAAGCTGTAATTTGTCATTTACTGCGCCGCAAAATTCCTCAAGAAAATCCTCCTCTATGAGTAATTTGATTATCTCCCTCTTATCGCTTTTTATTCCAAGCATGTTAAGAAAAGTGCTTGAAACAGTACCATATGCAATTACAGTGGTAGAACTTAAACGATATTTTCTTGTAAGCTTTGCAAGTGTTTTGGACTGCTCCATTGTAAGTATCAATGTAAGCGTCTTTATTTTATACGGCTCCATGCCTTCCTCCTCATACATTTCGAGTTTTAATCTTGTACAACATGCCAAGCAGCTGCAAGGCAACAACGGGCATCATAGCTACAACTGATATCATACCAAAGCCGTCCGCCACAATATCCGCATGTGGAGTAGAATATGCTATTCCCTGCACAAATGCAAGGCTGAATGTGGCAGTCATAGGGCCGGAGGCGACGCCGCCCGCATCAAAGGCAACACCCACGAATAAATCTGGCGTGAAATACGCCATTACAACCGCAGCGCCAAAACCAAGTAGCAGGTACATCCAAAGTTTAATACCGGGCACTAATATACGAACAGTCGCCATAAGTATAGCAAGCCCTACGGATACGGATAGGAATAACAGCACCAGCGGACGCTTTACATAGCCGCCTGTAATATCCTCTACTTGATGGGTAAGCACTATTACAGCGGGTTCTGCAAGCACTGTTACTAGCCCCATTATAAACGATACTATAAGCACAGGGGCTTTGTTTTCCATGTCGGCGAGAATATGCCCAAGGGTTCTGCCAACTTTCATAAAGCCGCCATTTACACCCGATAAAAACAGCACAAGCCCAACATAGGTTAGGGCTACGCCTTTCATAACTGAAACCACAACCGATTTTCTCTGTTTAAGGTAGAAGTGCTGAAAAAACAGGTAGGCAAGTACAATAGGAGATAGCGAAAGCAGGGTTTCTATTACAACCGTAGGCACTACGCTTGCATATACACCGGCTATATTGTCAACTACCATTTCTACATTTTCTGGAGCGCCTTCAAGCTTTTTAATACCCATTATTATACCGGAAGATAATACGCCTATTATAGCCCCTGTTGATGATATGCCGACAAGCCCAAAGCTATCCGCTTCGCTGGTTTTAGAATCCTTCTTCATAGAAGCGACGCCTGAAGCAAGCGCCAGCATAAACGGGGTTGTAAGCGCGCCGGTTGTAGCGCCCGAAGCATCAAAGGCTATGGCCAAAAAATCCGGCGTTGAAAAAAACGAAAGTATAAATATAAGCCCATAAGCAAGCATAAATGTTGTTTTAAGCGCCACGTTTTTTAGTATGCGCAGCATACCCAGCGTCATCATAACGCCTATGCCTATGGAAACGGCTGTTACCATAAGCCACCTGCCAAACTGTCCGCTTGTTACATCGGACACTTGATTTGCAAGTATATGAAGATCCGGCTCAGCAAAGGAAATAAAAAAGCCAAGCACCAAGCCAACTACAATTACAAGCGCTATCTTGCCCTTCTGAACCAAGAAATTACCTATATTATGTCCTATTACATCTATGCTTTGGTCTATTCCAAATAGGAATATAGTTAAACCTATAATTACAAGAAAACTGCCTATAAGAAATGCTGTATACATATTCCCCCCAACGGGAGCAATAGTAATATGCAATATAGACACTATAACTACCACCGGAAGTACCGCTGATAGTACTTCTTTTAGTTTACTTCGCAAAGCTTCCAAGCGACCACCTGCCAAATCCTTTTTTAGAACTAATGTTTAATTAATAATAATGAAAAAGCATGTGTACGTCAAGTTTTTGGGGATTATATCGGCAATAATTTGACATACGCAAGCAATATCATTAATCTATTTATGACAATAAAAATACATCCACAAGAAAGGAATTAATATGAAGTTTCCAAAGATTATTTTTGTTAAGGGAAATATGCCCTATGCAGTAAAGGAGATGAAGAAATACTTAAGCCTAATATCCGTTGCTGAATTTAACGACGCTGGTTTTCCTATAAATCTGTATGGCGGAGATGAACTTTCTGAGAGTTTTTGCGTTGATATAGATAATAATTCTATTTCTATAAAAAGCGAAAGCAAAAGAGGGCTGTTATACGGAGTATATTCATTCCTTGAAAAGCTTGGTGTGCGCTTTTTTGCACATGATGAGGAATATTTACCTAAAATAGATGAAATTAATATAGACAGCTATTCATCATCACCGGATTTTATTTACAGGGATTTATACTGGAGAGGCGCGCTAGACGGCGCGTTCAGTATAAAGTGCAGGCTAAACTCCACCCGCGCACACACCACAAGCGATATGGGCGATACTATACGCTTTTACAACTATTCCCACACATTTCATGAGCTTATACCACCTGATGAATATTTTGACAGCCATCCCGAGTATTTTTCATTCTTCGATGGAAAAAGGCAGAAAAAACATAGCCAAATATGCATGACAAACCCTGATGTGCTAAAAATCTGCACAGATAAGGTGCTAGAATGGATGAGGGATAATCCCAACCATCAAATTTTTTCAGTAGCGCAGAATGACTGGTATGGCGGCTGTGAGTGTGATAATTGCAAAAGTATAGATATAAAAGAAGGAAGCCAATCCGCTACCCTTATACTATTTGTAAACGCAATAGCAGATAGCATAAAAGAGGAATTTCCTAATAATAAAATACATACTTTCGCCTACCTGTACACGAGGAAAGCGCCTAAAACAATAATTCCAAGGGATAATGTAATAATAAGGCTATGCCCCATAGAGTGCTGCAAAAGCCACCCACTTGGCGAGTGCGACTATGTAATTGATAGAATAAATGTAGAAAACAACTGCGCGGACGCATTCAGAAAGACAGATTACTCCTTTATTACAGACCTTAAAGAATGGTCTAAAATAACAAAGCACCTGCATATATGGGACTATACTACAAATTACAGCAATTACTTGCAACCCTTCCCTAATTTAAGCGTGCAAAAGCACAACCTTAAACTTTACAAAAAATATGGGGTTGAGGGTATGCTCATGCAGGGCAACTACTCACCGGGGGAAACTAGCGCATTTGCGAACCTAAGAATATATTTACTTAGCAAGCTTCTTTGGAATACAGAAGAAAACGAGAGTTTAATAATAGAAGAATTTGTTAAGCATTACTACGGCATGCCCGCAAAAGAACATATACTTTCCTGCCTAAAAACGCTTGAAAACACCGCACAAAAGCACCATATGGGAATATTTGATATGCCAAACTCCCCCTATTTAGATGAAGATACACTTAACAAGGCAGACGAATATTTAAAACTTGCATTAGACAGCACAAGCGATGAAAAGCATTTAACCAGAATAAAAAGGGAGCGTTTGAGCATAATATATGCAAAGCTTGTAAGGCTTCCACTAGATACCGCTAACAGGGATAATCTGGCGGACAATTTCGCTAATCAATTATACAAACTTGGCATAAAAGAAATATTTGAAAGACGGGAATTAAAAGCTTCTATAGAATGCATTAGAAACAGCCAATACACTCTAGATAGGCATAATGTGCCATATGAATTTTACAGGCTATAGAAAAAACATTCAGAATACAATATAAAACTAACCTTGTACATCCTGCAACCAAAAATTTAATGCAGAAAAAGCCTTGACAGGCTGTATAGATGATGATATCATTCGCTTTGGTTAGCATTTCCTAACTCATTGGTTTTGTAGGAGTGTAATTAATGATTAAAAACAGGGTTGCCACACCTAACGGATATGGCGATATAGATAAAAGCAATATATCATCAGTAAAGAAGCACAGATATATAGCATCTTTTATTTTATTGCCGTTTTTATATGTATTAAGCGTATTTTTAGCCTGTGCTTTTGGCTCTTCAACAGTGCCGATAGAAAAAGTAATACTCGTATTAAAACAGGAATTGTTTGGCATAGTATCCGAAATCATTACGCCATCGGATATATATATTGTATGGAATCTGCGCTTTCCAAGAGCCTTGCTGGCTCTTGCAGCAGGCGGCGGTCTGGCTGTTGCCGGCGCTGCAATGCAATCCGTTACTAAAAATGTAATGGCAGACCCTTATGTGCTTGGCATATCAAGCGGCGCCCTTGCCTTTGTAAGCATAGGCTTTATGATAGGCGGCGTAATGCTTAACACAAAATGGTTCTTGCCGCTTATGGCATTTGGCGGCGCACTGTTTGCGCTGCTAATGGTTTTTGCGGTTGGCGGCTTTTCAAACACCTCTTCACCTGCACGCTTGGTGCTATCCGGTCTTGCGGTATCTATAACTCTTAACGCAGTTGGTCAGTATGGTATATATAACGCAAAAAACATTTCCAGCTCCAATGCAGTTGTCAGCTGGATGATGGGCTCACTCGGCGGCTCTCGCTGGGCGGATGTATGGATACCCATACTAAGCTCTCTTCTTGGCACAGCTTTCTTTTTATTAAACGCCCGCTCTTTTGACCTTATGACGCTTGGAGATGAAACAGCCATAAGCCTTGGGGTTAATACAAGGCACTTAAAACGGCTTGCTTTTATTGTAGTAGCAATGATGTGCGGCGTTTCGGTTGCAAGCTGCGGGATTATAGGCTTAGTAGGCTTTATGGTGCCGCATATAGTGCGCTTTATTACCGGCACGGAGCACAGGCGGGTTTTTCCTCTTTCCTTCCTGGTTGGAGGTATATTCCTTGTATGCATGGATATACTGGCACGCATTATTTTAGCGCCAAACGAGCTTCCCATAGGCATATTAACTGCCCTATGCGGCGGTCCCTATTTTGTATGGCTTTTACGAAAAAACAAAGGAAGGGGATAACATGCAGCTACGCCTTGAAACAAAACAACTTAATTATTCAATTGACGGTTTCGATATCCTTAAAGGTATATCTATTAATGTTGAAGATAAAAAGATGGTGGGGATTATAGGACCTAATGGCAGCGGAAAAACAACCCTGTTAAAGCATATTTATAGGGCGCTTCCTTCTGAATACAAGAAAGTATTTATAGACGGCAGAGATATAGAAAACTATACACACAAACAGTCCGCCCGTAAGCTTACAGTAGTAAGGCAGGAAAACTCTAGCGATTTTGACTTCACTGTAGAAAAAATGGTACTGCTCGGGCGCGCACCCTACCGCCGCAGCTTTGAAAGCTACACAAAAGAGGATATGCAGTTTGCAGACGATGCCCTTAATGCAATAGGCATGGAAGCATACCGCTACCGCTCCTTTAACACCCTTTCCGGCGGTGAAAAGCAGCGGGTTTTAATCGCCCGCTCCCTAGCGCAGCAGGCAGATATATTCGTGCTGGACGAGCCTACCAACCACCTCGATGTGCATTACCAGTGGAGCATAATGGCGCTAATACGCAGGCTCAATACTACCGTGCTTGGCGTTTACCATAACCTAAACCTAGCAGCCCAATTTTGCGATGAACTATATGTGCTATGTAGCGGGCATGTGGTTGCAAGCGGCACGCCAAAAGAAGTGCTAACGCCCAAGCTTATGGCTGAAGTATTCGGCGTAGAAGCCGATATAATGCAGCTTAAAAACGGGCGTTTGCAGCTTGTAATAAACGAAGCGATGACGGCGCAATAATCCGTTAAGCAAATATAAAAACACCTAAGGAGGAACTCATTTCATGAAAACCAAACGACTACTAATACTATTTACTGCTCTAATTATGCTGTTTAGCATACCAACACTTGCGGCTAATGACGCATACCCCGTTACTGTTAGCAACTACAACCAAGAAGTTACTCTTGAAAAAGAGCCGGAGCGCGTGGTAATACTTACAATAAATTCGGCGGAAATACTCGCAGCGCTTGGCAAGACGGGTAACATAATAGGCATAGCTAAGGGGCATAATGATGTACAGGATATACTGCCTGAATATCAGGATGCGCTAAAGGATTTACCCTACCCCAAGTCGCTAAACGATGGTATACCCACACTTGAAAACATGCTTAATATTAAGCCCGACATGGTTGTTATGAACGCTTATTACTTTAATGCAGCTAAAATATTCGGCACTCTTGAGGATTATATAAGCAATGGCATAAACATATACGCTAACGAAGGCTCCTATGTGCCAAACTGCACTATAGAAAACACCTACAACGATGTGCGTAACTTGGGCACCCTATTCAATGCAAAAGAAAGGGCTGAAGAAATAGTAGCCGAAATGCAAAATACCGTAAAAGATGTACAAGAAAAAGTTGCAGACAAAGAAAAGAAGAAGGTTATGCTCTTTGATAGTACAAGGGAAGACATGTTTATTATCGCGGGCGGTATAGGTCTTGTTAATAATATGATAGAACTTGCCGGAGGCGAAAACATATTTAAGGATGTTGAAAAACAGTTTGGCGGCGTAAATATTGAAGAGATAATCGCCCGTAACCCCGATATAATAGTAATATCTGAATACTTCACAGAAACAAATGATGATGTTAAGAACAAGATTGATTACCTTAACAGCACAGAAGAATTATCCGAAGTAACAGCAGTAAAAGAAGGCAATTATGTTATAGTGCCGGTTATTGCCACCTTCCCAGGCTTACAGAACATTAATTACATAACTAAGCTTGCTAAGGCAATAGCCCCTGAAGCATTCTAATATGCCATACTCATGCATTACACGATGCTTTTTAATCCTCCTCTAAAACGCTGGAGAACTGCGGGCGATAGTAGCCCGCTCTCCGGCGCGATGAGCGAACCCCCTTGTAATGGACGCAACTTAGACCAAACACCTAAATGCTCATTACCCATAAAGAACCATTCATCAGCTGACAATGCTACGCTGCAAACTATTTATAAATGGTTGCACCGTTTAATAAGTAATCAGGAAGGTATCTACTTTATATTTAAGTAATTTTTTGTTCCCTAGATTACAGAATGTAAATTACATCACTAAGCTTACTAAGGCAATAGCCCCTGAAGCATTCTAATGTACTAATCCATTCCGGCACTTAAGCATAAAGGCGCCGCCGTATTACACCTCCGGCGGCGCTATATCATATAGGAGAAATAATGAAACAAGATAAAAAGCTAAATATCCGTTCACTTCTGCGTAACAGAAATTATGTGCGTTACTGGTTTGCTTCCGCTATTGCCGATGCAGCAAGCAACATATTGCAATTTGTACTGGCGCTTTATGTGCTGGATATAACAGGCTCCGCAGGTCAGTTTGCTGTGATATTATCTATTGTAGTAGTGCCTAGGCTTGTACTTATGCCATTTAGCGGTTTAGCAGGCGATCGTTTACCCCGAATGAAGCTAATGATGGCATTAACTCTTATAAACGCTATATTTCTAGCAATCTTTTTCCTGTTAGGTCAAAATCAAAGCCTTTCTATAGCTGCGGTATATGTGCTTGTTATAGGGCTTGAAATAACCGAGGTTTTTTATGCAGGACCTTCTTCTGCAATAATCCCTGATATAGTTACGCCTGAAGAAATAAATGAGGCAACTTCATTATCTAAAGTTGACGATGGCATAGTATGGGTAACATCGCCAATGCTTGGCGCTTTAATATACGCCAATTTAGGTGTGGTACCCGCCATTGGCGTAACAGCTATAATGTATTTGATAGCTTCTATCTTGCAGAAAACAATCCGCACCCCCTACGCGTTGCCTGCACCGGAAAAAAAGGAAAAAACCAACTTTTTTGTTGAGATAACCGGCGGCATAAGATACATACTTGGGGACAGGTTTTTAACAGGCTTTATACTTATATTGCCTGTATTTAACGCTTTCTTCAGCGCAACATTTTCAGTTGCTGTCGCATATCTATTAAGGGAGGCATTTGAGCTATCTGTCGAGGCTTACGGCTTGTTCAACACCCTAACCACAACCGTATCCTTATTTGTTCCCTTCATTGCCGTACCACTTGTAAAAAGAGTACCCTTTAAAAAGCTTTATTGGCGGCACTCCGCTATAATAGCCATTACTATAATTATTATTGCACTTTTTGCCTTTTTAGGTCTAAATAATTACATCGGCGTTATAACGTCGGTTATAATAATCGGCATATTAGATGCTATTACAATAATCGCTGCTATTCCTATGCAGATGACCTGTTCCGTATTCTTCCGTACACAAACGCCTAAACATCTGCTAAGCCGGGTTATGATGGTAGTTTCCCTCGTATCCAGCATAGGCATAGCCGGCGGTAAAATAGCTGTGGGCTTTCTGGTAGACAATATGGGTATATACCGTGCTATAGCCGTATCAGGTATGTTGCTGCTTATATGTGCCCTTAGCGCAAAATGGCTGTATGACAAGGCTCATTGTGCATCTGCACAGAATGAAACGCTTTCGGCTCAAGAATGAAGTTTACGGTTAATTTTACAGGCTATAGAAAAAACATTCAGAATACAATATAAAAACAAACTTTTTATGTGTAAGGGCTTGCATTATTGCTATTAATTGTTTATTCTATTTCAATACTAGGAAAAAATTCTGGTAAAATATAAGGAGGTATATCCGATGAAAAAACTATTTCTAATATTGCTCAGTATAGCCATGCTCACTACACTAATAGTAGTACCCGCGGAGGAAGTTATTAAGATTGGTGGCATCGGTGTACTTACCGGTCCGTATGCCACCTATGGCGTAGCAGTTAAAAACGGTGCGGACTTGTTTTTTGAAGAACTAAACAATGCAGGCGGCATTGATGGCAAAAAAGTTGAAATAATATGGGTAGATAGCCAAGGCGATCCTGCAATCGGTCAGCAGGCTTATTATCGCCTAGTCGAAAATGACGAAGTTGTCGCCATACTCGGCGCGGTACTTACCGGCGTTACCAATGCTGTTGCAGATGCCGCGGCAGAAGATGGCATCCCCATGGTTTCCCCCTCCGCAACCGCATATGAAGTTACAACCGGTAGACCCAATGTGTTCCGTACTTGCTTTATTGACCCTTTCCAATCTGTTATGATAGCAAGGTACATGAAATCTAAAAACTATAAAAATGTTGCCGCTCTATATGACACAGGCGATGATTATTCCACCGGTCTATATGAAACTTTCGTAAACGAATGCAAAGAGCTTGGTTTGAACATTGTTGCTACTGAAGCCGCCGCCTTTGCTGATGTGGACTTCAAAGCCCAGCTTACCAACATAAAGAACGCAAATCCTGAAGCCTTGTTCCTGCCCTACTACGGCGCACCCGCTGCACATATTGTAAAACAGGCGGATGAAATAGGGCTTGATATTCCCTTCATAGGCGCTGACGGTATCTCAAGCATTACGGACTCCATTACAGATTTTTCTCTGCTTACAAACGTAATATATTCTGACCACTTTAATAACGACGCAGCAGGCGAAGTAGCAGTTAAATTCCTTAAAGGATATGAGGAAAAATACGGCGAAGTTCCCACAGTTTCGTTCTCCGCCACTGCTTACGATACAGCCTTAGTACTAACCGAAGCTATTAAAAAAGCTGGCACTGAAGACTATGCGGCAATAGTCGATGCAATCAAGAATATGGAAGTTGAAGGCGTTACAGGCATTATCACCTTTGACGACCATAATGACCCCATCAAGAGCGCGTTCTTCACCACTTTCGATGCGGACGGCAACAAAGTGTTCTTAGAGAGGGTAGACCCCTAATAATAAACCATGCATAAAGTTAATAAAAACTAACACACGCTAACTATTAACTGGCGGAATTTCCGCCGGTTAATAGTTGCTTTGCGAGGAGAAAACCGTGTCACTATTTATAAATCAACTGATAAACGGCATACATGTCGGGAGTATCTATGCGCTCATTGCGCTTGGATATACTATGGTATACGGAATTATCAGGCTGATAAATTTCGCCCATGGCGATATACTTATGGTGGGTGCTTATACTGTTGTTGTAGCCATAGGAACGCTTGGGCTTTCGCCCTTAGCTGCAATACTTATTTCCATTGTTATTTGCGCATTATTCGGTATATTAATTGAAAAAGTAGCCTATAAGCCGCTTAGAAATTCACCTAAAATATCTTCACTTATAACGGCAATTGGGGTTAGTATGTTGCTTCAGAATTTAGCGTTGCTAATTTTTACACCTACGCCAAAGCCCTATCCTGTGCCCTTAAGCGTAGCCCCTCTAAACTTAGGAGATATTCAGATAAGCTTTATTACCATACTTACATTCGGTGTATCTATTGTAATTATGATGGCGCTTCAAACCTTTGTAACGACTTCAAAGGCAGGAAAATCTATGCGAGCGGTATCTGAAGATATGAAAGCGGCGCTACTTATGGGCATCAATACCGATAATACTATCACCCTTACATTTGCAATAGGCTGCACCCTTGCCGGGATTGGTTCGGCGCTTTTTTGTCTGGCTTATCCTTCCGTTTCGCCTACTATGGGTTCATTGCCCGGTGTAAAAGCGTTTATAGCCGCAGTGCTTGGCGGAATAGGGGTAATACCCGGCGCCATGCTTGGCGGCTTTTTACTTGGCATTGCGGAAAGCTTTACTAAAGCATATATTTCCTCCCAACTTAGCGATGCAGTGGTTTACGGTATATTAATAATAGTTCTACTTTTCAAGCCCTCGGGTCTGCTTGGCAAGAGCGTAAGAGAGAAGGTGTGATAATATGGCAAAAAATAAAACTAAGTCTTATGCATTAAATAGCTTTGCGCTAATAATCACCTTTCTGTTTGCTTTTGCACTTATAGCTAGCGGAAATATTAACAACTACTACTCAAGCTTGTTAATAAGCGTGCTTATAGCAATAATAATGACAGTAAGCCTAAACCTTACTACCGGCTTGCTAGGGCAGCTTTGCTTAGGTCATGCGGGCTTTATGTCTGTTGGTGCATATACAGCCGGCATTATAACCAAATCCCTCCCAGACATGCCCTTAGGGCTATCTCTTACAATAGCTCTACTTGCTGGTGGCTTGCTAGCTGCGCTTTTCGGCTTTTTAATAGGTATGCCGGCACTTAGGCTAAAAGGCGACTACCTTGCGATAATCACACTTGGTTTTGGAGAAATTATAAGGGTTGTAATAGAAAACCTTAAAATAACAGGCGGTCCCGCAGGGCTTACGAGGATACCAAGGATGTCCCGCGCGCTCGCTGAAAGCCCTAAGGATTCCGCTGCCATACAGTTTGCCATAGTGTACTGGATAATGGTAATGGTGGTTACCAGCATATTCACCCTTGGCAGAAGCCGTCACGGCAGGGCAATAATATCCATACGCGAAAATGAGGTTGCAGCCGAAGCCACAGGCATACCCACCACCTACTATAAGCTGCTTGCCTTTACCTTCGCCGCATTCTTTGCGGGTATTGCGGGGGGGCTTCACGCACATCAAATAGGTATGCTAACTCCCAAATATTTTGACTTTAACAAGTCTATAGAATATTTGGTTATGGTAGTGCTTGGCGGCATGGGCTCAATAACAGGCTCCATAATATCCGCAACTGTGCTTGTAACCCTTCCTGAACTGCTTCGTGAATTTGCCGCTTGGCGTATGGTAATATACTCTCTAACGCTTGTTTTAATGATGATTTTCCGCCCCTCAGGGCTTATGGGCACTAAGGAGTTTTCGTTAATTGCAACTGTTGAAAAACTCGAAGCTAAATGGCACAGTGTTTTTAAGAGGAAAGAGCATAAGCCTAAGCTTCCATTTAGACCCCACTATGATGTATGGGAAAACCAACCCGTGCTTGAAACTAAAAATCTAGGCATACAGTTTGGCGGGCTTGTTGCGGCTGAGAATATAAACATAAATCTTAAAGATAACGAAATAGTCGGTTTAATAGGTCCAAACGGCGCGGGTAAAACAACAGTGTTCAATTTGCTAACCGGCGTTTATGAGCCTACGCAGGGCGATATTATATTGCTTGGCAACTCCATAAAGGGGCGCCCAACGCATGAAATAACAAATAACGGCATAGCAAGAACCTTCCAAAACATCCGCCTTTTTAAGTCCATGACTGTGCTTGAAAATATAAAAGTAGCCTTCCATACGAGAATGCGCTACTCTCCCATGAGCGGCATTCTACGCTCTGAAGAATATGCAAGCGAGGAGCACGGTATAGACATACGCGCAAGGGAATTGCTCCGCGTATTTGACATGGAAGATGTCGCGGACGATAATGCTGACTCTCTCCCCTACGGTCTTCAAAGAAAGCTTGAAATATGCAGAGCGCTTGCGTCAAACCCGAAGGTACTACTGCTTGATGAACCTGCCGCAGGCATGAACGCCACCGAAACGCAGGAGCTTATGGATACCATAAAGCGGATACGCACACGCTTTTCAGTTGCAATACTGCTTATTGAGCACGATATGAAGCTTGTAATGGGCATATGCGAGCGTATATATGTGCTTAACTACGGTCATATAATTGCCGAAGGCACTGCAAATGAAATAGCGAACAACGAGGATGTAATAACCGCTTATCTTGGTATGTCACAGGATGAAGAAGAGGGCACGAAACCATGCTGAAAGTTGTAGATTTAGAAGTATATTACGGCGCAATAAAAGCGCTTAAAGGGATAAGTTTCCATGTAAACAAAGGCGAAATAGTAACGCTTATCGGCGCAAACGGTGCAGGAAAGACTACTACGCTAAATTCAATATCAGCCCTTGTACCTATAAAAAGCGGCAGCGTATCCTTTATGGATATAGACCTTAAAACCCTTCCCGCATACCAGCGCATATACAAAGGCATAGCCCATGTTCCCGAGGGACGCAGGGTATTTGCCCGCATGAGCGTTAAAGAGAACCTTGAAATGGGCGCTTATTGCAGGAAAGATAAGGCCAGCCTTAACAGAGATGCCCAGCGCGTATATGAGCATTTCCCTAGGCTTAAGGAGCGCAGAAACCAGCTTGCAGGCACGCTTTCAGGCGGAGAGCAGCAGATGCTCGCCATAGGTCGCGCGCTTATGAGCAGCCCCACACTTATTATGATGGATGAGCCTTCTATGGGTCTTGCTCCCATACTTGTAAGCGAAATTTTCCACATAATACAGGATATAAATAAGCAAGGCACTACCGTGCTGCTTGTAGAACAAAACGCCACTATGGCGCTTTCGGTCGCCGACAGGGGCTATGTGCTTGAAACAGGCAATGTGGTAATAGAAGGCACAGCAAAGGAGCTTTCCAACAACCCTGAAATTAAAAAAGCTTATCTTGGTACTGCGTAGAATTTCGATGTTGAAAAAATTATCAAAGTAATAAAAAAGCTCGAGCTTACGCCCGGGCTTTTTTAGTGCCGCTTATTATTTAAGCCTTTTGAGCTGCTCCACCAAATCTAGCTTCTCCCAAGGTAAGTCAAGGTCATTCCTGCCAAAATGCCCGTATGTAGCGGTTTGCCTATATATGGGTCTTCTTAGCTTAAAGCGCTCTATTATGCCGTCCGGGCTTAAATCTATATTATCTCTAATATAATTTGCAAGCTTTTCTTCGTCTACCTTACCTGTTCCGAAAGTTTCAATGGCATAGCTAACAGGCTGCGCTACGCCTATCGCATAGGCTATTGCAACTTGGCAGCGGCTCGCAAGCCCTGCGGCGACTACATTTTTAGCTATATGACGGCAGGCGTATGCGGCAGACCTATCAACCTTTGTAGGATCCTTGCCGCTAAAGCAACCGCCGCCATGCGGTGCAAAACCGCCGTATGTATCCACTATAATTTTGCGCCCCGTAAGCCCACTATCCCCGGCAGGACCGCCTATAACAAACCTGCCGCTTGGGTTTATATAGTATTTAGTTGATGCGTTTAAAAGCTTGCTTGGCAATATGGGTCGTATTACATCTTCCATCATGGCATTTTTAATTTCCTTTTGGCTCACCATGTCATCATGCTGGGTTGATAGCACAACAGCATCTAAACTTACGGGCGTAAAACCATCATAGCTTACTGTAAGCTGCGCCTTGCCATCAGGGCGCATCCACTCTCTTTTTCCACTCTTTCTAACTTCGTCCATTTGTTTTGCCATCTTATGCGTAAGCACTAGCGGCAGGGGCATGTATTCTTCGGTTTCATCACAGGCAAAACCGAACATCATACCTTGGTCCCCCGCGCCCGTCTTTTGCTCTGCAGCTATATTATCCCTAGTTTCGCTAGCTCTGCTAACCCCGGCAGCTATATCTTGGGATTGCTCATTTATAACTGTTAGCACGGCGCAGGAATTACCGTCAAAACCGAGTGAGGAATCATCATAGCCTATATCAAGCACTACCTTTCTTGCAAGCTCCGCTACGGGTACATAGGTAGTTGTGCTTATTTCCCCCATTACAAGTATAAGCCCAGTTGTGGCGCAGGTTTCGCAGGCGACTCTTGCCATAGGGTCTTCGCTTAGTATTGCGTCAAGCACGGTATCGGATATCTGGTCGCAAAGTTTATCCGGATGCCCCTGCGTTACTGATTCTGATGTGTACTGTCGTTTCAATTATATTACTTCCTTTCTATATAAAGAAAATGACTTACCCGCACAGATAAGCCACATAACACTTATCTGTCAGCCTTAGCTGCTGGAATTAGCACCTTGCATATGCCGGTTGCCGGGGTTCACAGGGCCAGTCCCTCCCCCACTCTTGATAAGTCATATTCAATTAACTATATAGTACAACACTTTGTGTGTTTTTTCAATGGCTATTTTTGCCTTTCTTGCTTAAGTCGATTGCTAAATATAGGCTAACAATGCTTAAGCTCAACCTTTTGTAAAATCTATTTCCAAAGTTTTACAAACGGATGTTTTAAGGGTACAATATGGGGGATAATCATGTAAGGAGGTGTTGTTTTGCCCGATGTGCTAAGCTGCGTGGTGCTTATACCTTCGCTGCATCCGGATGATAAGCTTATAGCATATGTAAAGTCGCTAACGGAAAATGGATTTAAGCATATACTTATCGTTGATGATGGCTCGGGCGATGATGATATATATCAAGATATATTTAAAACCATAGCGCAATATGATAACTGCACTGTAATAGGTTACCATAAAAACAAAGGCAAAGGCCATGCGCTTAAATACGGCATGGAGTACTTCCTTGAAAACTATCCTGATAGCCCCGGCATAATAACCGCAGATTCTGACGGTCAACACACAAGCGAAGGCGTTATAGCTGTAGCTAATAAAATGCTTGAAAAGCCTGATAGTTTAGTATTGGGTTCCCGTAACTTTAGGCTTGGCAATACACCACTTAGAAGCCGCATAGGTAATGAACTTACCACATTCTTTTTTTCGTTGCTTTATGGTAACTATCTTCCGGACACTCAAACGGGCTTAAGGGGTATAAGCAGACAACTTATACCTGTTGTAAAAGACATTGAGGGCGATAGGTTTGAATACGAGATGAACATGCTAACAGAATGCGCTATGCGTAAAATACCCTTCAGCGTGGTTGAAATAAAAACCATATATATAGAAGATAACAAGAGCAGCCATTTCAACCCTGTTAAGGACTCTATACGCATATATAGGCACCTGTTCGGCAACTTCTTCAAGTATATTTTTTCTAGCCTTATGAGCTTCTTGGTGGATATATCCGCATTCACCCTTCTTGACAGGTGGCTGCTTGACGCTCTCTTGGCAGGCGCACTTGGCGGAAGGCAAGCCACATTACATACATATACTGCTGCTGCAGTTGCTAGGATTATTTCATCAATAGCAAACTTTACTCTAAACAAAAACTTTGTGTTCAATAAGGGCAGTAAGGATGGCGCGTTCCCAAGGTACCTAACGCTATGTGTTCTATCGCTTGCAACAAGCGCTATAAGTACCGACCTTATATACAGGATGCTTAACATAGATAAATCTATAATAAAAATCGTGGTTGATACCCTGCTATACTTTGTAAACTACCGCGTACAGAAAGCATGGGTGTTCCCACATAAAAAACAAGGAGAAAAAAATGTCTAAAAAAACATACATGGCGCTGCTTATACTAAGCATAGTTATGGCGCTAACGCTTTCATTTATTATACCCTCGGGAGCTCTGCTTGATGAAGAAAGATACAAGCTTGAGGATGAAATATGGAAACAGGAAGATAATTTGCTTTCTTGGCTTATACCCAGTGCAAATGCGGAGGAGCTGCTAAAACCCCTTCCTATAGATTTTTCCCCGGGCAAAAAGCCGATACAAGAAAATTTTACAGATGAAGGTTATTCAGACCCCAGTATAAGGCTTACCCTTGAAACGCGCGAAGAAGATGGCGTAGTATGGCGCATAGCCTATATTCAGGTAGCAAGCCCTACTCAGCTTAGAACCGCAACAGCGGGGGATTTGCGCTCAAGCCGCGTTGCGCTTATATCCTCCATGGCGGAAAAATACAATGCGGTTATTGCCTGCAACGCCAACTACATGGCAAACGACCCAAAAAAGACTTCTTTTGAGTACCGCATGGGAGAAAAGGCACGCAACAAGTTTAACCGCCTTAAGGATACCCTTATAATAGACGAAAATGGGGATTTTCATATACTTACAGGCGAAGATAAAACTGAGCAGCTTGAAGCCTTTGAAAACGCGGGACATACAATAATAAACGCATTCACATTCGGCCCTGCGCTTGTAAAGGATGAGCAGCTGCAAGCCATACCCGAAAAATATGGCTATAACCCAGATGGCAGGGAACCGCGCCTAGCTCTTGGACAACTTGACTCACTAAAATATGTAATAGTGCATGCAGAGGGGCGTAGGGATAATTCTGACGGCGCTACCCAGCAGGAGCTTGCGGATTTTATGTTCAATTTAGGCTGTAAACAGGCGTTCAACTTTGATGGCGGCAACTCCGCAACCATAGTGTATAACGGCGGATATTTCCAAAACAGAAGCCGCAGCAATGAGCGCGCTCAGAGCGATATGATATATTTCGCAAGCCTAGTAGAAAATGAGGGCAATTAATTGCGAACAACGCTTGCAACTATAGATATATTAGGAATAAAACTCTACACATACGGCAGCTTTTTATCGCTGGGTGTATTATTTGCGATAGCCCTTGCATATTTTGTAGAGCGTAAGGTATCACTTAAAAAAGGCGTTTTGCTCCTTGCTATATGCTTAAGTTTGCCGCTTGGAGTATTGCTATCCCGCCTACTTTACTGCCTTACGGACAGCAATTTTAGAGCTGTGCTTACACTTAAAAATATATTTAGGCTAAGCACTGGCGGCATGTCTATGTATGGGGTAATAATAGCTATGATATTTGCGGCATTATTATCTGCCAAAGCATTAGGCGAAAACACGCATAAATTGCTTGACGCTATTACCTCTCCCCTTATGGCGTTTATATTATTCGCAAGGCTTGGTGAAAGCTACACGCAGCTTGGCATAAGCCGCCCGCTTGTAACGGGCGTACTTGAGGGAGGCTTTTTAGTTCATGTTGGAGAATATGATGCCTACCTTAAAACATGGCTGCTTGAGGCTGTTTGTGCCTGCGTACTATGCGTATTACTATACGCTTGGCTTAATAAATATAAAAAAGGCGATGTGTTTTTAAGCTGGATGATACTATTTGGTGCAACTCAAGTAATATTTGAAAGCCTGCGCTACGATGGACATATGCGATTTTCCTTTGTAGGGCTGCAGCAGGTGCTTTCAAGCGTACTTTGGGGGATTGCTCTTCTTATACTTTCCCTTAGAAAAAAACCTATGAGCAAAAGGGCTAAAATTAATCTGTTTTTACTTCCTGTTGCGGTTTTTGGAGCAATAGGTATAGAATTTCTTATAGACCGCTCGGAAATACAGAAATGGCTGCTGTACATTGGCTATATTGCCCTGCTTGCGCTGCCAAGCGGCATAGCGCTATCACTCAGGGAGAAAACGCATGAATAAAGAAAAGATAGCAAAAATAAATGAACTCTATAAAAAGCAAAAGGAAGGTACTTTAACACCTGAGGAAAAAGAGCTTCAGGCAACACTAAGGGCTGAATATATAAAAGCATTCAGAGAAAATTTAAAATCTCAGCTTGACAATACTTATATTTTGCGTGAAGATGGGAGTCGTGAGAAACTCGCCCAAAAGGCAGACTCAAGGAGGAAAGAAAATGACTAAACGCATTATCGCTTTAACGCTTGCCATATGTGCAATGCTCGCTATAATGCCTTCATATGCACAGTACAATGTATTATACACCGGTAGAACCACTACATATTATGATGGCTACACAAACACCTATGTGGCGCCTGATAAAAACTCAAAGGTGCTTGACAGCTTTAAGCCTGGCACACCCATACAGATAATAAGTGTACTACCAAACTATGTAGGCATATTACATGGCAATTCAATAGGTTATATACTAAGGGGCAGGATAGAGGATGTAAAACCCTTAAACCCTGCCACAACCCCTCCATATGGAGTGTTTTTCCATAGATATTACGCCACTATGTGGCAGGATACGCCTGTAAAAGCCGCAGCTGATTCTAACTCTGAAACGCTAATAACGCTACACTCCGGCGCTAAGGTTGGTATAATAGATGTAATAGACGGCTGGGCATACTTTATATATAGACGACAGTGGGGTTATATAGATACTAGGTATCTCGCTGAACTTGGCAGAGTAGCGCCGGATGTAAGCCTTGGCGATGCGAATACCCCAATAGCTGTATACAACTCCTTTTATAATATATCGGAAGAGGGTCTAAACCCCAACCGCATAAGCAATCTTAAGCTTGGCTCATCTAAGATGTCAAAAACACTTGCACCCGGGCAAAGCCTAGATTTTAACGGAGAAGTGGGACCCTTTACTGCCGGTAACGGCTACCTTGAAGCGGGCGCGCTAAAGGATGGCGGATGGGGCACGGCAACGGGCGGTGGCTCCTGCCAAATATCTTCAACGCTGTATAATGTGGTGCTGCAACTCACAGGGCTTACAGTGCTTGTACGCGCCCCGCATGGACCTGGCGGGGTAAGCTACATACCCCATGGGGTTGACGCTACTTCAGGCGGACTTAATTTTGTATTTAGGAACGACTATTCCTTCGCTGTTCGCATAAGCGCGCATGTACAGGACGGCTCTCTCTTTGTGGCAATATATAAAGCATGAGAAAAACAACTTTATTTTTAGCTATAATAATATCTCTATTTACCTTGCCAACCCCAGCGGAAGAACTGTATACAGCTCCGCTTTTTGATGAGTATGCCGGCAAACAGCCCTTATACACTGCGCTGCTTAGATACGAAAGCCCTATATTCTCAGATGTGGAGCTACAGAACAGAATTTTCTATTTAGGCGCAGGCAAAAGGGTTGATATATATGCTGTTTCCCCATCTCGCCTACTTGTAGGCAGGGAAGGCGCTATAATAGGCTATATAAACCGTGATAAGCTTGATGATTTTACAGTTGAGAACCTACAAATAGATAAGATACCTAACTACCCCGGCGTACAGAACACATACATAGGCTGGGTAAGTGAAACTACACCCGTGCTTGATAGACCGAGCAGCAATGGAAGCGAACTTATTACACTAAATGAGGGCGCAAGGCTTGCTTTTATAGGCTTCGAGGACGGCTATGGCAAGCTTATATTCAAAAAACAGTACGGATATGTTGACACAAGGGCGCTTAGCGAAATTGTACCAATAGATTATTTAAGTGAAGAACCTTCATTAGATTATCCAATAGCGGCATACACATCATTTTATAATATAGCTACTACTGAAAATAACCTAAGCCGCATTAAAAACCTTGAAGTTTCTTGCGATAAGTTCGAAGAAATAACCATAAAATCCAGAAGTAATTTTGATTTCAATAGGGACCTTGGCCCATATAACGCTAGAAATGGATATTTCCCGGCGATAGTACTTGTTGACGGCGGAAGTAAGCTTGGCTACGGCGGTGGCACATGCCAGATTTCAAGCACGCTATACAATGTAACGCTTCAATTGCCAGGCATAAATATAGACCATAGACGCCCGCACGGACCAAGGGGTATAGCATACTTACCCCACGGAGCCGACGCCGCTGTAGGTAACAAGAAACAGAACTTTATTTTCACAAACAACTATCCCTTTCCAGTACGCATAGAAGGCACTGTACAGGATGGGGCGCTAACTTTAGCTATATGGAGGGCTGAATGAACATAAGCTTTATACCTGAAAACTATTTTTCAAGGCTTAACCTGTATGAAACACAGGAAGCTATCGCAATAATTAAGGAACATTTCGCGTATCTGCTTTGCAAGGCGCTAAACCTAAAGAGAGTATCCGCCCCGCTTTTTGTGGCGACGAACTCCGGTCTTAACGATGACTTGAGCGGTGTTGAACGCCCCGTACGCTTTGATATGAAACACCTACCCCAAAATGCGGAGGTAGTACATTCTCTTGCCAAATGGAAGCGTCTAGCGCTTGCCAAATACGGTTTCCCCGTAGGTGAGGGGCTGTATACGGATATGAACGCTATACGCCGCGATGAGGTTCTTGACAATATTCACTCCATATATGTTGACCAGTGGGACTGGGAAAGGGTAATAACCCCCGAAATGCGCACTATGGCAACGCTTAAAGATACAATGCAGAGAATAGTAACTGCTATTTGCTCAACACTTGATATGCTTAAGTGGAAATATTCAAGGCTAGATACTGTACTCTGCCGTGAAGCCAGCTTTATACTAAGCCAAGAACTTGAGGATATGTACCCCGCCTTAACCCCAAAAGAGAGGGAATATGAATATGTTAAAAAATATAAAACCGCCTGTATTTTGCAGATAGGCGGCAAACTGAAAAGCGGCAACCCCCACGATATGCGCGCGCCCGACTATGATGACTGGCAGCTGAATGGCGATATACTCTTCTGGAGCGAGGAGCTTCAAATGCCCATGGAACTTAGCTCTATGGGTATACGGGTATCTCCTGAGAGCTTGATAGAACAGCTTAAACTCTCAAATTGTGAGCATAGGCTTGAATACCCCTTCCACAGGGCACTGGCAGATGGAAAACTCCCCTATACCATAGGCGGAGGCATAGGACAGAGCAGACTATGTATGCTGCTACTACAAAAGGCGCATATAGGCGAGGTGCAGTCCTCCTGCTGGGACGAGGGCACGATAGATATATGCAGAAACGCAGGCGTTAGACTGCTTTAATCCTCATTTAAATATACAAAGCGCATAAAAGTATCCTTAGTTTTTTGCCTATTAAAATACACAACGCTAGCACCCCAGCTGGTTGAGCCTAAAGCATAGTCGCCCTTTGCAGGTAGGCTTAACATAGCCATATCCTTTTGATTGGCTATTACCAGCGGCACAAGGGGCAAAATATCATTTATGGACATATTTGTTGCCATATGACTTAAGGAAAGTATAAGGGCTTCAATAGCGGTATCTATATCGCTATTTTTTATCTTGTTAAGCAGCGCCACAAGAAATGTACGCTGACGCTCATTCCTTCCGAAGTTGCTGCCTATTTTGCGTATGCGTACATATTGAAGCGCTTCATCACCCGACAGCGTTTGTGCACCTTCAAGCTTTTCTATGCCTATTATTCTAGCTTCGGTGTCTGTAATTTCTATATCTACCCCGCCAAGCGCATCAACAACATCTTTAAAGCCTGAAAAATTTATGCTCGCATATAACTTTATATTAAGCCCTAATGTTTCATTAACGGTTTTTACCGCAAGCAGAGGCCCTCCAAAAGCATTGGCGGCATTTATGCGGTTATGCATGGAAGTGTTAGGTATTTTCACAAACATATCCCTAACTAAGCTAGTTAGTTTTAGCTCCCCTGTGCGTTTATTTACGCTTAGAACAAGCATGGCATCCGTCCTACCATAGTTAAGCTTAATGTTCCCTGTATCTGTACCAAGCAGCAGTATGTTTTTCCATGTGTCGTCAAGCCCTTCTATTATAGAAAGGTCATCCGGCTTTACCTTTATGCGAAACTCTTCTCCAACGGGTAGAAGCTTGCTTCCATCCTCAAGCGCAGCATTTATGGCATCTCTCTGTTCGGGTGTATACACCTGCTCGTAGGGTAGTTCTTCAGCTTTTACCTCTTGAAATGTCGCACAAAAAAGCACACATGCAAATAAAACCACGCTAAATAAGCGTTTTAAACCATTGTTCATATTATTTCTCCATTATATGATATGTCTGAATCTAGATATGAGTGTTCACCAACATCATCAAATTCTTCAGCGCTTATGGCATTTCTATTTACTTCATCCGCAGAATAATATGTGGGTACTAATTGCTTTAGTAACTCGCGAGCCGAATCATTATCAAGCGTAATATCCAAATTGTTATTCAGCTCTATTAACGCGGAATCCATTTTCTCCCGTTCAAAGCCCTCTTCTTTTTCTATGAATATATGCTTGTCATTCGTTCTTATACATTCCTGGGTTTTAATCAATAGTTCCTCGTAAAGTTTTTCACCAGGGCGAAGACCCACTTCGATTATGTCTATATCCTCATATGGTCTAAAGCCCGAAAGATAAATCAGGTTTTCCGCAAGATCAAGTATACGCACTGGCTTTCCCATATCAAGCACATATATTTTACCCTTTTCATGCATGCTACCCGCCCTAAGTACCAATTGCGCCGCCTCAGGTATTGCCATGAAATAGCGTATTATACGCTTGTCTGTAATGGTAACAGGTCCACCCTCGCTTATCTGCTTTTTGAAGAGCGGAACAACAGAACCGCTTGAACCTAGCACATTACCAAAGCGCACTGCTACAAACTCTGTTTCGCTTTCTATTCGGCTTTGAATAATCATCTCGCATAGGCGCTTGGTAGCACCCATAACATTTGTGGGGTTTACCGCCTTGTCTGTAGAAATAAGTATAAAACGTTTTACGCCATGTTTTTCTGAAGCGTTTATAACATTGTATGTACCAAATACATTGTTGCGTATAGCTTCTGCACTGTTATTTTCCATAAGAGGTACATGCTTATGCGCAGCAGCGTGGAATACCACATCGGGCTTATGTCTTTCAAATATATAGTCTAGATGTTTAATATTGCATACTGTGGCTATTACAACTTCTAAATTGAACTTACCTCTGTGTTTACGCAATAACTCCTGCTGGATATCGTATACGCCATTTTCAAATATATCAAGCAGTATCAGCTTTTTTGGTCTGCAACCTGCAAGCTGCCTTGTCAGCTCTCCGCCTATACTTCCCCCCGCACCAGTAATGAGTATGGTTTTATCGTGATATGCACTTATAGTATCATCATCAACTATGCTCACTATATCGCGGAAAAGAAGATCTTCTATCTTTACATCTCTTATAGTGCGCTTGCTATCTTCAGTTGGCAACTCACTAAGCGGATAATCATACAATAGTACCTGACAATCTGTTTTCTTATATTTTTCAAAGGCATTTCTTTGCTCTTCATGGCTGCGGTTTGGCAGAGCTATAACTACGGTTGTAACTGGTAATGAGGGTAACAAGTCAACCATGTACTCGTCAGGACCCATAACAGGTATCCCTTCGATCTCAGTGCCTATTTTACGCTCATCATTATCTATAAAACAATAAGGCGTGTACTTTGCACTTTCGCCATATATTAGTTCTCGCGCAAGTAATACACCTAAGCTACCCGCACCAACTATTGCTATAGGTTCTTTCTTTACACTTGAGGATTTTAGGTGTTTACCATCAAACCACTCCGGGTGTAGCCTTAATATTTGATAAACGAAACGCAGGCTAAGAGTCGCAATAAGCCCTACACATATCGCAGCAACAGCGCTTGCAAATGGTACATGAACCACAAAAAAGCTGCGATCCACCGCTAGAAAAAGCCAACCGGCTATAAAGTCCGCAAGTACCATACGCAGAAAAGCGCCCGCAGACGCGTAACGCCACATAGTATTATGCACTTTCAATAATAAACGACCAAACATTGAGCACAAAAGCATAATAAGAACTCTTTGCACCAATATTGTCGTATTAAACTTGTCAACAGTAAATGCTACTCGCTGAAGTATAAATGCATATGAGGTTAAAAGCGCAATTATGTCAACTACTATTAGGGTAATAACCCTTTGTTTTCCCTGTATTTTTCTATGTAGGCAGGTGAATATTTTATTCATAAGCCCTCCCTCTAAAGACAACTCGTCGCAATCAGCAACTCTAAGCAAACAAATAAAAGTTTATATTATAATTTTAGCCTAGCAGCGCTATATTGTCAATATTCTGACCTTTTACTAAGTAATACTACTCCTCATCCCTTATACTTCCACCAAGTTTGCTTTCCACTTGTTTAATTATCTTTTTCATATTGGCGGAAATGTCCTCAGATGATAGCGTAGATGTATCCGAACCGAACCACACCCTTACAAGTACGGACTTTTTACCCTCCGGCACCTGTTTGCCGCGGTATTCCTCTATGAATGAAACCTTGTTTACTAGGGGTTTTACCGTGCTTTCAAGCTGCTCCCAGCTGACATTTTCATCTAGGATTATTGAAAAGTCTTGCTCCACCTGAGGATAAACAGGTACAGGCACATAGCTATTGCTTCTTGATGCAAGGGGAACTAAGCTATCCATATTTATTTCAAATACCATGCATGAGGAATGTCTTATGCCAGCAAGCTTTTCTGTTTTAACTGACACAAGCCCCATACAACCTATTACATCTCCATTAAATACTATATTCACCCAAGCATTTTTATCTGCCCAAATGGGTTTTGAAACTTGAGTAAACTCATACTCTTCAGCCATGCATACGCGGGGCAACGCTTCAAGCGCGCCTTTGCATTGCCTTATAAGGTTAGGAATATCTTCTCCCACAAATGCGCCACATAGATTTAGCTGTTGTAATGGCAGACATTCGCTCTTTTCACTAGGATAATATTCACCATGAGAAAACACCTGAGCCATTTCAAATAGCTTAAATTCGGTTCTATAGCGCAGGTTTTCACTTACAGCCTTTATCATGCCAGGAATAAGCGTATTTCTAAGGCAGGCTGTTTCTGGGGATGGCGGGCTTGCAAGTTTAATACAGTCCTCCTCCTCTACGCCCACAGCTTCCATATAATGCTTTTCCATCCAAGGGTAGGTGAATATTTCCTGCATACCGCAGCCCATCGCAAGGTATTCACATACCGCCCTTTCAAGCTGATAGTGTAGGTTGTTTACAGCGCTATTTAGCGTTACTTTAGGAGCTTTATATTCAAAGTTTTCATATCCTATCATGCGGGCGATTTCTTCAAGTATATCATCTGGGAGCGATACATCGCCTGTAGACCTAAAGCTTGGAACATCTACAATTACGCTATCCCCATCCTGCCGAGCTATAAAACCAAGCGGAGTTAGGGAAGAGTTAATCTCTTCAAACGTAAGCTTCCTGCCAAGCCTTGTATTTATCCAGTCTATTGAGCATACAACTTTTTCTTGCTTGGTTTCATGCGTTTTAGCATCTCCAAAGGCTATTAGGCGGCTTTTCGGGAACAGTTTTTTAATTAAATCGTCCGCTACCCCCATAGCGCAGTCAACCCTCTGGGTATCAAGACCTTTCTCATTTCTGAGAGATGAATCCGTATGCACCTTATGCAGGTTTGCGCTGCGCCTTATGCTTATAGGGTTAAATGTGGCTATTTCAAGTAGCATAGAAGTGGTATCAGGCAGTATGGAATCCTCGCCTCCGCCCATAATGCCAGCAAGCGCCATAGCCCTTTCGCTATCGCATATTAGAAGATCGCTGCTTGTAAGGTTTAGCTCCTGCCCATCAAGCAGGGTAAGTTTTTCGCCTGCGTTTGCATCCCTTACTACTATTCCACCTTTTACATGCGTGCTATCAAAGCCATGTGTAGGCTGACCAAGGCAGAGCATTATATAGTTGGTTATATCAACCATAGCATTTATAGGTCTTACTCCACAAAGGTGCAGCTGCTTTCTAAGAGTATAGGGGGACGACACATTTTGAAGCCCATCATATAATAGCCCTGCGTAACGGTAGCAATTGTCGCTTAGTATTTTTACAGGATATTCCTCTACATCGCCCTCCATAGAAAACTCAGGCAATGGTTTTAGTTCAAGACCGTATATAGCGGCTATCTCTCTGGCTATACCGTAATGCCCCCACAAATCGGGACGGTTAGTCATGGATTTATTATCTATTTCAAGCAATATATCATCAAGTTCAAGAACTCTTGCAAGTTCATCACCGGCGCTTGCTTTAAAATCGCTTAAATCCATAATTTCAGCTTCGCTTTTAGATGGGAATAGCGCTTCAAGGCACAGCTCTTCCGAAGCGCATATCATGCCCTCGCTCTTTACGCCCCTTAATTTGCTTGACTTTATCTTTACCTTTTCACCTTCGCCGTGCCAGCGCACAAAGCTTCCGGGAAGCGCAAGCGCAACAAGCATATCTTCTTTTAAGTTGCTGCCTCCGCATACTATATGGCTAACTTCGCTATTTCCTATATCCACCATACATACGCTAAGCTTATCTGCATTGGGGTGTTGTTCAACGGAAACTATACGCCCTACTATTATTTTATCTAAATCATCTTTAGGGTTGCTTACGCTTTCAACTTCAACCGTGCGCATGGTAAGGTCATGAGCTAGCTCGTCCATGCATATATTATCAGGTAAATTTACATATTGTTTTATCCAATTTAATGAAACTATCATACTGCCTCCTATTTGAACTGCTCTAAAAAGCGCAGGTCAGCGCTGTGGAACAGCCTTACATCGTCAACTCCGTAGCGCATCATAACAAGCCTATCAAGCCCTATATTAATATAAAAACCGGAGTATATATTAGGGTCTAGCCCCGCGGCTTTAAGCACATTGGGATGCGGCGTGCCGCCTGGCATAACCTCTATCCAACCAACATTTTTACATACTCTGCAGCCTTCGCCGCCGCACACAAGGCATTTCATATCTATTTCAAAACCGGGCTCAACAAAGGGGAAGAAACCCGCGCGCATACGCACATCAACTGGCATACCGAACACCTTTTCAAGTATGGTTGCCACAAGCAGCCTGCCCGATGAAAAGGCGAAGTCCTTATCCACTATAAGCGCTTCGTACTGAAAGAAAGCCCTCTCATGCCTTGCATCCGTGCTTTCGTTGCGGTAAACCCTTCCGGGATATACAAAACGCGCAGGCGCTCCATGCTCTTTAAGGTAGCGCACACTACCGCCCGTAAGGTGCGGTCTTAGGCACAGCCTTTCATTGCCGACTTTGTTTTCAGTGCCCTTTAGCCAATAGGTGTCCATGCTGTCCCTTGCGGGGTGTTCCTTAGGGAAATTTAAATTGTCAAAGGCGTAAAGTTCGCTTGTAATATCGTCCTCCTGATATATATCAAAGCCTAGGGATAAAAAAGCGTCGTTCAAATCGTAGCTCATACGCTTTATAGGGTGCAGCCCGCCTGTTTTAGGCTTTATACCGGGGAGCGTCATATCAAAGGGCAAATCAAGCTTTGATGAACTTTCTATAAGTTCCTCCTGCTTTTCCTCTATTGCGTTTAATATCTTCTGCTTTATTTCATTTGCAAAGCTACCTGTGCTGCGCCTTTCATCAGGCGCCATAGAAGAGAGCCCTTTTAATATTTGGGTTAAATCCCCTCTCTTGCCTATGTATTTCTGCCTTACTGAAAAAAGACCATCGCTGCTTTCAGCACTGCTGATGTCAATCAGCGCATTTTCAAGCATTTCATTTAACTTATCCAGCATATTTCCTCCAAAAAAATTACCATGCCATAGGCATGGGACGAATTACCGCGGTACCACCCACGTTGCGGACTAGCCGCCACTCTAAGGATATAACGCTCCCACCGCCTTAAACTACATTATCACTTAAGGTGCTCCGGAGTGAACTTCAGCTACGGTATTCTTAGGGGCATTACAGCCACGTACCCCACTCTCTTAAAGCATTCCCGCCGCCTACTCTCTCTTTCATCGCAGCAAGCAGATTATAACAAACCCTAGGTATCTTATCAAGGCTTTAAAATTTTAAGTGTTTTGCTTAATAAATATTAGTTGAACATGATGTATTGTCAGGTGTGAGGTAAGCTGAAATGTGAAAAAACAGGGGTTGCCCCCTGTTGTCACATATCCATTTTTCTATAGTTCAGCCACTGAATTACCAAACGACCGAAGTTTATCTATAAATTTAGGATTTGGATAATTATCTCCATACATGCGTCCTCCTTTCTTTAAAGATTGCGAAAAGGCAGGTACGATCGATGAAGACTCTAACCAGTGACAATGTTAATTTTATCATCTTCTGTTTAACTTATCAACAATAATAGTCGTGTTTAAAAAAGCGCGTAGAAAATTCAAGCATTTGTGACACAAAACTCGCCATGAAAATTCCCGCAAAAAATTTGACTTACAACAAAAAACATGGTATAGTTTAAAATTGCATCGGTGTCTATTTTTTGCATCGATTACCTTGTCTTGGAAAAAAGAGTTTTTTGTTTCCGCGGCGGCCTAAGTTTGAAGGAGGGACAGCTTTAGTGCACGAAATCCAAATGGGAAAACTACGCAAGCGCATTAGTTTTTCTCACATTGACGAAGTACTTGACATGCCTAATCTAATTGAGATACAGAAAAATTCGTATCGAAAATTCTTGGAACAAGATTTCCGGGAAGTGCTAGCAGACATTTCACCAATAACCGACTATAGCGATAACCTCGTACTGGAATTTGTTGATTATAAACTTGATGACAACCCTAAAAACAGTGTAGAGCGCTGTAAAGAAAGGGATTTAACATACTCAGCCCCACTTAGGGTATTCGTGCGCCTTAAGATAAAGGACACCGGGGAGATAAAAGAAACCGAGGTATATATGGGGGATTTCCCTCTTATGACCGATACGGGAACCTTCATTATAAACGGCGCGGAGCGTGTAGTTGTAAGCCAGCTTGTACGCTCTCCCGGCACATATTTTAATATGCAGCTTGACAAGGCAGGCAAGGAGCTTTACTCCGCCCAGATAATCCCCAACAGGGGCGCATGGCTGGAGTATGAAACCGACTCTAACGACTGCCTTTGGGTTCGCATAGATAGGGCGAGGAAGCTGCCCATAACAATTATTTTACGCGCGCTTGGCTATGGCACAGATAGAGAACTTATAGACCTACTTGGAGAAGATGAGCGCCTTTACGCAACTATAGAAAAAGGCGATACAAATATAAAGACAACTACAGACGCGCTACTTGAAATATACCGTAGGCTAAAGCCCGGCGAGCCGCCAACAGAGGAAGGCTCAAGGCAACTATTGCATAACCTTTTCTTTGACCCAAAACGTTATGACCTTATGCGCGTTGGCAGGTATAAATACAACTTAAAGCTCGGCGTTGCCGACCGTATAGAGGGGCAGGAGCTTGCCCAAGATATTTTTGACCCTGAAACAGGCGAAATCTTGCACGAAAAGGGCAGCGTACTAAATAAAGAAGAAGCGCTAAATGTACAGAATGCCGCTGTAAATGTAGTATACCTAAAATGCGGAGAGCATATACACAAGGTAATAGGCAACGGCTTTGTAGACGCTAAAAACTTCCTACCCTTTGACCCTAAGGAATGCGGCATACTCGAAATGGTACATTACCCCACACTAAAACAGATAATAGACCATGTGCCAGCTGAGGATTTAAAGCGCGCTGTAAAAGAAAACGCATCGCTGCTAGTACCTAAACATATTTTAATAGATGATATAGTAGCTTCAATAAGCTATCTGCTGGGTCTCCCCCATGGCGTAGGCAGGATAGACGATATAGACCACCTTGGCAACAGGCGCCTTCGCAGCGTAGGCGAACTGCTTCAAAACCAAGTGCGCATCGGCATGTCCCGCCTTGAGCGCGTTGTGCGTGAGCGCATGGCAGTACAAGACCCTAACGAAGTACGCCCGGGGGATTTAATTAACACCCGCCCCGTAACAGCTGCCATTAAAGAATTTTTCGGCTCATCTCAGCTATCCCAGTTCCTAGACCAGCCTAATCCACTTGCGGAGCTTACGCATAAGAGGCGCCTATCCGCGCTTGGGCCCGGCGGTCTTAACCGTGAGCGCGCCGGCATGGAAGTTAGGGACGTTCACTACAGCCATTATGGGCGTATATGCCCCATAGAAACGCCTGAAGGTCCCAACATCGGCCTTATAGGCTCGCTTGCCACTTACGCCCGTATAAACGAGTACGGTTTCCTAGAATCCCCCTACCGCAAGGTAGACCCTGTAACGCATAGAGTTACGGATGAAATCGTCCATATGACTGCCGATGTAGAGGATAATTATAACATAGCCCAAGCTACAGAGCCCTTAAACGAAGATGGCAGCTTTAAGAACACGCTAGTTTCCGTGCGCTCAAGAGATAATGTTATGATGGTACGCGCTGAGAACGTCCACTTTATGGACGTATCTCCAAAGCAGCTAGTATCCGTCGCCACCTCTATGATACCCTTCCTTGAGAATGACGACGCTAACCGCGCTTTAATGGGCTCTAACATGCAACGCCAGGCAGTTCCGCTCCTTCGCCCTGAAGCGCCTCTTATTGGCACGGGCATGGAATACAAAGCCGCTCAGGACTCCGGCGTTGTAATTTTAAGCAAGCATAAGGGCACAGTGGAGCATGTTTCCGCAGATGAAATAACAGTAAAGGATGAACTCGGCGAACTTCACCCCTACAAGCTTTCAAAGTTTGTAAGGTCCAACCAGTCCACCTGCATTAACCAGCGCCCCTGCGTTGAGGAAGGGCAGGAAGTTGAAGTAGGAGACCTATTGGCAGACGGTCCCAGCACTGACAAGGGTGAAATAAGCCTTGGCCAAAATGTGCTGATAGGCTTTATGACATGGGAAGGCTACAACTATGAGGACGCTATTCTGGTATCCCAAAGGCTTGTAAAAGAAGATGTCTACACCTCAATACATATAGAAGAATATGAATCCGAAGCGCGTGAAACAAAGCTTGGCGCTGAGGAAATCACCCGAGATATACCTAACGTAGGCCCTGATGCGCTTAAAGACCTTGATGAAAGAGGAATAGTTCGCATAGGCGCAGAAGTGCGTGCAGGCGATATATTAGTAGGCAAGGTAACCCCCAAGGGCGAAACTGAGCCTTCCGCAGAGCAGAGGTTGCTGCGCGCTATATTCGGCGAAAAGGCCCGTGAAGTGCGCGATACTTCGCTAAAAGTACCCCACGGCGAGGGCGGTATAGTAGTTGATGTTAAGCTCTTTTCAAGAGAAAATAGAGATGAGCTATCCCCCGGCGTAAATGAAATGGTACGCATTTACATAGCCCAAAAGCGCAAGCTTTCAATAGGCGATAAGATGGCAGGTAGGCACGGCAACAAAGGCGTAATATCCCGCGTACTGCCGGAAGAAGATATGCCCTTCCTGCCCGATGGAACGCCGCTTGACATAGTGCTCAACCCCCTTGGAGTACCCTCCCGTATGAACCTAGGACAGGTGCTTGAGGTTCACCTTGGCATGGCGGCTAAGGTGCTTGGCTGGCATATAGCTACCCCCGTATTTGACGGCGCAAGCGAAAAGGACATAGAAGAGAGCCTTAAAAAAGCCAGCGTTGAGCTTAAAAAACAGGGTCTGCTCCCAGAAGGCGCAAGCGACTTTGAAACCAGCGGAAAAACCATACTCTATGACGGCAGAACCGGCGAAGCCTTTGAAAACCCCGTAACTGTCGGCTATATGTACTTCCTTAAGCTGCACCACTTAGTAGATGATAAGATGCACGCCCGCTCAACAGGTCCCTACTCCCTTGTAACGCAGCAACCGCTTGGCGGAAAGGCGCAGTTTGGCGGACAGCGTTTTGGAGAGATGGAAGTATGGGCGCTTGAAGCCTATGGCGCTGCCAATACCTTGCAGGAAATATTAACAGTAAAATCAGACGATGTTTTAGGCAGAGTAAAGGCGTACGAAGCCATAATAAAGGGCGATTCCATACCCACACCGGGGATACCCGAAAGCTTCAAGGTGCTTGTAAAGGAATTGCAGGCAATAGGTCTTGATATTAAGGTATGGGATGATGAACATAATGAGCTGGTGCTCCGCGAGCTTGAGGACGAATATGCCCAAGCCGAACCTGAAGCTGAAGAAGAAGTTGAGGAAGCCATCATACCCCTGCTTGAAGATATCGGCTCTGTTGACCTTAGCGATATTTCAATGCCCGGCGAAGAAGGCTATGACCCTAGTGATGACAGCGATGCAGATGACCTGTTAGATGATGATGACCTTAACCTTGACGAGGATATCTTAAGCCTTGAAGACCTCGGCTTTGGTGATGATGACGATGACGACGATGAAGACGACAGCCTATAAGCGAGAGGAAGTATTAGATGTTTGAACTTAGCAACCTTAATTCCATACAAATCGGCATGGCTTCCCCGGAGCAAATACGCGAGTGGTCCTTCGGGGAGGTTACAAAGCCTGAAACTATAAACTACCGTACGCTAAAACCCGAGCGCAACGGTCTATTTTGCGAGCGCATATTCGGTCCCGTTAAGGACTGGGAATGCTCCTGCGGCAAATACAAGCGGGTAAGGTACAGGGGCAAGGAAAAAATATGCGATAAGTGCGGCGTACAGGTTACGCGCGCTAAGGTGCGCCGCGAGCGCATGGGGCATATAGAGCTTGCAGCTCCTGTCAGCCATATATGGTATTTCAAGGGTATACCAAGCCGCCTTGGAATGCTGCTTGATATATCCCCTCGCAACCTTGAAAAGGTTCTGTACTTTGCGTCATACATAGTTATAGATCCCGGCAACACCGATAACACACACCTTGAAAAAAACGCGCTAATTTCAGATACCGCATACAGGCAGATAATGGCACTGCCCGAGGAAGTGCGCGGCAGCTTTAGAGCCGGCATGGGCGCTGAAGCTATAAAGGTACTGCTTAAAGAAGTAGACCTTGAAGCTATAAGCTCAGACCTTAAGGCAGAAATCGCCATGCTTGTTGAAAAAGAGCGCAATAAAAGCACCGTTAGCCAAAGGCGCTCAAGGGCGATAAAGAGGCTTGAAGTAGTTGAGGCCTTCCGCCTAAGCGGTAACAAGCCCGAGTGGATGATTATGGACTGTCTGCCCGTAATCCCGCCGGACCTGCGCCCCATGGTACAGCTTGATGGCGGCAGGTTCGCAACCAGCGACCTTAATGACCTATACCGCCGTGTAATAAACCGCAACAACCGCTTAAAGAGAATGCTTGAGATGGGCACTCCGGATATCATCATACGCAACGAAAAACGTATGCTGCAAGAAGCGGTTGACGCGCTTATAGATAACGGCAGGCGCGGCAGAGCCGTAACAGGCCCTGGTAATAGACCCCTTAAGAGCCTATCCGACCTACTTCGCGGTAAGCAGGGGCGTTTCCGCCAGAACCTGCTCGGAAAACGCGTAGACTATTCCGGTCGCTCCGTTATAGTTGTAGGTCCTGAGCTTGAGCTACACCAATGCGGCTTGCCTAAGGAAATGGCGCTTGAATTATTTAAGCCTTTTGTAGTGGAAAAACTCGTTTCAGACGGCATATGTAACAATGTAAAAAGCGCAAAGCGAGCAATTGAGCGTGTATCCCCCGAGGTTTGGGACGTGCTTGAAGCGGTTATAGAAGACCACCCCGTTCTTTTAAACCGCGCCCCAACCCTACACCGCCTTGGTATACAGGCATTTGAGCCTGTACTTATAGAAGGTAAGGCTATAATGCTTCACCCCCTCGCCTGTACAGCCTACAACGCCGACTTTGACGGCGACCAGATGGCGGTGCATGTGCCGCTTTCAACCGAAGCACAGGCTGAAGCGCGCTTCCTTATGCTCTGCGCTAACAACATAATGAAACCGCAGGACGGTAAGCCCGTTATTTCCCCCACACAGGATATGGTTATAGGCTGCCACTATTTAACCATGCAGTTTAACGATGATGAGAAAAAGTTCAAGCTTGAAAACGCGGACAAATACTCTAGCGATGAAGAGCTTGAAAGGGCGTATCTAAACACCCTTCCCACATTCAGCTCCATGGCGGAAGCTGAGATGGCTTACCATGAAAAACTTATAAAGCTTCAAGACCCAATAAGGGTGCGTATAGAGCGCAGCTTTGAAGGCAACACAGAAAAACGCCTCATAAAAACCACGCTTGGTCTGCTTATCTTTAACGAAGTCATACCGCAGAACCTTGGACTTAAGCCCAGAAACAGCATGGACGATATGTTTGAGCTTGAAATGGACCACGAGGTCGTCAAAAAAGACTTGGGCAAGATAGTAGACCGCTGTTTCCATGTACATGGCGCAGCTATAAGCGCTAAGGTGCTTGATAATATTAAGCGCCTAGGCTTTGCCTACTCAACACGCGGCGCTATAACCGTTTCCATAGGCGATATAATCGTTCCGCCTGAAAAACAGGAGCTGCTTGCAGAAGCAGACGATGAAATTTCTAAAATACAGGCTAATTTCCGCCTTGGGCTTATGACAGATGATGAGCGCTATTTGTCTTCAATAGAGGTATGGAACGAAACCACAAATAAACTTCGTGACAAGGTTATGAGGGTACTCAAGAAGGACAACCCCATATACATGATGACAAATTCCGGCGCCCGCGGCTCAATAGGGCAGGTAAGCCAGCTTGCAGGTATGCGCGGGCTTATGGCATCTCCCTCCGGCAAGGCGCTGGAACTACCCATTCGCGCAAACTTTAGGGAAGGTCTAACCGTTCTTGAGTTCTTCATGTCCTCACACGGCAGCCGCAAATCCCTTGCAGATACGGCGCTTAGAACGGCAGACTCGGGCTACCTTACAAGAAGGCTTGTAGACGTTGCGCAGGAAGTTATAGTTCGCGAAAATGACTGTTTTGAATCCCTTGGCGAAACCATACGCGGCATAACAGTAAGTGACCTTGGCAATATAGAAAAGCTTCAGGATAGAATAGTCGGCAGGGTTTCCGCTCAGGATGTATTCCACCCGATAACCGGTGAATTAATCTGCCATATAAACCAAACCATAGACCAAAACCTCGCGGCAACTATAGCAAATGCGGGCGTGGAACAGATGCAGGTGCGCAGCGTGCTAACCTGCCGCTGCAGGGACGGCGTATGCGCCAAATGTTACGGCACCAACCTTGCTCACGGCGGGGAGGTTGAGATAGGCGAAGCCATAGGCATTATAGCCGCTCAATCAATAGGTGAACCGGGTACACAGCTTACCATGCGCACCTTCCACACAGGCGGCGTCGCCTCATCTGAAGATATTACACAGGGTCTACCCCGTGTTGAAGAGCTATTTGAAGCCCGCAAACCAAAGCGTGAAGCCGTGCTAGCTGAAATAGGCGGTAAAGTATCCTTCCAGGAAACAAAGCGCCGCAGGGAGCTTGTAATTACTTCAACCAATGGCTCAGGCGAAAAGAAAACCTATCCCATACACTACGGCTCAAGGCTTAAGGTTGCGGAAGGCGATATGGTAAGCGCCGGGGACGAACTTATCGAAGGCTCTATAAACCCGCACCAGCTGCTGCGCATACTTGGCATAAAGGCAGTGCAGGAATATCTGCTTAGCGAAGTACTAAGCGTATACCACTCCCAGGGCGTTGGCATAGCGGATAAGCATATAGAGGTAATTATAAGGCAAATGCTAAGAAAGGTTCGCATAGAGGAGAGCGGGGATACCAACCTGCTGCCGGGCAGCCTTGTAGACCTATTTACTTTCGAGGAAGAAAACAAGAGGATTCTTATGGAAGGCGGTCAGCCCGCAGTAGCAAAGCGCATACTGCTTGGCATAACCAAGGCATCGCTTGCGACAGACAGCTTCCTTTCAGCCGCCTCGTTCCAGGAAACAACCCGCGTACTTACCGATGCCGCAATTAAGGGCAAAATCGATCCGCTGCTTGGGTTAAAAGAAAACGTAATTATAGGCAAGCTCATACCCGCAGGCACAGGTCTCAAGCGCTACCGCGATATAGAGCTTCACGAGGCGTATTAATAGCTTACACACTCTAAAACAATAATCTCCCTCTTTATAAAAAGCAAGGGAGATTTTTTATGTGAAACTTATTTTATATGCATGTTCATTTACATAAAATAAAAACCCTACCATTTATTACACATAAAACAGCCGTTTTTAGGACAAATATTTGCAATTATATGCGCTTAGGCATATAATAACTTGAGACTTTTCAGCACCATTGCTGTAAATTTAAGGAGGACAATGAATGGGCGCACGCTCTTTTATGGATAAGGTAAAAAACGGCTTAAACCTAGGGGCTGTTCACCGTTGGCTTTTTGGCGAAAACGCACAGGAACAGGATTGGGATTCCGACGCCTATTATGCCGATACACAGGATGAACAAGGCGCCTATAATTATAGTGAATATGGCTACGCCGAGCAGCAATACGCTCCACCGCAATATGCCCATCAGCAGCAGCAATATTCGCCACAACAGCAGTATGCGCCTCAGCAGCAAGTACCACAGCAACAGGTGCATTACCAGCAAGGCTATGCACAGCCTAATCAATACGCACAAGCAAGCCATGCAGCGGCTTTTGGTACTGGTATGGAAAGCGATTTTACTCCCCCTAGCTTCCAAAGCCAATTCGCCCCAAAGGGCTATACCCCTGAATTAAAGCCCCAGCGCAACCGCAGGGCAGACCAACATAAGGTTGAACCGCAAGAAAATGTAGTGCAGTTCCCTCAGGAAAATGCAGTTTCCCGCATGGATGCATATGTTATAAATGTAAGCAATGTAGAGGCGTGCAGGCAAGCTATGATATGCCTTCGCAAGGGCCAGTGCACGCTTATAGTTATGGACCAGGTAAGCGATAGGTCTGAAGCGCGCAGGTATGTAGATATGCTAACAGGCGCATGTTACGCGCTTGGCGGCAGCATGACAAGGCTTTCATCTAAGATAGGCTTCTACCTTATGGCGCCATCTGGCATGACTGTCTATACCGATGCTGTAACTTCAAACGCCAACAACCCAAGGCAAATGCCACATAGCATGAATCAGCCACCCTCTTTTACTCAAAACCGTATGCCGGAGGTACCGCCAGCAAACTTTAGTACAAGCGCTGCATATTCCGGTAGCTCTCAGTATCAGGACACAAACCAAAGCCAATACGCCCCGCCAACATTTAACACAGGGCAGCAGGCTTATTACGGCTATGAAGATAGCCGCATGGCACAATAGAGGCAGGAAAGGAGCATAATATGGCAATCACCATCACTATGATAGAAGAAAAGGAATTTAAAACCAAGGTTCGCGGATACGACCCTGTTGAGGTTGATGAATTCCTCGATGAAATCGTCGATGAGATGATAATCATGCAGGATACCATCCAATCCCTAAGGAACAAAATTGTTCAGCAGGAAAGCAGCAGCTTTGCACCGCCCGTTCCACTTCAAGCGGCGCCGCCTGCCGTTCCCCTTGCCCCAACCCCGCACGCAGCGCCAAGTTTTCCGAGCGATTTGGAAACCGCAAAAAAACTCCTTGAGGAAACTCAGCTAAGCTGCGATGAAACAATCGCCGAGGCAAAAAAACGCGCACAGGAGATAATACAGGAAGCAAAGGACAGGGTGCCCGACCCTGAACTTACTGACCTTGAAGCCGAAAGAGAGAGGGTAAGGCAGGAAATAGAAGTCCTAAAGGAAGAGCTTGAGGATTTCCGCAACCGCTTTAAAGACATGCTTAAATCGCAGAAAGACTTACTGGAAGGGGAGCTTTAATATGCGCTTTGGCTCACTAGAAGCGGGCGGCACTAAAATGGTAATGGGCATATTGGACGAGAATATGCAGATTCTCCGCTCCACCGCCTGTCCAACCCGCACACCTGACGAAACCATGCCAGATATACTCGATTTTTTTGAAGGCGAAAAACTTGATGCCGTAGGCATAGCCACTTTCGGGCCTGTAAACCTTAATGAAAAATCCCCCGAATACGGTAATATTACTAGCACACCAAAGCTTGCATGGAGAAATTTCCCCCTGTATCGCACTATGGTAGATACGCTTAAAGTACCCTGCCTTGTAGATACCGATGTAAATGCCGCAGCGCTTGCTGAAGCTACATACGGCGCAGCTCGTGACCTTAATAACTGCCTATATATTACAGTAGGTACGGGCATAGGCGGGGGACTTTTGTGCGAGGGCAAGCTTGTGCACGGTATGCTCCACCCTGAGTGGGGACATATACCCCTATCCCGCCATGAGGATGATCCTCTAACCCGCGGCATATGCCCTTATCACACGCTATGCCTTGAGGGGCTGGCATCAGGCCCCAGCATACAGAACCGCTGGGGAGTGCCCGCAAACGAGCTGCCTGAAGACCATAAAGCCTGGGATCTTGAAGCATTCTACTTAGCGCAGCTATGCGTAACTGCGCTCATGACGGTTTCCACCGAAAGAATAATACTTGGCGGCGGCGTAATGAACCAGAAAATACTATTCCCTAAGATACGCGAAAAGCTAAATGAAATGCTCGGGGGCTATCTGCAGCACCCGCGGGTAGAAAACCTTGATGAGCTTGTATGCCCGCCCGCACTCACGCCGGACAGCGGCCTTATTGGCGGGGCGCTGCTTGCAAAAAGAGCGTACGAAAACACTTAGCTAAAGAAAATATATCCACCGGAGGTAATATAATTGTTGCTTTTACCAATACTGCTGCCGTGTGCATTTTGCTTGTGCGCGGCTTTTATAAATAACAAAAAATTAATCTTGCGCCTGCTTGTAGCTACACTAATTGGCGTGTTTGCTTGCGCTGTATTTTTAAGCTTATCTCCCGCAGACGAAATAAATATTTTAAGCGCGGGGGTTCTTTCTTTTGCGCTTAAAAACGACAGCATATCAAATGTATTTGCGTTTCTATTTAGCGGCATATTCTTGCTTGCAGGCATATATTCGCTATGGTATTTTAAAGACGAAAGCGATATTAAATCTTTATATATATCCTTTATACTAAGCCTTGGCTCTCTAATGGGGCTAAGCTTTGCAAATACTATTGCTAGTATGTTCCTTTTCTTTGTTGCGGCAGCGCTTTCATCCGCCCCTATGGTTGCCTTTGATAAAACTGAAAAAGCTATAAATACAGGCAAAGAATATGTAAAACATTCTTCCGTTGGGGCTTTACTTGCGCTTATAGGGCTGCTGCTTGTATTACCTAGGCTTAGCAGCGCTTACTTTGCAGAAGGCGGCATGTTTGACCCATCTCAAAGTTCAAGTAATATATTTTTTTTAATTTTCTTGCTGATTTCATGCTTGGGCTTTTCATCAAAGGCGGGGCTTTTCCCACAGTACAGTTGGCTCCCTGCCGCACATCCTGTAGCCCCCTCCCCCGCAAGCGCTGTACTTTCAGGGTTAATTACTAAGGCGGGTATATTAACGCTTATACGCCTTATATATTTTTGCGTAGGTACAGAGATTTTTTCAGGCAGCTTTGTGCAGTATACACTACTAACCCTTTCTCTTATTACTATACTTCTTGGCTCCACACTAGCGCTTAAAGAAAAAGAGCTTAAAAGAAGGCTGGCGTATTCATCTGTATCTCAATTATCCTACATATTATGCGGAATATTCTTAGCAAATGAAGCTTCTCTACACGGAGCTATGCTGCATGTAATTGCACACGCTATAATAAAAAGCGGGCTTTTCCTATGCGCGGGTGCAATACTCAATGAAACAGGCATAAAGGATGTTGACGAACTAAAAGGCTCGGGACATAAAATGCCGTTTACATTCGTATGTTTTTCGCTGCTTTCATTCGCTCTTATAGGCATACCGCCATTTATAGGCTTCTACAGCAAATGGTATTTAGCAGTTTCAGTAGACGGAGTGCTGGGTTTTATAGTGCCGATAGTGCTAATAATATCCGCACTGCTTACAGCTTCATACCTGCTACCCATATGTATAGGCGCATTCTTTAATAAGGGCGATAATATTGCACTAAAAAGCGATAAAATTTCGCCTGTTATGGCTTTACCCATGGCGCTGCTTACACTACTTAGTGCATTTATAGGCTTTGTAATATAGGAGGGAATATGCTTAACATATTAATTTTAACCTTAATATTTCTTCCCGCAGTTTCTGCAGTTTTTTGCTACTTTTATGGCAGCAAAGATGAAAACAAGGTATTTCCGATAGTAATAGCGGTAAGCTTTATATGCCTTATAATATCGGTAGTGCTTTATATCTATCCACATGTTATAGAATTAAAGCTCCCTATAATGCGGGATTTCCCTATAAGCTTTAAGGCAGATTCTTTCCGCAGCCTTTATGCCCTAGCCTGCTCATTCCTATGGGCTATAAGCTCTTTATATTCCCCGCCTTATTTTAACAACATACATAAAAAGCCGCGTTACGGCATGTTTTCGCTGCTAAGTTTAAGCACCGCGCTTGGGGTATTTCTTTCGGCTGATTTATATACAAGCTTTCTATTCTTTGAAATACTAAGCTTTGTAAGCTATCCCCTAGTATCGCATGAGGAAACGGAAGACGCGCTCATAGCCGGCAGGAGCTATATTGCAACCGCAGTGCTTGGCGGTATGCTTGTGCTGCTTGGCATGATGTACCTATACCCCAAAATGGGCAGCTTTTCATACGATGTAATTTTTGAAAAGGCTCAGCTTATAGACAATAAAAACACCCTAATACTACCCGCAACGCTTATACTGCTTGGCTTTGGCGCAAAGGCGGGCATGTTTCCGGTGCATGGTTGGCTTCCGCTTGCGCACCCCGTAGCCCCTGCCCCTGCAAGCGCAGTGCTTTCAGGTATGCTTACAAAGGTAGGAGTATTCGGCATACTGCATATAAGTTTCAGCCTGTTGAGTGGCTTTGTAACTTGGGGAAATATTCTGCTTGTATTTGGGCTTATAACTATGGTGCTTGGCGCGCTGCTTGCGCTTTTCTCCACCAATTTAAAGCGCACACTCGCCTGCTCATCTATGAGCCAGATAGGCTTTATACTTGTTGGAATATCTATGCAAATTCTGCTAAACAGCCACTCAGCAATAGCTATGGAAGGCACTATAATGCATATGCTAAACCACAGCCTTGTAAAGCTATGTCTATTCCTATGCGCGGGCTATGTATATATGTTAAACGGCTCGCTTAGCTTAAACGATATTAAAGGCTCAGGTAGAAGTTATCCGCTGCTTAATATATGCTTTTTAATTGGAGCGCTTTCAATAAGCGGCGTTCCGTTTTTCTCTGGCTATCCATCTAAAACCCTTCTGCATGAAGGCATGGTGGAATATATTATGCTTTTTGAGCCTGCAAGCCTAGCCCACACTCTCTACACAGTTGCGGAGTGGATATTTGTAATATCAGGCGGAATAACATTCGCTTATATGATAAAGCTGTATTTCTGCATATTTATAGCTAAGCCTGAAAAGGCGCAAAACAAACAAAGTATGCCATCACTTATTAAAATTACACTTGCTATATCTGCAATGGTGCTTATTCCCCTTGGGCTTTTCCCAAACGACATTATGGAAAAAATAGCCATAGCCGCAATACCCACTTTTGTTAAGGATGTAGAAATACATGCGGTTGAATATTTTTCTAAGGTAAATATTATGGGCACAGTGAAATCGCTTATTATTGGCGCTATAATATACATAACATTTGTAAATACCATACTTATTAAGCGCAAGGATGGCAAAATATACTATGCAGACAGAACGCCCGAATTTCTTGAGTTAGATAACATAATTAAACCCATATGGGATAAGATAAAAGATGCAGGTTTCTTGCTTGCCAAAAAGCTTAACTTAATAGCGGAAAAGCTTTAATAATCAAGCTCCTCGCCTGATATGCTCTTCCATAGCTTGCGTATAACATTCTGGTTTGTTACGCCGTAATTTGGGGATACGCGCTTTGTTTCTTCCATATCCCTTAGGAAATGTACGCATAGATGACCATCAAAACCGTTATCAGGTATAGAGCCTGAAAGATGCGGTCTATTGTGCATAGCTGCAATCGTCCAAGTGCCATTTGGCAGTTTTACATATACGCCGTTAGCGTTCCAGCTTGGTGGACCGAATGCGCGATTCATAAGCTGCGTATCGGAAAGCGTAAGTGGCTCAGAATCCGCATGTTCTCCAAGTGAATAAGTCCTTAACTTAAAGCTTATACCGCTGCCAGGATGGTATATGGTTAGCATCTGCCTTGTGCCAAGAGAGGGCTTTATATCCTTATACCAGTGCAGAAGTTTTATACTGCTTGTTGATGGTTTTTCGCCCCTGCCTGCGCTCTCTGAAAGCCCGCTATACGAGGCATCGTAAGCCCTTGCATTTTCCGAATATAATAGCCTTTGCATCGCGGGGTCTGCAGAGCCTGTTGCATTTAATCCGTTTATTATCTGGAAACTTGTAACAGCTTGGTGGGTTTTAATATCGAAAGAATCGCTTGTGTTTACATTATAGCCAAGCTCTTTTAGCCTTCTGTTCATTGCGCCTATGGCTTCGCTTTTTTGGTCAAGCTTGAGCGTAGTATAGCTAATGGGTACTTCCCCTGCCTTTTGTGCTGTTGCGCTGTATAGCGCGGACTTTGTATTAGCGCCCGCTATACCATCAGTTACAAGCCCGTTTATTCTTTGAAATTCCATTACAGCGCTTTTTGTTCCATCATCATATATTCCGCTTGCCACTAAACTGTAGCCAAGTTCAAGCAGCCTTGCCTGTAGTATGCTTACATCATCGCCCTTATCCCCGGGGCGGGAAACTGTGCTTATATCAAGCGTGTCCGGGTTTTGTATAGAGCTTGTAGGCTGCTCTGTTGCTATATCCTGCTTATTAATTTCGGGCGCTATTGTGGATGTGTTTATATTACTTTTACTTGTATTAAAGTTTAAAAACTCTGTCATTACATAGCCTATAATGCCGTTGTAATTTACCCTGCACCAAGTATTTTCTTTAGATAATACGCTTAATAGCGTACCGTTTGGTATTGTGGATATTTTACCCCGCTTCTTAGGCGCCGGTCTTAAATTAAGGCTGCCTCTATTAGGCGTATCAACCTTTGCTATGCTTACAGCGGTTTGAGTGCTTACATTGTTTTCCGTCTGTTGAGCAGGAGTATTAACGGTTTCTACAGGCTTTTCTGTAGGTATAATTGCCGTTTCGCTTGCTTCAGGCGCGGCTGTTACAATAGATGCCCTTGGCGCATCATGCGCGAAAAGGCTGTCAAAGCTTTCCTGCCCTGCAATGCCGTCCTGTTTTAGCCCCGCCTGCTTTTGAAATTCCTTAAGCGCATTATGAGTTTTCCTTCCGAACACCGCATCGGCTCTGCCTGCGTCATAACCAAGTTCATTTAACCTCTGCTGGAGCAACCTTACATTGTTAGATTCATCTCCCTTACGGTATTTTCCAAGACCCACATATGGGGCGGAGCTATATGTACTGTATGTACACTCCGTGTTCGGCGCTGTATTTTGTGAATTGTTAATATTTGCTGATGTATTGGTAGAAACCGGCTTACTTATTACACTGCCCGCTGATAAAAATCTAGTGTCAAACTGGGGAGCTAGTGAATAAAGCATGGACAAAGTCTGATTGCCCGCAAGCCCGTCTGCTTTAAGCCTATTTGCCATCTGAAAAGATATTACAGCCTGCTCTGTCTGTGGTCCGTATTTTCCGTCAACTGATATAGGGAAGTTAAGGAAATAAAGGGCAGACTGCATATTCTTTATATCCAAGCCCTCATTTCCGGGCCTTAATGTTGAATAACGAAAGGCATAAACTTCGGGCATTAATATTATAAAGCATAGCGTTATTATCAAAAGAGCCTTTAGGGGCTTATTATTAAACATAAAATCCTCCTTCTTCCATGTGGGAGGATTGTATCATATTATATCCTTTTTGTAAAGCTTTTGTTAATTTGTTGTAATGTTTAATCTTTCAGCAAGAGCTATAAACTGCTCTGTGCTAAGCTCCTCAGCCCTTGCATTTGGCTTAATAGCAAGGGAAATAAGTATTTCGGGCAACAGTTTTTTATCCGCAATGCTGCCTAAATTATTAACAAGCGTTTTCCTTCTCATGGAAAATGCTATATTAAAAAATCGCATTATTTTGTTAAGCTCGCTATAAGGCACTAGAGGTCTACTTCGCATATCAAAATGTAAAAATACGCTATCAACATTCGGCGGGGGTGTAAATTTTCCCCTTGTTACGTCTATTTTTTGTACGCTTTCGCTCCTTATAGAAGCAATCAGGGATATAGGTCCCCTTTGCTTACTGCCTTCCTGCGCACACAGCCTTTCACCCGCTTCTTTTTGCACCATTACGCTTATAGATTTTATGGGCATAGGCAGCAAAAAAAGCCTTTCCATTATTTCGCTTGTTAAATAATAAGGAAGATTTGCTACAACTTGAAACGGGCTTTCATCTTTAAGAAGCTCATACAGGTTAAGTTTTAACACATCTTCATGCAAAATATGAACATTATCGTATTGTTCAAGCGCTATATTAAGGTAGGGGAACATATCATCATCTGTTTCAACAACTATAAGCTTTTTGCATTTTGGAGCTAAGAGCCTGCTTAAATCCCCCATGCCTCCGCCTATTTCAAGCACTGTAGCGTTTGAATCAACTTGGGATATACCCACTATGCTATTTAGCGTTGGCTCATGCTTTAGAAAATGCTGACCGAGCTCTTTTTTCGCCTTAAGCTTTTTCAAAGCGCGCTTAAATCCGCTATTATTTTTGCGGGGTCTTGGCTATTAAAAAGCGCAGTACCCATGACAAGGCGATTTGCGCCATGCTGCACTGCGAGTTTTGCGTTTTCCGCATTTATACCGCCATCAACTGATAGCGTGCCGTTGTAGCCCATATCGCGAAGCTCACTGAGTTTCAAAAGGCAGTCAGGCATCATCTTCTGCCCGCCAAAACCGGGCTCTACGCTCATTATAAGTATAAGCTCTACATATTCTATATACTTTTCTATTTCGCTTACATTAGTACCGGGCTTTATGGATATACCCGCTTTTGCGCCTAATGAATGAATTTCCTTAAAAATGCTGGGGATATCCTCCTCTATCTCAGCGTGTATTGTTAGTTCGTCCGCGCCAGATGTAATAAACGCATTTACATATTTAGCGGGATTATCCATCATAAGGTGTACATCCAATATACAGCTAGGAAAGCCTTTCCTTATTGCCTTAACCATAGCGGGTCCATAGCTTAAATTAGGCACCAGATGCGCGTCCATAATATCTATATGGATTATTTTAGCGCCCGCTGAAACCATTTTCTGTATATCTCTTCCAATATTTAGCGGATCCGCCGCCAACATAGACGGTGCTATATTAACCATATTCCCTCCCATTTGTTAGTTATATCTATTCTGCCACATATGGCGCACTTCCGCTAGTAACAAACGATAGCGCTCCACTCTATCTAAATTAAGCTCATCTCTTTCCAGCGCCATAGATACAGCGCATTCAGGCTCAGTATCGTGGTAGCAGGGCGAAAACTTGCATTGCCCTAAATACTTATTGAACTCGGGGTACAGAAGCGCTAGCTCATGCGGCTCCATACCTTCAGGCACATCCAGCAGACTAAAGCCCGGGGTATCAAATAGCATAACTTCGTCCCTTATAAAAAGCTGTGTATGCCTTGTAGTCTGCCTGCCGCGCATTGTCTTTCGGCTTAGCTCCCCTGTTTCAAGCTCTATTCCAAGAAGCTTTGACAGCAGTGTGCTTTTACCCACGCCCGACTGCCCTGCAAAGCAGCTGACATAGTTTTTAAGCTCTTTTTTAAGCTCCTCTATTCCCTCTCCCGTAGTTGCCGATACGCATATTATAGGTATACCTGTTTTAGAGTACATGCTTTTAGCGCTTTCAAGCGCGCCCCTGCCAATATCCACCTTATTTATTATAAGCACGGGGGAGATATCCTGCAAAAAGGCGTTTATTAGTATCTTATCCACTAAAAGCCAATCGGGCTGAGGGTATTGTGCAACCACTATTCCCAGTTTCTCTATATTCGCAACAGGCGGACGGGTGAGGGTATTCTTCCTTGGAAGTATCTCATCTATCCAGCCATGCTGCTCTCCATCGCCCGGGGTATAGTGTACCCTATCGCCCACAAGCGGAGTTATGCCTTGGTACCTAAATTTGTTGCCGGCTCTAAGTATATACTCTTCACCATTTTCGTTTTGTACGGTGAATATTCCGCCTCTGCCCTCTACTATGCGCGCTATCATCTAATCCTCCGCACTCTTTTCTTCGGACACATATACCGCTATTACAACTTCAAGCGTGGCATCGGCGGGCATTACAACGCTTCCCGCCTCCGGCAGTTGGTCAGCTATTCTGTTGAACTGAGCGCTATCCTTAATGGGAACTTGAGTAACCTTTATCTTGCTTAGCGGAAGACCCGCATTTTGAAACCTCTGCACACCATCTTCGCTGTATAGACCCGTTACATCAGGCAGAATAACCTTGCCGCCCGACACCTTAACCTGTACCACCCCGCCTGTAGAAAGCACACTGTCAGGTTGAGGCGTTTGGCTTAGCACAGTACCCATAGCGCTAGGGTCTAGCACTCTTTCGGAAACCAACAGATTAAGTCCTAGCCCGCTGGTTACTCTTTTAGCTTCTTCCTCACTCATACCAAGCAAATTAGGCACAGGCTTTTCAAGCGGTCCTGTACTTACTGTAAGCAAAAATGTATCGTTTTTGTGCATGGGATAGCCAAAATCATGGGATTGTAGTATTACAGTGCCCGCGGGCTGAGAGCTGCTCTGCCTTACGATTTCAGGCTTAAGCCAGGCATTTATAACCATGCGTTTGGCGTCTTCTTCCGTTTCGCCTATTACATAGGGGGCTTGGGTTCTGTTGGTAACATAATTAAATATGGCTATAGAGCCGAACACAAGCGCAAACAACACGATTATAGTTGCAAAAAGTGTGATGAACTTCCCTCTTACCGTTAGCTTGCTTATACGTCTTTTGGGTTTTTCTCTATTTTTTACAAATACTGGAGTATCCATTGAAGGGTCTCTCTCTGGAAACTTAAGCGCCTTATTTATTGCCTGCGCCATGGATATCGCGGAATCATACCTATCATTAGGGTCCTTAGACAGCGCCTTTAATACCACCGCCTCTATTGCGGGGGATACATCGGGAGCCAACTCCCTTATAGGCTGGGGCTGCTGGTTGATATGCTTTAGCGCTATCGCAACGGGGGTGTCGCCTTCAAATGGCAATCTTCCCGTTAGAAGCTCATAGAACACAACCCCTGTTGCGTATATATCGCTTGAAAAATCCGCCGTTTCGCCCTTAGCCTGTTCAGGGGAAAAATAATGCACGCTTCCCATAACTGTATCTGCATTTGCGTGGGTAAGCTCCGTTTGGCTGCCTACCATACGGGCTATGCCAAAATCCGATACCTTTATATAGCCGTTTCTATCCACCAGAATATTCTGAGGCTTAATATCTCTATGTATTATATGCGCATCATGCGCATGTTGAAGGGCTGATAATATGCGTATTATTATCTGCGCGGCTAGGTTTTCCTGTATCCGTCCGCGCTCTTTTATTATATCTTTAAGGGTTTTGCCATGAACATATTCAATAACAATATAGAGCCCGCTTTCATCGTCACCCACATCAAGAAGATTTACTATATTATGGTGGCTCATGCGGCTTACTGCCTTTGCCTCGCGCTTAAAGAAGGCGACGAACTCGGCATTTTCATGGTATTCAGGCTTTAGAAATTTTATAGCGACATCGTGGTTGGTATTCTTATCTCTCGCCCTGTACACTATCGCCATTCCACCCTCGCCTATTTTTTCGAGTATTTCATAGCGTTCGCCTAAAATATTACCTATCATAGAGCCGCCCCCAGTATTAGCAGGGTAATATTATCCCTGCCGCCTCTATCTAGCGCCAGCTTTATAAGCCTATCCGCCGCCTCGTCCGGGGAATAATTAAGCAGGGTTTCAAGCAGCTCCTTTGGCTTAACATACTCGGTTAGACCGTCTGAGCATAATAGCCAAATATCCTTATCCTCTTTGTCGAAGGTGGATATATCCGTCTTTATACGCTTATCCGTACCTACCGCCCTAGTTATTATGTTGCGATAGGGGTAATTTTCCGCCATCTCAGGGGATAGTACACCGCTTTGCACAAGCTCCGCTACAAGCGAATGGTCGGTTGACATCTGGAAAAGCTTATCATCCCTTAAAAGGTAACAGCGGCTATCGCCCACATGCCCAAGTAAAAACGATTCCTTGGTTTGCCATAGCACTGTAAGCGTAGTACCCATTCCTGCAAGGCTTCTATCAGTAAGCTGCCTTTGATATATTTCTCTGTTTACATTTTTAAAGGCGCTTGAAAGCAGCTCTTCCGAGGGAGTTTCGCCCGAAAGCTCTGAAGCGATTATTTCAACCGCCATCTTGCTTGCTATATTCCCTGCCTTATGCCCGCCCATGCCGTCCGCAACGGCATATATAGGGTAGGAGCCAGAAAGCACAAGGTAAGAATCTTGGTTATTGTGCATTACCTTGCCAACATCGGTTCTTATAATAGCGTTCAATTTTGCCCTCCCCCTTTTATAAATTCATTCCTGAGCTGCCCACATGCGCCCTGTATATCCTCTCCCATAGTGCGGCGCATACTTACTGCTATATTTCTTTCATTTAAATAATCAAAAAACTTATTTGCGGTAATTCTATCAGAGCCTAAATATCCCGTTTCTTCAACTGCGTTTAGCGTAATCAGGTTTACATGGCATTGGAAGCCGCGGAGTATTTGGCAAAGTTCCTCTGCCTGTTCCTGACTATCATTTACGCCCTTTATAAGCGCATATTCAAAGCTTACGCGCCTGTGAGTTAAGCTTATATAATGCTTGCAGGCATTTATAATATCCTTAACCGAGTGTACTTTTGCAATAGGCATAAGGCTTTGGCGTATAGCATCATTTGGCGCATGGAGCGATATGGAAAGCGTAATTGAAAGCCCTTCATCAGCTAAACTCTTAATTTTATCCACAAGCCCGCAGGTGGAAAGAGTAATACGCCTTTGGCTTATATTTAAACCCTCGCCTGCGCATATAAGCCTTATGAACTTAAGCACATTACCGTAATTATCAAGGGGTTCGCCGCTTCCCATCATAACTACATTTTGTACGGTTTTACTTCCGTGCAAGCGGTTTACGCTTACAACCTGCCCCAGCATCTCCCCGGCACTTAGGTTCCGCAATTTTCCGCCTAATGTGCTTGCACAGAATTTGCAGCCCATATTACAGCCCACCTGTGTTGATATACATAGCGTATTCCCGTGGCGGTAAGGCATAAGCACGCCCTCTACGCATGAGCCGTCCGCAAGTGAAAAAAGATATTTTTCCGTGCCATCTTTTTTTGATACAAGGCTTTTTATTATTTTAACAGGCTCTTCTAAGGCGTTTTCGCATAGAAACTCAATTAGATTGCTTGGGAGATTGCGCATTTCAGAGAACTTAGCGCCGCTAACTAGCCATCCAATAAGCTGCTTTGCACGGTAGCTTTCAAAGCCGTGGCTTTTTAGCCACAGCCTGATTTCATCTAAACCCATGCTAAGCAGCTCTATTTTATCAGACATTTTGTTTTCTTACCATAGGGGCTATGAAAAATCCCTCAGTCATGCCATCCTCACCTTGGAGGAGCTGAAGACCGAACTCACCCATTTTGCTTTTCAAATGCTCAGGATAGCTATCAGGCAGGCTATCCATAGCAAATTCCGGATGGCGGTTTAAAAAGCTTTCCACCTGCATAGCGTTTTCCTCAGGAAATATGCTGCATGTGGAGTATACGAGCCTGCCACCGGGCTTTACATATGTGCATACGGAATCCAGCATCTTACTCTGTATTTCTGTCATATCTTTAAGGCTTTCCATATTAAAGCGGTACTTGCTCTCAGGCTTCTGCGACATAACTCCGCTGCCGCTGCAAGGGGCATCTACAAGCACGCCGTCCAAAGTTGAATACATGTTTTCGCGCACTTCAAGCGCATCCCTTTTCATAGGGCGCACATTGTATAGCCTTAAGCGCTTTGCTGCGGCGCTTATAAGCTCCACCCTTTGAGGGTATATATCCCACGCCTGTACCCTACCTGTAAGCTGCATCTGCTCTGCCATAAGCATGGTTTTACCGCCAGGGGCAGCGCAACAATCCAGTATATTCATGCCTATATCCGCCTGCATGGCAAGGGCTGCAAGTATACTGCCCTCTCCCTGTACGCTGAATTGACCCGCCTTAAAATCCTCATCTTGTGAAATATCATCGGTTCCGCTTATGCGGTACACGCCTTCTATTATGCCTTCCTCATATTTCCAGCCTTTGCTCTTTACAAGTTGCTCAAACTCTAGACTGGTAAGGCTTGTAAGGTTGCGCCTTATGGTCATTGAGTATTCGTTTTTGTATTTAAGAAGATTTTCGGTCCTTTCCTCGCCATAATGCTTTATAAGCAGCCTTATCATATCCAAAGGCGCTGAATACATTATAGATAAATATTCTTCATGCGACTCCTTATCCGGAAGGGGTATTTCATTTTTCTCCCGTATTATAGACCTTAGCACCGCATTAACTAAACCCGAAAGCTCCTCATAACCCCTTGCCTTAGCCAAATTTACCGCCTCATTTACTATGGCGTTTTCGGGTACCCTATCCATATATAATAGCTGAACGAGGCTTAACCTTAACAAATTTATTATACTTGCGGGGAGCGAATCTGGGTCGCTTAAAAAACGGTTTAATACAAAATCGAGATAGTATAGCTTTTCAAGCGCTGTATACACTATGCGGGTGCATAGGCGCTTATCCTTATTATCAAGCCGCAAATCGTATAGCGCATCAGACAATGTAAGCGAAGCATAGCCGCCTGAAATAAGCACCTTATCCAGCACCATAAGCGCCGCCGCCCTCGCCTTTGAAGTTATATAATCCGAATTTCCTCTTTGGGTTTCCCTAGGCTCTCTTCTTTTAAAGCCTTCTTTGCGGGGAAAACCCTTTGTATCCCTTTGTCTTCTTTCTCCGTAAGGCTTATCACTGCGTCTATCGCCAAAAGACCTATCGCTTCGCTTGTCGCCGTATGGTTTGTCACTGCGTCTGTCGTCATAAGGTTTATCGCTTCGCTTGTTGCTGTAAGGCTTGTCGCTACGCCTTTCGCCGTATGGTTTGTCGCTTCGCTTGTCGCTATATGGCTTATTGCTTCGCCTATCGTTGAATGATTTTTCACTGCGTTTGTCACTATATGGATTATCGCCACGTTTGCCATCAAAAGACTTATAGCTTCGCTTGTCGCTACGCCTTTCACCATATTGTTTATCGCTACGCTTGTCGCCATACGGCTTATCACTCCGCTTGCCGCCATAATCATCTTTGCCTTTTTTGTCTCCGTATGACTTGCCGCGCTCACCTGTGCTTTGCTTACCAAACTTACCAGCACTTGAGCCTTTATTATATTGCCTTTTGCCTGAAAAGCCGCCTTTATTGCTGCCTGACCTATTCTGCATATTATATTCCTTCATATATGGATTTACCTTGGGGTAGAGTATTTCCTCTAAGGTATGCATCAATATCCATAGCTCTTTTGCCGGGAGCCTGCAAGTTTTTAACGCTTACAGCGCCCTCACCGGCTTTTATTATAAGCCCCTCTTTTGGTGAAGCTACAATTATTGTGCCGTTTTCTTCATTCCCCGAATAATCTATTGCCTCTGCGCTATGTATTTTAAGCGTTATATTTTCGCCCTTTATATAAGCCCCGGGCCAAGGGTTTAATCCACGCACTAGGTTTACTATGCGCTCTGCGGGAAGGGAAAAGTCTATCTCCCCCATTTCCTTTTTAAGCATGGGATAGTATGAGCTTTCGCTTTCTACCTGCTTTGTTCTTGGGCAATCCCCCTTAAAAAGCCTTTCAACCGTTTCTACAAGAAGCTCAGCGCCTATTTTTCCAATGCGCACAAGTAATTCACCAGCAGTTTCACCTGGCAATATATCTGTTTCCCTTTGCAGCAATATATCTCCAGTATCTATGCCCTTATCTGTCATCATTGTGGTAACGCCGGTTTTGCTTTCCCCGTTTATTATGCACCAGTTTACAGGCGATGAACCCCTATATTTAGGAAGTAGTGAAGCGTGTACATTTACAGTGCCAAGCTTTGGTACCGACAGCACTTCCTCTGATAGAATCTGCCCGAATGCCGCTGTTACACACAAATCAGGCTCTAACTTTTTAAGCGCATCTACTCCCTCAGCTCTTCTTATCCTTGCGGGCTGGTATACCTCTATACCCTTTTCAAGCGCATATTCTTTTACTTCGCTTAATACAAGCTTCTTTCCCCTGCCCTTGGGTCTATCAGGCTGGGTGAATACACCTACCACATTATAACCAGCAGCAATTAGCGCTTCTAAGCTCTGCCTAGCGTATTCGGGCGTACCCATGAAAACTATGCGCTGTTTCATTCGTCTTCCTCGTCCTCAAATACTTCATATTCCATCTTGTCTACATATAGTACACCATCAAGATGGTCCATCTCGTGTTGTATGCAGCGGGCAAAGAGCCCTTCAGCTTCTATTATCAGTTCTTCCCCCAGCCTATCCTGCGCTTTTAATGTAAGCTTCTCAGGCCTTACAACATAGCCGCGCCTTCCCGGCACGCTAAGGCAACCCTCTACCATGCCTATTGTTTCATCGCTAAGCGACACTATTTCGGGGTTTATTATCTCATAAAGCCCTTCGCCTATATCTATAACTATTGCGCGGCGCCTTATGCCTATCTGCGGCGCGGCAAGCCCTATGCCGTTTTCTTCATACATGGTTTCTGCCATGTCGCGAAGCAGCAGGTTAAGCCTTTCGCTGCCAAAGTTGTTTACCTTGCGGCATTTGCCTCTAAGTACATTATCTCCAATTGTCTTAATATTCTTTACCATCTGTCCTCCTACGCAAGCGTTGCGGGGTTTACTTCCAGTTGAACGCTGCAATCCCATTCCATTCTGCTAATTTCACTAAGATAGGCGATTACTTCCTCGCCCTGTTTATTATCCACCATTTTTATAAAAAGCTGGGAGCGGTGTTTGCCCATTATGCGCTTAATAGGCGCATCGTCCTCCCTAAAAAACAGTACCGATTTTTTCCACAAAGGCTTTTCCTTTAGCTTATTATCAAGGAGACTGAACATTTCCCCGCTTACTTTGCGGGCAATAATATTATCATCCGCTAAGCACAGTATACGCGCTATTATTGTAAACGGCGGATATAAATCCTTTCTTCTGCGGCTGAATTCCTGATTAAAAAAGCTCCTGAAATCCTGCGTGGCAGCGGCTTTAATAGCATAATGCTCAGGCTTATAGCTTTGGATTATTACCTCACCCTCGCTATCGCCCCTGCCGGATCTTCCCGCAAGCTGCGTTAACAGCTGAAATGTGCGCTCAGCAGCTCTATAATCCGGCAAGTTTAGGGATAAATCCGCAAGCACAGCGCCAACAAGAGTAACCTGAGGAAAATCCAGCCCCTTTGCTATCATCTGCGTGCCTACCATTACCTGCGCGGCTCCAGACCTAAACACTGAAAGCTGCTTTCTATGCCCGTCCTTGCCGCGGGTGGTGTCGTTATCTAGCCTTACCGTAGTAACACCGGGGAATAAACGTTTTAACTCTTCTTCTAGCTTTTGGGTACCTACGCCGCAAGTTTTAAGGAAATTGCTTCCGCAGCTTGGGCATTTCTCAGGCACTGAAGTAACTGCACCGCAGTAGTGGCAGTGCATTTGTTTATCGCTCCTGTGGTAAGTTTGTGCAACATCGCACTGGTTACACTGCAAGCGCTCCCCACAGCTTCTACATACCACACTTGGCGCATAGCCGCGCCTGTTTACAAATAACATAGCTTGGTCGCCCTTTTTTATACATTCTTCAAGCTTTTGCATAAGTAAATTTGAAAATATGCCCGTATTACCAAGGCGCAGCTCCTCACGCATATCCACTATATGTACCTTGGGCAGAGGTTTTGCATTTACCCTTTCGGGCATTTCAAGAAGCATATAATCCCCTCTACCTGCTTTTGCAAAGGATAATATAGATGGCGTCGCGCTTGCAAGCAGAAGCGCCGCTCCCTCCCTTTTACAGCGGCTTAACGCAACCTCCCTTGCATCGTATGCGGGGCTGGATTCAGAGCTATAGCTCTGCTCATGCTCCTCATCCACTATTATTATACCAAGGTTTTGGAGTGGAGCAAACACAGCGCTCCTTGCGCCTATAGCCACCTTTGCATCGCCAAGGCGCAGCCTGCGCCACTCATCATAGCGCTCCCCCGCTGACAATCTGGAGTGCAGCACTGCCGCAACATCGCCAAAGCGGGATATGAACCAAGATACTATCTGCGGGGTTAATATTATTTCGGGAACCAGCACTATTGCAGTCTTGCCAAGCTTTAACGCATGGCGAACTGCTCGTATATATACCTCTGTTTTGCCGCTGCCCGTTACCCCGTGCAGCAAAAAAGAACCTTGCCCTCTATTTATTGCGGGTATTATTTCAGACAGCACTTCCTCCTGCCCGGGAGTAAGTATAGGGTCTTCAGTTTTTACAAGCCCCGCAGGATAAGGCTTTCTGAATACTTCTTTTTCAAAAATTTCTACTATGCCCTGTTCCTCAAGCTTTTGAAGCGCAAGAAGCGGGGAGCGCACAAGCAGCCTTAGTGTAGATAAACTATGCTCCTCGCCATCTGACATAAGGTCAATTAAAAGCTGACGCTTTGGCGCACGAGATTGGCTTTCCCTAGCCTTTTTAATATCCTCGCCCGAAACAAGCAGCCTCGCGAATTTTTCGTTTTTTACGCTTACTCGGCTTTTTCTAAGCTGCGCGGGCACCATAAGGCGAAGCGTAGCGGCAAGCGGGCAGTTGAATTTATCCGCCATCTCCTTTGCAAGCTGCATAAGTGGCGGCAGTATGGCAGTATAATCTTCAAGCGTTCTAATTATAGGTTTTATACGGCTTAATTCAACCTGCGCCTCATCTTTAAGAGCAAGAACTATGCCCTCCACCTTCCTTGAGCCAAAGGGCACAATAACGCGCATACCCTCAAGTACGCGCATGTTTTCAGGTATAGAATATGTAAAGGCGCGGTTCGTATCCGCTACCGCAATATCAACACATACATCGCAAAAGGCGCTCATGCCTTTAAGCTTTTCCCTTTGTACATGCTAAGCGCCCTATCAAGCAGTTTATGGGCGACTTCCTGTTTTGTCATAAGGGGGAGCTGCTCACTGCCATCTTTAGTAATAAAGCACACTATGTTAGTATCCCCATTAAAACCCGCGCCCTCTTGGGTGATGTCGTTTAGCACAATTAAATCTAAATTCTTATCATCAAGCTTACGGATAGCATTTTCATTTCCATTGTTTGTTTCGGCGGCAAAGCCTATGAACACTTGCCCGCTTTGTTTTTTTTCGCCTATTTCTTTTGCTATATCCACAGTAGGCGAAAGTTCTAATGATATAGTTTCCCTGCCAGCTTTTTTAATTTTAATTGGCGAAACTTCTTTAGGGGTAAAATCCGCTGGAGCGGCTGCCTGTATAATAATATCCGCCCTTGAGTAATTGCTCTGCATTATTGAAAGCAAATCCGCCGTGCTGTTAAAGGGCAAAAATTCTACTCCCTTTGGCACAGGGAGAGAAGATGCGCCCGAAACCAAAGTTACATTTGCGCCACGAGCTTTTGCAGCATCAGCTATAGCATAGCCCATTTTACCTGATGAATGGTTGCTTATAAAGCGCACAGGGTCTATTGCTTCCTTTGCGGGGCCTGCGGTTACTATTATATTTATATTCTTAAGATCTTCTTTATAGAGGAGCTTATCGCTTACAAATTTTATTATCTCTTCGGGGCTTTCCATGCGCCCCGCGCCCACTTCCCCACAGGCGAGCATTCCGCTTGCTGGACCTATAAAGAGTGCGCCCCTTTGTTTAAGCTTTGAAATGTTTTCCTGCACAGCAATATGCTCCCACATGGCTGTATTCATTGCAGGAGCAAGCGCAACAGAGGCCTTAGTTGCAAGCACAGTGGTTGTAAGCATATCATCCGCTATGCCGTTTGCATATTTACCTATAAAGTTCGCGGTTGCGGGCGCAACCAAAAACACGTCTGCCTTTCTGGCAAGTGCTATGTGCTCAACTTCCCAAAACGCGGGTTCTTTGAACATATCCACAGTTACGGGTCTGCCGCTTAGCGTTTGAAAGCTTAGCGGAGATACGAAGTTGCAGGCGTTTTCAGTCATAATTACATCGATTTCAGCGCCGAGCTTCTTAAGACCGGAAACCACAGCTAAGCTCTTATACGCAGCTATGCCCGCAGTTACGCCCATAACTACATTTTTACCGGATAGAGAAGGCATATTAGTCCTCTTCTGACAGCTTCCTATGAGAGGTTATAAGCCCTCTGTTTATTTCTTCTATCGCTATGCTAAGGGGTTTCTTTTTGCCGGGCTCAACTAGGGGCTGAGCTCCGTCTATAAGTTCCCTCGCACGCTTTGACGCTTCAACAACCAGCGTATATGCGCTTGGGTTTTTTTCAAGCAGCTCTTCGAGATTGGGTTCGTTTATAGCCATTTTTCCTCCTAAAAATCCTCTATTGCGGGAAAATACCTGTTGGTACGCTGTTTTTCCGCAGATATTATATGGCTCAGCTTTTCGTAAGCCATTTGTAAGTCATCATTTACAACCGCGTATTGGTAGCGGGATAGTTTTTCAACCTCTCCCCTCGCGTTATTAAGACGCCTTTTTATTTCCTCAGGGTCATCCGTGTTGCGCGTGTGCAAGCGAACTCTCAGCGCCTCATAACTTGGGGGAAGTATAAATATGGACACGCAGTCCGGTCTTTTATCCATAACGCTTATTGCGCCTTGCGGGTCGATATCAAGTAGTATATTATGACCTTTTTCTATCCCCTCATCTACCGGGGCTTCAAGTGTGCCGTATCTATGTCCGTGCACAGTGGCATGTTCAAGGAAGCAGTCCTGCTTAAGCAGTTCATCATACTTTTGCTCGCTTATGAAATGATAGTGTACTCCGTCTATCTCGCCCTCCCGCCTTGCGCGGGTCGTTACGCTAACTGAAAAGCGAAGGCTGGTATCATTATGAAGTAGCCTATTGCAGAGCGTACCCTTGCCCGTACCTGAGGGACCGGAGATTACTATCAACATGCCTTTGCGCACTTCCTTCAAGGCTTAGTCCCCCTTATCGTGTATGCGGTTGGTTAGGGTTTCAGGCTGTAGGCTTGATAATACTATATGCCCAGAGTCCATTATTACAACAGCTCTTGTGCGCCTGCCGCTTGTGGCATCGACAAGGTTTTTGTTCTCTCTGGCATCCTGCACCATGCGGCGTATTGGGGCGGAATCTGGAGCCACTATAGATATAATCCGTTCCGTTTTGACGGCATTACCAAAACCGATATTCAACATTTGCATAAAAATACCCCTCCTATATAATAAAATCGTCAAGAAAAAAGCTCGCGCTCATCCCTCGATATCTTATTATACCACAGCTTTTAAAATCTTAAAATGGCTTTTAAGGGCAATTTACAAATGTTTTACATAAGCATAGAAAGATTTTGATTATTCTGCTTTCTAAAAAACGCAAGGGATTATTAAGCCACAATGCAATCAACTAACTTTTTTATATACTCCCAACAACGGGAAAATACAAAGCGATTCCGGTATAATCGCAGGAACCGCTATGTTTTTGGTTTTAAGCTCCGAATTGTACGGCGCTTTTTTGTTTAGCATTTGAGATAATTAGTCATCATCCCCATCATCGTCATCATCGTCGTCGTCATCGTCGTTATCATTATCATCGTCATCATCATCGTCGTTATCGTCGTCGTCGTTATCATTATCATCGTCATCATCATCGTCGTTATCGTCGTCGTCGTTATCGTCGTCGTCGTTATCGTCGTCGTCGTTATCGTCGTCATCGTCAGTAGCATCTTTCACTTCATCAACAGCGTCAGTAGCATCTTTCACTTCGTCAACAGCGTCAGTAGCATCTTTCACTTCATCAACAACATTGGCATCGTCATCATCTATATTGGTAAGCTCCACACCTTCTTTATAGCTCTGGGCAGGTACGCTCTTGGCTGCTTTAGTGTCATCTTGCTCTACAAGCTCTCCGGTAACTGCATCCAGTTTTATTTCTACTTCTTTGTTGTTTTCCCAAATTTTTACTTCATAAACGCGTTTGCCATCTTTTTGTTCAAGCTCTATGTCCATAATATGGCCATCGGGTCTCAATGCTTTTGCGTTGGCAGCCGCTTCAAAAAGTGCTATTTCGCCTTCCGTTGCCGATGAAAACTTTACTCCCGTGCCTATTAGTTTGCCGTTTTCCGCGTTTAGGCTTGAGCGGTAAAGGCGACCGTCACCTATATCAAAAAGTACGAGATATTCAAAGCGGTCATCATTTTTGCGTACAAAGCTTCCAAGTACATTGGCGCCGGCATAATATTCCTTTGCCATATCTTCCGCCTGCTGTTGGCTTAATACAACGGCTCTGCCACCTTTATTGCCCGCCACCTTTGAGGCAGTGCTTATTACCTGAAGAGGTTCTTTTGATACGCTAACCTTATAATTGGTTTTAGATACCTTGTCTTTGTAATAGTAGTCGGTAGTGTTTCCATCAGAATCGGTAGAGGTAAGTACTGCGGTTGCCGGTACCTGTTTGCGGGCTTCCAGCTCCTGGGGGCTTTCGCCTGCGGCGAATGCCGCTGTGGATAGCATCATGCTAAGTGCTAGTATTGTTGCAAAAAATTTTTTCATTGGTTCTTGTTCCTTTCTTACTTAGTCTTTTTACGGTGCTGCCTGCAGGTGTTCAGCACAGCGTAATTGTATTATATCCAGTCCAGTAATAATCCATAAGCCTTTTGTTAGTTTTCTAACATTTTTCTTACAAGCCATGTTTGGCTTTCGCTAATACTTTTTTGCTTTTAGAACAGCGATTTTATTGTAGCGAATTTTTCGGTTTGGCTAAGACTTGTGAAGGATGCATAGTGGATCCTATGCTGACTGAGCAAGGCAACGCCAAAGCGGAAAAGACGCACAAGAAAACGCTTATGCGCCAATGGATTTACCATATGGCGCATAAAATATAACACTGAGATATTTTTAGTTTTTTCATTATCAATCGTCATCATCGTCGTTGTCATCATCATCATCGTCATCGCTATCATAATCGTTGTCGTCATCATCATCGTCATCGCCATCATAATCGTTGTCGTCATCTTCATCGTCATCG
>JAAYRU010000037.1 GCA_012518615.1 Christensenellaceae bacterium | reverse complement strand
ATATTGGCTGATAAAGTGTATCGCAACCGAGATAACTTGAAGTACTGCAAGGAACGCGGTATCCGAATGTCGGGTCCTAAGCTTGGGCGTCCGCCTAAGGACAAGGAATTGTATCGTCAACAACTGCTAGAGGAACGGTTGGAATCCGGGGAACGCAGTGCGATAGAGTCCTCCTTTGGTGTAGGCAAACGGCGCTATGGCTTGAATTTAGTGATGGAACGGTTGCAGGAAACAAGCGAAGTGACCATTCATGTATGTGTTCTGACGATGAACCTATGGAAGCGCCTGCGAGAGCTTCTTTTTGCGCTATTTCAAAGAAGCCTTTTATCGCCTTCTTGGTACAGAAAATTAGAGATGATGAACTTGCTTACAGGTTTCTTTACAGGAATAAAATTGAAAACGGTAATTGTTCAGTAGACCCTATTTAACTATACTAAAACCAACTAGATTTACACCACAAAATTAAACACAGTTCCAAAAAGCAGTGGTAAAGCTATCCACATGTATAAATCCAGCCATAATATACATTAGTGTTTGTTGGCATATATGCCGCTTTAGGGCTTGCATTAAAGGATATAAAAATAACTTTACATATACAAAAAGCCCCGAGCTATCGGGGCGTTTTGTGGGCTGATTACAGACCGAAATGCTCGTTTAGAAGCTCTACAGTTTTCCTTGCTACGTCCGCTGATAGGCATGCACAGCGTTCAAGACGAGGCTCATCACCCATCTTTAGTTCATTTGCTTCCATAAATTTGCCTACTGATTCCATGCAGTTTATGGAGTTTGAAACTGTCTTTTCAAGCTCCATATCCTTGGGCTGATAGTATGGGAATTCCGCTTTACGGTACCAGGCAAAAAGATCATTCATCAGCTTTTTCGCATCGTCTATCGGGCACACTAGACCTATGGCATGAACTGCACCGCCCAGTGAGCCACATAGGCTTCCGTTAAAATATCCAGCAGCGCCTATTCTGAAAAGGTCAATAGGTATGCCATCGAAAGGGCTTCCCACTACATCTGCAAGTTCGCCAATTAGGGCGTCTGCAACTGCAGCACAACAGCCGCCTTTGGTAAAGAAGCTGTTATAAGCACGCTCCTCTGCCTTGGCAGGGTCAAGCTTTACATAAGGAAAGGGATGTTCGGCTTTTCCCTCTGAAAGCGCTCCAATTACGGGGTTAAGCACAGAATACGCAGCAACGCCAGCTGCCACCTTACCAGTACTCTTTAGAAATTCGCGGCGGGTCTTTAGATTACTCATATTTTTCCTCCTGTTTTATTATATGTTAATTCTACTCCTATTCACACAAAAAAGCAAGCGTGATGACTGCTCTTATTATTCTTATTTGTTCTTTCTAATAAATTTTCTAAATATGCATAACTTACTTGAACACTCTTGACTCTACGCTCTGTATGCTGAGATTGTTGTGCCACAGGAATTGTTTTTGGATAAAAAAGAACCGGGAACCTCCATATAAATTCAAAAGCTCCCGGTTTTTCATTGATTCACTAGCAAGATTTTAACACTAGCAAAACTACACTCATATAGTATTTACTCTGCACTTAGCATAGTGTCTACAATATGGTTCGCAGCAGCGCGACCAAATACACCGCAATTTAGCAACATAGTTCCGCAACCAAAGTAGTTTATATTTGTTACCTGCGCACATGCTACAGCGCCAGCAGCGTAAAGACCGGGTATGGGCTGACCATTTTTATCGATAACCTGAGCATGTTCATTGATACGCGCGCCATTATAACCATCGGTGCATATCATGGGCATGCGCAGGAGATAGTATGGTGCTTCGATCGGAACGAGATACTGAGGCTCTTTGCCAAAGTCCTCATCTACACCCTTTGCGCAAAGCTCATTATAGCGGTCTACAGTTGCTTTTAGAACTTCAGGTTCAAACCCAACATGAGCTGCAAGCGCTTCAACAGTATCCTCTTTATAGCCAAAGGGAAGACCTTTGTGTGTTTTGGTGGTGAGACCAAGGCGAGTCATAATCGGATACTTATCAGCAGTAGCTTGACCGTAGATACAATAACCCTCGTTGTAACCCGCTTCATAGTTGAGCTTAGTGTATTCAAAGGTGAAATCGTCCTCAGAAACAACACGCCTACCAGAACCATCCACAGAAAGCACTTCACAGTTGGGAATAGTAGGAGACTGAGGAATAAGCTCGGGAAACTCAGTCCAACCGGCACCGTAGAAGTAGAACATCATGGCAATATATTCTAGTTCAATCATATCCGCTCCAGCTTCTTCCAGCATTGTATAACCGGAACCATCACCACTACCAACCAAAATTTCGATATTATCCATCTTCGGGTTAAGCCGTGCAAGCATCTCGGGATTGGCGGAATAGGAGCCAGTACAGACAACAGTTGCCTTGGCATTGACTATGATGTCATCGCCTCCTTTGGTAGTTGCATGAACACCAACAAAGGCACCATCTTCATTTTTTAACAGCTTATCTACTGTTGTTCCCAACAGAATGTTTACGCCCTTTTTGCGAGCGGAATCGACCAAGGCATTAGTAAGACCGGAGCCCGCGCCCTTGGAGATATGGCCACGCTTGGTTGCACGCACACCCTTGTTTGAAACATTTACTAAGCTACCGACTTCCCATCCATTATCAAGCAGGAAATCATTCAAAGCAGTAGACTCATCTGTCATCTTGCGCAGAAGTGCAGGGTCTAACGCCGGCTCGTCCTTGTACAAGGAATAGATATCGTCGTAGAAAGCATCTACACTATCCTCTATTCCCTCTGCCTTCTGAGCCGCTGTATTAGCCCCCATCACCTCACCTACGGAACGGCTAGTAGAGTTAGAGAACACATCCTGCGCTTCACAAATAATTACATCCGCGCCTAAATCCACTGCTTCAATTGCAGCGGATAGACCTGCCATGCCAGCACCTACAATAACTATGTCCGTATCATAGGTAATCTTCTCAGGAACGTGTTCGGGAAGTGCGCGCGCTTTTAAGGCAGAAGGATCGCCACCAGCCTGTACAATACACTCATCAAGTGCATTAAGGAAAGCCCTACAAGAAACAGTTGCGCCGGAGAGTACATCTACAGCTGTGGACTGGTTCTTAATAATCTCCTCTGTCAGGACCTCAAATGCAATGCCACCGATTACTTGAGTATCCGTATATTTAGGCACGGTAATTTTTTCGATTTTGTTATCCTTAAAAGTCGCCTCTAGCGTAAGCTCTCCAACATTTACCAGACCCTCAATGTCAATAAGGGAGGGCACAGTGGCAGAATATGTGCCATCTGCTAATGTAGTTTCAGTGGAAACCTCTACAGATTCACCCTTTGCTAACTTTTCTGCTACAGCTAGCGCAGCATTAAAAGCGTTTGAAGTAACGGTTGAACCTGTAACAGTATCAACAGTAAAAGCGCCAGTGCTAGTAGCAGCTTCAACAAGGGTGGGCAATGCCTTTCCGCCAAATTCAGGCGTTTCGCTGCTTTCTTTAACATCGATACCGGTTATACCTTTTTCATCGACCGTTACATCCAGAACGATCTTGCCCACAAAACCGTCCGCAGACACTTCATAGGTTCCAGGTGTCAACCCGGCTCCCATTGCAAGGTTCAACGCGGACATACACAGTATCAATGCCAGAATAATACTAATTGTTTTCTTCATTGCTCTAATTTCTCCTAATATTATATAGTCACGGTGTTTCAAATCAGGGACATCGTGCAAAACCCCAGTTAGAACCACATCCATGTGTAATAGTTAAGAATGTTCAGAAAGAGAGCGCAACCTCAAGTATGTTATACATAATTTTCTTTGCGATTCTCAAAGAAAAGCAACCTAACGAACTACTATCGCTAATCCTAAATACTAACTTGCTTTCAGAGCCTAAACCATCTTTCTATACCCTATAGTCGGCGTAGTAATTCCAAAATAATAGAATCCAAACACCATAATATTAGTATAGTACCTAACTTAATACTTCCCTGCTTATGCCCTTTTCTTCACCCCCCTAATTACAAATGGTTGGTCTTTTAGAATATTGTTTAGTTCTAAAAAAGAGTGTAATTGATAAAACGCTAATTGTCAACATAAAATACTAGTGTAATATAAGCAAGTCTATGGAGAAGTTTGAACTGGTAGTGTCAATAGTTTTGTGTAACCCTTCTTGTAAATATTGCTAAGCCATCAGCTGCTTCCCCCTAGGGGGAAGCGATTTTTTCGAACATTTCACTTAGTTCCGCTTGAACTTTGGCAAATCCTTT
>JAAYRU010000036.1 GCA_012518615.1 Christensenellaceae bacterium | reverse complement strand
GTATCCAATCCGCGTATATCAGAATGGCCAAGGCCGGATTTGTATCAATGGGCTTCCATGCATTTTGGTAAATGATCTTTTCAAGGATCAGACCCCCTTGACAAAGGGGCATTACATATCAGTATTATTCAAGTAATCGGTATGCTAAAAAACTTCAACCATTTTGTATTTTTCCCGTTTTAGATATTGACAAACAATTTAAGATAGTGTACTATATCCTAGCGTCGCTCAACGGCACGCTGGTGGGGGAGCATAGCTCAGCTGGGAGAGCACCTGCCTTACAAGCAGGGGGTCACAGGTTCAAGTCCTGTTGCTCCCACCATGGCCCGGTAGTTCAGTCGGTTTAGAATGCCAGCCTGTCACGCTGGAGGTCGAGGGTTCGAGCCCCTTCCGGGTCGCCATATGCCTTGGTAGCTCAGTTGGTAGAGCACCTGACTGAAAATCAGGTTGTCGGTGGTTCAATTCCGCCCCAAGGCACCACATGCGGTAGTAGCTCAGTTGGTAGAGCGCCACCTTGCCAAGGTGGAGGTCGCGAGTTCGAGCCCCGTCTACCGCTCCATATTGGCGTCATAGCCAAGTGGTAAGGCGAAGGTCTGCAAAACCTTTATTCTCCGGTTCGAATCCGGATGGCGCCTCCAAGCGCTGAACGCCGAAGTAGATATATTCCGAGGCGTTCTTTTTTTATGTCTTAATATGTATTTGGAATGAGTGATAATAGATGGAACATCTGGAAGTTAAAGAAATGTTTGGGGTAAAAGGGATAAGCTTTTCAAAATTGTTTAGAGCCTTTATTGATAGTTTCCCTAAAAATAAAGAGATAAAAGTTCTTGATTTAGGCTGTGGGTATGGTCAAAAATCTCTATTTATGGCATCTTTATGTTGGGCAGTAACCGCTTTAGATATTGATTCAAAAAAGCTTGTTTTTCTAAAGAAAAAAGCTGAGGAATATAGTTTACAGATTAATATTGCTATGGGAAGTATGACAGATATTCCGCTTCAAGATAATACTTTTGATGTAGTCATTTGTTTATCAACTATTCATCATCAAAAACTTAGCGGAGTTAAAAGCACTATATCCGAAATAATTCGAGTACTTAAACCGGGTGGTAAGGTGTTTTTTGACATACTATCTGTAAACGATTCAAGCTATAAAATTGGTAAGGAAATAGAACCGGGTACTAAGCTCGGCGGAAGGGAAGGTGAGGAAGATATCCCTCACCACTACTCAACAAAAAACGAGCTGGAACAATTATTATCCGATTATTCAAAAGTAGCTATAAATGAAAATGAATTTTCTTATGAATATGATTATGAGAAATATAATTGTACCCTTTTTGAAGTAATAGCAGTAAAATAAAAGTATAAGCAAATATTTTTTCTTTAAATTTCGCGCTTGTAAAAATTAACATAAAACTGAAAAATATCCTTGAATTGTCCTATTTATGCTCTCCAATGTTATATATCTAGGTGTATTTATTTAGGATAAAAAAACAGATAAAATCACGAAAAAATGCAAAAAATGGAATAAAATTCCGCATTACAATTGAAAAAATGTCCACTTTTTGGTTGACAAATACAAAAATGTGTGATACAGTAGACTTGTAAAAACTCAATACTCATTATTACGAAAGGAGGAAAAGTAATGAGCAACAAACTACTGGAAAAGTACGGGCTGTATATTGACGGACAATGGCGCGACGCATCTGACGGCGCAACATTCGAAGCTAAAAGCCCAATTGACGGCACGCATCTAGCGCTTTGCGCACAGGCAACAAGGCAGGATGTAGACGACGCGGTAAATGCCGCATGGAAAGCTTTTGAAACTTGGAAAAAAACAACTCCCGCTGAAAGAGCCGCTATTTTAAATGAAATAGCTGATGTAATTGACGAAAATAAAGAATGGCTTGCTGAAGTAGAAACGAGAGATAACGGAAAACCTATCCGTGAAACCCTTGCTATTGACATTCCTGCCGCCTCCTCGCATTTCAGGTATTTTGCCGGCTGCATACTGGCAGAAGAGGGTGAGGCCACCATACTTAACGAAAGCTTCCTCTCCGTAATATTAAGAGAGCCTATTGGCGTTGTAGGTCAGATAGTGCCTTGGAACTTCCCGTTCCTAATGGCCGCATGGAAACTTGCACCCGTTATCGCCGCCGGCGACTGTACCGTTTTCAAGCCTTCAAGCGCAACTTCTCTCTCTGTGCTTGAACTTGCAAGGCTTACTGAAGATATTCTGCCCAAGGGCGTATTCAATGTTGTAACAGGTTCAGGTTCAAAGGCAGGTCAATACTTGCTTGACCACAAGGGTCTTAGGAAGCTTGCATTCACAGGCTCAACAGAAGTAGGCAGAACCGTAGCGCTTGCAGCGGCGGAGAGGCTTATACCCTCAACGCTTGAACTTGGCGGCAAGAGCGCAAATATATACTTTGATGACTGCGATTTTGACCAAGCCATAGATGGCGCTCAGCTAGGCATACTATTCAACCAAGGGCAGGTTTGCTGTGCAGGCAGCCGTATTTTCGTACAGGACACCTTCTATGATAAATTCGTAGACGCTCTAATAAAAGCCTTCAACGCAATCAATGTGGGCGACCCGTTTAACCCTGAAACTCAAATGGGTTCACAAATTAATAGCGGTCAGCTCAAAAAGATACTGGACTATGTTGAAATCGGAAAGGCTGAGGGCGCAACCGTCGCCTGTGGTGGCTATAGGATAGAAGATGGCGAGCTTGCAAAAGGCAGCTTCATGAGACCGACATTGCTTACAAATGTCACAAACGACATGCGTGTCGCGCAGGAAGAGATTTTCGGTCCCGTAGCTTGCGTGATTAAATTCCACGATGAAGACGAAGTAGTCAAAATGGCAAATGATTCTATATACGGGCTTGGCGGCGCCGTATGGACAAAGGATATTGCAAGGGCAATTAGAGTATCTCGCAACATAGAAACAGGGCGTATGTGGGTAAATACCTACAACCAGATACCTGACCATGCCCCCTTTGGTGGATATAAGGAATCCGGAATTGGTAGAGAAACACATAAGGTGATACTAGACCACTACACGCAAAAGAAGAACATAATGATAAACTTAAACTACAACCCGAGCGGATTTTATCCTAAGAAATACTAAAGTGAAACAAAATAGAAAGTGCTATAGCTTTAAATGCGATAGATATCCAAAATGTGCTAATGCTGCCGGAAGCTGTTGCAGCATAGGAGAGGATAGTTTCGGAGAAGATATGATAATCAAAGAAAGTGAATGCTTTGATAAAAAAACATACCCGCTTTTCGTTCCCAAAACTTAATTAGTACGCTTATAAGCAAAGAAAACCGAATAAAGGCTAAATAAATGCTAGTAAACAGGGACACTTCCGAATAGTATAGCTATATGGAAGTGTCCTTAGTATTTCTGTAAATGTTGATAAATTCTCTGTTTACACAAATGAACAATATAAAAAATAAGCTTCGGTTAAGCTTTTGTAAGAGTTAAGAAAGCTTGGCTTGCTATAATCCCTAATGAAAGATACTTTTAGGAGGGATTACAAGTGAAAAACACAAAAAATATCTATTTAACCCTAACACTTTGCTTGGTTTTACTAATAGGCAGCAAATCTCCAGCAATGGCTATGGCTATTTCAAAAGAGGATATACCTAAGGCAATAGAAAACTATATGGAAGCAAGAAAAGGAGGTACGGCAGGTTTGGCTCTGGCTGTATTTGAAAAGGGTGAACCGATTTACAAAAAATATTATGGTTACTCCGATGTAGAAAACAAATGCCCGGTTGATGAAGAAACCGTATTTGAGTGGGGTTCAGTAACTAAAGTAATAACTTGGGTTAGCGTTATGCAGCTTGTAGAAGAGGGAAAAATTGATTTAAATGAAGATATCACAAATTATCTGCCGCAAGGCTTTTTAACAAAGCTGCGTTACTCTGAGCCTATAACCATGCTGCATCTAATGAACCACCAGGCGGGTTTTCAGGAAATACTTTTTGGTGAGTATGCAGAGGTAAAAGAGATACCTGAGCTTGCGCAGGCATTGCGTATTAGTGAGCCATCGCAAATATATGCACCCGGAACGGTAACTGCGTACAGCAATTACGGTGCGGCGCTTGCGGGTTATATAGTGGAATGCGTAAGCGGTATGCCTTTCTATGAATATGTTAATAAAAATATATTCAGCGTACTTAATATGAAGCATACTTCTATAAAACCCGGGTGGACAGATAATCCTTGGGTTGCAAAAAAGAGAGCGGAAACTAAAAGCTATAGCTATTATGAGGACAGCAAAGAATCCTTTGGCGCTGTGTATGTACATATTGCATTATATCCAGCAGGAGCATGTGCAGGTACACTAAATGATTTTATGCTGTTCGCTAAAGAATTTACAAGTGCCAATACAAAGCTTTTCAAAAAACAATCTACTATGGAAGAATTGACTTCGCCAAGCCTTTATTACAAGGGAGCGGGTGATAGCCGCATACACCATGGACTTTGGAGCATAGATTACGGCACAAAGCTTTTAGGTCATGGTGGAAATACGCAGGGCTTTACTTCCTCTCTTTGGTTTGATACTGAAAGTAAAACAGGTATAGTTGTTATGAGCAATGAAGTTGGGGAAGTTAGTTATAACTACGGATTATTAGAACTGCTTTATGGCTCGCCTAATATAGATATTGTTCCTGATGAAGATATCACCGGTATTTACTGCTCAAAACGAGGTTTTAAGGAGGGCTTAGGTCGTATTGCCTCATACGCTTCACAATTAATACCAATCCAAAAAGGCGATAGTGAAGGCAAGTTCAAAGTATCATTGTTGGATTTTGATATCTACAGCCTTGGCAATGGTATTTACAGGCAGGATAGCCACAATGGACTTGCGAACAACATATATAAGGTGCGGGATAGCAATATATTAGAATCCTATACTACGGATTATGAAAAGCTTAGCATAATAGAAATTGCGACTGTTGCTTTCCTTATAATTGCCGCACTTCTGGTGTTTATTTACGGTATAGTAAACAGCATGTTAGCTTTAATTAATAAGCTTAGGAAGAAAAGTATTTCTCATTATGCGCTATTAAATAATATTGCACTAACCTTCGCCATGGCAATATCAGCAATATTCTTTTACTTTTGGGTTTTTATAGATTTCTATGTATATGAAAAGGTTTGCGCCATATGTGTTTTTCTTATGTTTGCTATGCTGATTGTCGCTGCAAATTTCATATACCAGCTTTTGGCAAAAGCTCATAAAAAGAACAGCTTAAAAGATATGCTTAAAGCGGCAATAATATTATTGCCGCTTATTACAGTATTGTTTTTCCAAACCTATAAATTTTGGGTATAATATACAGGTGAAATAATTTAGCTAAGGAGGCAGGTATGGAAGAATATAACATTTTAATTTGCGATGATGAGCAGCCCATAATCGACTTACTTAAGCTATACTTGCATGATGAAACATACCGAATATTTGAAGCAAGCGACGGCTTAAAGGCACTTGATATACTTAAAAAAGAGGCTATTGATATTATTCTTCTTGATATTATGATGCCAAAATTAAATGGACTTGATTTAATAAAGCGGATTCGAGATAGTTTTCATAAGCCCATACTTATAATATCCGCTCGCACTTCCCTTAGTGATAGGCTTTTAGCTTACGATATAGGGGCGGATGATTATATAACGAAACCCTTTGAGCCGCTTGAAGTATTGGCAAAAGTAAAAGCAAGGTTGCGCAACAAAGCTGCGCACGAGAACAAAATTACCATAGGAGATATCACACTAAGTCTTGAAAGCTGTATGCTAAAAGTGAAAGATGAAACATATGAATTAAGCAGTGTTGAATTTAAGGTTTTACGCCTTTTTATGCAGAATGCCGGAAGAGTATTCGCCAAGTCGCAAATATATGAAGCGGGCTGGGAAGTGGAATATTTTTATGACGATAATTCTATTCATGTTATAATTAACCGCCTGCGCTCTAAGGTTGGGGCGGATCGTATTCAGACAATTAGAGGGCTTGGTTACCGCTTTTGCAAAGAGGAGTAAATATTTATGAAACAGCTGCAAAAAACCGTATTCCGAAACTTTATTGTTGCCGTACTCCTGCTTTCATTAGCTGTGTCTATAACCGATTCTATCTCTAATATGTTTGTTGAACCAAGGCTTGAAACGCCTTTGCAGTTTGCTCTGTTTATAGCCCTTAACTTAACTCTTGATATTTCCTTTGTTGCACTTGCTGCTTATCTATTTTGGAGACAAACAAAAAAGGCTTTTGAAATAGAAAACAATAGGCAAAGGGAAGAGCAGAATCTGCTTTATTCATCTATTGTGCATGATATAAAGACGCCTATGACATCTGTAAAGGGCTATACTCGTGCGCTGGTTGATGGGAAAGTGAAGAAAGATGATGAGACTAATGTACTTAAGCTAATAGATAGAAAGAGCGACCAAGTTACTATGCTTCTTGACGAGCTGTTCTTGTACACAAACTTAAGCTCTGGTATACCCCAAATGCACAAGGAAAGAGCGGATATTGTAGCACTTGTGCAGGAGGTGATAAGTGATTGTTATGATTTGGCTCAAGCAAATGGAATAATACTTGATTTTGATATACCACAAACGCCGCTATATGCGCAGGTATCAAAGAAAGAGATGCGCAGACTTGTTTCTAACCTATTTCAAAATGCAATTAAGCACAATAAGCTAGGAACAAAAATACAGGTCAGTATTAGAGAATGCGATAATTATATTGAAATTGCCATTGCAGATGATGGGGAAAAAATACCTAAAGCCGTGCAGGATAAGTTATTTAAGCCCTTTGTAAAGCAGGACGATTCTAGAAGCTCCGAAGGCAGCGGTCTTGGGCTTGCAATAGCGGATTCCATTGCTAAAGCACATGTAGCAAGTATAGAAATTGCTGATGATTACAACGGCTATTCTAAGGCATTTGTAATAAATGTACCTTCAAAATGAACCAAACATTCAATTGTTTACATATGGAGATTATTCTATGAAAAAGATATACGCTTGGGAGCCATGGTTCTTTATATTCTTCGGCTTATTCCATTTACATAGAATATGGGCGCTTTTTGATAGGGAGGTCTACGCTTCTTTTTGGTTAGGGCTTATGGAAAATAAAGGAACAGCGTATTTTCTTATAATGGGATTGCTTGCAATACTGTGTGTTGTTGGAATAGTAACTTTTATTAGAGAGCGTAAATATAATCACTGGTGGAGATGGATATATATTTGCGGTGGCTGTTATTTGCTTTTTGATTTATTTGCAATAGCCACAGGAATTGAATTTTGGCAAAAACTATTGCTATGGATGTTCGATACAAGCTCAAATTACTGGAACGCTATATGGATAGCATTTATACTGCTTGGGGGATTTGTGTTTATATTAGGAGTAAAACTGTTGGTGAAATATTATAAGCGGAAACACTTAACGTGATATTAAGGAGAGGAGCCTAAAATCCATGCAATTACTGACCCCGTTTATTCCCGTTGACGAAAACGAAAATGAAGTGTACCATTATTGCCAAGAAAACAATTGCATAGTATGCAAATGTTAAACGGGAGGTAAAAATGAAGGCTTTTAAAGAGCTACTGCTGGCTGAACTTAAGCCGGCGATGGGCTGTACTGAGCCAATTGCCATCGCGCTGGCGGGCGCCGCGGCGGGGCAATTGGCGAAAGAAACACCCCGAAAAATACTTATATATGCGAGCGGGTCTATGATTAAAAATGCTAATTCTGTATTCGTACCCGCATCGGGAGGCAGAAAAGGCATTCTTATTGCAGCGACTTTGGGAGTGCTGACTAAAAGCCCCGACAAAAAGCTAGAAGTACTTTCGGCGGTAGATGATGAGGTGTTATCCTCCGCTGTTAGGCTTATTGAAGATGGAAAGGTAAGCCTTCATTATGCTAAGGAGGAAAGCGGCGTATATGTTAAAGTGCGTGTTGAAACGGATAACCATATTGCGGAAGCTACAATAGAAAAAGCGCATGACAATATAAGCTGCTTATCTTTAGATGGGGAGATTATAAAACAAGTTACAGCTAAAGAAGAGTCTGACAGTCAAGACACGCTGGATTTTCTTAGCCTTGAAAGCATAAAAGAATTTGCCGACACTGTTGATTTTAGTAAAAACAAGGATTTATACGATAGGCTAAAGAAACAGGCGGAAATGAATACAGCAATAGCAAAGGAAGGTATGAATAACCCTTGGGGGCAACAGGTTGGCAGGACTATGCTTAAAAGCGCGGGTGATAATATTTTTATGCAGGCAGCTGCATACAATGCTGCCGCAAGCGATGCCAGAATGGGCGGCTGTGAACTCCCCGCTATGATATGCTGCGGTAGCGGCAATCAAGGCATAACTTGTTCGGTACCTGTAGTTTATGTTGCTAAAAAGCTAGGTATAGATGAAGAAAAAATGCTCCGCGCACTGGCGTTTTCAGACCTGACTGCGCTTTATCAAAAGCAGTTTATAGGCAAGCTTTCAGCGTTTTGCAGTGTAGTTAATGCTGCATCTGCATCAGTGAGTGCAATAGCATATATGCTGGGGGAAAGTTTTGATGTAATAGAGGGTACTCTAACAAATTCCCTTGTTTCAGCAGGTGGTATAGTATGCGATGGCGCTAAGGATTCCTGCGCTCTTAAGATAATTTCCGCTGTTAATACTGCATTTGCCGCCTATGAAATGGCTAAAGAAGGCAGAGTTTTCCAGCCGCTAGATGGTATAGTGGGTAAAAATGTAGATACTACCGTTCGCAATATAGGAGAGATGGCAAAATACGGTATGAAAGGTACCGATGATGTTATACTTAATATAATAATTAGGCAGGCGAATGATTGATATACACGGAAAATTATAGACCGACGGAATTATACTTTAAACACTGAGAACATTTTAAGGAGGCACAATTGGTTGATACTAAGCGTATAACACAAATAGCACTGTTTGTTGCTCTTATAGCGGTATGTTCGCAGATAGCAATACCGCTGCCTATGGGTGTACCCATAAACCTAGCGCTTTTTGCGGTTTTTATGTGCGCTATGTTGTTGCCCCTAAAACAGAGTATGGTTGCCGTTCTTATATACCTGCTACTAGGTCTTGTAGGAGTGCCTGTGTTTGCGGGCTTTAGGGCAGGTCCTTCAAGCTTGCTTGGTAAAACGGGGGGCTATCTTATAGGTTATTTGCTATGTACTCTTATAATAGGCATTTCGCGTGAAAAAACCAACAGCCCTATAAAAAGAATGGCAGCTATGCTGTTTGGACTTATTGGCTGTTACACATTTGGCACATTATGGTTCGTTAAGCTTACAAACATAGGTATTATTCAAAGTCTAGGTTACTGCGTTATACCGTTCATCCCCGGAGATATAGTAAAAATTATATCCGCTTCGCTGCTTGTTCCGAGGCTGCAAAGTGCATTGAAACTTAAAACGGCATGATTTTTCTACTTTTATCAAGGGGAATCCATTTTTATATTCAACTGAAAAATTTTATAAGCAAAAAACACATTCAAGCATTTGCAATTATAGTTCAAATAGTGTAATATACTTTGGTGGCACATCCTTGCGCCGCTTGTGCGGCGCCTAATGTCCGTGAGGAGGTGAAAGAATGAAGTATGAACTAATCTACATTATCGATACCGCTCTTGATGAAGAAGCTCGCAAAGCGCTAATTACACGCGTAAGCGAAACCATCTCTCAAAACGGCGGAGAGATAGAAGTTGTAGAGGAGTGGGGAAAACGCCGCTTAGCCTACGAGATTAATGATAAACCCGATGGCCATTATGTGTTGTTAAGATATACCGCCAATCCTGAAGTGCCAAAAGAGATTGAGCGTATACTCGAAATATCCGACGATATTTTGCGTTACCTTACAACCCGTATTGAGGTTAAAACAAGCAGAGTTAAACCCAAGGCTCAACAGCAGAAAATGTATGCAAGAGAAGCTTCGCCAAAGGCTCAAGAAGCAGAAGCGCCTGAACAACAGGAAGAATAATTAGGAGGCAGCACTTGAACAAGATTTTCATAATAGGCAACCTGACGCGAGATCCAGAACTGCGCACCACGCCAAACGGTGTAAGCGTTTGTTCGTTTACTGTGGCTGTCAACAGGCGACGTTTCGGCGGGGCTGAAGCCGGTCAACAAGAAGCAGATTTCTTTAGAGTTTCCGCATGGCGGCAGCTTGGGGAAAACTGCCACCGCTACCTTGCAAAAGGCAGGAAGGTTGGTGTAGTTGGTACTTTCTATGTGCAGAACTATACCGGAAACGATGGTCAGCAAAGATACAGCCTTGAAGTAACCGCTGATGAAGTCGAATTCCTTACCCCAAGGGGAGAGCAGGGGGATAGTCAGTATAACGATATTCCTGCCCAACAGGGAAATACCGGCTTTGTGCAGGTGGATGATGAGGATCTTCCGTTCTAAAGAATTATTGCCTTAAAATTAAAAGGAGGATACTATGTCGGAAGCACGTCAAGAGCGTAGACCGCGCCCAAGGGGCAGGCGTCCACGCAGGAGAGTATGCGACTTCTGTGCCGGCAAGATTGAGTATATCGATTACAAAGATGTAAACCGTCTTAGAAGGTATATGACAGAAAGGGGCAAAATTGCGCCCCGCCGCATGTCAGGTGCATGTGCAAAGCATCAGCGCCAGTTAGCAGCTGCTATAAAGCGCGCCCGTGCAATAGCCCTGTTGCCATACTCTATAGATTAATAAATAATTATTTAAAAACACCGCATTAGCTGGCGGTGTTTTTGCTTTTGGAGGGTGTATGTACTAAAGGAGAAGTGAGTAAACTAATTAAGACCTGATTAGCTTTTTGCTTATATCATCAACTGCTGCGCGCAAGGTGGGGGTGCTTTCCATCATCTCTTCTATACGCCTGTAACCGTGCAGAACCGTGCTGTGGTCCCTTCCGCCTAGCATTTGACCTATTCCGGGGAGCGATGCTTCGGTTAATTCTCTACAAAGGTACATAACTACTTGCCTTGGTATGGCTATGCTTCGGCTTCTTTTAGGACCGCACAGCTCATCTGTAGACAGAGAATAATAGCTGCTTACAGCATCTAGTATGTCTTCACAGGTGATGGCGTAACTCTCCCTTTCCATGAATATATCTTTTAGAGCTTCCTCTGCAAGTTCCATAGTTATATCAAAGGTTGCGTTAAGAGCTGCGTACGCAGAAAGGCGAGTAAGCGTGCCTTCAAGTTCGCGTATATTGTTTTCTACCCGAAGGGCTATGGCTTCAAGAACATCATCGCCTATAGACATGTTGGTATCCTTTGCCTTTTGGCGTAGTATGGCAACTCTGGTATCCATATCTGGGGGTTGTATATCGGCAATTAATCCCCACTCAAACCTGCTGCGAAGGCGCTCCTCAAGTTTGGCTATTTCTTTTGGCGGTCTATCGCTGGTGATTACTATCTGCTTGCCTGCATTATGTAGAGCGTTGAAGGTATGAAAAAATTCCTCCTGAGTGGAATCTCTGCCTGCAATAAACTGTATATCGTCTATAAGGAGTACATCAACCCCTCTGTATTTATCCCTAAACTGTGCGTTGCGGTTTGATTGTATGGCCGAAACAAGCTCGGTGGTAAACTGCTCGCTAGTGCAGTACACTAGCCTTGTACCCGGCTTTTCATTGGTAACATAATGGCCTATAGCGTGCATAAGGTGAGTTTTGCCAAGCCCCACACCGCCGTATAAAAACAGGGGGTTATATGCGTCAGCGGGTGCGTCGGCTACTGCAAGTGAGGCGGCATGCGCAAAACGGTTTCCGCTGCCAACTACAAATGTACTGAAAGTATATTTAGGGTTTAAACTATAGGCTGTGTTTTTATTCTCATTAAGCTTTCCGTTGCGGAAATCCTCCGCCTGCTCGGGGGCGAGCATTATAACTTTTATGTTCCTACCTACAACCTTTGATACAACATCGGTTATCAAAGGTTCATAGCGGGAGGAAACAAACTGGTGGTAATAATTTGTTACCGCCTCTAAATAAAATTTATCCTCAACTATGTTAAGAGGCTTTAACGCGGATTCTATCCATGTTTTGTATGTAACTTCAGCCATTTCATTACGGAGTAAAGTACATGCGTTTGCCCAGATGTTTTTAGTCTCCAACCTAGTTCCCCCAAGTAATAATAATACATAAAAAATCAAGAAAAGGGTAAAAAATACACCGCAGTAATATTGCCGGTGTAAAGACCATGCCTTTGTGGATAACAATGGCAGGCTCCAACTTACAGAGGAATACTAACATATAAGCTAATTATTTGCAAGGATGGCTGTGGATAAATATTTTCTGCATGTTTTTTCCTGTTGATAAGTTTTATTCCCACAGCTTGTGGTTGTGGTTTCAAATCCCACAACACATAGCCCTGTCTATGAATAAATATGCAGAACTATTTATAATGTTAAATTGTTGTAAGCAAAATTAATTTATATTATTTATTACATGAAATTTGTTGAATACAGTTGTAATATTTTAGTATAATTGCTACAATCCTTGTAGCATTATTTGGAGGTGGCTTATGAGCGCTATAAAAACGAATAAGGATAGAGGTTTTACCAAAGCGGAAAAAAGCTGGATATTATACGACTGGGCAAATAGCGTATACGCTACAAATATTATGGCGGCGATATTCCCCACGATTTTTGTTTCAATTGCCGGCACTTCCGGGGATATGTGGTGGGGCTACGGCACTAGCATTGCAACATTTATTATAGCTTTGCTTGCTCCTATTATGGGCGCCGCTGCCGATTACAAAGGTATGAAGAAAAAGCTCTTTACTTCCTTCATGCTTCTTGGAGTGGTGTTTACCTTCTTCTTGGCACTTACTGATAACTGGAAAATAATGCTTGTATTTTACATTATTTCTAGAATAGGTTTTTCAGGCGCCAATCTATTTTATGATTCCTTTTTAACAGATGTCACAAGCGACGATCGCATGGACAAGGTATCCGCCTGGGGCTATGCTATGGGCTATATAGGCGGTTCTACCATACCCTTTGTGCTATCAATAGCTATGCTTCTATGGCTTGGCTACGGAAGCCCTGTTGCACAGAAATTTTCTATAATAATCACCTCTGTATGGTGGCTTGTTTTTTCAATTCCCTTTATTAAAAATGTGCATCATCAGCACTATAAGGATACTGATGTTAGACCTACAATAAAACAGGTGTTTTCAAATGTTCTTCTAACATTTAAAGATATAATGAATGAAAAAGGCATGATGCTTTTCATACTGGCATATTTCTTCTATATAGATGGCGTTGGAACTATAATAAGTGTATCCACTGCTTACGGTACTGCGCTTGGGCTTGGCGCCGTAGGTATGATATTAGCGCTGCTTATAACCCAGATAGTCGCCATGCCATGCTCAATACTGTTTGCTAAGGTGGCGCAGAAAATAAGCACCCGCAAGGCGCTTATGGCGGCAATTGCGGTATACATGTTCATATGTTTTGTGGGCTTTATTATGGGCTATACCTTAGAACCCCATCAGGATGGCTATAATGCTGCATATGAGAGCCATAGTGAAAAAGCCATATCAGAATTAGATTTTAGTTTTGAAAATGCCTCAGCTTCAAAAACTGCATTGTCAACTTATATGCAAAAAAGCCGCTCACTTCTTCGCGATGAGAATGCCGAGGGGCTTCAAAAGCTTGATATTACATGGGAAAATATTACAGATAGCGACAAAGCTTTAGCCACGCAGGCAAAAGAAAAGCTTTACAGCGCTAATATTGCATTCGTAAGCGAAAATGATAGTGTTATAAAAGAATACCGCGATGCACAGCGTTTTTCAACCATGCTATTTTGGGCAATGGCAATATTGGTAGGTACTGTGCAGGGAGGTATACAGGCTACATCCCGTTCGTATTATGGTAAACTAATACCAAAGGAGCGCTCAAATGAGTTCTTTGGATTTTTCGATATATTCGGAAAGTTCGCAAGTGTAATAGGTCCATTGCTATACTCCTTTATAGCAGGTCTAACGGGCAGGTCCTCAATAGGTACGCTGTGTCTATTGGCGTTGTTTATTGCCGGATTTGTAATACTCTGGGGCGCAAAAAAGCCCCTTGAGGAGCTTGAACAGTCTAGAAGAAAGCAGTACAGCTAGCCTATATTTATCCCGGGTAGCAGGGATACTACTCTTCTTCTTGATGCGCCAAGTGCTTTAAGTAAGCCCACTTGCGCCGGGTTATTTGAATGTATCTGCGCTATGCACTGTGAAACGCCCTTGGCTTTAAGCAGCGCACATCCGCTATTTACAAGAGTGATGCCAAGTTTACGCCTTCTATATTCCGGCTGTACATAGAGCATTATTAGCCCTGAAGCATCCTGTCTTGAGCCTGACATGATCATTTCAGCCAGCGGCTGACCGCCTCTGTAGAAGCCAAGCGCCATGAAATAGGGCTGCTGCATATGCAGAGTAAGATAATCCATAGATATGGGCGAAAGCCTATTAGAGTTTAATCTTGCTAAAAATTCATTACATTGGTTTACATCTTGCAGTGGTACTGAGGCGAACTGACAGCCCATAGGGGGCGAGGGAGCCCTATCAATCTGTATAGAAAAAATATGCTCCTCTTCCGCGTTATCCGAAACAAAACCGCAGCTTGTGTAGAAGTTAAGCATTTCCCAGTCATCCGCAGGAAGCTGTGCATATATTCGCCCCTTTAGGTTTGGGTACATAGCTCTTATCTGCTCCGTGCGTCCAAGAAGCGCGCCTAGCAGTATGCTGCGGGCAGAAGGCTGCGCCTCTATATGAAAATAGATTTGTAAGGGTCTATCGGGGTAGAGCCTTGGTTGTATTGAAAGCACTAAATAGCCATAGCCTAGTTGAACATACTGGTCGCTTGAGGCGAAGAATACATCTTCTTTCGGTATCCCCTGAAATGGGGCTGACGGGTTAGATAGGTGCATATAACTCCTTTATTATGTTAATCTACTTCTATTCTAATGCAGGTTAAGTCATAGTTGACTCTGGCTATTTGAGGGCATTCCGCAGTTAGCTTGTTAGCACATTCTTCAATTAAATCAAAGGGTATGCGCGCAGGCAACACAAGCGATGCGCCTTCCCTTGTATCGGCGGTGGTTATAGCGCGAAAACTTACAAGGTATTCATCGTTTTTGGTACCCAACATAGGAAATAGGCAGGCGAAAAATTTAAATAGCTTTTTAGCCAGATCGCTTTCATATATGGCATCAGAAAATATTTTATCAGCCTTCCTAAGCAGGTTTAGGCGCTCTTTTGTAACTTCGCCGTATAGCCTAAGCGCAAGACCGGTGCCCGGGAAGGACTGAGCGTTTGTTACCTCTTTGGACATGCCGAGCTTTTCAGCGACATAGCGCACTTCGCTTTTAAAAAGCTCTTTAAGCGGGGCTATCACGGTTTTTCCTTCGGTAGGAACTATGGCATCCACCATGCCGTAGCGAAGCACTTCATCGCAGGTTATGCCCCTTATAACAGCATCATATTCAACGCCCTCAAGCGCCTCGCTTAAAACCCTACGCATGGTGTTGAGTATGGTTTGTTGTTTTTCTTCGGCATTAATAATGCCACTTAGCGCATCCAAAAATTCATCCTGCGCATTAATTAGGGTTATTGAGAGGTTTTCCTTATCCCTATAGTGCTTTAAGACAAATTCTACCTCTCCTTCTCTTAGCAGACCTGTATCTACAAAAATGCAGCGCAGCCTATCGCCCAATACCTTATGGGCAAGTACGGCGCTAACTCCGCTATCAAGCCCGCCGGTAATTGCACATATTGCAGTTCCATCTCCTACTGTTTTTTCTATATGACTGCGCATGAGCCCGATGTGAGCTGACTCGCTCCACCATTTGGAGCAGCCGCAAATATCTATCGCAAAGCGCATGAGGATATGGTTGCCGTCCGGGTCATTTGATTCTATCTGAAATCCAAGAGCAAAAAGGTTAAGCTCCTGGTGCTTAAAGCCTATTATTTCGTCCTTCCATTTGGCTATGGGCTTAAGCTCATTGCTAAGTTCAAGCGTATTTATTGCATGGAGCATACGCTGGCTTGTACGCAACTGCTCGGTTAGCACAGACGCCAGAAAGCTTACATTTTCTACTTTTTTAAGCATAGTAGTGTCTTTTATTTCGCCGTTTAAAAGCAGGCATACAGATGCCGTGGTGTTACCGAGCGCCAAGATTGGAATACCCGTATGCAGCAGCCTACCGTCTATAGACAGTGGGAAGTCCGCTCCTGTGCCGCCTGCAAGTATAATGCCAAGAGGGGAGATTGCCTGTATCTCTGAGGGCAGTGCGTCACCGGGGAGAATTCTACATGCAATACCCTCAAGCCTTAGCTTTTCGGCAATATCTTCCGTATACTTAGAGTGATAATCTAATATGAGGAGAATGTCGTTCATAATGGTCTCCTATAAGCCGCTTTCAACAGTCCAGAAAGTGTTTTCTTCGCTCATATCGGTATTAAGCTTGGTATTTAGCAGAAGTTGGGTTTCCTTATCTGCAATACCGGTGACAGGAAGCTGGTTGTTCATTTGAAAATGTTTTATGCTATCTTCGGTAGATGCGTCAAATTTACCGCTTATACTGCCGTTTGAAAGCAAATTAAGCGCTACCAATTTATTTTGAAGAGCGCGAACCTTATTACCTTCATTGCCTTTTCGCATGGCAATATCGGCAACATCAAACACTGTTCCATAGCCCAGTATGCGCCAGTCGCTGAGTGAATATAGGGCTTTCTGTACCTTATCGGGGTTATTTCCCTCAAATACCTGTATATATATGCCATCCTGCCTATTTACTACCTGCTCAACCATTGCAACATGCGTTGTATCGCCTGATGGGGTGTATGAAAAAAAAGCCCAATCGCCGGGTTGCGGGATATATTCATTTAAGCCTATATTCTCTTGGCTTTCAATGAACCATTGGCTTCCCCAGCCGTTTACTGTACCCGTCCTAGATACATACCTGCCTTCTTGTAAAAACCAGTTTAGTCCTATATTTGTTGCGCCATATAGCGGATATTTGTTTTTCAGCAGGTTTGTGCCGTAGCGGCTATCAACCTCGTTTACGCACCAGCAGAGAAATTCCGCGCACCACTCCGCCTTAGCATCGCCATACCAAGCGCCGTATTTAGTGCTGCCATCGCTCTTTTCTGTGTAGCCAAGCTCCTCATTAGCGATTGCAATAAGGAGGTTTACATATTCTGGCGATGTGTATGTAGGTTCGAGTCTTTCTTGACCCCCTAAAACAGAGCTTATTAACAAAAGTAAAGCCAATAAAACACCCATAACAAAGCGTTTTTTCATCGAGCACCTCCTATACCTGCACATTATACTGTTTTTCTTTTATTTGTACAAGCAGTGTGGCACTTAAGCGAATCGCCTTGCCTATATATACTTATTTTGGTAGAATTAGCGCAGTGTTTTTAATGAGGCGAACAACGCCTTAGTATATTGAAATCTGAAAGGGAATTATGAAGATAGTAACCATTAATGATGTTGCAAGAGAAGCTGGCGTAAGCATTTCTACGGTTTCACGGGTTATCAATAATAGACCGGATGTGGGTAAATCTACAAGGCAAAAAGTGCTCAGTGCTGTTGAAAAGCTCGGATATATTAAAAACACCAGCGCTGCTAGCCTAAAACAGCATCAGACGGACTTTGTTGCAGTGGTGCTTCGTGGTAGGAGAAATATTTTTCTTACGGACCTTGCCGAAAGAATACTTGATATAGGCAAGGAAAAACGACTGAGGTTTCTAACTGAAATTATAGATGAAAAGGCGGATGAATTTGAAACCGTTCGCAGGCTATATAGGGAGCGCAAGCTTGCAGGGGTAATATTCCTTGGGAGCAAGCTTGAAGGGCATGAAAAAGAAGCAGAAGAACTTGAAATTCCTTGCGTCTTTTCTTCGATAGAGGCAAAATTTCTAAATGGAAAACATATAAGTTCAGTTTCTATAGACAATTTCAGCGCCGGTAGAGAGGTTACCGATAGGTTGATTGAGCTTGGACACAGGAAGATAGCGTTACTTGGTTATTTTGGCTCTGTGAGCGATTCTACGGGTCTTAGATTCTACGGCGCTAAGGAGAGTATGGAAAAGCATGGAATAGCATTTGATGAGCAGCTTTATGAAGAATGCGATTTTACTCTTCCTTCAAGCTATGCCGCGATGAGCAGGCTGCTTAAGCGGAGGGAGGATTTTACCGCGGTATTTGCATCTTCAGATATTATAGCAATAGGCGCTACGAAAGCGCTTAGCGATAGGGGTTATACTGTTCCCGGAGATGTATCCGTTGTAGGCTTTGACGGAACCGAGCAGGCGGATTATTGTATCCCTTCGCTTGCTACCATGCGTCAACCATCTGAGCAGATGGCGCATATGTCAGTAGAACTGCTACTTGAGGGCATGCAGGGAAAGGAAGGCAGGCATGTATTGCTGCCGCCTAAATGGATTGAAAGTGAGTCCATACGCAAACTATAAAAGCGCTTTAAAATGTCCGCGAAAACTCATAATAGGTATAGCAATCGCTCATACAAATGGTGACCGTTTATGATATTGTGAAACCGTTTCCGCTGTGTTATACTCAGCATAAATAAATTGCTCATAAATTCTAGAACGGTTTTGAGCAACAATATAGGAGGCAAAAATGTTCTATCGCCCGCCTACTCGTAAAGAGCGAGATGCGTTTCATGAAGGCAGCAGTCGGCATGCGTATACTATGCTCGGTGCACATCCCGCAATCAGCCATGATTTGCCGGTCTGGAATTTTGCCGTCTGGGCTCCTCGGGCGAAGGCGGTTTCAGTTACTGGAGAGTTTTGTTCCTGGCAGGTAGACGCCTATCCCATGAAAAAACGCTATGACGGCATATGGGAATTACAGCTTGAGCGTCAATTATTTGACCCTTTGAGCGATGAAGAAAAATACAACTACGAAGGCGCAAAGGAAAAATTGCGCAGCTATAAATACGCCGTTTTAGGTGCGGATAATCAGTGGCGCTTAAAGGCGGATCCATACGCATTCGCAACTGAGCTTAGACCCAATAACGCCAGCCTACTTTACGATTTGGACGGCTATAAATGGGGGGACCAAAAATGGCTCAACCATCGCAGGAGTTGGAACGCTTACCGCAGCCCTATAAATATATACGAACTTCATCTTGGCTCTTGGAGGCTTAGTGAAGATGGCGAAATGCTATCTTATATAGAGATTGCAGAGCAGCTAATACCCTATATAAAGGAAATGGGCTATACACATGTTGAGCTATTGCCCGTTATGGAACATCCGCTTGATATGTCTTGGGGCTATCAGGTTACGGGCTTTTATTCGCCCACATCAAGGTTCGGCACACCTAAAGAATTTATGCGCTTTGTTGATATGCTCCACCAAGCAGGCATAGGCGTAATATTAGACTGGGTACCCGCGCATTTCCCGCGCGATGAAGTGGGGCTTCGCCGCTTTGACGGTACACCCTGCTATGAACATGAAGACCCTCGCCGCTCTGATATGCATCAGTGGGGCACTATGATGTTTGACTTTGCCAGAGGAGAGGTATGCTCCTTCCTGCTTTCAAATGCTTGTTTCTGGTTTGAGTACTATCATATAGACGGCATACGCTGCGATGCGGTAAGCAGTATGCTTTACCACGATTTCTGCCGTGATGATGATAATTGGCTGCCAAATGAATACGGCAACAATGTAAATATTGAAGCTATAGCCTTTATGCGCCGCCTTAATGAAACCATATACAACGATTTCCCCGGCGCTATGACCATAGCAGAAGAATCCTCCGCTTATCCCTTGGTAACAAGGCCTACCTACCTTGGAGGGCTGGGCTTTGGTTTCAAGTGGAATATGGGCTGGATGAACGATATGCTAAGCTATATAGAGCTGGATCCCGTGTACCGCAAGTGGCATCATGATAAGCTTACATTCTCTTTCTTCTATGCTTTCAGCGAAAACTATGTGCTGCCATTCTCGCATGATGAAGTAGTCCACGGTAAAAAGAGTATGCTGGATAAGCAGCCAGGCGATATGTGGCGCAAATTTGCAGGGCTTAGAACGCTATATGGTTATATGATGGCGCATCCCGGCAAAAAGCTGCTATTTATGGGCGGGGAGTTCGGTCAATTTATCGAATGGGATGAAAAACGTCCGCTGGACTGGTTCTTGCTAGTTTACGAGCGCCATCCGGATTTGCAAAGGTGTGTAAAGCATCTAAACCACTTCTACCGCAGACACAGTATGCTCTGGGAGATTGACGACAGCTGGGACGGCTTTGAATGGCTGGTTGCAGACGATAATAACAACAGCGTAGTAATATTCATGCGTATGAACAAGAAAGGTGAAACGCTTATATGCCTTTCAAACTTCACACCGCAGTATATCGAGGAGTATCGCTTTGGTGTGCCTGATGAAGGCAGTATAAGAGAGGTATTCAATACAGACCTTGTTGAGTATGGCGGCTCGGACAAACAAAATTCAAAGCTCATACCCGTTGAAGAAATAAACTGGAACGGCAGGGAGTATTCTGCGCTAGTTACTGTTCCGCCGCTTGCGACTGTATATTTTGCATATGACAGGATTCCAAAAGTACAAAAAGAAGACAAAGAAGTTAAAGAGAACAAAGAAGATTCAGCGTCTGAGCTTGATGGTTTGGAACAAGATATAAACCCATAACCCATTGCTGCTTTGAGCAGCATTAATTTTTTACACTACAAGGAGGAAAGGCAATGCTTCAGAAAAAACAATGTGTGGCGATGCTGCTGGCAGGTGGTCAGGGTAGCAGGCTGGGAATATTAACTCGCCATACCGCAAAACCTGCGATACCGTTCGGTGGAAAGTACAGGATAATCGACTTCCCTGTGAGTAACTGTACTAACAGCGGCATCGACGTAGTGGGCGTACTAACGCAGTATAGACCGCTGGAATTGAATGCCTATATAGGCTCCGGCACCCCGTGGGACCTTGACAAGAACACCGGAGGTATATTCGTACTTCCCCCTTACTCAACCGGTAAAGACGGCGAGTGGTACAAGGGTACGGCAAACTCAATTTACCAGAACATGACCTTTATTGACCAGTACAATCCGGACTATGTTCTGGTGCTATCGGGCGACCATATCTACAAGATGGACTACTCAGAAATGCTCGCATACCATATCGAGCAGGAAGCCACGGCAACCATAGCTGTTCGTCAGGTTCCTTGGGAGGAAACTCATCGCTTCGGTATAATGAACACCGATGCAAACGGCGTAATAACCGAATTTGAAGAGAAACCCGCCAATGCAAAGAGCAATAATGCAAGCATGGGCGTATATGTATTCACATGGGAAAAGCTCCGCAGCCACCTTATTGCTGATGAGAATGACCCTAACTCCAACAACGACTTTGGAAGGAATATAATCCCCAATATGCTCTCCCAGAATGAAAAATTAGTCGCTTATACATTCGACGGATATTGGATGGATGTCGGTACTATAGATAGCCTATGGGAAGCCAATATGGACCTCTTAAAGGATCCGCCGCCCATCAACCTGCATGATAGAAAATGGCGTATATACGCTCGTAATGTGGGCAGACCGCCAGGCTATGTTGGCGAAAAGGCTAAAATATCAAACAGCCTTGTTGCCGAGGGTAGTGATGTAAACGGTGTAGTAGAAAACTCCGTGTTGTCAGGCGGTGTAGTAGTCGAAGAAGGCGCAGAGATTTATGACAGCGTGCTTATGCCCGGCGCTAAAGTATGCTCGGGAGCGGTTCTAAATAGAGCCATAGTCGGTGAAAACAGCGTAATCGAAGCTGATGCGGTTATAGGCGAAAAAGATGCGGAAATAGCCGTAATTGGCAATAATACCGTAATTCCGCAGGGGCATAAAGTTGCACCCGGCGTACAGGAAGGGAAATAGGGGGTACACCATGAAAAAGAATTTAGCCGGCCTTATATATACAGGCGAAAAAACTGACCGTCTAAGGGAGCTTACGGTAATGCGCTCATTAGCCGCGCTGCCTGTCCTTGGACGCTACCGTCTGATAGACTTTTTGCTTAGCAATATGGTAAACAGCGGTATAAAAAATGTTGGCATAATACTACAGAGCAACTATAACAGCCTGCTTGATCAAATCGGCTCCGGCAGGGAGTGGGATTTACATGGCAAACGCAGCGGAATGACGCTTCTTCCGCCCTTTGCAACCACAGATTCCAGCAACAGCTATGCGGGTCTTCTTGACGCGCTCAAGAGCAACATGAACTTCCTAAGGAGAAATGAGGAGCGTTATATAGCAGTTTCTGAAAGCTCCTTCCTGTATTCACTTCACTATGAAGATATGCTTAAGTTCCACCTTGACAACAATGCCGATATAACTCTTGCCTATACTAAGGATAGGGATGCCCGCAGGCACGGCAGTGGAAGGTATCTGGGGCTTGACGATGCTGGTGTAGTAACCCATATAGAGGTAGACCCATCACTTCCAAGGTACGGCAATACTTACATAGGCGTATTCCTTATGAGAAGAGAGCTTCTAATAGACATGGTAGACAGAGCCACATCACAGGGTCTGCACCACTTCACAAGGGAAATGCTAGTTAAATCACTCGCTCAGGGCTATACGAAGATAATGGGCTATGAGCTTGATTCTAAACCTTTCTATATCGATACCGTTGAGGCTTATTACAAAGCAAATATGGCAGCACTTGAGCCTGAAATAAGAAAGAGCTTCTTCACCCCCGAGCGCCCTGTATGGACAAAACTGCGTGATGAAATGCCTACGCAATACTCTGGCGAATCAAAGGTGAACAATTCTCTTGTTGCAGACGGATGTATTATAGAGGGCGAAGTTGAGGATTCTGTTATATTCAGAGGCGTTACCGTAAGGGAAGGTGCTAAGATAAAGGGCTGCATAGTAATGCAGGATTCAATAATCGCTAAAGGCGCTCAAATAGAGAACTGCATACTGGATAAACAGACAACTGTGCGCGAAAATGCAAAGCTCTCTGCTACTCCCGGATACCCCTTTGTAATTCCTAAGAATTTGACAATCTAATTAGGTTTTGTTAAATTATCTCTGTTTGCTATTATTGCAAATAAATCTGATACAAAGGAGTGTTTAACATGAAAATTCTTTTCGTTGCGTCAGAGTGCGTGCCGTTTATAAAGACGGGCGGTCTGGCGGATGTTGTTGGCGCATTATCAAAGGTGCTGGCATCTCAGGGGCACGATGTGCGTGTAATGATACCAAAATACACTTCAATACCCGAAAAGTATTCAAATAATATGTCCCACCTCGTCGATTTTGAGGTCGAACTCGGCTGGCGCAAGCAGTATTGCGGCATAGAAGAACTGCGTCAGGATGGCGTAATCTACTACTTCGTGGACAACCGCTACTATTTCGGCAGGAACTACACCTACGGAATGGGAGGCGATGAGTATGAGCGCTTTGCGTTCTTTAGCCGTGGAGTACTTAACAGCCTTCCTTTAATAGGCTTTAAGCCCGATATACTTCATGCCCACGATTGGCAAGCCGGTATGGTGCCTGCGCTGCTAAACATTCAGTATGCTCATCTGCCTAATTACAGCGGTATCAAAACCGTTATGACCATACATAACCTGCAATACCAGGGCGTGTTCGGCATAAAGGATGTACAGGATGTACTCGGTCTTGGAGATAGCCTCTTTACCGATGATAAACTCGAATGCTATGGCGCTGCCAACTACCTAAAGGCGGGCATAGTGTATGCGGATGAGGTAACTACAGTAAGCCCCTCATATGCTGAGGAGATACAGACAGCCTACTACGGCGAGCGTTTGGACGGTCTGCTCCGTGCCAAGAGAAACCGTCTCTCCGGCGTGCTCAACGGAATAGATGTAGAGGCATATGACCCCGCTAACGATAAATATATCGCTGCAAAGTACTCAAGCGATGATTTGTCGGGCAAGGCTATATGCAAACGCGCTCTTCAAACACAGCTCAACCTTGATGTCCGCCCTGAAGTGCCCATCATTGGCATGGTAGGCAGGCTAAGCAACCAAAAAGGTTTAGACCTTGTAGACTATGTAATAGGCGATATTATGCGCGAGGATGTACAGCTAGTATGTCTTGGCATGGGCGATTCTAGGTATGTAAACCTGTTTAGCTGGGCAGAGCAGAACTATCCCGGCAGGGTTGCAGCGCGCTTTGTTATGGACAATCCGCTTGCACACCAAATCTACGCAGGTAGCGATTTGTTCCTTATGCCTTCTCAGTTTGAGCCTTGTGGCTTAAGCCAGATGATGGCAATGCGCTATGGAACCATACCTGTAGTTAGGGAAACTGGCGGGCTTCGCGATACCGTGCTCAGCTACAATGAGTACACGGGCGAAGGCAACGGCTTCTCCTTCTTCAACTACAATGCGCATGATATGCTTCATACCATCCAAAGAGCGCTCCATTACTACTGGAACAAGAAAGATGTATGGAGTCTACTGCAGCAGCGCGGCATGACCGCCGACTATTCCTGGAAGGTATCAGCGGAGAAATATCTTGATATCTACAATATGCTTCTAAATGAAGATAAGCAGGAAGCCGAAAAAGCTGACTCTGCTGAGGAAAAAAAAAGCCCTGAAAAACCCGTAAAATCAGCAGCCCCAGCTAAGAAAGCGGCAGCTCCTGCAAAGAAAGCAGAAACACAGGCAGAAAAACCTGCAACAAAAACTGAGGAGGCGAAAGCGGAACCCGCTAAAAAGCCTGCTACAAAAGCTGCTACTGCAAAGAAAACAACTGTTACTGCTAAAACAACTGCTACAAAGGCAGCGCCCGCTAAGAATACTACCACTAAAACAACTGCGGCAAAAACTACTGCTGCAAAGGCTGCTCCGACTAAAGTAAGTACTGCGGCTTCTACTACCAAGAAAGCGGCAACTTCGGTAACTAAAACAGAAGCACCGGTAGAGAAACCTGCTGCAAAATCTGAGGAGTCAAAAGCGGCGCCCGCTAAAAAGCCTACTACAAGAACGGCTGCGGCAAAGAAAACAACTGCGGCGGCAGCCCCTGCAAAGAAAACCACCGCTACCGCTGCTAAAAAACCAGCAGCAAAGAAACCCGCTGCAAAAAGCGAAAAAGCTGATAGCTAAACAATAATTAATCAAAAAACGCCCGCTCAAGTAGCGGGTGTTTTTTCTGGGGTTATTTCTATTTATTGAATAGGCGTTTTAATATTACCAGTACGCAGGGAGTTGAGTACTGCAAGTATCATAACCCCTACATCAGCAAATACTGCAAGCCACATTTCAACCTGCCCGAAAGCGCCGAGTAGAAGCACTAATGCCTTAAAAACAAGCGAGAAAGCAGTATTCTGCTTTACAATGCTCATAGTTTTTCTTGTAATATCAAGCGCAAGGGGGAGTTTAAGCAAGTTATCGTCCATAAGCACTATATCTGCAGCTTCAATTGCTATATCGCTGCCAAGCGTGCCCATGGCTATGCCTACATCGGCCCTTGTTAGAACAGGGGCATCATTTATGCCATCGCCTACAAATGCAACCTTGTTGCCGTCCTGCATAATCCGCTCAGTTATTTCAACCTTGTCAGTTGGAAGAAGCTCTGCGTAATATTCATCTATCCCTATAGCTTTAGAGGTAGCGTCTACAACAGGTTTTCTATCTCCGGAAAGCATAATAATTCGCTTTATTTTCTTTTCTTTAAGTTTGTTAATAGTACTACTTGCCTTGTACTTAATACGGTCGCTTATAACTATATGTCCCATATAATCATTGCCTTTTGACATATGCACTATGGTGTCGGGGAAGCTGCATTCTTTATAATCCGCATTTACAAGCTCCATAAGAGCGGTATTGCCTATAAAATACTCATTATTATCTACAGTTGCCTGAATGCCTTTTCCTGCATGTTCAGCTATACCGCCTAATCTACTTATATCTGGTTCTTTTGAGTATGCTTCTTTAAGCGATGCCGCAATGGGGTGCGTGGATTGGCTCTCTGCTATGGCTGATATTTCTAATATACTGTCCTTATCTACATTATCGCTATGAACATCGCTTACTGTAAAGCTGCCCTCGGTTAGCGTGCCGGTTTTATCAAATATAAATGTATCAATTTCGCTTAGCTTTTCAAGCTCGCTTGCGCCTTTCATTAGTATTCCGTGTTTTGAGGCGGTGCCAAGCCCTTTAACGAATGAAAGTGGTATGCTTATAAGCAGGGCGCAGGGGCAGGAGGCTACGAGAAATACAAGCGCTCTTTCAAACCATTTTAAGAAAGCTTCGTTAAGTACAAGCGGAGGAATGGTAGAAAGTAAAATAGCGCTTACTACAACAAAGGGAGTATAATATCTTGCAAAGCGTGTTATATATTTTTCTGATTTAGATTTTTTACCAGCGGAATTTTCAATAAGGTTCATAATCTTTGCGATTGTGCTGTTTTCATACTCGCTTTGAGCTTTAAGCAATATGCTTCCGCTTAAGTTAATAGAGCCTGAATACACTATATCGCCTTTAGCTACATCTTTAGGAGCGCTTTCGCCTGTAATGTCGGAAGTATTTAGTGAAGTTGAGCCTTTTATTACTATGCCGTCTATAGGTACTCTTTCGCCCGGTTTTACAATTATTGTATCGCCTACATGTATGTCTTCGGGCTTTATAATTTCTTCAGCACCATTTATAAGCCTTGTAGCGGTTTCGGGCGCTAAACTAAGCAGTTCCTCTATAGATTTTCTGCTCTTTCCAATAGCTATGCTCTGGAAAAGCTCTCCCAGTTGATAGAAGAACATAACCGCAAAAGCTTCTGCATAGTCCTTAAGCGCAAACGCACCTATGCTGGCTATGCTCATAAGGAAGCGTTCATCTAGCCACTGACCGTGCAAAATGTTTTGAAAAGCGTAGAAAAGCACATCATATCCGACCAAAAGATAAGGTATAAAAAAGCTTAAAAAAAGTACCGCATCGTTAAAGTTTAACGATAGTGCAATAAAAAACATTATAAGCGCAATAATAAGTCTTATAGATAGTGTTTTTTGTTCGCTATCAAGCGTACTTAAGTACCGCATATCAGCTTATTATCTTGCAGCTAGGCTCAATTCTGCTTACTGCTTTGTTTATTTCTTTTACTGTTTCATCTAGATGTTCCTCAGCTATTTCAATATTAAGCTTTTTAATTAAGAAGTTGATTTCAGCATTCTCAACAAAAGGTAGCTTTGATACAGCCATCTCCATGCGGTCTGCACAGGCAGGGCAATCTATCTTGCTTAGTTTAAAGCTGCGTTTCATATTAATCCTCCTCTATATAGTTTAAGTTATTTCTTTCCTCTATCAGGTGCTTAAAGCCTTCGGCAAGTATGGTGTGTACATGCTCATCCGCCAGAAAATATACTACCGTTTTTCCCTCCCGCCTGTTGCCAACGAGGTTTGCGCCTCTAAGCGTTCTTAGCTGGTGCGATATAGCGGACTGCGTCATATTGAGCAGCTCCGCAATAGCGCATACGCACATTTCGCTTTCCAAAAGGGCAAAAAGTATTTTAACCCTAGTAGAATCGCCAAACAGCTTAAATAAATCAGCAAGGTCGCTTAAAAGCTCGTCTGTTGGCAAATCGTGCCGAACTTTTTCCAATAATTTTTCGTGGTTATGAACCATCAACTGAACCTCCGTTCATATGTACATCCATTCATATGAGTGATTGCTCATATGATAACCCAATATTTTTACTATGTCAATACTTTATTTGATGAATTTTGCCGCTATGGACAAATTAGGCTAATGATGTTATCATAAATCAGCTTTAATGAATGAGCTTTTGAAACAGGAGGGGTTATGGTAGCCGGCACGCAGATAGCAATAGCCCTGACCCCTTGGTTGGGTACGGAGTTTATATCCAAACAGGAGGAGATGTGCAGCGCGATAGCGCTTAAGTTCAACACCTTTATTTTGGGGCGTAACACTATAGATGGCTTAGCCTCTTGGGTGGATGACGAGATATTCTTCAAAGTACGCCTAGATACCTCCGGTAAAATGGTGCTGCGTATGGATACGCAAAAGCTTATAAGGCTTCGCATGGACGATTTTACTATAATGGCTGATGAGCTGCTGTATTTATTGTTTCAAACTTTTCCAAAGGATAGGGAGCATTTTTTGGCAGTTCAGGAGTATTCAGTTAAAAAAAGCTCGCTTTCAGCGCTTCGCGCGTTATATATCGATTTTTCTGGCTTTCAAAGCGAGGAAGAGCTATTAACCTTGCGTAAGGTAATCACTTCCTGCTACGATAAATATCGCTGGCGTTTCTGGCTATAAGATAATTAAGAGGGGTAATGATGGGGAAAGTCATAGCAATAGCTAACCAAAAAGGCGGTGTAGGTAAGACAACTACTGCAATTAATTTAGCTACCTGTATAGCAGACTTAAAAAAAGGCGTATTACTGTGCGATTTAGACCCGCAGGGTAATGCAACAAGCGGCATAGGGGTTAGGGCAACAGATAAAACCAGCTATGAAGTGCTAATAGGCGCTACAAGCGCTGAGGAGGCTATAGTTAAAACTTCAGTAGACGGGCTAAATATACTGCCGGCGGATATTCGCCTTGCAGCGGCTGAGGTTGAGCTTGTTGCATTTGAAAACAGGGAATATTACTTTAGAAATTCAATTTTGCCTGTAAGGGATAGCTATCATACTATACTTGTAGATTGCCCTCCATCCTTAGGGTTACTTACAATAAACGCGCTTGCCTGTGCGGATAGCGTGCTGATACCTATACAATGTGAATATTATGCGCTTGAGGGTGTAACCCGCCTTATAGATACGATAAATAGAATAAGGCAGACATTAAATCCCGCTCTTCAGGTGGAAGGCATATTGCTCACCATGTTTGATGGTCGCACTAATTTATCATTGCAAGTGGCGCAGGAGGTTAAAAAGTATTTTAGCGGTAAGGTATTCTCCAGCATTATTCCACGAGCGGTACGCATAGGTGAAGCTCCAAGCCACGGCTTGCCAATAGAGAGGTACGATAGCAAAAGTGTAGGTGCAGAGGCTTATCGCAACCTCGCTAAAGAAGTATTAAAATCATCAGGTAAAGGTATATAGTGTAATGAAGAAAAAAGCGCTTGGCAGGGGGCTTGACGCTCTTTTCCCACAGGTAGAAACATCTGCTGATAATATTATAGATTTATCAATTGCTGATATTGACGCAAACCCTTACCAGCCAAGGAAGGTTTTCGATGAGGAATCCCTACAAGAGCTGGCGGATAGTATAAAGGAGCTTGGCATAATTCAGCCTATATTGGTTACAAGACATTTAGACCGCTACCGTATAGTAGCGGGCGAGCGCAGGTTCCGTGCGGCGCAGATTGCGGGGTTTTCAAAAGTGCCTTGCATCGTAAGAGAAATAAATGAAAAAGAACAGCTTGAGATAGCTCTAATAGAAAACCTTCAGAGGGAAGATTTGAACCCTATGGAGGAAGCTGAGGCTGTGCGCTCTCTTATGGATAGCTGCGCCTATACGCAGGAGGCTGTTGCTAAGCGCCTTGGAAAATCCAGACCTGCTATTGCTAATTTATTAAGGTTACTTACCCTGCCTGATGATATTAAACAGCTTATTCGGGATGGCAGGTTAAGTGCGGGGCATGGTAGGGTGCTGGCAGGCGTTAGCACGCTTGCAATAAAGCGTGAGCTTGCGGAAATGGTACTCAACGATAATTTAAGCGTGCGCCAGCTTGAAGCTCTAGCTTCAAAAACTAAAAAGCCTGAAAAACCTCCCCAAGTAATGCCGCCTGAGATGCGCGCTTTTGAGGAAGATTTGCATAGGGCATTTGGCGTACGCACAAAGCTAAAGGGCAATATGGAGCAGGGTAGGGTTGTTATTACATATCGCAACAGGGAAGAGCTTGAAGCTCTGTTCGCTGCGGTGCAAAGCCTAATTGACAACTAGTTAAGCTTTATGGCCTGCAAGCTATAGCCCTTGCCTCTCTCGGTTTTTATTAGTTTTCTGCCTATTTTCTTGCGTAGCCTAGCTATATGCATATCAACGGTGCGCGTTTTTATTGGGTAGCTACAATCCCAAGCTGTGAAAAGCAGTTCTTCTCTAGATATAGTAGAGCATGGCTTTTTTGCAAGGGTGAGAAGTAGCAGGCATTCCTGTTGTGTAAGGTCAATCGTATTTTTGCCTATGTTTACGGTTTGTTCTTTGGGGTTTACTCTTATGCATGTATGCATGGGTTTTTCATATGCCGGATAAAGCGTCATAAAATCACCTCACTGCTTATATAACGGCTCAGGAATATAAATCCTTGCATAACAAAAAATTCTTTTTTACATAAAACAAGGAGGACGGTATTTTGCCTCAATTAAAGGCTTTAGTAGTCGCAGATCATGAAAGCAGCTATATATGGGACCATTTTGATAAATCGCGTTTTAAGGGTGTAGATGTAATAATATCCTGTGGAGATTTAAAAGCCAGCTATCTTTCGTTTTTAACTACTATGGTTGCCGCTCCCCTTTATTATGTGCATGGTAACCATGATGGAAGGTATTTAGAACACCCGCCAGAAGGCTGTATAAGCCTTGAAGATAAAATGGTAGAGATTAACGGTATAAGGATATTCGGCATGGGAGGCTGTAAATCGCATAGCCCAAAGCCCTTCCATTTTACCGAGAGGGATATTGCCCGCAAAATAGTAAGGCGTTTCCCGCAGATATGTTCATTTGGTGGCTTTGATATTTTTGTTACACATGCGCCTGCGGCAGGGCTTGGCGATGGTGAGGATAAATTCCACCAAGGTTTCAGTAGCTTTCGCGCGCTGCTAAATCAGTTTACACCGTATTATCATTTCCATGGACACCAACATTTAAACTACGGTGTTAAAAGCCGAAGCATAGTATATGGAAACACGCAGATTATCAATGCCTATGGTTACCAGATTATCGATATAGATGTTCCGATAGTCAATCGGAAAAGACTGTCCTATATTAGAACTCGTTATGATTGGGGGAAGTATAATGCAGCGGAGCTATGAAAGAGAAGCGAAAATCGCATATGAAAGAGCCTTAAGGCTTGGAAAAAGAGAATATTCTTCACGCGTTGCACAGGGCAAGAAGGGAAACCTCATAGCGCTTGACGAAATAGTCGAGCAGAACAAAATGCTTGCGTATGTTCAGCAACCCACTATGGAAATACCCCTATCTTCCATTGTGGGTACATATACTTCAGGCCGTTCTCATTCCTTCAGTGCAAACTTTATGCCTTTGCATAATGAAGTTAGTGAGTTTGCCAGCAAGTGGACGGCCCTTTGTGTGGCTCATGTAAGTGAAGGGCTTCGTGACCCCATAGAAGTATACGAATATATGTGGCAATACTATGTTGTGGAGGGGAATAAGAGGGTGAGCGTGCTAAAATATTATGGCGCAGCTACATTCCGCGCACAGATAACAAGAATGATTCCACAGCTTAACGAAGATGACCCTAATACTGCGCTTTATTATGCCTTTCTCCGCTATGATAAAAACGGCTTATTTAAGGGTATACGCATGAGCCGCCCTGAAAACTACGAAGTACTAAGTGAGCTTGAAAAAAATATAGAGCTCAGCGAGGAAGAGAGTAGTATTTCCAATATCAACAAGATATATATGCAATTCGTAACTGCGCTTGAGCAGCTACAAATTGATATACCCGTTGGAGATGTAATACTGCAGTACTTACAGTTATATGGTATGCCAAGGGGAACGGTGCTGTCTGAAATAGTGGAACATATTCAAGATATGATTCCTCAACTTAAGCTCATAAGCAAGCCGCAGGTAGAACCTACCTTAGTGCTTGAGCAAAAACAGGGTACACAGCCAAGCCTAGTGCAGCGCCTGTTCAGCACAAGGCGCACGGCTAAGGTTATGTTCGCATACAGTGAGGGCAGAACCGAAACTAACTGGATAGGCGCACACGAAAAGGGAAGGCAAAAAATGCAGGAGGAGCTGCAAGACAGCGTTAAAACCTTTACTCTAGATGGCTTAAATGAAGAAAACTGCTATGAAGAGCTTTCCAAACATGCAAAGGATTGTGACTTAGTGCTTGTAACATCAACTAGGTTGATGAAAGCAGCACTTAGGTTTCAGCTAGAGAACCCCAATATTATGACTTTGGTATATTCAAGAGTAAGGGAAGATGCAAGCCTCAGCACTTATTACGGCAGGTATTATGAAGCTGTGTTCCTATGTGGCGTGGCAGCGGGTTACGCAAGCAAAAACCGCTGTGTGGCGTATATTACGCCTAAGCTTTCTAAGCGCCATACTTCAGATATTAATGCCTTTGCACTTGGGGTAAAAACCGTCTCACCCTTTGCTAGGGTGCTGCTTGTATCAAAAGATGTCGTACCCTATGAGACTGAAAGCAGTATAAACGGTATAAAACATGCTGTAGAATGCGGTGCTGATGTAGTAATGAGCCCTGTAGCATCATCTATGCATTTATCAGATGTGCCTGAAGATGCTTTTTCCGCTGTATTTGCTGTGGATGAATATGGGCAGCCGCTGCGCTATATTGCATCCCCCGCATGGGATTGGGGCAGGTATTATACAGAGATTGTACGCTCCTATCTAAACCAAAGTCTTGACTTTTTGAAGGATATTAATGCTCAGGAGGTGGGCGTTGCGGGTCTTTGGTGGGGCTTTGGCACAGGAGTGCTTAAGCTAAGGCTTTCTCAATTCCTACACCCTGCAGCGGAGAGCCTTATACACTATTTACGCAGCAGCATAGCTTTGACACGCTTTAACCCCTTCCATGGTCCAGTTAGGGATAACGAGGGTAAATTGCAGATAGCCGCCCATTCAGACCTTAAACCCTATGATATTTTAAGCATGGAATGGATAGCTGATTTTATAGAACTTGCAAAATAATGCCATGCTTCCTTCACAATGCTTAGCCAAACCAAAAAATCCGCTACAATAAAATCGCTGTTCTAAAAGCAACACAGTATTAAACTTGTAATGCAAATTAAAAGGGTCTATAATTACGCAGTGTCAGGAGGGCTACTATGACGGATGAAATAAGGCTCGATGATGTTGTGCAGATGAAGAAAAAACATCCCTGTGGCTCATACGAGTGGACGGTTACAAGGATAGGCGCAGATATTAAAATGCGCTGTAATACCTGTGGTCGTGTTGTAATGTTAGACCGTATGGTTTTTCTGCGGCGCAGAAAAAAGCTGCTAAAACAAGGCCCCATACCTGCCGATGTAACACTTGGGTTTGCAGAGCAAGAAATTGAAGGAGATAATTCTGATGACTGAAGACAACAATAACAAAGAAAATATAGCACAAGAGGGCACAAAAGAAGGCGTTTCGCCTGAAACAAAAACAACAGAACCGGCAAAAATAGAAAAACAGCTTAAAAAAGAAAAGAGAAGTAAAGTGTGGGATGCAATATTTAGCTGGGTAGGCGTAATATGCACTGCTGTGCTGCTTGCTACCGCTATACGTGGTCTTTTGGCAGAGCCAATACGCGTTGACGGTGGCAGTATGAAAGAAACGCTTGTCGATGGCGAGATAGTAATTGCAACAAAGCCAAGGGTGCTAAGGGGCGACTTAAAACGCGGGGATATAGTAATATGCCATTATCCCGGACGCAATGAAAAAACAATTAATATAGGTACTAAATTAAATTTCAGAGTAGATACCGCTTTTATTAAACGCCTTGTTGCGCTCCCCGGCGATACTGTAGCAATAATAGACGGAGTGCTATTTATTAACGATAAAGCAGTTGAGGAAGATTATATAACCCATAAATCCCTGCAAAGCTATCCAAGGCGCGTTCTTGGCGATGATGAATATTTTGTAATGGGCGATAACAGAGCCAACAGCCATGATAGTAGGTCTAGGAATGTAGGCACAATAAGCTCCGATATGATAGTCGCCCATGCAAAGTGGGTAATATATCCTTTTAATAATATACGCAGCCTAGACTAATTTGGATAAGCTGGGCGTTCTTAGACAATATTTTGGGCATAGCTCCTTTCGCCATGGGCAAGAGGAGCTTATTGATAATATATTAAGTGGCAGAGATGTGCTTGGGGTGCTACCAACAGGCGCAGGCAAGTCCATATGCTATCAGATACCCGCAATACTTTTAGGGGGAATTACTATTGTGATTTCTCCTCTTATTTCGCTTATGCAGGACCAAGTATTGGCGCTAAATCAGGCGGGCGTGCCTGCTGCGTATATAAATAGCTCTCTTAGCTACAATCAGTGTATGGAAGCGCTAAGGCGTGCTTCTAATATGGCATATAAGATTATTTATGTAGCCCCTGAGCGTATAAAAACTAAGGCTTTCATTGATTTTATTAAAAAAGTGCCCATATCCCTTGTTGCAGTTGATGAAGCGCATTGCGTATCGCAGTGGGGGCAAGATTTTAGAAAAAGCTATCTTGATATAGCGGATTTTGTAAGCGCAATATCCCCAAGACCAACCTTAGCGGCTTTTACCGCAACCGCAACAAGACATGTTAAAGAGGATATATTAAAGCTATTAAGCTTAAAAGACCCTTTCGTGCTTTCAACAGGCTTTGATAGACCTAATCTATATTTTGAAGTAAGGCATGATAAGAATAAGGACGATACGCTTCTTAGTATTATTCAAAAATGGCAGGGGAAAAGCGGCATAGTATATTGCTCAACCAGAAAGAATGTAAACAAGGTATGCGATTTTTTAAGGAAAAACGGTATAAGCGCTGTTCGCTACCATGCGGGGATTTCAGATGAAAAGCGTAAACAAGCGCAGGATGATTTTCAGTTTGACAGAGCCGATGTAATGGTAGCTACTAATGCCTTTGGTATGGGGATAGATAAATCCAATGTGTATTTCGTGGTGCATTATAATATGCCTATGGATATAGAAAGCTACTACCAAGAAGCCGGAAGAGCGGGCAGGGATGGCGAAAAGGCGGACTGTATTCTGCTTTACAGTAAGCAGGATGTAATAATAGCTAAATACATACTATCTAAAGGGAACGATAGGGCAGAGCTTGAGCCTTTGGAAAAAACTTTACTTGAGCAAAGGGACGCGGAACGCTTAAAGCGTATGACGTTCTATTCCACTACTAAAAAATGCCTGAGAAATTATTTACTTGCTTATTTTGGCGAATATATAAATGAAGATTGCGGCAACTGTTCATCTTGTATCGGCAAGAGTAAACTGCCTAAGTTTAGCCCCAAAACCTATGTGGTTTCAAGTGGTAATGAGCTTGTGTTCGCTGCGCTTCGTATGCTGCGTAATAGAATTGCATTAAGCAAGAAACTGCCTGCATATATAATCTTTCAGGATAGCTCGCTTAGGGATATGGCGGATAAAATGCCAAAAACCATACAGGAATTTGAAAGTATAAGTGGCGTTGGAGATAAGAGGAAAGAGCAGTATGGAGAAATCTTTATAGAGCTTATTAAGGCGCTGGATATTGCGCTTAATGAAGGTAAGCTGAGCTCATTGCAGGAAGCACAGAATATAGCTAGGGATGTATTCAACGCCTATAAAACATAATAATTATTATGTAAAACCAACTTAATAAATGTCATATCAAATAGCAAATTAACGCACACCAAATTCACATCAATTTTACATTAACTTCACAGAAAATACTTGAGAATTATTGCTTTTTTTAGTAATATATATATGTAAAATTTAATGGGAGGGTGTTTATGAAAAAGGAAGAGGCACGCGAATTACTGTCTCAACTTATGGAGCTTAGAACTCAAGTACAGAGCGATGGCGATGCGCTATTTAACAAATGGAAAGGCAGGATTAAAAGAGAGGTTTTTGAAGTAAGTGCAAAGAACCTTGCAGAATACCTTGCGCTTAGAAAAAATGACCTGCGCGAGCTGCAATGGGAGCTTATTCCCCTTGGTCTATCATCACTTGGCAGGCTGGAAGCGCGTGTTATGCCGACGCTGGATTCGGTGGTTGCTTCCTGCGCCCGTATAGCAGGTGAGGACAGCTCTTCTTTTTTCCATGATACAGCGGATTTTCTTTGCGGTGAAGAAATTTTAAGCCAAAACACAGAGGAAGTACTAGGCAAAGAGCCTGAGGAACGCTACACCCGCATAATGGTAACCCTTCCAACTGAAGCGGCGTATGACCCCCTGTTTGTAGAAAATCTCGTGGCAAAGGGCATGGAAATTGCACGCATAAACTGCTCCCACGATAGCGAACCCCTTTGGGAAATGATGATAAAAAATGTTCGCAAGGCATCCGAAAAGCTTGGCAAAACTTGCAAAGTAAGCATGGAAGTGCCCGGTCCTAAAATCCGCATAAGCAGGATTATGACTACTATGCGAAGACCTAGGGTAATCGTTGGGGATACCATATACCTAACCGCGAGCAAGCTTATGTACCTGCCGCAAGGTATTTCACTTGCAATCTGTTGCAGCATACCCGAGATAGTAGATTATTTAAAGGTTGGCGAGCCTGTAATGATAGATGACGGTCATGTTGAAGCTAGGGTTGAAGAGCGCCTTGAAGAAGGCGTGCTGCTTAAAATAGAGCGCGTTGTAAGGGAAAGCGGCATAAGCCTGCGCCCTGAAAAAGGCATAAACTTCCCCGGCATGGAATACAGAATCCCCCTATTAAACGAGAGAGATGCGGAAATACTCGATTTTATATGTGACCATGCGGATATAGTAGGTCTTTCATTCATACGCGATACCAATGATGTTACTATGCTGCTAAACGAAACAGAAAAGCGCATAGGCGATAGGGAGCCTATGCCCGTTATAATTAAAATAGAAACCTTGGCATCTGTACGCATATTGCCCGAAATACTAGTCGCTGCCGCGTCAAGGGTGCCTATAGCTGTAATGATAGCTAGAGGTGATTTAGCAGTAGAGGTTGGCTATGCAAGGTTGTCCGAATATCAAGAAGAAATACTCTGGATTTGCGAAGCAGCTCATGTGCCTGTAATATGGGCAACGCAGGTGCTTGAAACGCTGGTTAAAACTGGTATACCCACAAGGGCAGAGATATCCGATGTAACCCTTGGCGCCAAGTCCGAATGCATTATGCTTAACAAAGGCGAACATATTGTAGATGCCGTGGTATTTGTAGGAGATGTGCTTTCTAAGTTTGAAAAGCATGTGTACAAGAAAACCGCAATACTTAGGAAACTTACCATAGCAAGCGATATATTCTCATAAACCTGCTTACATAATAAACAAAATATATTGGAGGAAAAATGAAAAAACTTTTAGCTCTTATAATGGCGATTGCCATGATGCTGCCTTTCGGTGTGTCTATCGCTGAAGAAACGATAAACTTTGATATTAAACTGCCTACAGAATACTCAAGGGGCAGCTTAATTAACTACAATAACAACATCTACTTTCAAGACTATTCTAAGCTATATATATTGGATAAAAATACAGACGAACTGAAAACTGTTGCTGATATGATAAGTGTAGAATACGAAGGCGAGCCTGCACGCGTAGGATTTCTTATAAATGATGGCGATAAGCTTTACGCCGTAACCTTTGGGGAAGAATGCGTAGCATATTCAGCTTCCATAGAAGGTGAAAGCCTAAAGCTTTCAAACCGCATAAAGCTTGATACCGAGCATTTAGAAAACCTCGCCCAGTCTTATACTATAGATGATGAGGAAGTACGCTATGCGCCATCACCTCAAGTCGCTACAATAGTAGATGGCAAACTTTACTGCCTATTCAATGGAGATTATCAGGTAACCCAGAACCTTATGCTAATAAGTTTTGACCTTGAAACAGGCGAAAGCAGACAATTTGAATCCGAGTTTATATTCGCCATATGCCCGTATAAAGATGGCAAACTCCTTGCGCTCACTGTGGATTATGATAAGCTCTACTCAACTGATGAGTATGATAATAGACCAACTCTATGCGTGTTTAGCCCGCAGGACGATAGCTTAGAAGAAATAGGAAAGCTAGATAAAGTTATGCATGGCAATATGTTTGGCGGAATGCTGTATGAAGAAGATAGGGATGCGCTTTTGTATATAGATTCCTACTCCGTAATGCGCAGGTTTATGGACGGAACCACCGAAAAATGCGCTCATTTGCCAACTGAAAATATTTGGGGCGGCGTGAACAGCATTATATTTATTGAAAGCGGGCGTATAGCTGTTGTAGATGAATCGGCTATATATGTACGCTCAACAGACCCTGAGAAACTTCCAGAAAAATCTTTAACAGTGTTTGGGTATTTTGATGAAGAGCTTGCAAAAGCTGCAGCCCGCAGAATGCCCGATGTAGCTATAAATGTCCTTCAGGATAAATGGTTCTCAAGCGCGCAGGACCTTGGGCAGGCGCTTATAAGCGGAGAGGACGGTATAGATGTAATAGTGCTCTCTCCCACATGGATAGATTTTAATAGCTTGCTTAGCAAAGGCTATGCGGAGAAGCTAAATGCAAGCGAAACCATTAGGCAGCATATGGATAGAACTTATCCCGTGCTTAAAGAGCCGGGCATGTTTGAAGAAAACATATACGCAATACCTATATGGCTTGAATTAGCTCCCATATGCTATAACCCTTCAGCTTTTGAAGAGCTGGGGCTTACAAAACCCGAAAACTTCTTTGATATATGCGATATCATGCAAAAATGGCATGAGGATTGTGCTGATGAAAGCGAATATTTATTGGATAGAAATGCTATGCGCTATGAGCAGCTTTTATCTATTATGTTAAAAACATATTTGCTCAATAGCTTAGGCAATGGCGAAAAAATAGTGCTTGACACCCCGCTCTTTAGGGAAATGGCGCAAAGGTGCGAGAGCTTAAGGCAAATATTTGACGATATGGAAGAAATGCCTAGCTTCAACGATTCGCAAGCCATGGATGAGTACTTTAGCCGCAAAGCATTGCTTGGTTTTGATATGTATGTCAGCTTAGAAAACATATCCCAGTACATAATACAAGGCTCCGTATACGAAGATGATGAAATCGATTCATGGTATGCTGCGGAACCCATAATGCCTGTATGCATTTGCGCAAAGAACGGTTTAAGTAAATTTATGCCTATAGAAACCACTTATGCGCTTGTAAACTCCCAGTCTAACAATAAAGAAATAGCCATAGAGTATCTTGAAAATATAATAAAGAGCTTTAATGACATACAGCAGATAGAATTATATCTCGATAATAATGAGCCTATAATAAACGAGGATTATGAAAAAAATATTAGTGATATGCAGTTAGGCCTTAAGAAACTCGAAGGTACACTCGCAAAGGCTGAGGGGGCTGAAAAAACCACAACCGAAAACAACATAGAAACTATTAAAAAATATATAGAAAGGTACGAAAAATCGTCTAAGTATAAAATAACAGAGGAAGCGATAAAAGTATATAGGGAGCTAATGGACTGCGCCGTATTGCCGGAGTTTTCAGATAGCACCCTTATAATGCAGGGGGATTTAAATAACCTTCTATCCCGCTATTATGACGGGCAGTTAAACCTTGAGCAGTATATAAAAGAGGCGGATTCAAAGCTTAAACTTATAGAGCTTGAAGGGCAGTAATTCTTTACTGCACGTGCTTATAGCATATGCGGTTTTTTTAGCGAAAGAAGAGAAAACATAGTTAAATATGGATATATATGAGCTCTTGAGCGGTTTTTATATGTAAAATGTTTGGTTTTTCATAAAATCTGCTTGACATGAGTAAAATCATATAGCATACTGAGGACAATTAAATACTCTAGCGGAGAGCTTTATTATGAAAGGAGATGAAAATAATGAAAATTAGCAAGAAACTTATGGCGCTGCTGCTAACGCTTGCTATGCTTGCTGCAAATATTTCTTTTGCTCAGCCGGTATTTGAAAGGAAGCAATATACATTCCCTGATGAACTTCCCGAAAATTCCTATATGAGCAATATCGTATACATAAACGATACCCTCTATGCGCTTGTAGATATGTGGAACATATACAGCGCTAGAGAGGGCGATGCAGAGTTTAGGCTATACGCTAAGGAAAGCAGCAAAATTGAAGAGGATTGGCAAAACCAAATTACCGGTCTATACACCGACGGAGCAAGGCTTTACGCATACTGCGCTAATATAGGCGAGTTTTTTGAAGTAGGCGTAAACAATGGGGAAATAGTCCGTCAGAACCAAGTAAAGTTTAACCTTGAAAACCATAAGGAAATCTATTACGAGGAGGACGGGACGGAGTCTATCCATTACTCTTCCCCGCATGATACCTTGCTCTACAATAGAAAGCTTTATGTTATATATGATAATACAGAAAACTCCGGAACTATGCTTTGCTCCTTTGACATTAAAACCGGTGAAGAAACCATGTATAGCCCCGGTAATGTAAGGGGATTCGCGCCCTATAAGGATGGAAAGTTAATACTGCTTGTACAAAACTACGATAGTTTATACTACTCCTACGGAGCGGAAGATGGAGCCGCTATGCTATTTGTGTTTGACCCCGCCACCCATAGCGCGGATGAAATAGGACCTCTGCGTATAGAAGAAACGCCAACGCATTTCCACGGCTCAATACTCTACGATGAATACCAAGATGCAATAATGTACTTGGATGATACTGCGCTTATGTTAAGGCTTAGTGATGGCAGCGCCAAAAAATGCGCGCATTTAATAAGGAGTTGTTCATTAGCTGGAAATTGCAGCTATACAAAGCTACCGGGTGGTAGGATTGCCGTATTGATTGGAGATGCGGTTTTTATAGAATCTACAGACTCTGCAGATTTGCCCTCAAAATCGCTGAACGTTTATAATGCCTTTTCAAATAACAATGATTACGCCGCAAGGCATATGTTGGATACTGCAATTATAATGCATGAATTTAGCTGGTTCTCGTCTGAGCAGGAATTAAAAAGCGCTCTTATGTCAGGCGAAAACGATGCGGATATATTCACGCTCAGCAGCGACTATATAGACATTAACAGCATGATAGATAAAGGCTATGCTCTTGATATATCAGGGGCTCGTGGAATTAACCAATTTATGGATTCACTATACCCCTACATAAAGGACGCCTGCGTAAAGGATGGTAAAATATACGCTGTACCATTGCATCTATTCCACCGCGCATATTTGCAGAACTCTCTGCTTTTGGAAGAGCTTAACATAAGCCCTCCTAAAACCTTTGGCGATTTATGCGATATAATTGCTAATTGGTACAGCGATGCGGATAGGGCAACCACATATGATTTATGCGATCATTATGATGTTAAAAATTTCATGTGGGATGTGCTGTTTCTTACATATACAAACCATGTATTCCTATCGGGCGAGGATATGAGCTACGACACCCCCACATTCCGCTCTATGGTGGAGCAGCTTATGAAGGCGCTTGAAAATGTGCCGGATCCTATCGACTTTGAAATGCTAGACCCGGATGAAGAATATTATGGAAAACCCATGTTGTTTGGAAGCGCTCCGCTGAACCTAAGTAGCATGAGCTATGCAGCGGATAATAAGCAGAGGATTGAAATGTTTAAAGCTCATCCTGCATTTGCAAACACAGAGGGTAATGAAAGCTATAGGCGCTACGGTTTCTTCTCATCCCCAGACAATCCTATGGTACTGAAAGCTACCGAACATTCGCCCGAAGGTTTTCGCGCGGATTTAGGATTGGTGCTTGTAAGTTCCCAAACGCAAGACCCTCAAAACGCCTTAAGGTATATAGAGCATTTTATATCAGGCTATATTGAGCAGGATAAAATTATACTATTCAAAGACTATGCAGAGCCTAAGCTTAACAAATACTTTGATGAAAGCTTGCAGAGCGAAAATAAACGCATGGAAGCCCTTAAAAAGGAAATTGCACAGGCTAGTGGTGCTGAAAGAGCCGAGCTTGAAAAGCAGCTTGCAATGCTTGAAGTACACTGTCAAATAATGCTTGAAGCTACAGGTAGATACGAATATACACAGAAAGCTGTAGATGAATATAAGAGCTACTTAAACGATGTATACATTTCCACTCATTATTGCAATCTCTTTTTATACCATGAGCAGATATCTTCGCTAAGCGAAAGCCTTATGGATGGGGAGATAGACCTTGAGTCCTTTATAAGGGAGGCGGATACAAGTCTAAAAATGATAGGTCTATAGAGCAATAATTTCCTGCCGCATGTGCATATAGCATATGCGGCTTTTTAAGTGTAAACGGATATACATAAAATCTTATACTTATCTCAGCCTAAATCAGCTTTATCTTGTGCGCCTTTTCCGATTTGTCTTTGCTTTGCTCAGTCAACATAGCGCAACTATGTTTCCTTCGCCAAGCTTCGCCAAATCAAAAAAATCGCCACAATCTATGCGCTGCTTTAAACTGAGAAAAGTATTACACAAACTGTAAGTGTTATTTTTGCGCTGTAGTTGTTACAATGGAAACGAAGGGAGGCTTATGTAACAATGTAGTAATATTTGAAGCGGCTAGTATTATTATTACAGGAAAATTCATCGATATAAAATGCTATTGTACGCTTTATGTCCCACTCAATAATTTTCAATTGTAAAATGTTAAGGTTTTGCATCAAATTGGCTTGACACGCTTAACATATAGTATCATAATGATAGCAATTGGATGCCCAATAGGGAAAACTAACGGGCGGAAGGAGAGGAAAAACTAATGGTAGCAAACAAAAAACTTATAGCGCTGCTTATGGCGCTGACTATGCTTACAGCAAACATATCGTTTGCAGAAGAAACATTTCAAAAGAAGCAATACAAATTGCCTGATGATATTGTTGAAACTGCCTATATGAGCAATATCGTCTATATAAACGATACTTTTTATGTGCTGGTAGACATGAAGGAAATATACAGCCTTAAAAAAGGTGAGGAAGTGTTTAGCTTCTATGCAAAAGATACCAACGACATCGGCGTGGATTACAGCAAGCAAATAAGCAACCTTTATACAGATGGTGAAAAGCTTTACGCTTTTTGCTCCCAAAGTGGAGATTTCTTTGAAGTAAACGAAAAGGACGGGGAAGTTGTTCGCAATAACTTAGTTAAATTTAACCTTGAAAACCATACCGAAACCTATGAAGATGGAAGCGGCAAGGAGCGGAGCTATTCCCGTGTTCCAAATGATTCAGTGTTGTATAACGGAAAGCTCTATGCCATATATCAGAATATGAATAACTTCGGAACTTCATTAAGTTCGTTTGATATTGCAACGGGCGAAGAAACCACATACAGCGTAACAAATATAAAAGCCTTAGCGCCGTATAAGGATGGCAAACTTATTCTAGTTACTCAAGACGAAGAAAAGCTTTATAATTCCGATAAACCCGAAGAAGGTATAGCAAAGCTGCTTTTGTTTGACCCCGCTGCAGATACTGCTGAAGAAATAGGTCCAATGCTTGCTGATGATGGAGAACCAAAATATTTCTACGGCAGTATGTTCTATGATGAAAACAGGGATGCCGTGCTGTACTTTACAGATAACGGTCTAATGTTAAGGCATGAAGATGCCAGCGCTGAAAAATGCGCACATTTTCCAAGCAGCTTTCTTAGTGGCAACAGCAGCGGCTATACTGTGCTTCCGGGGAATTATATCGCTTTAATAATACAAAACACCGTATATGTAGAATCGACAGACCCTTCGAGTATGCCAAAAAAATCTCTGGTGGTTTACAATGGCTATTCCAGTAATCATGACTATGTAGCAAAGCAAATGCTGGACACCCAAATTACAATGTATGAGGGCGGCTGGTTTTCTTCTGCGCAGGAACTGGGACAGGCTCTTGTATCAGGTACAAATAATATAGATGTTTTTGCGCTGAGCGGCAATTATATGGATACTAACAGCATAATAAACAAAGGCTATGCGCTTGATTTATCCGCCGCTAAAGGCGTTAGCGAATTTGTAGATTCTCTATACCCCTATATAAAGGATGCCTGCGTTAAAGACGGCAAGATATATGCTCTACCTGTATACCTATACCACCATACATATTCGCAAAATGATATGCTTTTGGAAGAGCTGAACATAAGCTCGCCTAAAACCTTTGGCGATGTATGCGATATTCTTTCCGCTTGGTATAGCGATGATGAAAGGGCTGCGGAAAATAATTTAACTGAAGATCCTAATGTAAAATATTTTATGTGGGATATGCTGTTTAATCTATATGCAAACCATGTATACCTATCGGGCGAGGAAATGCGCTTTGATACCTCTGTGTTTCGCTCTATGGCAGATAAGCTTATAAAAGCGCTTGAAAATGTACCCGACATTAGTGATAGCGAAATGCAGTATGATGAAGAATATTATCAAAAACCCACATTGTTTGGAATGCAATCATTGGATTTATACCAAATGAGCAATGAAGCGGAGAGTAGACGCAGGATAGAACTGCTTAAAAACCATCCCGCATTTGCAGAAGATGAGAGCTATAAAAGCAGAGATTCTTATGCATATCCTTTTAACCCTATGGTGTTAAAAGCTACAGAAACTTCACCAGAAGGCTTTTCTGCGGAATTGACTTTAGTGTTTGTAAATTCCAAGACGCATGACCCTGAAAACGCCCTAAAATATATAGAGAACTTTATACATGGATATCAGGACGAAACAAAAATTTCTCTATGCAAAGACTATGCAGAACCCAAGCTTAATCAATACTATGAGAAGGGTATGGAAAGCCAGAAGGCGCATATAGATGCCCTTAAAAAAGAAATTGAAGAAGCCGAGGGCGCTGAAAAAACAGAGCTTGAAAAAGATTTGGCAAGGGCGGAAGTAGGCTATCAGCTAGACCTTGAAGGCTTAGGTAAATACCAATATACGCAGGAAGGCATAGAAGAATACAAGAGCTATATAAACAATGTGTATATTTCCACTTACGATAATAGCCTGTTTTCAAGGCAGGAGCAGATACTCACCCTTAGGCAAAGGCTTATAGAAGGTCAAATGGACCTAGATTCCTTTATTAAGGAAGCGGATTCTAAACTTAAGCTTATAAAGCTAGAAAATCAATAATTTATTTTATTGCTGCCCTGCCTTATAGGGGCGGGGCTGCATAATTTAAGAAAGCGAAAAGATGTTTTACAAAAAGAAAAGTCTATGGTTGTTTTTGCTCCCGGGTTTGTTTGGGCTGATGTTATTCTATTTTGGACCTTTTGTGGGCGGAATATATTTCAGCATGACGGACGGCAGCGTAGATAACAATTTCGTTGGGATACAAAACTATCAAAAGGTATGGGAAAATGAAGTGTTCAGGTTGGGTCTTCGCAATTCCCTTGAGCTGTCGCTAATATGCGCACCGCTTATTTTTGTGCTGTCTTTTGTTTTAGCACTTATGCTGCGCTCACTTGGCAGAGCTTCGCTCCCGTTTAGAAATATACTTTTAATGCCGTACCTTGTGCCTACGGCGGCACTTCTTATAGTGTGGATGCTTATTTTTGACTATGGCGGTCCTATAAACCGTATACTGGCACTTTTTGGTGTAGACAGGGTACTCTGGCTTGAAAGCGAATACTTAAGGGTGCCTGTTGTGCTGCTTTATGTGTGGAAAAATGTAGGTTTTTCTATAGTAATATTTTCTGCTGCGCTTGAAAGTGTACCGGATGAATTGTACGAATTTGCACGCCTTGAGGGAGCTAGCGCCTATAAAATGGCGACCAAGATTACCCTTCCTTTAATACTGCCTACGGCGTTTCTTGTGTTTGTACTCGCATGGGTAAATGCGTTTAAGATATTTAAAGAGGTTTATTTTATAGGCGGAGCTTACCCCAATGAATCCGTCTATACACTCCAACATTTTATGAACAACAAATTTTCAAAGCTGGATTATCAGGATGTAACTACCGCTGCCTACTCATTTGCGGTTATAGTACTTGTACTGTTCGGCGTACTATATGCACAAAAGGGGGTGCGTGGTCATGACTGAGCTGTCTAAAGCTAGGTATCGCCCCGGGAGCAGCAGATTTCTAAGGTTTTTATCTTATTTGCTGCTTATTATTACAAGCGTGCTTATACTGCTTCCTATAGTGATTACCTTTCTTTATTCGTTTTTCCCTGTAAAGGAGATGACGGGCTACCTTAAACTGCGTAACAACTACTCAAACGAGCAGTGGATGGATATATTGCTATCCCCATCTATAGTATCTTTAAGGCAGTATTACAGCCTTATGATAGAAAAGCCCATATACCTAAAGCTGTTTGTAAATTCCGCCATATATACGGTTAGCGTTATTATAGGACAGGCGCTTATAATACCCGCACTTGCCTATTCGCTTAGCTGTTTTAGGTTTAGGGGAAGGGATACCCTGTTCTTTGGGGTTTTAATGCTTATGCTGCTGCCCTTCCAAGTTACTATGGCACCAAGTGTGCTTATAATGCGAACCCTTGGGCTTATGGATACTATATGGGCTATAATACTGCCTATGTTAGTTTCGCCTTTCTATGTGTTCTTAGTAAGGCAGTATATGGTTACTATTCCAAGGGATATGCTGGAAGCGGGACTAATGGACGGCGCCGGCACGGTAAGGACATTCTTTCATATAGTTTTGCCTATATCAAAACCCATACTTGGCGCTGCCTGTGCGCTGTCATTTGCCGATACTTGGAACCTTGTTGAGCAGCCGCTTATATACCTTAGCAACTCAAGGGATTTGATGCCGCTTTCGGTAATGTTTAACGCCCTTAGTACAGAGGAAGCGGGAGTTGCATTTGCGGGCGCGGCGCTTTACATATTACCTGCGTTGCTGCTGTATACATATTTTCAGGAAGATATTCTGCTTGGCATACAGCTTAGCGATATGAAGTGAGGAGAAACACTATGACTTTCAAACAAAAAGCTTTAAAAGGCCTTGTTATTTTAGTGGTGGTGCTTGGCGTAAGTATGTTCTTCAGCCGCACTATACAGACTATAACCACCCCAAAGGTGCAGAAGATAAGCGCCTCGCGCGGTAAATTAGAGGAAAAGATACCTTTTACCGCTCAGGTGGATTTTTTAGAGGGTGAAGCCATAACCATTGATAATGCCGCGGGTCTTGGCGCTGTTGCGGAAAAGGTTACCGCAAAGAGCGGTTACAGCGTTAAAGAGGGCGATTTGCTTCTTACTTTTAAAGCTACCGAGTACGATTCTAAAATGAAGCCTCTAAAGGAAGAATACATGAAAGGCGTTCGCGAAACCACCGAAAGGATAGCCAAGAGCATACGCATACGCCAGCATTCTGAGCATAATGATGCCTATAATGATATGATACATACAGCAGATGCTTATTTTGAAAAGCGTTTTGATACCCTAACCATGGCGGTTGAAATGGGCTATGATATAGATGAAGATATAGATACTTGGGGAACTCCTCCTACTGAAGAAACTGAAAATAAAAAAACGACAACTGTAAAGAAAAAACCTGATGAGGCGGGACCAGAGGATCTTGCTCCAAGCCCTAAGCCTGTGGTATACCCCGACACAGAAAAATACCCGGGACTTAAAGAAAAGATGCAGGAAACATACAAAGCTTATTTAGAGTATATAAAAGCCAAAACTTTTCTAAATGCGGTATATAGGAGTGCTGCAGGCGTGAAAAGGGTGGGCGATGGCACATTTGACTATATTAAAGAGCGCGACGGTTTGATAGAAAAACTTTTCAAAAAAGAGGATGAAATAATAGAGCTTGAAAAACAGCGCGCAAGCATTATGGAAATACGCGCGCCAAGGGATGGTTTCCTTACAAAGTTTGAAATTAAAACAGGCGACAGTTACGATGGCGTAAAACCGCTTTACTATATAAGCCAAGAAGGCGATACCCCTATGCTTAAATGCGATATAACTTCTACCAAGAAAACCATAAAAAAAGGTATGAAGGTAAGCGTAGAGGGCGTAAAGGGCGAGCTTAACATAGATGAAATAAGGGTAGATGCCGATAGTAAAAAATATGCATATATAAAGCTGTCTGAAAAACACATTTCACAGCTTGGCGGGCTTGCCTCAATTATGAATAGCCAAATACCCGTGCAGATTATATATAAGGCGGATAAGACAACTACGCTTATCCCCGCAAGCGCAGTGCGTACGGATACAGACGGCAGCACATATGTATTTACTATTGAGAGAAGCTGGGGCGGTCTGCTTAGCAATGCCAGTGAAACGGTTAAAAAGATGTCTGTAAAGGTTATAGAAAAGAGCGATAAACTTGTAGCCCTTGAGGACGATTTAAGCTATCAAGACATTGCGGACAATGAGGACCGCACAATAAAAGACGGTCAACAGGTGATGGAATATGTCGATTAGCAGGGGAGTAAGCCTCCTCATTCTGCTTTCACTTGTTGTGCTTATAAGTTTTTCGGTTCTTGAGCCGGAAAGTCATATATCCTATGTATTTAAAGCCCCAAAGGCAGGTATAGAGGAGCATAAGTCTGAAGAAGGCGAGGAGGGGGAAAAACAGAATAAAAAAGCTTTGCAAAAGAGTGAAACGCAGCTTTTAATTGAAGGGCTGGATAAACTGCTTGAGGATTATAGCGATGTTATAAGCGCTAAAAGTATATGTTCCTATAAGGATGGCTGCTCAGTAACGAGCGATAGAGAATCCTCAGAAAACGCAAGGCTAATTGGCGTATGGGGTGATGTATATATGCTTAAAGCCCCCGTGCTAACATCAGGCAGACTGCTATATAGAGAAGAAATTGACGAAGGCGCGTGTGTAGCCGTGCTGGATGAAAAAACTGCTGTAAAGCTATTTAGAACCGGCGAACCTATAGACAGGTTTATTACTATTAGCGATACAAAGTTTAGAATAGTAGGCATAATAAAGCACTCAAGGCAGGCAAGCGATATGGAAGAGCTAAGGCTTACTATACCTCTTGCTGCGCTTGATAAAGCAGGAATACAATCTGATGTGTATTCCGCCAATTTTAGAACGGTTCCGGGCAAGGGAGCTTATTCTAAGCTAAAAAATGTGCTGGGCACATGGCGGGAAGGCGGAGCTATATATAACCTAACTAAAGAAAAACAAAGGAGCCTTCTTCCTGTGCGTTGGGGATTAAGCGCTATAGGTGTCCTTGTGCTGTCGCTGCTATTAAGGCTTTTACGTATATTTTCAAAGCGCCTTATATTGCATGAAAAAAGCAAGCTTGAATATAGCTATTTCCAGCGCTTACTTCCTATTTGGATAATAAAAGGTATAGGAGTGCTTATACTTTGGGCGGTATGGATTGCGCTTGTTTACCAACTGCTTAACTTTACTATATACCCTGTATATATATTCCCCGAATGGGTGCCATCGGTGCTGGTTGAATGGAGCGATATAAACACCGCATTTTGGAACAACAGACAGGATGTATCTAAGCTTGTAGAATATAGAATACCTGCACTTATACAGCTTAGGTTCTACCATAGGGCGCTTACTCTACTTTGTGCAAGTATAATAGCATTGCTGTTAAAACCGTACCATAATTTGCAGACTAAAATAAAGGAATTGTAATTATTATTTAGTTATTAGGGGCTTATTTGTTTTACGAGGGATGTAGCTTATGCAGCAGCCCTATTATTCCTCCTCATCAGGAAGGTTGGCATTGTGGTATACGGAAACCACATCATCGTTATCATCTAGCATTTCAAGCAGCTTTGTAAGCTTTTCCATAGTTTCTTCATCGTTTATATCATTTTGCATTTGCGGCACATATGCTCTTTCAGCGGAAGCGAAATTGTAGCCATCGTTTTCAAGCGCATCGCGTATGGCGGAAAAATCACCGGGGGCGGTTATTATTTCGTAGCCCTCATCACTTATTTCTACATCTTCAGCGCCTGCTTCAAGTGCGCTCATCATAAGCTCATCTTCTACAATGTCTTTGTTTTTCTCAATAAGTATTATACCTTGGTAGTTGAATAGATAACCAACCGAGCCGCTCTGCCCTAGGCTACCGCCGTTTTTATCGAAAATATGGCGCACATCGGATGCAGTGCGGTTGCGGTTATCAGTTACAACTTCAAGCAGTACCGCTATTCCGCCAGCTGCGTAGCCTTCGTATGTTATTTCCTCATAATTTACATCGCCAAGCTCCCCGGAAGCTTTTTTTATGCTGCGGTCTATATTGTCATTAGGCATATTATTTGCGCGCGCTTTGGCTATTACATCGCGAAGTCTGCTGTTGTGCGCAGGGTCGCTCCCGCCTTCTCTTACCGCCATAGCGATTTCTTTGCCTATTTTAGTGAATATCTTACCGCGGGCTGCGTCTGCCTTGCCCTTTCTGTGTTTAATATTAGACCATTTAGAATGTCCTGCCATATGTGTTCCTCCTAATTAAAAATAAAATTAAAGGCTTTCTCTAAGCGCTATCGCTCTATCGGGGTAATTGGTGATAAGTATATCAGCGCCTGCAAGTATTACCTTTCTCATATCGGGTTCTTCGTTTACTGTCCATGTATTTACCTCAAGCCCTGCTTCATGCGCTTTGTCGCACTCTTCAGGGGTAAGCAGTATCTCGCTGTAGTGCGGGTGAATAGCATCTACATTAAGCTTTTTAGCGTATTCCCAAGGGCGTATAAGGTGGCAGTTGTAAAGCACCCCGCAGCGTGCGGCGGGATTAAGCTGTTTTAATTCTAGCATACTGTAGTGGTTGAAGGAAGAATATAGTACCCTATCTTCCATGCTAAGGCGCGCCACAAGCTCAAGGCAGGCTTCCTCAAGCCCTATATAGGGAATTACGCTGTTTTTAAGCTCTATATTTATATTTAGATTTGTATCTTTAAGCAGCTCTAAAACTTCAGATAGAGTGGGCGCTTTTTCTTCCTCATAGCCTATGTGGTTTATGCCGAACTTACGCTTTTTAATATCTTTAAGGCTTAAATCGCATACTCTGCCACTGCCATCGCTTACCCTGTCTATACGCTCATCATGCGTTACAATTATGTGTTTATCGCGGGTAAATTGCACATCAAGCTCAACGCCTTCAGCTCCTTGTTCTACTGCAAGCGAAAAAGCAGCGAGAGTGTTTTCAGGCGCATAGCCTGAAGCGCCTCTATGTGCGTATATTAGTGTGGACATATATTAATCCTCCTTAACTGTAAACTTTGCAAGTTTTGCGGCTGTTAATGTTGATATGTTCTGAGCATTGTATGGCTTAAACACAAAATTAAAAGTGTATGGTTTGTTTAAGTATAGACGGTCTTTTTCTAGCGGCTCAGGTCCACAGGAGTTGCTGCCAAGCGGTCCCATTTTGCCGTCTATATATACATGCGTATCTCCGCCTCTTACAAGCTCATGCGCGTGCGTTTTGCTGTGCAGCTCTTCTTGACTATAATCATGCGCGGTAAATGAAAAGCTTTCTCCGCTTATTATAAGCCCCGCGCCGGATAAGGTTTTTATAGATACGAAACTGGTATCCTCATGCGCGCCGTTTTCCTGCGGGTAAATATATTCTTCGTGCAGGTTTTGAATCGTATCTTCGTATAGCCCAAATAGCGCGGAAGTTTTTTTATCCGGATAGCTTTCATGAGGACCTCTGCCAAGCCACATTACTCTATAAAAGCATTCAGGCATGGTAAAGCGTATTCCAAGGCGGGGTAGGTACATTTTTGTGAATAAATCCTTAGGTGCTGCCGATATACCACTTTTGTTCCATTTAAGAGGAATAAAGGTGAGTTTATACTTAATTTCGCCTGTTGGTAGTATATAAAACTCTTGTACGCTTTTAACTATTGGCGGATAAATCTTAGGTGCATGTACGCTTTCTATTGTAATTGTGTTGCTTTCTCCTGAAATATTATAAGAAACTACCCTCTGCTGGAGTTTATCAAGACCGTATCTCTCCCAAAGCTCAGCAATGTTTACGAAGCCTCTATCGTTATCAGTGGTGGCTCTGAACAAATTGATTTTAACAAGAGAGTTTATTATATCTTCCCCTGAAAGGGAGATTTTTTCAAGTCCATTCCTGCTGAAACTATATTCTATTTCTCCTACTGATATATTGTGCAGTCTATCAGCATTATTGTGTATGATAGGTTTAATAGGCTCATGTATATTTTCTGTTTCATCATAACCTTGTTCAAGTTTAAGCTGGTCACGGCATATTACATAGCCTTCTTTTGCCCAAGGGGTAGAATTTACAAGCGAAAAGCTTAGGTTTAGGAAAGAGCCCTTGGGATAATCCCCAAGCGGAATCTTTATTGTGCGCCTACTATTTGGGGGCACATTAAGCGCATAGCTGCCGGATGCATATGTTTTGCCTAAATATTCTACATTCCAACTAAGTGAAAGTGTATTTAGGTTGGTGAAATTGTAAAGGTTATGTAGCCTTATTGCCCCCTTACTTTCATCTACCATTTGTGCGCGCACAGGGCGCACCACATGAGCGTATTCAAGCATTGCGGTATGGGGCTTTCTTTCAGGGGAGAAGAAAGCGTCTACACAGAAATTGCCGTCGTGTGGGTATTCTCCAAAATCGCCGCCGTATGCGTAGTAGGGGATGCCTTCATCTGTGTGACAAAGCAAGCCATGGTCTACCATCTCCCAGCCGCAGCCGCCTATTAGCCTATCATAGCGGTATATTGCCTGCCAATAATCCTCAATATTGCCGGGGCCTTGACCCATAGCATGTATGTATTCGCACAGGAAAAATGGCTTTGGGTTCTTTTTTTTGCCTTCAGCTATTACCTGTTCAACGCTTGAATACATTGGCGAATATATATCGGCTACCTCAGCTTGTCTATCCTGCTCATAATGCAATGGTCTTGTAGGGTCTATGCTCCTAATACTTTCAGCCATTACAACATGGTTTATGCCAAAGCCGCTTTCATTGCCAAGCGACCAAAATATAACGCAGGGATGGTTTCTATCGCGCTCTACCATGCGGTTGCCTCTATCTACCATCTGCTTTTGGAAGCGCTCATCCCTTGCGATTAAATGACTGTCGTCTATATATTCAACGCCGTGCGTTTCTATATCCGCCTCATCTATAACATAAAGACCGTGCTCATCGCATAGTTCGTAGAACTTAGGGTCAGCAGGGTAATGGCTTAGGCGCACTGTGTTCATATTGTAGCGCTTAAGCAGCTTTACATCCTTTTCCATGAGGGCGAGCGGGCTGTATGCGCCTAGAGTATGGTGCGTATCGTGGCGGTTCATTCCCTTAAGTTTTACGGATACGCCGTTTATAAGCAGCTTTCCATTGTCTATATCTATACGCCTGAAGCCGGTCTTTATTGCCTGAGCTTGACCTTCTATTTCTATTATAAGCGTGTATAAGTTTGGCGTTTCAGCAGTCCACTTTAGTACATTACCTATTTCAGTTTCAAATATAGCCTTATTATCTTTTACTTTGACATTATCAGAGAATATGAGTTTTTTGTTTTTATCGTAAAGGCTTATATTAAGCGAATCCACATCAACAACAAACGCCTCAACATTTAAAGTGCCAGTTTTCATATCGTCAAGCAGAGAAGCGGTAGCGACTATGTTTTCTATACGCTTATCGCCAAAGCTTAGCAGCGAAACATCTCTAAAAATACCGCTCATGCGCCATTTATCTTGGTCTTCTAGGTAAGTTGCGTCTGACCATTTAAACACAAATACATCAAGCTTGTTTTCATAGTCTACCAGATATGGGGTAATATCAAATTCGCTTGTTAAATGAGAGCATTTTGAAAAACCCGCAAATTTGCCGTTTACATATACATAGTGGCAGGAATCAACCCCCTCAAAGCGCAGTGTGGTATTTCTACCCTTAAACGATTCGGGCAGAGTAAAATTGCGCCTATACCAGCCAACGGGATTATCGTCGGGCACATAGGGCGGGTCATAGGGGATAGGGTAGCGGATATTAGTATATTGGTGGTTATCAAAACCCTGCGTCTGCCAGCTGCCTGGAACCTGTATTGATTCCTTTGGGTTTAAAGACAAAATATCGCTGTTTATTTCTCTGCTGCTATTAAAAAGCTCAAAACCCCATTTCCCGTTTAGCGAAAAGAAATATGGGGATAGTGCAGCTTCTTTAAGCACAGCTAAATTGCTATCGGGGTAGGGAACGCTAAAGGTCCTCATATTTAGCCTATGCTCATGCAAACAATCCGTATTCTGGTGAAGGTCAAATCGCATGTATCTTCTCCTTTAAGTATTGCAATGTAATAATATCATAGCTTAACTAAAAACGCTATTAGGAAGGGTTTTTTGTTGCACAAATCGTATTTATAGGCTATAATTGTACCAATAAAGACGGGGTGAAAGTAACCCTGCGAAAAAAATAGGAGGAAGAGAATGAGAAAATTTCTATCCATCATTTTAGCCGCAATTCTTGTGCTGGGATTAATTCCTGTGCTTGCGCAAGATAAGCCAATCGAAATCTCCGTGTATTATTCGGATAACGCTACGCTGCCCTTTAGGGAAGACTGGCCTGCTTTCGTAGCGATACAGGAGAAGTACAATGTAAAGCTTAACATCGACCCTATCCCTATTGCTGACTATCAGACAAAGGCGGGGTTAGCGCTGTCAACTGGTCAAAACGCGCCTGATGTTATACTTTACTCGAGTACCGCCGGTGCAAATGCATCACTTGCTCTAAACGGCGCAATAGTCCCGATATCGGATTATGCTGATTGGACACCGAATTTCAACGCTAGGGTTAAAGAATTTGGCTTAGAAGATGAAGTAAATTCACTAACTCTAAGCGATGGCAAGCGTTATTACTTGCCTGCGCTTTATGACAAGCCTTTCTATGACGGCGGTCTTATTCTGCGCGAAGACTACCTAAAAGAAAAAGGCTTTGATGCACCCAAAACCTATGACGACCTTTACAACATTCTAAAGGCATACAAAGAAGACTATCCGGATTCCTATCCCCTTACAACCATAGTTGCGCCCCGCGTGCTCTATCGTATGACTATGCCTTCATTCGGTCTATCAGTTGGGCTTAACGCGGCAACAGGCACCGGAACGCTTTCTTGGGACTACGATAAGAAAGAATACTTCGCCGGCGCAATATCCGATGAATACAAAGCGTACATCACTTATTTTGGTAAGCTGTATAAAGAAGGTCTGCTAGACCCCGAGATGACACAGGATGCCACAAGCACCTCTCAGAAGCTTGCAACAGGTAAAGCAATGGCAACCTATGGCTATTATGACCAAATCGGCGGCTGGGAGCAGGGCAGCGATATTGAGGGGCTTAAGCTCCAGATGTATCCGCCGCTTGAAGGCAGCAAGGGCGCGCACCATCAGCCCAAGAACCGTACTGGCGTAGGTCCGCTGTTCCCGATTGGCACTTCAAAGCGTGATGACTTTGAACAGGTAGTTCGCAAGATTGACGAAATCTTCTTCTCAGAGGAAGCTGCTACAATATGGTGCATAGGCATAGAGGGTGATTCCTACACAATGGAAGGCGATACCATAGTATATAACGATGCTATAAAAGCCGCGCCCGAGGGCGTGTATAAATACATGCAGAATGCCTATGGCTGCGGTGGCGACTGCTTCCAGAAGGTATGGTATAATGCCCGTGAGATGACCAAATACGACGAAAACTACGCAGCAATCAACGAAGCTGTTGCAGCTATGCCCGATGCAATACAGTATGTGCCTCCGACACCTGCATTTGATGATATTACAGCCGAAGAAGCATCGCTTCTGCAGACAAAACTGCTCGATACCTTTGAGGTATGGAACGATGCTTTCCTAACAGGCAAAAAGGATATAGAGAAAGACTTCGATGCCTATGTAAAGGAAATGCAAGAAAAAGGCATAGATGAGTTCCTGAAAATCTACAACGATAACAAGAAGATGTAATTGCTAATTTAAACTTTAAGGCGGGGGCATTCGCCCTCGCCAAATTACTATTTATGAGGAAATATGAAACCAAATAAAAATAAAGGTAGGATAGTTTTGCCATCTGCAAGAAGGCGTTATATAAACAATTATTGGCAGCTCTACGCAATGATGCTGGTGCCGCTGCTGTATTTTCTGCTGTTTAAGTATGTTCCCATGTTCGGCAATATTTTGGCATTCAGAAGGTATAAACCATTAACGGGACCTTTTGGCGTATCATGGGTGGGCTTTCGATACTTTAATATGTTCCTTAAGGACGAAGGTTTTATAAGGGCGTTCAAGAATACCCTAACCCTATCGAGTATGAACCTTATTATTAACTTCCCTATACCTATAATATTTGCGCTGCTTTTAAACGAGGTGCATAATCTTAAGTTCAAAAAGCTTATACAGACTTTCAGCTATATGCCGCGTTTTATATCAACGGTAGTTGTTATATCCATACTAACTGAGCTACTATCGCCATCAAGCGGGGTATTAAATAGATTGCTTCAGGATACATTTGGGCTTCAGCCTATATATTATATGAATGAGCCTGATTATTTCCGCTCGCTCTATATTATTACAGATATGTGGCAATATACGGGTTGGTCTGCAATAGTATACCTTGCAGCAATTACAGGTATAAATGCGGAGCTTTTTGAAGCTGCGCGCATAGACGGCGCAAATCGCAGACAGCAGATTCTTTATGTTACTATACCTACCATAATGCCAACTGTAATGGTTATGTTTATTCTCAAGGTGGGGCATCTGTTGTCGCTTGGTTTTGAAAAGGTGCTTTTAATGTATACGCCCGCAAATTCTACAGTGAGCGATATTATAGATACCTATGTCTATCGCATGGGCTTTCAATCAAGCGCGAACCAATATTCCTATGCAACCGCAATAGGTTTGTTTTCAGGGATTATTGGGTTGATACTCGTTTCGGGCGCCAACTATCTAAGCAGGCGGCTTACCGGAGAAAGCGTATACTAGGTGAAATATGAATAGCAAAAGAGTTTATAGAATAAAAGATAGAAGCCCTATATTTACTGTGATAGTATACACTGTAATGTTCTTTGTATTGCTCGTATGCACGCTGCCTTTCCTTTACATTATAGCGATGTCATTTTCGTCTTCGGATGCAATACTAAAAGGCAAGGTATCGCTTTTTCCGGTGGACTTCAGCGTAGAAGCATATAGGCAGATATTTGCCTATCCTCATTTTTTTAGAGCCTATAAAAACACAATACTATATACCGTATGTGGAACCGCAATATCGCTTGTGCTTATGGTGCTGTTCGCTTATCCGCTCAGTAAAACTAGGCTTAAAGGTCAAAAATTTGTAATGAAGCTTGTGGTATTCTCCATGTTCTTTTCAGGCGGAATGATACCAAACTACTTGCTTATATCAAGCCTTGGTTTAACGGGCACAGTATTTGCAATGATACTGCCCTTTGCGATAAACCAGTTTAATTTAATAATACTTGTTAATTTCTTTAAATCCATCCCTGAGGAGCTTGAAGAAGCCGCAAGAATAGACGGGCTTAACTATTTTGGAATACTTATACAGATACTATTGCCCTTATCCACAGCGGCGCTGGCTACAATAGGCTTATATACTGCGGTATTCTTCTGGAATGACTGGTTCTATGGGCTTATATACCTAAACAGCGAGCTGTTCCCTGTTATGCTGCTGCTTAGGAACATAGTAAACGGCACCACAATGGTAGGCGAAGCAGGGGGAGTTGGGGATAAGGCATCCGTTGCAATTGCGGTAAAATCCGCAGTTATTTTAACCTCTACATTGCCAATAATATTGCTATATCCCTTCTTACAAAAATACTTTGTAAAAGGTATGTTGGTTGGTGCTGTAAAGGGTTAATTTTTTCATACAAAAAAGCCACTAATAATAGCACCGCGTTTTGCGCGATGGATGATATATAGTGGCTTTTTAATTTGTTATTATACTTATCTCAGTTTAAAGCAGCGTATAGATTGCAGCGGATTTTTTGATTTGACAAAGCTTAGCGAAGAAAACATAGCGACACTATGTTGACTGAGCAAAGCAAAGACAAATCGGAAAAGGCGCGTAAGATAAAGCTGATTTAGGCTGAGATGAGTATTAAATTAATTGCTTTTACAAGGGGACTCTATAATGACTTTCCTATCCGTGGCAGAGCATATCTTCTTTATGCCATGTTTTCCTTTAGATGGCTCAATACATACTATACCCGCCTCTGCCAAAATTTTCATATGCATCGTTATAGCTCCTGCGGTTATCCCTAGCTCTTCAGCAATTTCAGTCATACCCATGGGACCTTTATTTGCAAGCAGCTCTACTATGGCTATACGGGTTTCAGAATCAAGCGCCTTGAATATGGGAAAGCCGTCACGCAAATTGTGAATATGTACCACGAGATTACCTCCTCCCATTATTTCACTTTACTTAAATAATTATACCACAATTGAGCTTAATTGTACATTTAAATATTTGCTCAATTAGCTGCGGTTTGTAGAGAAGTCAAACATTTGTGACACAGACCCCTTGGGTAATAGTGTTGGATAAAAGCTGTTGGCTGCCATTCATTTTCTCTGATGTTTTAGTCAAGGTCTTTAGAGCGCAGCGTACCTTGATG
>JAAYRU010000063.1 GCA_012518615.1 Christensenellaceae bacterium | reverse complement strand
TATCCCAATCAATTAAAGCATCTTCCGACCTTCCTGTAATACTACTCACCGCTAGTCCTAAGCTATTGATTCTATCCATTATACGGTAAAGTTCGTCGATGTGATTTGTTAAATTAACAACCGTGGTTTCTAAAGTTAATTTATGTTCACCTTTTTCTAGAAAAAATAAGAATTGACCGTTTTTATTATGAAGGGTTTCATATTCCCATTTTTTATTATAAGAAAATAAATAACCTGCCGCCTCACGAAACGGTATTTCATCGTCAATAAAAATGGATAATCCACTACTCATGCCAATTTTTGCTTGCTGAAGATATTTAAAACTCAGCTGATAAAGTCCGCTTTCTTTAACTTCAAATAGATAACTGACTTTTGATCCTGATCTACTAATTGAATCACCTTCAAGTTTATTTAAAACATTTGTTTTATAGCTTGCTTTCTCCATTTGAGCGCCTTTATAGTAGCCTGACTTAATCTCGACATCATTTTTATCCTCAAAAAGGTAACCTTTAATAACGATTTGGTCGTTAATTATTTTTTCATTTTTGTGAATATTGTAATATTCTTGGTAAGTTAACGGCTGTTCTTCTTTGCTAAATGTCATTCCTTTTAAATAAAAATCATAATTATTAGCTTGAATTGTTATTTTATTAACACCACTATTTAATTTAAGCCATAATGGCTCTTCATATCTTGCTTCAGGATCACTAATTAGTTGATAATATTCTCCTTGTTTTGCGGCGGTATAAGGTAACAATTCATTACCATAACGATTATATTTGTTTTCTTCTTCACGCTCAATAACATTCCAAACTATCGGCAAATTTAAGTTGTTAAGCTCATTATATAAAACTTCATCATTAACACTTAATTTAATTGTTGGTGCGGTAGTAAACTCTTCGTTAATTAAAAAATTAAGACTAAAATGATACAAGCCCTCTTCAGGAACTAAAACATTAAAAGATATTTCTTCTTTTTTCTTTATTAAAATGGCTTCTTTATTTTCATCATATAAACTATTATCGCTTAATATCTCGTTAGCTAAGACATTAATATCTTCTCCACTATATTTAGGATATTTATCGAGCCATGAATCTAATTTTCTTTGGTAAGTGTTTTCTCTAAATCTACCTAAATCAATGACCCAATCGCTTTCGTTAATCTCGCCTTTAATTCTTACATCAAAAAGGCTAATAGTAAAAAACATTAACATTGTCAGCATCATTAAGATAATTGATTTTTTCATTCATTTCACCTTCTTTAGAGTTGGATAGCAATAAAAGCTTTATCACTTAAAATGTTCACTTTAAAACTGACTTTTTCATTTAATACTTCCATCTTGAGCGTTTCTTCAACTTCTCCTGTAGTAGTGTTGTAAATTTCAATTAGACAATTACCATTATTAAAAGGAATTTCTACTAAAACATTTTTAATCTCATTAACTTTATTATTATATTTAAAGTCCTTATGATATAAATAGCCATAACTTCTATCATCTAGTAAATATCCTATTAATTTTATTTGGCTCGAAGAAACTTTAACCGTTTTTAAGG
>JAAYRU010000035.1 GCA_012518615.1 Christensenellaceae bacterium | reverse complement strand
CTATTATACCATAACCCAATGTAACAATACAAGAAAAAGAATAAAAACTTGACAAAAAATTAGGCATAAGCCTTATATCTAAATGCGTTTAGAGGTTGATGGACGAGATTTGTCTGTCAAACTAACGGCACACTATATAATTTTTATTTTTTTATTAAAACTGTGCAATTTGCACGCTTTTTTTGTTATAATTAGTTTTATTATAAAGACAAACATAAAATGAGGAGGAAAGCACTATGACATCTATTAAAAAAACCATCGCTCTTATATTAACACTTATTATGGCTGTGGGAATACTAAACATCACAGCACAGGAAAACATATGGAGCGAAGATGAGCTTAACAACTACCTATCTACCCTAGCAGAAGCAACTAAAGACCCCTGGCAAAAAGCAATATACCTTGCGGGAGCTGAAAACCTAAGTATGGATGAAGACACACTTAGCTTCTATCTAAGAGGCTATACTCCCTCACTTAAAACCCTACCTAAATATGCAGAGGACGCTGCCGGCTGGTATGAAGGCTTTTTCACCAACATAAGCGAGTACAGCCTCGAAGCATCACTAACATTTAAAGATGGCGAAGTAACCGAAAAAAGTCAAGGAAAACTTAAAAGCACAGTTAAAAACGCTGCAGCTAAAGCAAAGGAAACCTTTGGTCAGCAGACAGTAAAGACGGCGCTACTAGATATGTTATTCCCCATTCCCTATAAAGATGCCGCTGCACTTAAAAAAGGCGCTCTAAACCCCTCATTTGAACAGTGGGTAAATAGAATGGGCATTGATGAGAAAAACGCAAAAGCATACTGCGCGCTTTTATACGCGCAAACCGGAAGGCAGCTAAACCTTAAAAATGGTCCCCACGCGCTTGAATATAGCGTTAAATTAATAGACCCTAGCAGCGTTTTAACTAATGCAGAAAAAACAACATATGATGAGCTATCAAAGGTATCTATGGCAAACGCCATTGACAGCGAAGAACTTAAAACTGACTATTACGATGGCTTGTTAACAGCCGCAACGAAGCTTCGCAAAAATGAAAACAAAAAGCAGGTGTTTACCGCTGATATTGACCAATTGGCTCAAGATGAGATGGGTGACGACTATAATAACTTCCTTGAAGCATTCACCTTGGAGGATTCTTTTGATATATTCGAAGCCAGTGTAAGGGATTTGCCCGATTATCCTGCGCTTGATTATCCCAAAAACGGACGTATATCCGGCAATAACACGGGTACTAAGGTTGTGTTTAAGGCACCAAAGGACGATTATGCCCGCTATATACAGTTACGCAATGCATCTAATAATGAATTGATTGTTGACCTATTCATTCGCCCCGGGGCTTCCGCAACGGTACGAGCGCCTAAAGGCATGGCATATCTGCTGTATGCAAAAGGCACAACTTGGTATGGCGAAGAAATGATGTTTGGCGAAGAAAGCCTAATGATGAAGAGCGGGAATGTAGAGATCCCTTCCTCAAAATACATATATACCCTAACTCTTGAGGTTTCTGGGGGCGATACGAGTCTATGGAATATAAATAAAGACGAGTTCAAAAAGAAATAAACCGATTAGCATGTAAATATATTTTACAAGAAGCTACAAATATCCATTAAGACAAGGAGGACAGTACCATGAAAAAAACACTTGCTCTGTTTATATGTGCCTTAATATTATCCGCCTGCTTTACAAGCTACGCAGTAAATACAAATGAAATATTTGCAAGAGGCAATGCACTTGAATGGACACTTAGCATAAACATAGATAAAGAAATGTTTCCGTATTTCCTTAACGACATGGAGCTTTTTTCAGAAGAAATCGATAATAGCTCTAAAGATAAATACACTGCGGAAGTAGAAAGCGCTACAAGCACATTGATTGACTCTATTTCAAAGCTGCGTCTTAAGGGTGCATTTGCACCATGGACATTTAATTTGTCCTTTGGCACTGACAAGGCGAACCTCGCTTCTGCCACTATGTGGGCTGACGCTAACACGGGCGGCAACGGCTTAACTGTAGATTTTTTGGACTATCTATTCTACTTACCGCAAGAGAAGTTAAGACCTATACTTAAAGAAGCAAACGCCCTTATAGGTGTTGATGCCTTAAGCCTTATAAACCCGTATTTAACAATACTTCGAGATGAAATGAATAAACTTTTAGAAGGAAAAGCCGCTGAAACGGGCGACTTTAGGGTGTCGGAGTTTGGAAACTTCAATTGGAAAGTAAGCCTATATTTAACAAATCATGACTTTGCTAAAGTTGCAGAAGCTCTACTCAAAAAATTCGAAGAAGATGTTGCCCTTCAAAGCGCAATAAATGAAATCGTCAACATCGCAATGTTCCTTGACAACTCTCTTCCCGGTGAAAACACTGTCAACACGGATATTGCAAAAAGCATAAAAGAGTTTATAGACAAAACAAAATTAGAGCAGAACACAAAAACAGCAGACCTTTCCGTATATGGCAGAGAAGGAATGGATACGCCTTGCTATGTGCTTGATACATCTAAGGTTATGCCTTTTGATTTGTTCCGTTTAGCCATACTGCCCGATGCAAAGGAAGGCGGTCTGCTTTTTACAGCTGTTGATTCATCTGAAATTGTTAAAGGAGCAGGCACCGATGAAGGGATTGACTGGGATTGGGCGCATAAAAGAGCCACTCAAGAAACCGTTGGGGATGAAACACCCAAGGAGGAATGTCATCACATGGCATTAACATATTCAGCGCCTGAAAAAAATAAGCTGGATATTGCCCTTGGAATGTATTCTAACGGTACTCCGCTTGTGAAAATAAATAGTGAATACAATGTTGAGCAAGCTGAACCCTATAAGGCTAAATGTAAAACCACAATGGCAATACCGTCGGTTACCGCAGTATCTAAGCCCGTGTTTGAAATCAACATAGCCCTTAATGAAACGGATAAATTACCAACTTTGCCTGATACTATATCCTGGCCCGCAGTATCACTAATAGATGAGGATTTGGATAATAAGGTAGATTCATCTAAAGCGCCGGATATTCTAGTGGAGCGTTTTTACGAAGCCTACCAAGGTGAAGTAGAAAATATTATAAATGCTGTCAATTTGCTTTCAGGCGAAGAATAGCTTAATGCATTAATTATCACTTAGCGCTGTTGCAATGTAAGCAGGCAAGGGGTAAGGGTGTATATCCGGCAGGGATACGAATAATCCGCTTTCCTTTTCAAGGCGAAGGGCTTCAAGCAGGCTCTCGCCTTTTTGTATGTTCACTTTAGGTAGGGGGATTATCCCCTCAAGCACACCTCCCCTTGAAACATTCGCACCTATTGCTGCCGTTTGTTCATCAAATACACAATTGCTTATACGACCTGAGCGGGTAAGCATATGTGCAATACCACCAGGCGCAAAGGTATCTATATAATTTGGCGCCTTCACTATACCTGCGCTGTAACAGTGCTTAATTATACCCTTATCGCAGAAACCTGAAATGCCGGCGGCAATACAGTTACCATGCAATTCCCCCGCAAAGCCTGATAGTGTAATATAACCACTATTCACGCCCACAAGACCGCCGGACATGTTCATTCCTTTTGCAAAACAACTGTTTGCTTCAACCCGAACCCAAGTATCATCAAAACAGCCGCTTATCATTCCCATTTGGTTTAAGCCTATAAGCCCGCCTATTCCGGATTCATACCCTACATCAGCGTATATACTGCCACCTATGGACGCACAATGCTCGGTTAGCCCTCCAACTTGCCAGCCTATAAGACAACCTGTACCACCAAAAGCATTATGGTTTGCAAGTATATTTGCTTCCTTTAGTATAATACGGCATATGTAAGCGTTCTCCACCTTTCCAAACAACCCTGCACAGCCTTCAAAATCCTGCTGCTGTTTTAAGCCTTTTATTACATGCCCCATACCATCAAAGCTGCCTGTAAAAGGAAAGCGTTCATTTCCTATAGGCGTCCAGTTTGATATGCTTGATAAGTCTATATCTGTTGCCAAAGCATAGTTGCCGCATAAATTATTGCGGATATTAAACAATTCCTGCGCTGTATATATTAATGTGGGTTCTTCAGTATTAGGCGTAGATACCAGTATATTTACATCAGCTGTGCCGCTTGAGTTTTCACATTTTCCCATAAGAAGCCGCTTAGGCGAATATTCTAGACTTTCGTCAACAGTCAGCAACCAGTTTTTGCCTTCTTTTTTAATGCTAAAGCCCTCTGCAGAATGTGTCCATGCAAATTTCTCTGTCTTTTCAAACGGCAATTTATAACCTTTTTTAATATCATTAATATCAAGCTCTATAATTTCCGGTGCTAATGGCGCAATATCAATATCAAGTGTGTGGCGTTTGTCAATGTCTAATTCAGATACCGTCAAATTTACTTCTCTGTTTCCTTTAGCTGCGCATATTATATGCTCCCTAAACGGAAAGACATTAAGCTGCGCTTGCGCATTAGCTTGGGGTACATACCAATGTGTGCCATCAGCTGTAACTACACAATCCGCATAAGGTTCCCCGCTATTAATAACCTGTAGTTTTACAGGAATAAGCATATTTTTCTCCTGTTCACGCCTATCCGCCGAAATCGGGACAGGCGACGCAGCCGGCAAGCTTGGCGTTTTCATAATCAAAGAAGCTGCCGACATACCGCCCGCAACTACAAAAAGAGCAATTGCAACAATGACGGCAATTTCCCACCTGGAAAGCGGGTTCAATATCCTGCGCAGTGCCTTTTCAAGCTTTTGCGCATTTGAGTAGCGCTTTTTTGGCTCAAGGTGTGTACATTTCTTTATTATGGCCTGTAGCTCCCTATCAGGCGCTGTTCCAAGTACATCTCCCGTGCATAAGTATGCCATAAGGCGACCAATTGAAAATATATCGCTACGCTGGTCCGTATCCCTGAAACCAAGATGTTCCGGCGAGGCATACGGGAAACTTCCCATAAGACGGGTATCTCTATCCTTATTACGGTGTTTTTCTCTTGCTATTCCAAAATCAATTAGACCCAGCTTTCCGTTTGCAGTAAGCACTATATTTTCCGGCTTTATATCCTTAAAAATTATTGGCGGCTCCTGGCTGTGCAGATAACCCATAACTTCACATAGCGATAGTACGATTTCCGCAGTACGCCTGGCGCTGAAACAGCCATCTCTATTGATAAGTTCATCAAGGGTTTCACCCTGTGCGAAGCTTCTAAGCAGGTAATCTCTGCCGCCTTCCTTAGTAAAGGCTATAGCTTTCGGTATGCTTTCATGGGATAGTTTATTGAGCAATACATGCTCTCTTTGAGCATCGTCTGCGCTATATTCATTTGTCCACTTAAGTATTGCCTTGCAGTTGCTATACTTATCCCATACGGAATAAACTCTCCTATGTTCATCGCCTGCAAGAAGAGCAATTATACTAATTCTTTCCTTAAATTCTTGTGGCAGATGAAATAATCCCCCATCAAAAACATTATTATCAATCAATATAATCAACTCCCGGTCTATATAGTTTCAGCGTACGAATACCGCTTGGCATAATTCCTTTTGCATAATCATCATTTAGCAGCCACTGTGCGTTTTCTCCTTCGATTTCTCCAAGCAGCGACAGAGCTTCCTTATCTTGCAAATTATCTGCCTCAATTAAGCTTATATCACTTATTGCGCCCCCGCCAAAGGCGCTGCCCGCACGGCTTGCACTTCCCTTTACAAAAACGCATTCGCTCATATAATAATCATCTATTGTTTGAAAAATAGCGCCGGGTGGAAACTCTCCAATAAAAACCGAACCTTTAACTTTACCTGTGTTTATACACCGCCAAACTGAAGCCTTGTTTCCATAACCGAATAAACCGCCATTCAAATGCGAAGCTGAAACATCACCTTCATTTGCGCAATAAGCCATAAAGCTGTTCATCATAGCGGCAATACCGCCAGTATCCATCATAACATTAGCAGGTAGTTTTGCTTCGATTTTTGCAGAGTTGTAAAGGTTAAGCAGCACACAATCCTGCGCATTTTGCAAAAAACCGGCTGCACAATTATTTCGGCTTTGAATAAACCCGCCTATTACTGCACAATTTTCTATAAGACAATGATTAGAGGGACCTGCGAGGGCTGCAGCTATCAGGTCACCAAAGCGCAGCATTTCGCCTTTAATTTGCGGTTCAATTATACATAGATTGCGTATTATAGCATTCTGACAATTTCCAAGCAGGTTGAATGAATTTAATTCCAGCTCCTCACCGCCATATGGGTATTTTAGCCCGGAAACCGAATAACCATTACCATCAAAGACGCCGGTAAAAGGATTTTCGGGTGTTCCTATAGGCTGCCAAGAAAAGCCGCTTAAGTCAATATCATTTATCAAACGGTAATTAGCGCTTAGATTTTCTTTTATAGCCTGAAATTCCTCAGCCGTACTGACGGAAATAAACTCCTCATAGTTCTTTGGAAGTACAGCAACCGTTGTAAACGACTTACCGTTTTCATTTTCAAGTATAATTCTAAAACAAAAGAAATTATTACTTTGAAGCTCATTTTCAAAAGAAATTTGCACCTTATTTTCTATAAGCTTTGCGGTAACTCCGGGAATTACAGGTTCCATATATACTGAATTTGCTCCCTGCACAGCAATACTTGCCACTTTTTTATTAATATCCTGTATAAAAACAAGCGGAGAAGATTTAGGAGCTATAGATATATCAACTTCAAGCTTCTTATTTTCCATGGCGCTTGCGGTAAGCTGAACCGCAGCCCTTCTATTGCCGGAGGCTATATATATCTTGTTATTCATCTGCCTATCGTATGGCAAAACAACAGCACCGCTGGATAGGCTGTACCAATGCAGCCCCCCTATGCTTACTGATATATCCTGCTCAGGCAGGCTCTCAGGCTTTTTAGTTATTAGTATATAATCGTTTTGCATGGCTGACGAACTTTCACCCGCGGCATTTACAAGCACTTGTTGATTTGTTTGTCTAAATTTAAGTACTTGGTATTTATCCCAAAGTATAGGAAGCGAAATAAACAGCAACAATATAGCGCCTATGCCTATACCTATCCATATACTGCGTGTTTTGCTGTTCATACTCTTCCCTCAATATTTACATGACTTAAATAACCTATCAAAACATAAATAGGCTGAGTTTTTTATATACTTAACATATTACATCATAATAGTCTGTATTAGAATACAACCGGGACCCCCGTGGGTTATCAGCGCAGGCGGTAATGTGAACATCTTAAATACGGACGATTCAAAATGCTCCTTAAACTGCTCAATAACTTCTGCAGCCTTTTCCTTTACTCCACCATGGGATACAGTTATTAGATATTTTTCGTCAACCCCTAGTTCTTTAAAGTGCTCAATAAGTGCTGCAACAGCTCTTTTTACCGTGCGCTTTATTGAAAACAATGTAATTCGTCTTTTGTCTGCCGTTTGCGTAAGAATAGGGACGATTTTAAGCAGCGTACCTATTTTTGCAGCCACAGGTGTGAGCCTTCCGCTACGCTTTAGAAAATTAAAATCAAGCGGAATCACAAATGAAGCAGATGTTTCTATACATTTTTGAAGCGCACTTTTTATGCTCTCTATGTCCAAACCCTGCTCGCGAAGCTTCATGGCTTTTTGTACCAAATACCACTGAGGACCTGCCAGTGTCTTAGTATCCATAACATGAATTGGCTTATCTTTCTTAAGCATATTCTTAGCACTTACCATGTTCTGATATGTGCCTGAAAGCCCATCGCCAATAGGGAGTACCAGCATTTCCTCTTTGCAACTTTTGTATACATCAAGTACCTCTGCAATGGATGCTTGGGAGGTAGTAGGCGTTTCGCCTGCCTCAATTATTTTTAACAGTTCCTCACTGCTTATGTCCTCAAAATCCTTATAGACCTTATCACCAAAAATAACGCAGGCGGGAATCATAGTAAGCCCCATATTTTCGCCTTCAGCGGGAGTATATAGCGCCGATGTATCTGCAATAATTCTCATGATACTACCTCCAACTTGCATACTTATGCGATGTATTGTGCTAGTTTATTATTTTATCGCACTATTGTCAATTTATTTGTGTTTTATATATGTATGTTTCGTATAATAAACATCATACTCGTAAAAATTCATCTACCCCACTATTCCACTTTTTACCCTAAGCACACACTCAGGTTTAGCGCCACGCAAATCTTCCATATCGGTACAGGTTATAATAGTCTGAATATCTTTCATGTATTGTATAAGCCTTACCCTTCTGTATTCGTCAAGCTCACTCAATACATCATCAAGCAATAGAATAGGCTTTTCCCCCTGTATGGATGAAAGTATGTCTATCTCAGAAAGCCTAAGCGCGAGGGTTGCGGTTCTTATCTGTCCCTGCGAAGCGAATGCCTTTATATCTATTCCACACAAATACATATCTATATCATCCCTATGGGGTCCATAAGCGGTGCTTTGTCTGCGTATATCTTCTTCTCGGCTTTGTTTAAGAAGCTCAAACAGCTCCTCTCCAGGGTTTTCGGTTTCATTAATACGGCAATTATATTCTAAGGTAAATTCCTCATCATTTTTGCCGGATATATTGTTATAATGCTCGGTAGCTAAGTGGCTTAACGCTTCAACAGCATTGCGTCTTTTTGTTACAACAGGCGTACTATATTGGCTTAACTGTTCATCCCAAACATCAAGCTGTTTGGCATTACCGCCCTTTGCCACCACCTTAAGCAGTGCATTTCGTTGTTTTAGCGCTTGTTGGTACCTCTGTAGGGCATAAAAATACGACCTGTCACACTTTGAAAGCAGCATATCAAGGTATTTTCTCCTGCCCTGCGGAGAACCCTTAACTATATCCAAATCCTCAGGTGAGAACATCACGCAGCTTACATAGCCTATCATCTCACCTATGCGGGGAACTATTTTTCCGTTTACATATATAAGCTTTTTCTGCGCTTGTTTTTGATATATCCTAACCCCTACTTCATTTATGCCAAGCTCCCTTTCAACGGTTGCGTGCACTGCACAGGTTTCGCTTTCTACGCATATCATGTCCCTATCGTTATTGGTTCTATTGCTTTTCCCAAGGCAGCATAGATGTATAGCTTCAAGCAGGTTAGTTTTACCGGCTCCATTTTCCCCAATAAGCACAGTAACGCCTTTGGGCGGGGTGAGTGAGAGCTGTCTATAATTTCTAAAATTATGCAACCTTAGCTTTTGCAGATACATCTATTTATGGTAACGCTCCTTTGATATTATTTTATATGCCCTGTAAATTTGCTCAATTAGTATCACCCGCATCAACTGGTGCGGAAATGTGAGCCTTGAAAAGGACAGCTTTATATTTGAGCGCGAAATAATATTGTTGCCAAGCCCGTTTGAACCGCCTATAACAAACACTATATTTCTTGATATATTACGCAGCGCCTGAATTTTTTCTGCAAACTCCTCGCTTGATAACTGCTCCGCCTCTATACAGAGCGCAATAACAAAATCATCAGGCGAAATATGAGATAAAAGCTTAATTCCCTCCTGCTCTTTAATTCTATCTATATCAGCTTCACTCATGTTTGTTTTTTCAGGTATATCGGGAACCTCTATAAGCTTTATTTTGTCATACCTAGACAGCCTTTTTGTATATTCATCGCAGGCAGACCTTAAATACTTTTCTTTAAGCTTGCCAACCGAAAGTATTGTTATAGGCATTTTAACTAAGTAGGCTCATAACCTGTTTAAGGTCTTTTAGCACGCCTTTAGTAAAAGGAGCAAAAGAATCATCATAGGTAATTAAATCCGGTATCATATAAGCATCCATATTTGCTGCATGTGCAGCTTTTAGACCTGCGGGAGAATCCTCAAGCACCAGACAGCTTTCAGGCTCAACAGAAAGCTTTTTTGCAAGCAGCAGATACATATCAGGCGCGGGTTTTGATTTAGCGCCGTCATCACCTGTAACTATTGCATCAAAAAGATTAAACATATCGCTAATTTTGAGGTAACGCATTATACGCTGCTTAGAGTTAGAAGAACAAAGCCCGCACAGCAGATTTTTTTCATGTACTAAGTTAATGGTTTCTAGAGCATACGGCATAAAAGGTACGCTTTCCGCAGTAGTTGTATCCATATAATAGTCGTAATCTTCTTGAAATTTATCTACATCTATATTAGGGTAGCTAAGTTGTATTATATCCATAGAGCGCTTAGCAGTTTGCCCTAGTGTGCTGAGCGACACCTCACGCGACATATCATAGCCCTGCTCCTTTGCGGCATATATATTTGCGTCAACACCTATTGGCTCAGTATTGAATATTATACCGTCCATATCAAATAGTACTGCTTTATACTTCATCTATATCTCCTAAAATTATTTTAACAACATCACATGGAGTATCTACAAAAAAATCAGGATTTTCACTTGATAGCATTTCCTTATTCTGAAAACCCCAAGTAACCGCAATGCTTACAGCTCCAAGGTTCTTGGCACACTGCATATCTGTAATAGTATCGCCTATATAGTAAACCTCATATGGCTTTTTTATATTTAATTTATTTATTTCGTTTACAAGCCCTGCGGTATCAGGTTTAGGCGCAAAGCCTTCCACCTTGCCTGCCACATGGTTTATTTGAGGTAGATAATAGCCCATAACGCTTTTAACATCAGAATCGTCTTTATTACTGTATACCAATATATGGCAATTCGCTTTTTTAAGGGCAGCAATCATATTTACTATGCCATCATAGGGTTTAGTATCTCTGCGACTATTTTTAGCATAGTCATCACGATAGAGGGTGTGAAGCTCATCAAAACACTGCATATTGTCATCCCCCAGCGCCCTTTCAGTAAGTACTTTTGAACCGTTTCCCGTAAAGAGCCTGTATTTTTGAACATCATGCGTAGGTAGTCCAAGTTTTTTAAGCGAGCGGTTCATGCTGCCGGCTATATCCGGAAGTGTGTTAAGCAAAGTTCCATCAAGATCGAATATTGCAATGCGTTCCATAATACCTCCTTATTGCTTTATTCTACCATGCTTTAAGCCTTCCTTCAATGTTGACATACGGCGCAAGCCTTATTATACTTAGCGCATATCAGATTAAGGAGGGCATATGAAAAACAAACAGATAAGCTTGTTTTCCGCCATACTCTTGATTGCAATTGTAGTTATTTTAGCAGTATCAACTGTGTTTTTGATGCAGACGGATAATATAAATAAACAATATGTATATGAAAGCGCCATAACCCCAACGCCAAGCCTTGCTCCACCGCAGCTTTACGCAAAGGCAACCGAGCCGCTACTTCGCATGGGCTCTATAAGCAATGAAGTAAAAGACTTGCAGCAGAAATTAAAGGACTTGGGCTATTATGATGGTGATATAGACGGTCAATTTGGAAGCGGCACAAAAAATGCGGTTATGCTATTTCAAAAACAGCATGAACTTACAGCGGATGGGCTGGCGGGTAAATCAACACTCAATATGTTATATAGCGAAAAAGCCCATAAAATAGTCGTAACACCTGAACCTATATTGCCTGATGTAAAAAAAGAAGAGCTTCCAATGCTTGTAAATAGAAATACACCACTAGCTGATAATTATACGCCTGATGACCTTATTACGATAAGCACACTTATTGACGAAAAGCTTGCAATTATAAAAGATGAAGGCGAAAAGGCAAGCAAGGTTGCAGTAGTAGCGCTTGGTGAAATGCTTAAAGCCGCCCACGCTGACGGGCTCACTACCTGGCAAATAAGCGAAGGCTACCGCACTATGGAAGAGCAACAGGCGCTATTCGATAAGCGCAAAGCGGAATACGAAAGCGGCGAAGAAACAGGCAATAGTATGAGCGCTGAAGAAGCTGCAAAAAACGCAGCTAAAGATGTTGCGCCACCAAACACAAGCGAACACCAAACAGGGCTTGCATTTGATATAACTGTGCCCGGAAAATCTTTCGCAGATACGGAGCAGGCAAAATGGCTTGCGAAAAACTGCTGGGAATACGGCTTTATTATACGATATCAGCTTGGTAAGGAGCATATAACCGGCTTTAACCCTGAGCCTTGGCATATAAGGTATGTAGGTAAGCAGCACAGCATATTCATGCGAGATGCCGATATTGCTCTTGAAGAATATTTACATCTGCAGCAAAACAAAACTAACTAAAGAACAATTGCCTCTTTCTTTCTATCATTTCATCTATGCGCTCAATATATCTATAGGGGTCCATCATGTTTGGTGAGCGTTTTATTAGTTTTCTGTTCTCCCATACCCTTTTTGATATACCGCCCGCTCCAAGGGCTATAACGCTGCAGGTATCTTCCATAGTATCTATATTATATAGACATGCCTTGCCTTCCTTTGCAAAGCCTATGTTTTCAAGGTTTCCGGCTTGGTTCTTCTGTCTATATAAATAATATGGGTTCATTTTATTGTTAATACAATATTCAAGGGCGCTATCTATCATACTGCTTACTATATTTCCATCGGGCAAGCTGTCTTTCCATAGATGCATAAGGCTTGCGCGCTTTATGCTTAGCGTATGTACTGTAAGGCTTTCTGGATTCATTTTGCTTGCCCAGTTAAGTGTATCCATAAACATATCAATTTTTTCTCCCGGCAAGCCGGCAATTAAATCCATATTTATATTGTTAAAACCCATATCCCTTGCAAGGTAAAAGGTCTGCTCTATTTCCTCGCTTGTGTGATTTCTACCTATCGCTTTTAGAGTTGCCAAGTGCTTTGTCTGAGGGTTTATAGATATTCTATCTATATTAAAGCTTTTTATAAGGCTTAACTTTTCTCTGTTTATGCTGTCAGGTCTTCCGGATTCAACTGTAACTTCCCTAGCGCTGCTTATAATGTTTTCAAGCTCAATAAAAATACGCTCTAGCATATTTTCACTTAGCGCAGTAGGTGTACCCCCGCCAAAATAAACGCAGCGTATATTATATTCGCTTGTTTTTAGCATATCCTTCACTGCTGATATTTCCTTAATTAAACAATCTGTATAGCGCTCCATAAGTCTTATGTCATCAGCAAGCGCGCTAAAAAAGCTGCAATACCTGCAGCGGGATAGACAGAATGGAATACCCACATATATATTTACATCTCTAGTATCAGAAGAATCATACTTCTTTTGCTCTAATATTACGGCTTTGAGTAGCTCAGTTTTTTCACTTGATACATCGTAATAGCTGCTAAGCTTAGATAGAGATTCTTCAAGAGTAATACCCTCCGCCATATATGAATATACAAGACGGGTAGGTCTTATACCTGTAAGCGCGCCCCAAGGCGGGGATATGGAAGTCGCTTCTTTTAGAGCGCTATATAAATTAAGCTTTAACTGCCTTTTATGTATGCGTTTGTTTACTATTTTGTCGGAATATATTTTTTCTTCCGAAAAAGAGCTTGTGTAATATATTCCGGAAAGGCTTATGCTAAGTTTTCTAGTACCAGAAACAATGCTTTCATCATGTGTAATTATAATATCAGCTGCACAATCTTCATTTACATGCAACGCATAGTCGCTTATAAAAAGCGAAACAACATCCCCCACATCCTTTGAATATTCCTCTGTGGGAGTGATTAAAAGTACATCCATTATATTATGGCGTTAGGTCCATGCCCTGGGTATATTTCATAGCCTTCGTATGTAAAAAGCCTTCTTAATGATTTTCGTATAAGTTCATGGCTGCCGCCGGGAAGGTCAGTCCTGCCATAATCGCCATCAAAAAGTGTATCACCTGTAAAGATTTTATCCTTGGCTAATATGCATACGCTACCCATTGTGTGTCCGGGGGTCTCCATAATGGTTATTTCAACACCCGCAAGCAGTAGCTTATCCCCTTCTTTATATAAATTTGTGGCTTCGGGGCGTGGAGTATTATCTAGCATTAGCCTTCCGGCGCTTAAGTCAAAATCATTAAGCATAGGTGCATCTTTCTCGTTTATAAAAATAGGATAATCGGAAAAGGCATATAACGCACCTGTATGGTCAAAATGCCCATGTGTTAGCAGCGTAGCGACTACTTTCCTGTCGCCTATGGCTTTTATTATTCTATCCGCTTCTGCACCGGGGTCAATAATAAATACCTCATCAAAATCAGCACTCTTTGATACTATATAACAATTTGTTTCAACAGGTCCAACTACCAGCTTTTCTATATGCATATCACACCTCAAAATAGTTTATTGCTGTCAATCAGTATAGTTACAGGTCCGTTATTTACTAGGCTTACATCCATAAAAGCCTGAAACTGTCCAAGCTTTACAAGTATACCATGTTCTTTTAGCCTATCCGCTGTTATGTTATATAATTCATCCGCAAGTTCAGGTCTTGCGGCTTTAATAAAGCTCGGGCGGTTCTGCCCCCTAGCATCTCCAAGCAGTGTAAATTGGCTAACTAATAACACTTCACCTTCCACTTGTTTAATGCTTAGGTTCATCTTCTGGTTTTCGTCCTCAAATACTCTAAGCTTTGCTATTTTATCAGCAATATACACGGCATCCTTTTCAGTGTCGCTCTGCTCTACGCCGAGCAACACCAAATAGCCTTTGCCAATTTCGCTAATTAATTCGCCCTCTACCTTTACATCCGCGCGCGATACGCGCTGCACTACGCATCTCATAATTCCTCCTAGCTAGCAGTTCTATGCGCTTCTATAACATCGGGTCGCTTACGTATTCTAAGCAGCACTTGGTTTAGCTGCTCCTTGCTTGCAACCTTAACTACCATAAGTATTATACATGTGCCATTCTTATTAAGCCGCCCTGAAACAGCAGTAACAGGGGCGCCTGCATCTGAAACATAAACTGTGATTTCCCCAAGCAGACCCGGACGGTCATAGGCGACTATCCTAAGCCTTGCGCTGAAAGCGCCTATATCTTCTTCGGCCCAAGATACATTTATCCTTCGCTCAGGCTCACAGTTGATTATATTAACACAGTCCGCCTTATGCACTGTAACGCCTCTGCCGCGGGTAATATAACCTACAATTTCATCTCCCGGCACGGGGTTACAGCAGTGCCCGAAACGTACCAACATGCCGGAACCGCCCTCAACGTATATGCCGTTTGTAGGTTTACCTTTTTGCATATACTCATGAGGCTCTGGAAGACTTGGCGTCTTTGGCGTTTCTTTAGCGGAATTGTGCTTACGTTCCTCTTCAATAAGCTGAGAAATGACATATATAGCAGTTACCACGCCATAACCCACGGCACCATATATAGATTCGAGATCTGAAAAAGAATATTTTTTCAGTATATTCTCATAATATTCGGGCTTTGTAAGTTCTCCAAGCTTTACTCCTCTGCGCTTTGCTTCATTTTCAAGCATGGTTTTCCCTTTTGAAATATTTTCATCCCTAAGCGCACGCTTAAAAAACTGCTTTATTTTTGTTCTTGCCTGCTGTGTTTTTACTATACTAAGCCAGTCCATGCTGGGACCTTTTGAGGACTTGTTTGTTATTATCTCAACCCTATCACCTGTTTGAAGAGGAGTGTCAAGCGGTACAATTTTACCATTTACCTTGGCTCCAACGCAGGTATTGCCAACTCCTGAGTGTATTCTGTACGCAAAATCTATAGGGGTTGCACCCTTTTGCATGTTTACAATATCACCCGTAGGAGTAAAAACAAATACTTCCTCGCTAAATAAATCCGTTTTAAGCCCGTCTATAAACTCCTTAGAATCCTTAGTATCGCTCTGCCAATCGAGTATCTGCCTTAACCAATAGAGCTTTTTATCGAGCGTTCTATCCTTACCACCTTCTTTGTAGTTCCAGTGCGCAGCTATTCCGTATTCGGCAACCTTATGCATATCATAGGTGCGTATCTGTACTTCAAAGGGTGTTGGTATAGTTCTGCCGCCTATAAGCGTAGTATGTAGGCTTTGGTACATGTTGTTTTTAGGTACTGAAATATAATCCTTAAAGCGCATAGGCATATGGTTCCAAAGCGTATGTACAGCGCCTAAAACAGAATAACAGTCGGGTATATTCTCAACCAACACGCGAACGGCGATTAAATCATAAATCTGATCAAAACTCCTATTTTGTAATACCATCTTGCGGTATATGCTGTATAGATGCTTAGGTCTTCCGGCTATTTCGAAGTTCTCAATGCCCATCTCTTTTAATTTGGAGGTTAGTATTTCAATTATTGTGTTTATCTGCTCTTCTCTTTCCGCCCTTCTTGCCCCAACACGTATGGCAACATTGCGGTAACCCTCAGGGTCTATAAAGCTTAGGGTAAGGTCCTCTAGCTCCTGTTTAATTGTATATACGCCAAGCCTATGGGCTATAGGCGCATATATTTCAAGCGTTTCCCGCGATATGGAGACCTGTTTATCCTCAGGTAGATAGCCGAGAGTAAGCATATTGTGAAGCCTATCCGCGAGCTTTATTACAACAACTCTTATATCCCGCCCCATGGCGAGTATCATCTTGCGGAGGGATTCAGCCTGTTGCTCTTCCCTATCCCTAAAATTAAGCCTTCCAAGCTTTGTAACGCCGTCAACAAGCATAGCTACTTCAGAGTCAAAATGCTCGGTTATAGTTTCGAGGGTTACATGTTCGCAATCCTCAACCGTATCATGGAGCAAACCCGCAACTATTGTGGGGATATCTAGCATAATTTGCGTTAATATGCTAGCAACAAACACCGGATGCGTAAAATATGGTTCTCCACTCTTACGCTTTTGACCATCATGAGCATTGGCAGCAAATTTATACGCCTTTTCAATTATGGATACATCTTCATCAGGATGTGCTTTTTGTACCCTGTCCATCATCTCCTGCAGGGTCATTTCCCTAAAAGCTGAGCGAGCCATTTTACACCTCCTTGCTAAAATAGTTGTATAGCTTGCTATCCATAGGATCGCATTTTATCATTGGTAGCATAGAAAAAGCTAAAGCATCGCCGGATAAGCTTATAAGTTTAAGCTCATCCAGAATATAAAGACAAGCTTTTTTCTTAGTATTGTTCCAAGGTAGACTATCTAGTGTACCTAGACTTTTTGCATTTACATATCCTTCTCTCAATTCCTCAATAGAAACTGATATGCTTTTAAGTAGTTCAGTTAGTTCATACGTTCTTTCAAGTACAATAACGTTTGCCTTGGGGCTGATATCCTTTATTATATCAGCCTCATGTGGATGCAGCATTCCATCACACAAATAGATAGTTCTATAAGGGCTTTTTATTCCAAAGAGCTCTGAGGAATAGAGAATGGAATTAAACAGCCTTACATCCTTTGCAGTAAAGATAATCCTGTCCATATCGGGATAGAGTTTTGACATGCGTTTTGCCGTTTCATATGTCCTACAAAAAAGCAGGGTTCCTCTTATGCCCGATATATTTGGGGCTTCCGACTTATATGGTACAGAAACCCTATTACTACTATTCGACATACATAGCACTAAATCCTGCAAAATTATTTCTTGCTGAGCGGAAATATCTTTTACAAATATATCATCGCCATTTATTATGTGTTGTACCTTGCTCTGAACAGTGGTTTTCCCCATAAACCTATTAATATCAAGGGTATATAATACATCTATATTTCCGCGGATAGTGTTTATCTTATCTCCTTTGTTAAAGGCTATTGCGTCCACCATGCCGCTATTCTGTTGCAATACTAGCTTTAAATGTTTACCGTCAACGCCTACCGCTCTTGGATGTAGAGCGTTTACATCCCTAGATAGAAATTGCGGCTCCGGATTACCAATTCCAAATGGTGCCAGCCTATACAAATTTTCAACCATATCCATGTTTGCAAGGCTTAAATCAAGCTCAAAGTCGTAGTAAGCTTGGGGAATAATATCACCTGTCGTCAGTTGTTTTTTAACCTCTTCATCAAACCGCTCAACAAATGCTTCAATATTTCCCTTATTTATGCTAAGACCCGCTGCCTTTTCATGCCCACCAAATCGGGTAAAAATATCGCTACACGCATTAAGCGCATCATATAGATTAATATCCCCCGCACTCCTTGCAGATCCAACACAATTATCACCATCTATCGAAAGCACCACTGTTGGATAATTGTAAAACTCGGCAATTTTACCGGCAACAAGTCCCAGCACGCCGCTGTTCCAGTTTTCGCCCGCTACTACTATAGAGTGATAGCTAAAGCTATCAAAGGATTTTAGCTTGTTTTTCGCTTCCGATAGTACCTTGTTTTCCTCCTGCCTACGAAGAGAGTTTAACCTGTCAAGCTCACCCGCAAGATTAAAGGCACGAGCCACGTTTTTCTCTAACAAAAGCTCAACTGCAAGCTGAGCATTTGCTAATCTACCGCTTGCGTTAAGCCTTGGCGCCATATAGTACGCCACCTGTTCACTACTTACTTCATCACCCTCTGCTATCCCGGATACGGTTTTAAGAGCTATAAGTCCTTCGCGCTTGGTCTTAGTTATTTGTTTTAATCCATGGCTTACTATTACCCTATTTTCTCCTAACAAGGGCACCATATCGGCAACTGTGGCAAGGGCGCATAAATCTATCTGCATTAATGCATAGTCCATTCCCTTAAGCGCAGTGCTCAGCTTCCAAGCAAGCGCTGCTCCGCACAGGCTTTTAAAAGGATAATCGCCTATAAGTTGAGATATTATTGCATCGGCAGCGGGAAGTTTGTTCGGCAGTGTATGATGGTCTGTAATTATAACCTGCATACCGAGTTTTTTTGCGAGGTCCACCTCTTTTACGCTAGTAATACCACAGTCAACGGATATAAGTATATCCGCCTCTTTTGAGAGCTTAGTTACAGCCTCTTCGTTTAAGCCATATCCCTCTTCAAACCTATCGGGTATGTATATTATAGCAGCTATACCCATAGCGCGAAGGGTTTCATGTAATATAACGCTTGCGCATATACCATCCACATCATAGTCGCCATATATAACTATACGCTGATTAAGCTTTCTAGCGTTATTTATTATGGAAACCGCCTTATCCATATCTTTTAACAAATAAGGGTTGTAAAGCTGATTAATATCGGGCGATAGAAAAGCGTCCGCCTCCTCACGGCTTTTGATACCCCTAGCATATAGCAGGGTACTCATCCACCTAGGCAGACCTTCGATACTATATTCTATATTTTTATTGACTATTTTAAGCATAAGAAAAGCGCGCTTAAATTAAAGCGCGCATTGTAAATCACCTAGATTGTTTCCTTGGTCTTAGTTTTGATATAGCTAGCCCCCAAAAATGGCTAGCTAAATTTTCAGCTGAATAGAATGACACCAGCGCTATTACAATTATAGGAAGAATTACGGCAATCATTCCCTTGCCTCCAAACAATAGTGCCACAAGGAAAATCAGTTCAACAACAAGTATAGAAAGGCGCAGGTTTCTACTATCTTTAACAGAGTTTACAACTATATCCTCCACAGGCATTTCTCTTCTTGAAGTGCTGCGGTACAACTGAGCTGCCTTGCTTATTACAGGCAGTGCCTGTGCCAAAGTAAATGCTATTGCGCTAACCAGAATAAACGGAATTGCATTTGCTGCAGGGATTTGAGTTATTCCAGGTAATATAAGAGAAACTATACTAATTACTGCAAAGCTCATAAGGTAGTTATGCAACACACTAGCTGAAAGCGCTAGGGCATGTACCCTATCGTACCTAACAAATCCGAACAGTAGCGCAAACACCACTCCAGCAAACATGCATAGCCAAATTTGAGAAAACTCAACCACATATTTTGCAGAACCTTCAAATGTGAAAGACATGCCGGTAAGGGCAAGTGCAATGCCTACTAAAATTATGGCTATAGAAAGTAACAAAGAAGTTTTGAATTTAGCGTTCATTACCTCACCCCCTGAGTTTTAGCGGTTATATACAGGCTGGTCTTTTCTCCAAATAGGTTGAACATGCTATTTAGCATGAGCCTAAAGCCTAATTGCACCATAATTATATTCACAAGCATACATACTGCAAATAGCTGCATGAAATGCCCGATAACACCGGTGTCCATTATTATGATTATAAGCGCAAAGAAGAACAGAGCGAGCATTATATCAAGCCCCAGCTTTCCATTTGTGGAATACGAATCCTTTAGGGACTGCTTTGCAGACCTTCCGCCCATTAAATCCTCAGACATACCTTGGAACAGCACTATAATATTGCATACTAATATTATTGTAGACAAGGTAAATGCGAGTAGTGAGCTTAGGTTAAAGCCTGCTTGTATTAGCGCAATAAAAAGCCAGCTTAAGCAAATGTTTGATGCAACAGTCCAAAGACCTGCGAGCCCCGCAAGACGATACTTAACAAGGAATGCAAGCATTACGACTGCCAAAACTCCCCATAGCGCCATAATAACTCTATTTAGAGAGTTTTCGCCAAGCAGAGGTTCGCCTTCAAGCGTTTCACCAATATTTAATTCACAGGGCAGCGCGCCTGATTTCATGAGTATAGCGTTTATATACGCATCATCGAATGTAAAACCGGGGATTGAGGCGCCGCCGTCTACTAAAGGCTCCGCTATGCTTGCCCTTACAAGCTCTACGCCATCTCTCTTAACTAGCATCATCTCATTGACAAGTTCTGTTGTTTTCTTGGAAAATATGTCTTTCCCCTCGCTATCAAGCTCAAACGCTAGGTACCAACTTGAGCCTGTCTGGTCTGCAGGCGCCACATTTGCACGGGTTATATGTTTGCCGGATAGAAAATCATCGCCATCAGGACCTGCGAAGCTAAATTCTCCCTTTGATAGTAGAAGTTCCAGCTTATCTGAACTAATGGTATCTTTTGGCAGCTTTAACAAGAAACTGTCTTCATTTTCTTCAACAGAAAAGCTTGTAAGCCCGTAGTTTGAAAGCCTGCTAGAAAGCACTCGTGCCATTTCAGCTTTCTCTTCCTCGTTTCCCTCATTTATGGTAAAGCTAATGGCATCAGTTGTTCCAAAATCCGCACCAGGTACATGGGCTGTACGCCATTCGAATTTTTCGCTAGGTGTAGGCATCCACGGAAGAAGTTTGTATAAGCCTATGCTATCAAGCTTTTGACCTTTTATGCCAAGAAAGCAGGAAACAGCAGTTAGCAGGAACAATACCACAACTGTTATAAGAGCTATATGTTTTGATTTTAAATTAATTTTCTTTAACATGTTTTTTCCTTTCAATATTTTATTTAAGTGTACGCTATTATTCAGCCGGCGCTCTCGTGCAATCGAAAGGAAGTAAATGCAGCTCTGTAATACACCTTATCACAAAGCACCACGCCATTAGCGTCTGTTAAAGCCCTGTTTGAATATAAATATTCAACATTAGGCTTAGATATGAGCGTTTTTATATCTATATCGTGCGTTTTACATGATAAATTACAAGGCTCTATAGGTTTTGAAACTATGTAAGGCACAACTTGCGCGCTGCGCACAACTATTGGCGGCTTATCACTTTCACAATATACCATAAGAGAGATAAGAAAAAACACAGCAACGCAAAGGAAGGATAACAACAAAATGCGTTTTAACAATGCTCTCCCTCCCTTACAAAAATCACGCTCATTATATCCCAGCGTTTAATTATTGTAAAGAATTGGTAGCTCAACGGTTCTACTCCCAAAGTCGTAACGGATTTTATGCCGCGAAAGCATCTTGCCATGAGTTTTGAGCGGGATAGGCTCCTTTTGCCAAGGCAAACCTGCCGCGCAGCGGCTTGGGGCTGCCGTTTTGCCTCGAAATCTCGCTCAAATCGAGGCTCATGGCAAGATGACCGTGGAATAAATCCGTTTTGCTTTTCTTCTTTTATCCTTATTATTACGACTTTGGGAGTAGAGCCCAGCTCAACTAGTCTATTAAACGGATGTATTTACGCTGAGCAAACAACACTCAATATTTAAACTTAAGGCAAAATCAGAACAAACCAAATATAAGTATATGAATCAGATACAATGTATAAAAAATTTCCGTATTCAAATTGCGTATAGAAAATTTCTCACACAGCTTATCAACATATAAACCTCGTATGTTTATGCGCTAGATGAAATAATTATTATGAGTTTTTCTCCGAACAAGCAATAGAATGCACAAATTAGACGTATAAGAATTATATGTTAAAACTTATGTGCGACTATCCACTTTATCCACATCATCCACAGAATTATCCACAATCCGTTTATTTAAGCGCTGATTTAGCCTTGATTTACATAAGTTTTGTAAACTTCAAGTTAAGTCATTGAAAAGTTATCCACAATTCATTCTAAAACATTGTAAACAACACATTTCTTGTTTATGCATGTTAATATACAAAAAAAGAGGCCGCCTTATGCAGGCAGCCCCAGAGGTGGAATATTATCTATTAAGAATTGTGTTTTCGGTATCCTTGTCAAAGAAGTGCAGACGTGTAGTATCCATAACACATAAAGTATCATGACCGGTTCTGGTTGCAGTGCGCGGGTCAACCCTGGCAACTACGTTATCTTCCTTGCCTGCAACTGTCATGTAAAGATATGTTTCAGAGCCCATCTGCTCGGTAACATCTACATGTACCTTGAATTTAGATTCGGGGTTTGCTGCAACAATTTCAGGATCGTCTGAAATATTTTCAGGACGGATACCCATTACTACTTCCTTACCTACATAGCTTTCGTCAACGAACTTTTTAACTTTGCTGTCGGGAACGAGTATCTTACTATCGCCAAAGAGCGCATATACTTTGCCGTCTTCCGCAACAAGTTTAACATCGAAGAAGTTCATCTGCGGGCTGCCAATGAAACCGGCGACAAATTTATTGTGGGGGTGGTCGTAGTTGTTCTGTGGTGTGTCAACCTGCTGTATAAAACCATCCTTCATGATTACAATGCGGGTACCCATGGTCATAGCTTCGGTCTGGTCGTGGGTAACATAGATGAAGGTTGTCTGCAAGCGCTGATGAAGTTTAGTAATCTCAGTACGCATGGCGACACGCAGTTTAGCGTCTAAGTTTGAAAGAGGTTCGTCCATAAGGAAGACCTTGGGCTCGCGGACTATTGCACGACCTAGTGCAACACGCTGACGCTGACCACCTGAAAGCGCCTTGGGCTTTCTGTTTAGCAGATGCTCGATATCCAGTATATGAGCAGCGGCTTCAACACGGCGTTTGATTTCATCCTTAGGGGTTTTGCGGAGCTTTAGACCAAAGGCCATATTGTCAAACACAGTCATGTGAGGATAGAGCGCGTAGTTTTGGAAAACCATCGCAATATCCCTGTCCTTGGGAGCGACATCGTTTACGAGTTTGTCGTCGATGTAGAGTTCGCCATCGCTTATTTCTTCAAGCCCTGCAACCATGCGCAGCGTGGTAGACTTACCGCAGCCTGAGGGACCAACTAGGACGATAAATTCCTTGTCTTCGATTTCGAGTGAAAAGTCGCTAACAGCGGTAACGCCACCGGGATATACCTTGTAAATGTTTCTCAGTGATAAACTTGCCATTATATACCTCCAAAAATTATTATGCTTAGATTATATCCAAAATAGGTAGATATTGTTAGTCCGGAAATGTACAAATTTGCGTATTTTATTTGTGCATATCTTATAAAACATATAAACCAGCTTGGTATACTAGCTTTAATGTGCAATCAGGATAAACCTTAAATATTGGCGAATTTCGCTTGACAATACTCGGTAAGGTGATATAATTATATTGAAGGTCAGAGAAGGTCAAAGTATCTGTCTTCAGGAGGATTGTTAATGAGTAATTTACAATATACACAAAAAAGTTTAGAAACACTACAAAATGCGCAGAAAATTGCCGGCGAGTACGGCAATCAAACGCTTGAGAGCGCGCATATACTATATGCACTCTTATTAAAAGAAGATGAACTTATTCCCCAGTTAATTAAAAAAACGGGGAAGGATTCTATAGGCTTAAAAAACAGCGCTCTTAAAGAAATTGAAAGGCTTCCAAAAATTCGCGGAAGCGCTCAGGAAGCGGGCAAGGTATATATTTCCCAAACGCTTGATAAGGTTTTAAGGGAAGCCGGGAATATTGCTACCCGCATGAAGGACGAATATATTTCAGTTGAGCATATATTCCTATCCTTGCTAGATAATGCCGACAATAGCATAAAAAGCATTTTTTCAAAGCTCAACATTAACAAAAGCGGTTTTTTAAACGCACTATCTAGTGTTAGAGGTCAGACAAGGGTAACAAGCGATAATCCAGAGGATACCTATGATTCGCTAGCAAAATACGGCACGGATTTAACCAAGCTTGCAAGGGAACAAAAGCTTGACCCTGTAATAGGCAGGGATGATGAAATAAGGGATGTAATACGCATACTAAGCCGTAAGACTAAGAACAACCCCGTACTTATTGGAGAGCCCGGTGTTGGTAAAACAGCAATAGCAGAAGGACTCGCCCAGCGCATTATAAGGGGCGATGTACCCGACAGCCTAAAAAACAAGACCATATATTCCCTAGATATGGGCTCTTTAATTGCAGGCGCAAAATTCCGCGGAGAATTTGAGGAAAGGCTAAAGGCAGTGCTTGCGGAAGTTAAAAACAGCGACGGCGATATACTCATGTTTATAGATGAGCTGCATACCATTGTTGGCGCGGGTAAAGCCGAAGGCAGTATGGATGCGGGAAATATATTAAAACCTATGCTCGCGCGGGGCGAACTCCACTGTATAGGCGCTACAACCTTAGATGAATACAGGCAGTATATAGAAAAAGACGCAGCCCTTGAAAGACGCTTCCAGCCAGTAATGGTTGATGAACCTACTGTTGAAGATACTATATCAATACTACGCGGTATAAGGGAGCGATACGAAGTGTTCCACGGAGTTGAGATACAAGATAATGCCCTTATAGCCGCAGCAACGCTTTCAAAGCGCTATATTACAGACCGCTTTTTACCCGACAAAGCCATAGACCTTGTTGATGAAGCCTGCGCGCTTATTCGCACAGAGATGGATTCTATGCCAACCGAGCTTGACAGCGTAAGGCGCAAAATAATGCAGCTTGAAATAGAAGAAGCTGCCCTTAAAAAGGAAGAGGACAGGCTATCTAAGGCTCGCCTTGAAGAATTGCAGCAGGAGCTCAATAACCTTAAGGAAGAATTTAAGCAAATGCAGGCTAAATGGGAAAACGAAAAGCAAGAAATCGGAGAGCTGCAAAGGCTTAAAGAGCAGATAGAAAAAGTAAACACTGAAATAGCAAACGCTGAAAGAAACTACGATTTGAACAAGGCTGCGGAGCTAAAGTATGGAGAGCTTCCAAAGCTAAAACAACAACTTGAAACCCTCGAAAAAGAGCGCCCTCAGCACGAAAAGGCTACCTACCTGCGCAACAAAGTTACTGAGGAAGAAATCGCAGGCATAGTTGCAAGATGGACAGGCATACCCGTTACCAAGCTTGTAGAAAGCGAGAGGGAAAAGCTATTACACCTCCCCGATGAGCTACATAAAAGAGTGGTAGGTCAGGAAGAAGCTGTACAATTGGTATCAGACGCAGTACTTCGATCAAGAGCAGGAATTGCTGATGAAAACAGACCCATAGGAAGTTTTTTGTTTCTAGGACCCACGGGAGTTGGTAAGACTGAACTTGCAAAAACGCTTGCCGAAGCACTGTTTGATGATGAACATATGATGGTCCGCATAGACATGAGCGAATACATGGAAAAATTCTCTGTAAGCCGCCTAATAGGCGCGCCTCCTGGATATGTTGGCTATGAGGAAGGCGGACAGCTTACTGAAGCTGTAAGGCGAAAGCCCTATTCCGTAGTGCTTTTTGATGAGATTGAAAAAGCGCATCCTGATGTATTCAATGTGCTTTTACAGGTGCTTGATGATGGCAGAATTACGGATAGCCAAGGCAGAACCGTTGATTTTGCAAACACCATACTAATTATGACCAGCAATATTGGCTCCACTGATATTTTAGAGGGAATACAGCCCGATGGCAGTATTTCACCTGAAGCTAAGGAGAGCGTAAACTTGCAGCTGCGCAGAACATTTAGACCCGAGTTCCTAAACCGTATAGACGATATTGTTTTCTTTGCACCTCTTTCTAGGAACAGTATACGCAAGATAATAGACCTTATGCTTGTAAACCTAAAAGAAAGGGTCGCTCAGAAAGAACTAAAGCTTGAGCTATCAGAAAGCGCTATTGAAAGCCTTATGAACCAAGGTTACGATGTAAGCTATGGCGCAAGACCTATGAAGAGGTTAATCCAAAGCAAGGTAGAAACCCTTATCGCAAAAACTATAATTAAAGGCGATATAGAGCCTGACAGCACCCTTTATGTTGATACAGATACCAACGGTAACTTTGTAGTAAAAACTATAGAAAAAAAATAAGTATTCTTTAAAGCCTTAGAAAATTTCATCTAAGGCTTTTTTGTTAGCAGGTCTTGTGCTATAATTACGCCATGCAGGAGGTTTTGTTTTATGTCTGATAGATGGAAAAACATCTTCAATATTCCAAACACATTAACGGTATTAAGGCTTCTTCTTATTCCCGTTTTTTCATATTATATACAGAATAACAATATGAAACTCGCCTTTGTATTTTTCTTTCTCGCAGGTCTAACTGATGTGGTAGACGGCTATATCGCTAGAAAGTTTAATCAAATCACATGGGTTGGTAAGCTACTTGACCCTTTTGCCGATAAGCTAATGGTAGTTGCGCTTATGCTTAACTTTTTCAAGAAGGATATTATTCCCTCCGTGGCTTTTTATATCATACTTGTAAAGGAATTTCTTATGGTTACGAGTTCCTTATATCTTCTAAGCAAAGACAAAGTTGTCCACAGCAAACATATAGGCAAATTAGCTCAGTTTACTATTTTTACAGCTTTAATACTGTGCTTCTTCCATAAATATTTTGACAATATAGGAATACAGATACATTTGATATTACTGTGGATAGGGGTTGTCCTTTCAGTATGTGCCTTTTTTTACTATGCACGCTCTATATATTTTCTAGAATTTAAGAAGGATAAAGTTAATTAAAACACTTATATAGGAGGTAAAATGTTAAAAAACAATCTACGGGAAGGGCTTACATTCGATGATGTGCTTCTTGTCCCCCAAAAAAGCGAGATACTCCCCAATGAGGTTGACCTTAGCGTTAAACTAACAAAGACTATAAAGCTTAATATTCCTATCATGTCCGCCGCCATGGATACTGTTACTGAAGCGAATATGGCAATTGCGCTTGCAAGGGAAGGCGGCGTTGGAATAATCCATAAGAACATGTCCATAGAAAACCAGGCAGCGCAGGTAGATAAGGTAAAACGCAGCGAGCACGGTGTTATTACTGACCCATTTTACCTATCGCCCGAGCATATAGTTGAAGACGCAAAGAAGCTTATGGCAAGGTACCGGATAAGCGGAGTGCCTATAACCGATGAAAACAACACGCTAGTCGGAATACTCACAAATAGAGACCTGCGTTTTGAAACAGATGACAGTAAAAAAATAGGCGAAGTGATGACAAGTAAAAACCTCATAACCGCTAATGAAGGTATTACGCTTGAAAAAGCTAAGGATATTTTGGCTGCGCACCGTATTGAGAAACTTCCCTTGGTTGATAAAAACTACCGCCTACGTGGTCTTATAACCATAAAAGATATTGAAAAAGCAATAAAATACCCAAGCAGCGCTAAAGATGCTAACGGACGCCTACTTTGTGGCGCTGCTGTAGGTATAGCTAAAAACACCCTTGAAAGGGTTGAGGCGCTTGTAAACGCTAAGGTTGACATAATATGCATAGATACGGCTCACGGTCATAGCCGCGGCGTATTAAACATGGTTGAAAAGGTTAGAGATGCTTATCCGGAGCTTGCAATAATAGCGGGAAATGTAGCTACCGGCGCCGCTACAAGGGATTTAATTAGCGCTGGTGCAGACTGCATTAAGGTAGGCATAGGACCGGGCTCCATATGTACAACCAGGGTTGTCGCAGGCATAGGCGTACCGCAAGTTACAGCAATAGCCGATTGTGCTGAAGAAGCAGCAAAAAAAGGAATCAGCATCGTAGCTGATGGCGGCATAAAATATTCCGGCGATATAGCTAAGGCAATTGCAGCAGGAGCTTCATGCGTTATGCTTGGCAGCCTTTTTGCAGGCACGCAGGAAAGCCCCGGTGAAACTGAGCTCTACCAAGGGCGTTCATTCAAAGTGTACAGGGGCATGGGTTCCATGGCGGCAATGTCGCAGAAGGATGGCTCAAGGGATAGATATTTCCAGGAGAACAACAATAAATTAGTTCCAGAAGGTGTGGAAGGCAGGGTACCTTTCAAAGGCGCGCTGTCTGATACAGTGTTCCAACTTATTGGCGGCCTGCGTGCTGCTATGGGTTATTGCGGCACAAAAGATATTGCCGAACTGCAACAGAATAGTGAATTTATCCGCATAACAAATGCGGGTCTGCTTGAAGGCCACCCGCATGATATTTATATTACTAAGGAAGCGCCAAACTACTCCCGTATGGGCTAAAATTACTTTGCGTTTTTAACCTGCGCCCATAGGGTATTATATGTGGGCAAAAAATCGTTTATATCGTGGAAGAATTCGCACCTGTCTATTACTTCCTGCGAGGGGTTCATGGTAGGGTTGTTTATATACTCATCGCCCATAAGCTCTATAGCGGCATCATTGGGAGATGAGTATTCTATATACTCACAGTTCATTTGGGCAATTTCAGGTCTACACATAAAGTCTATAAACTTATATGCATTTTCTTTATTCTCTGAAGACTTAGGTATAATAAAGCAATCGACCCATACATTGCTGCCCTCTTTTGGCACTGAATAAGCAAGATTATCATTAAGGCTGATTGAATACTGTGCATCTCCTGACCACATAACCGCAAGTATTGCTTCGCCCGCCACCATTTTATCCTTAGTTTCGTCAACTTGGTATGCCTTTACAATACGGTTTGTCTTTTGGTCTATAAGTAGCTTGGTTGCTTCCATAAGCTCGTTAGGCTCCCTCGTGTTTACAGAATAGCCAAGATATTGAAGCGCCAAACCCATGGTATCCCTTATTGAATCCAGCATGAATACTTCCCCTGCATACTCATCGCTAAAGAGCACTCCCCAAGAATCAATTGGTCCATTTACGCGCGTTTTATCATACAGAATACCTACAGTGCCCCACATATAGGGAACGGAATGTACACCCTTTGGGTCATACGATGGGTCTTTAAGCCAATCTGAAGTGTGTATTGCATTTGGAATCTTGGAATAATCAAGCTCTTCAAGCAAGCCTTCGCTTATGAGCCTTTCAACACAATAATCTGACGGGAATACTATATCAAATGCACCGGGAGAAGTTCTGACTTGCACCATCATATCTTCGTTTGTGGTAAAGCGCATATAGTCTACCTTTATGCCCGTTTCTTTCTCAAAGAGTTCAAGGGATTCAGGGCTGATATAGTCCTCCCAGTTGTAGACCCTTACAACACCTTCCGCCCGCCCCGCTATAAGCGTAACGCAAAGCAGTGAGATTGCCAAAAATAGAATACTTAGTTTTTTCATGTTTACCTCCTATTTGTTTGAGTTGGTTTTTATAGACCTATAGTTAATTGCCAAAAGCAATACTAATAGTGTAATAAACATCAGTGCAGATAACGCGTTCATGGTGGGCTTTATGCCCTTCCTCGCTTCTGAATATATTAAAGTTGAAAGGTTTTGCACAAGCGGACTGGTAGTAAAATAGCTTACGGTAAAATCATCCAAAGATAGAGTAAATGAAAGCAGCGCACCGGTAATTATCCCAGGTCTTACAGCGGGTATAAGCACATACCTTAGAGCATATCCGGGCGTTGCCCCAAGGTCTAGCGCGGCCTCGTATGTATAGCGACTCATTTCTCTAAGCTTTGGCAGCACAGAAAGCAATACATATGGCGTATTGAATGTAATATGCGCCAGCAACATTGTAAAATAGCCCCTATCCACCCTAGTGAATATAAAAAGCAGCATAAGCGATATACCGGTTACAATGTCAGGCATTGTCATAGGTATGCTTGTAATAGCCATCATAGTACCTTGCGAGCTTTTTTTCATAGCATTTATGCCGATAGCAGCAAGCGTACCTAGTATAGTTGCAAAAAAAGACGCAAGCGCAGCTATACTTACCGTAACCCATAGAGCTTTCTTTATTGAAGGGTCACGAAATAGCTCTACATACCATCTTAGTGAAAAGCCCTCCCACTTGGCGCGGCTTACCCCAGCATTGAAGGACTGGAAAATAAGCACCACAATAGGCAAGTATAAAAACAGCAGTATCAAAGCTAGATAGAAACGTTTGAGCGCCTTTGTCATAGTAGACTCTCTCCTTCCCCTTGAGGATCAACGCGCCTGAGTAAGCTTATGCTGAATAATATTAGCACCATCATTATAAGCGATAGAGCCGAACCCACATTCCAGTTATCAGCGGTTAAGAATGTACGCTCTATAAGGTCGCCGAACATTTCCGTATTTCCACCGCCAAGCACCCTAGGTATAAAGAATGTAGTAACAGATGGCATAAACACCATAGTTATACCGGATACAATGCCGGGTATACTCAGCGGAAATGTGACCTTAGTAAAGGTTTTCATTTCGTCTGCACCAAGGTCCATAGCAGCTTCGGATAATTTAATATCCTGCTTATTTATAGAGTTATAAACAGGGAAAACCATAAAGGGCAGGTAGTTATACACCATACCGAGCAAAACCGCATTTGAATTATACATAAGTCTTAGCTTTCCAAAACCAAGGGATTCTAGCAGGGTATTTATAATGCCGTTATCTTCAAGCAGCGTCATCCACGCTATTGTACGCAGTAGGAAATTCATCCACATAGGAACTATAAAAAGTACAATTAGCGTTGGACCTAGCTTAAAGTTTCTATCCGACATAAAAAGCGCTGCTGGGTAGCCTATAGCAAGGCATATTACGGTACACTTAAATGCCATCCAGAGAGAATACACCAGGGTATCTACATTTACTGTTCCCCTATCACTAAGTTCCATTGCGCTAACATCAAAGCCCATATCGATTAGCTGTTTTTTCATCTCATAGTTGCTATCCCAGAAGTTTTTAAAATTATCCAGAGTAAAGCTACCAGCCTTATCGGTAAAAGCATAATAGGCGATTAAAAAAAGCGGCACAACTGTAAATACTATCATCCATAGAGAGTAAGGCCAAGCAAAAAGCGATCTGTGTACTCCCCTATGTTTCTTTAGGCTTAGTATTATCATAACAATAAATATACCAAGACCAAGAGCCATAAGCCATATGCCCCAGGCGGGCATGTTCATAGCGTTCATAGCTCATCTCCCGTTAGTTCATCGTCAGTTAGCTTCATTACATGTATATTAAATGGCACGACAGATAGCCCAACCTTAGAATTTTCAGGAACCATAACGGTTGAATGCACCTTCCACAGGTAATTTCCGGCATCTATCACCATTTCATAGTGAACTCCCTTAAATATTACACTGCGCACCACGCCTTTAAGAGGCGCATCATCAGTATCTGTGATAACTAAATCCTCAGGACGAATAAGCACATTTACAGGTTCATCCTTTTCAAAGCCGAAGTCTACGCATTCAAAATCCAGCCCGCAAAAGCGCACAAGCTTATCCTTTGGCATAGTACCCCTAATAATATTGCTTTCACCAATAAAGTTTGCTACAAAAGCATCCTTAGGCTCATCGTATATATGCTTGGGCGTACCTATCTGCCTTATAAGCCCATCCTTCATTACAACTATAGTATCGGACATGGTGAGCGCTTCTTCCTGGTCATGCGTAACAAAAATAAATGTGATGCCAAGCGCCTGCTGCATACGCTTAAGCTCAAGCTGCATACCCTTGCGAAGCTTATAATCGAGCGCTGCAAGCGGTTCATCAAGCAGGAGAACTTCAGGCTCATTTACAAGCGCCCTTGCAATAGCAATTCGCTGCTGCTGCCCGCCGGATAGCGAATCAACGCTCCTTTTTTCATAGCCTAAAAGGTTTACAAGCTCTAGCATCTTTCCCACACGGCTTGTTATCTCAGCCTTTGGCAATTTTGCAATTTTAAGACCGAAGGCTATATTTTCAAACACATTTAGGTGCGGAAAAAGAGCGTACTTTTGAAACACGGTATTAACCCTTCTCTTATAAGGCGGTTCATCCGTTATATCCTTGCCGTCAAAGAGTACCCTTCCGGTCGTTGGAAACTCAAAACCGCCTATTATACGAAGCATGGTTGTCTTTCCGCATCCGCTAGGACCTAGTAATGTTAAAAACTCATTCTTTTTAATATAAAGGTTTATATCGCTAAGTACTGTATGCCTGTCAAAATCCTTAGATATATCTTCAAGCAGTATTAGACGATTTTCTTGGCTCATAATACCTCCTTAAAACGCAGGCGGCGTTGATACCCATATAAATCTGGCTACTTCATCGCTGCGGTTTTCTATATAATGCGGCTCACCCGGATGTAGACAAAAGCTACCGCCCTTTGGAACCTTATAACATTTTTCACCTTCAACAAGTACTATCTTTCCTTTTAGCACATAGCCTATTTCTTCACCCTCGTGGGCAGAAATAACCTGTGTTTTTCCGCCAGGTGATAGGTTTACTAGCACGGGTTCCATATCATTTTTCTGAGCATTAGGAACTAGCCATTTAATATATCCCCTTAGGTTTTCAGAATCCTCTTTTAGAAACATCTCCTCTGAGGAAAAAACTATCTGCTCATCATCATCTTCAAAAAAACTTTTAAGGTCCGTGCCTAGGCTCTCTAAAATGTCTGCAAGCGTTGCGATTGATGGAGAGGTTAAGTCCCTTTCAACTTGGGAAATAAAGCCCTTGCTAAGCTCGCACCTGTCAGCTAGTTCTTCCTGAGTTAGGTTGCGCTTTTGCCTTAAACGGCGCAATTTGTTTCCAAGCTTCAATTACTCTCCTCCTATTTCTTATACTAAGTTTAGTAGTGCTAAACCTATAAGCAGCATATATTAAACCATAGCTAATTTTCTATGTCAACTATTTTTATAAACAAAAACTAATTGTATACAACATTTATCTGTTTGACAGCTACTCAAAAAAGAGATATACTTTTTCTTGCCTTGATGCGGCAGAATAAGCTGCTTATTATTCCCTTTCAGAGACCCTGCGTTAGCTGAAAGCAGGGAGGGAAAGTAAGACAAGTACCGTCTGCCAAGAGGAACGGTTTACGCCCGTTATTGCGTTGCGAGTGGCACATGCAATTAGGGTGGAACCGCGGAGACATCCGTCCCTTAGGGGGCGTTTTTATTTTATTAAAGGAGATTTTTATGAAAGTTGTTGTAAATGAAAAGGAATATGAAGTACCGCAGGGTACAAACGCTCTGGACTTGCTTAAAGAGTTTGTTAACGAACAGGCAAAAAAAGCACTGGCAGTTGAGGTAAACGGTCATGTGCAGGATTTACAAGCGCCTATTAATAAAGACGCTAAGGTAAAATACCTAACATTCGATGATGAAGAAGGCAGATACACGCTTAGGCATACCGCTTCACATGTGTTGGCAGCTGCGGTAAAGAACCTATACCCTGATGCCAAGCTCGCAATAGGACCTGCGATTGAAAACGGCTTCTACTACGATTTTGACCGTGAAGAATCATTCACACCTGAGGATTTAATCAACATTGAAAAAGAGATGAAGCGAATAATAAAGAAAAATGAGCGCGAGGAACGCTTTACCCTGTCAAGGGATGAGGCAATTAAGCTGATGAAAGAAAAAGATGAGCCCTACAAGATAGAGCTTATAGAAGATTTACCCGAGGATGAAGAAATATCCTTCTATTCTCAGGGGGATTTTGTAGACCTATGCGCGGGTCCTCACCTACCCTCAACAAACAAAATTAAAGCTATTAAACTGCTCAGCATTGCAGGCGCATATTGGCGTGGCGATGAGAAAAACAAAATGCTCCAGCGTATATACGGCACAGCTTTTACAAATAAAGAAGATTTAGATAGTTACCTTAACATGCTTGAGGAAGCCAAAAAGAGGGACCATCGCCGACTGGGTCGCGAGCTTGACCTATTCGACCTACACGAAGAAGCCCCGGGTTTCCCCTTCTTCTACCCGAACGGCATGATTGTCCGCAACATTTTAGAGGACTATTGGCGTGAAATCCACCGCGAGAATGGTTATGAAGAAATAAAAACCCCCATGATACTATCCCGAAAGCTTTGGGAAACAAGCGGACACTGGGAAAATTACCGAGAAAACATGTACACAACAAAGATAGACGATGAAGACTATGCTATAAAACCTATGAACTGCCCGGGCGGTGTACTTACTTACAAGAGAAAACTTTGGAGCTATAGAGATCTCCCTATTAGGGCAGGTGAATTAGGTCTTGTACACAGACACGAAAAGAGCGGTACGCTACATGGGCTTATGAGAGTCCGCTGCTTCACTCAAGACGACGCGCATATATTCATGACTCCCGAGCAAATAAAGAACGAGGTAATAGGCGTATATAAACTCACCGACAGCGTATATAAAATTTTCGGCTTTGATTATTCTGTTGAGCTTTCCACCAGACCCGAAAACAGCATAGGCACTGATGAAATGTGGGAACAAGCTACTGAGGGCTTAAAATCAGCGCTTGATTCACTCGGCGTTGATTATAAAATTAACGAAGGCGATGGCGCATTCTACGGTCCTAAGATAGACTTTCACCTTAAGGATAGCATAGGCAGAACCTGGCAATGCGGTACTATACAGCTTGATATGAGCTTACCTGAACGCTTTGATTTAAGCTTTATAGGCACAGATGGCGAAAAACACCGCCCTGTAATGATACATAGGGTTATATACGGCTCTATGGAGCGCTTTATGGCAATACTAGTTGAGCACTTTGGCGGCGCTTTCCCGCTTTGGCTGGCACCTGTTCAAGCAATTATACTTACTATAACTAACAGGTCTGACGATGCGGCAAATGAGCTACTCAACAAGATGTTATCTTTCGGTATACGCGCACAAACAGACATAAGAAACGAAAAAATCGGCTTTAAAATACGCGAAGCACAGATGCATAAAATACCCTATATGTTAATACTTGGCGATAGGGAAGCTGAAAGCGGCACAGTATCCGTACGCACTAGGGACGGACAGACAATAGGCTCTATGCCACAGGACAAAATAATAGAGCTTCTTCAAAAGGAAGCAGACGAAAAAGCTCTTTCAAGAAACTGGGATTTATAATTTCTATAGCTTTGCAGCTCTTTTCTTATCTATACTAGCGCACATAAACATTATTGCCGCTGCAAATGACTGTATTACCCAGCTTATATTAAGCAGTGCATTTATGCCTATGCCATCAATAAGCACACCTGCTATAAGGTTGCCTATAATTGCACCAAGATAGCTGGCAAGGGAAACTAGACCTTGCGCCCTTACTTTCTCTCCTTGGGCGACTATGTCATTTGCAAAGAAGGACGCGCAAACGCCATAAAGACCATAGCAAAGCACGCTTAGGAACATAGCTATATACATTATACTCATGCTACTTGCCATAGATATGATGAATGTCTTCGCTGCATAGGCGATGAATGAAAACACAAGCAGATTCCTTGCTTTATACTTTTTAAGGAGTGTCGGCACTACAAACATTGCAGGCATTTCCATTCCGGATTGTATAAGCATACATATGCCAAGTTCCTTTGAGCCACCGCCAAGGTGGTATACAACCCTTACCAAAAAAAGCATATTTGGCGTCTGCCCCATATATAAAAGAACGCTGGCAAGCAAAAAGAAAAACAGCGTTCTATTCCCTCGAATCATCTGTAAAAAAGTAGTACGGTCGCTGTTTTTTTCCTGCACATAAAGTGCCACGCTCTTATCTGCAACCGAAGACACATTAGGCATAAGAAGACATACTATAATAGTAAGGAATATGAAAACCATATATAGTGGCATAAGTATAGAAGGGGAGTGTTTATCAAGCTGGTTACCCAATATAAAAGCTGTAATTGCATATGCCATAGAGCCTACTCCCCTTGGCCAACCGTAGTTTACATCTAAACCTGCGTTTACATACTGCATAATCTGGGCATTTACCAGCGCACTGTTTGCATTGTGTATTCCTCCGCCTATAGTATATACAATTGCAACAAGCGTGATAGATAGCGGCAATTTCATGAGCATAGCGCTTGATATCATGGCAAAGAGCATTAGGCTTGCCATAATCCTTTTTATGGGAATATCGCTTCTATGATCGGAAAATGAGGATACTATAAGTTGAAAACATATGGAAAGAACACTCATTACCGAATTTGTTATGCCTATTTGAGTATTTGAAAAGCCTTTATAAGCAAGGAATACTGCAGAAAAACCTTGTAACACAAGGTGTGCCAACCAGAAACCCGACTGCACAAAGGCATAGTTTAACTCTATACGGAATAAAAGTTTTTTGTTTTTCTTCATTTGTTATTTCTCAGTATAATTGGGATGATATATGCGCCTATCTAGAGACCAAATTCTCTCGCTGAACACGCCCCTTGGCGTACGCTCAAGCACACCTTGCATTTCATTCATACGGGCGTCCATTACATCTATAAGATGGAGCATTTCTGCCTCCGGAAACATGGGCGGACGAGTGCTGCCGTATTCTGCTATTCCATGATGGCTTAATACCATATGCTCAAGCAGAAGGGTATACTCATCATCTTCCGGGATATTAAGCTGCCTTGCGGTATCTCTTATTAAGCTTACTCCCCTTACTAAATGCCCCAAAAGCAAACCATCCTTAGTATAGTCGCTTACATTTCCGAAATTATCGGAATTAAGCTCTAATATTTTACCTATGTCATGCAGTATTATGCCCGAGTATAAAAGGTCTTCATCTAAAAATGGATAGCAAGTAACAATAGCTTTTGCCACATTTAACATGCTAGTTGTGTGGTTAAGTAAGCCCGAACGCTCCGCATGGTGCAGGCTCTGTGCAGCGGGATAGTATATAAGCTTATCCTCATACTGCTTTATAATACTGTGCACGATTTTTTTAAGTACATCGTTTTGCATGGCCTCTATAGTGTCATACACCTGTTTTAGCATTACTTCAGGCTTTTCAGGTGCACAGGGCACTAATAGAGATAAATCAACCTCATCCTCCTCGGTAGCGAGTCTGAACTTCTCTACTCTAAGCTGAAGTCTACCGTTAAACTCCGTAACTCCCGCGCGTAGCTTAATTACACTTCCGCCTTCAGGCGCAGTTTCTGCTGTGTTCCACACTTTGGCATTAATATCGCCGGAGTTATCTGCAAGCATCATATCAAGGTATGGGCTTCCGGTTGAACCTACTCTGTTGCTTGCATTTCTTACAAGCAAAAAGCCTTCAAACCTATCGTCCTTCTGTAATTTTAAAACCTTGTTCTGAGATTGCATCTTATTCGCTCCTTGTGTCTTCTAGTAGATCTTCAAATAGTGTATATTCATCATGCCAATAGAGTTTTACAGTTCCAAGAGGACCGTTCCTCTGCTTGGCTATTATTACCTCTGCAATATTGGTGTCTTCGCTGCTTTCCTGATAGTAGCTTTCTCTGTGCAAAAACATAACAACATCGGCATCCTGCTCTATAGAGCCTGAATCCCTAAGGTCAGATAGCATAGGTCGCTTGCCCGAGCGCTGCACATTAGCTCTGGATAACTGGGCACAAGCAAGTACAGGCACTTTAAGTTCAAGCGCAATTGCTTTTAATTTTCTTGATATTTCGCTTACCTCAAGCTGGCGGTTTTCAGCACGAGAATCTGAGCTCATGAGTTGAAGATAGTCTATAACTATTAAATCTAATTTGCCTAACTCCATCATAAGGCTACGGCTGCGGCTTCTAAGCTGAGTAGGCGTAAGCGAAGAAGTGTCATCTAAATAGAGCGGCGCCTTCGCTAGCGGCGCTATTGCCATTGCAAGCTTGCTCCACTCCTCAGATGTAAGCGTGCCGTTTCTCGCTTTTTGCATGTTTACCTTAGCCTCACAACACAATATACGGGTAGCAATATGTTCGCTTGGCATTTCAAGGCTGAATATGGCTGTAGTAAAGCCTTTAAGCGCAGCATGTGTCGCAATATTTATAGCAAAGCTTGTCTTACCCATACTTGGTCTTGCACCAATCAGCAAAAATTCACCCGGATGCATTCCGGTAAGCAAATCATCAACTAGGGTAAAGCCTGTAGGTACTCCGGATATTGCACCCTTATTTAAGGCTATTTCCTCCATTTTCTTATAGCTTTGCTTCATCACCTCGGATATATGTATCAGCCTTTGGCTGCCGGTGCGGCGCATAACTATATCGAATATGGATTTTTCAGCGTGGATAAGTATGTCCTGCAAATCCATCTGCTGCTGATAGCAATTTCGGCTTATCTCATTGGATGCGTTTATAAGTTTACGAAGCGTAGATTTTTCAAGCACTATATTAATATAATGCCTTAAATGAACGGTGGTAGGCACATAGCGCACAAGCTCAACAAGGTAGCTTACCCCGCCTATTCCGTCAAGCTTACCGGTGCGGGAAAGCTCAGCATCCATGGTTACAAGATCCACCGCCCTAGTCTGGCTGTTAAGGGAAACCATGGCTTCGTATATTGCAATGTGACGGGGATTGTAAAAATCATCGCTATTGAGCAGTTCAAGCGCTTCGGAAAGAGCGTTCGAATCCTGCATCAGTGCGCCAAGCACCGATTTTTCCGCCTCCTGACTGTTTGGAGGCGTCTGTACATCCAAAGGAGAAAAGTTGGTCATTTTTTTACTTAGCTTCTACCACTTTTAATATCATATTAGCAGATACACCGGGGTAAAGTTTTACCTCAAGCTTGCTTTCACCAAGCTGGCGGACGGATTCTTTAAGGTCTATCTTTCGCTTGTCTATTTCTGTTCCAAAATAGCGCTTTAATGCATCAGCAACCTCTTGCGATGTAATGCTGCCATATAGCCTGCCGCCTTCCCCCGCCTTAGCGTTTACAACTACGGTCTTTCCTTCAAGCGTACTGGCAAGATCCTGAGCTTCTTTAAGCCTTTCAGCTTCATTGCGCCTTTCTATTTCCTTGCGGCGCTCAACCTCTTTAACGGCCTTGTCGGTCGCCTGCATTGCCCATTTGCGCGGAAACAAAAAGTTACGCGCATAGCCATCGGATACATTTAACACCTCACCCTTTTTGCCTGTACCGGGTACATCCTGCAATAATATAACCTTCATTATATTTCCTCCTGTCTATTGTAATTACTTGGTTTTTTACGAGAACGAAATTTAAATACTATATCAAAAAGACCTATCCATGAAAGGCTGCTGGCAAATATTAAATATAGCACGAAAATCAAAAAAAGTTTTAAATAAAAACGCTTTGTAAAGCCTGACACTATAAAGGCAACAAGGCTTAAACCTTGTATAGATAGTAGTACACTCAGCACTGCATACATCATTTTACCTGCGGTATATAATACTCCCTTTGGTATAAATAGGCTAATTAAGTAGCCGATAAACAGCACTCCCATAGCCTTTTTTAATGCAGGGCTCAGCGTCCAAGTCGTAAAGCTCTTCATTCCGGGGAGCTGAAACTCTCCCTCTTTTAGACTAGTATCGTATCGCCTTCCTATATGCAGAGCCAGTGCAGTACCGCAATTTGCAAGCATAATGCTTTCCCCTGTTAAAAGCGTAGTAGGGAGTGCCCTAAAAAGCACTTCAAGCCTTATTAAAAGCTGAGAATAAAGCTCCTCCCTTGCATGTGGCATTAGCACTACGCCCGCCATGCTATCGTCAAAAATGGGCACGCCCTGAGGCAATGCATCAAGCGACAACAGACCCGCATTTGTAAGGGCATATAGCAGCATATCCCTTTGCGGTTGCGCATCAAGCGTTTCTATACTGCTTTGCGCAAGATTGTTCGCAGAAAAATCGGTATTAATTAGCTTAGCATAAGCAAAAAGCATTAACACAGAAAATACATAGCTTACAAACACCATAATTACAGCTCTTTTATATTGAACTTTATTATGAAGGCAATATATCCATACAATTAGCATTGGTACATTAAATAAACTAAGCGGAAGCGCTAAGTCTATACCTGTTTTTATAAGCCCTGATATAAACAGCGCTATTAGCCCAAAAAGCGATGTTATTTCCCCGCCTACGGCAGCTGCAATAAGCAATATAGGTGGAAAAATATTTGAGGCAAATAACACAAATTGAAGCGTAGCAAAGGGCGAAACCGCGATAAGCGAAGAAAGCGCCAACATAATTAACGCTATCGTAAGGCTTGCTTTTTTGTTTTTAACCCTTATAACCATGCCGCTCCTTCCTTGCTGCTTTCATTAATTTTAGATGCACAAGGAGTATTTGTCAATTACCCTCTATAAGCATATCGCACACTACATTATCCATAAGCGCCATTGTTATATTGCGCCCCCTGTCGGGCAAGGCTTGGTAGGCTATTTCATCGCTTGATATTGGCGTCATATTGTCCTGTGCCTGCAAAAGCGTAACTATACTTTGGGAGGATATAACTCCTTGAGCCGCAATGTAAGAACCGTTTGATGCGTTTTTGTAAAAGACAAAAGCACGGGAACCCTTGCCTGCCCTATGCTGCACATCTATAAAGCTAGACATTATTCTTTTAGCATAGCCACGCTCTGAAACTAGTATGAGTTCATCACCTTCACCAAACAGAGCGCCAAAGCAAAGGCTATCATCCTTATTTAGTTTAATAGCAGCAACGCCTCTAGTTGCCCTGCCGGTTGATGGAACTTCGTCTTGAGGGAAGCGTATAAGCATAGCCTTTTTGCTAAGCGCTATTACATCCTTATCGTCCTGCATTTGGCTTACGCTTATAAGCTCATCTCCCTTTGATAATTTAATAGCTATAAACTTGCTGCGGTTTATATCATATTCCTTAGCAATGCTGCGTTTAATATAACCCTTCTTTGTAAAGAATAATAAATCAGGCATATGCTCAATATCTTCAGCAGATGCGCAGAATATGCTTACAGGCACTTCTCCCTCATCCAAACCTGCAATAAGCCCGCCTATTGAAATACCCCTATCTTTAGGCTTGTTGCTCTCCTCTACCTGTTCTACCAAAAGCCTAAAACAGTTGCCCATATTTGTGAATATATATAGGTATTCGTCAGTCATAGCGCGGAATGTGTAGCGAACAAGTTCCTGAGCATTTTCTGGGGGCGCTATTTTCTCAAACGCCTTTGGTTGCATACGCCTAAGCTGCCAATTATATGTTATTATTACTACTGTTTGCTCAGGCACGGGCATTTCATCAAGCTCTACCTGCGCTTTGAGCTTCTTGTTTTCGTTTACTATTTCGGTACGCCTATCATCGCCAAATTCGTCAGCTATTGCTTTCATCTCTTTTTTAATAACGGAGATGAGTTTCTTTTCGCTCTTAAGTATAAGCTCAAGCTCTTTAATTTTGGCGAGTATCTGCTCGTACTCTTTTCTAAGTTCCAGTATTTCAAGACCGGTAAGCCTTTGAAGCCTTAAATCCAGTATTGCCTGAGCTTGAACTGCCGTAAAGGCAAAGCGCTCCATCAGGCGTTCCTTAGCTTCCTTACCGTTTTTAGAGCTTCGTATAAGGGCTATTACCTCATCCAGATTATCAACAGCTCTTATAAGCCCTTCAAGTATATGCGCCCTTGACTTTGCTTGTTCAAGGTCAAACTGAGTACGCTTTGTTACAACATTTTTTTGGTGGGCTACATAGTGTTTGATTACTTCCATCAAACCTAGCTGCTGGGGTTTTCCTTCGGCTATCATAACCATGTTTACGCCAAATGTTACCTGTAAGTCGCTGTATTTGTATAAATAACCTAGCACAAGCAGAGGGTCTGCATCTCTTTTAAGCTCTACTACAGCCCTAAGACCCGTTCTATCCGACTCATCCCGTATATCGTATATAGAGCCGAGCGCAGCCTTTTTTTCATTTGATAGCTTGAGTATTTTTTCTAGCATCTGCGCTTTATTCACCTGATAGGGTATTTCGGTTATGCAAAGAAGGTGCCTACCAGCTCTACCTTTCTCAACATGCACTTTAGCCCTTAAGGTAAGCTTGCCTCTACCGGTTTCGTATGCCTCTCTTATTTCAGGGGTGTCAATAAGCTGTCCGCCTGTCGGAAAATCGGGCGCAGGCAGTATCTCCATTGTTTCATCAAGAGTAGCATTGGGATTTTCCATATAGTATATACAGGCGTTTATTGTTTCCCTTAAGTTGTGGGTAGGGATATTTGTAGCAAGCCCTACCGCTATACCGGAAGCGCCGTTTACCATTACATTTGGAAACCTTGAGGGAAGTATATCGGGTTCCTTTAATGTATCGTCAAAATTTAGCCTAAAGGGTACTGTATCCTTATTTAAATCCCTGAGCATTTCAAGGGCAAGAGGGGTCATTCTAGCTTCCGTGTAGCGCATAGCAGCAGCGCTGTCACCATCTATTGAGCCGAAGTTACCATGCCCATCAACCAGAGTATTCCTAAGCGAAAAGGGCTGAGCAAGTCGCACAAGCGCATCGTAAACAGAGCTATCCCCATGAGGATGATATTTACCCAAGCAATCGCCCACTATACGAGCGCATTTCCTATGAGGTTTATCAGGAGTTATACCAAGCTCCTGCATGGTATAGAGTATCCTTCTTTGTACGGGTTTTAAGCCGTCCTCAACTCTAGGCAGAGCGCGCTCCATTATTACATATTCAGCATAAGGCATCATACTGTTGTGGAGCACTTCCTCAAGTGGGGCTATAATAATATCTTCGTTCTTTTCTATATCGGTCATTTATTTACCTCTAGTTTAGCTCAAAAAGTTATCAGGTCTATCGAAATTTGCGTATTTGCTTATATAGTTGCGCCTAGGCTCAACCTTATCGCCCATTAGTACGCTTATAAGCCTATCCGCCCTTGCGGCATCCTCTATGCTCACCCTAAGCAGCTTGCGGCTTGCGGGGTTCATAGTGGTATCCCAAAGCTGTTCGGGGTTCATTTCACCAAGGCCTTTATAGCGCTGCAAGGTGTAATTCTTAAGCTTTGAGGTAATCTTGCTAAGCTCCTTATCGTCGTACACATAGCGAGATTTATTCGCTGTTTTAACAAGGTATAAAGGCGGCATCCCTATATACACATTGCCGTTTAGTATAAGGTCTTTCATATAGCGGAAGAAAAAAGTTAGCAGTATCGCCCGTATATGCGCTCCGTCTTGGTCTGCGTCGGAGAGTATTATAACCTTGTGGTATTTTAAATTATCTATATCAAAAGATTCATCTATATTGGTGCCAAGGGCAGTTATTATAGACCTAAACTCCTCATTATTCAGCACTTGGTCAAGCCTTTTCTTTTCCACATTGAGCGGCTTACCTCGAAGCGGCAATATCGCTTGGAAACGCCTATCTCTCCCCTGTTTTGCGCTTCCGCCTGCGCTATCTCCCTCAACTATAAAGAGTTCATTTTCTTCCGGTTTTCTGCCGGTACAGCTTGAAAGCTTGCCTACAAGGGGAGCCGCTTCGATTTCATTCTTTGTGCGTGCAACTTCCCTCGCCTTGCGCGTAGCTTCTCTAACTTTTGCGGCTTTTATAGATTTTTCCACAATAGTATTTGCAAGCTCGCTATTGCTAAGCTGCTCTAAAAACAGGGTGAGCTCATTTGATATTATAGCTTCTATAGCAGGGCGTACTTCAGTATTTCCCAGCTTGCCTTTAACCTGCCCTTCAAACTGAGGGTTTTTAACCTTTATGTTGAGTACGCAAGTAAGACCCTCTCTAAAGTCCTCACCTGAAAGGTTATTGTCCTTCTCTTTAAGTGTGCCTATACGCCTTGCGTACTCGTTAAGGGCTTTTGTAAGAGCAGCCTTAAAGCCCGTTTCATGCGTACCGCCTTCACTTGTAGGTATACAGTTTACATATGAAAACAAGTTTTCAGAATATTCCGTAGTATACTGTAAGGCAGCTTCGCACAGTACATCATCCTTAGCGCCGGATAACATTATGGGCTCATCATGCAGGGTAGCTCTATCTGAATTTAGGTATTTAACATAGTCCGCTATGCCGCCATCATACTGGAAACTTTCTTCGTACTTATTGGCGCTATCCCTTTCATCTAAAAAGCTAATATTTATTCCCTTATTAAGGTAAGCCAACTCACGAAGTCTCCTAATAATATTTTCCTCATTAAAGCGTACATCTTCAAAAACAGCAGGGTCAGGTAAAAAGCGCACAAGGGTTCCACGTTTTCTGGTATTACCCACCTTTTCAAGACCCCCTACAACCTGCCCTGCGTGTAGTTTACCATCTTTACCAATTACGGTTTCAAAGCGCATACGGTGGTGTTCCCAATCCCTAAAGCTATCTACTACCATCCATTTTGAAAGCGCGTTTACCGCCGCAGCGCCCACACCATGTAGACCGCCTGAATACTCATAGTTGTTTTGACCGAACTTGCCTCCCGCATGAAGGCGTGTATATATTACCTGTATGCCGGGTACTTTTAGCTCCGGATGCATATCAACCGGAACGCCCCTGCCATTATCCCATACGCTACACGAACCGTCGCTGTGCAGTGTTACGGATATTTCACTTGCGTAAGAGTTGCTAGCTTCGTCTATTGCGTTATCTACAATTTCCCATAGTAGATGGTGCATACCTTTAGAGCCGGTAGTACCAATGTACATGCCCGGGCGAAGGCGCACGGCATCTAAGCCTTCAAGTACCTGTATATTCTGCGATGTATATTCCTGTGCCATAATACTCCTTAACTTGTGGATATGCCCACAAAATAATCCGAATAATTATAGCATTTTACAAAAACCTTGTAAAATAAGCGCTTGTATGAGCTCCTTTTTAAGATGTTTGACAAATGCAATTCCTCTGATATAATTAAATTGCTATATATTAGCGGGGTGCTGAATTTATTCGGCTGAGATCGAGCTAAGCTCGGAACCCTAGAACCTGATCCGGGTAATGCCGGCGTAGGAAAGAAAAGTTAAATTATATGCTTTGCTTTCCGCAAAGCATTTTCCTTTTCTACGGACAAAAGAAAGGAAATATTATGATTAAAACAGAAAACAGACGCCAAAACACACTAAGGCTTGTTGAAACGGCCTTGCTGCTTGCTATTGCAACCATACTTTCGCTCCCCTTTTTAACACTGCATTCGCCTTGGCTTATGGGCGGGAGCGTTACCTTTGGTAGTATGCTGCCGATTGTTTTAATAAGCCACAGAAGGGGCGTAAAGTGGGGAATGTTTTCCGCATTCGTGCTATCGCTTATACAGCTTATACTGGGTATAAATAACATTACATACGCCCCAAACGCAACATATGCAGTAGCCATAATACTGTTTGACTATTTAATAGCTTTCAGCGTTATAGGTTTAAGCTCCATATTTAAAAATATAGGCAAGAATAAACTGTTAAACATTCTTATTGGGATAGTATTTTCCTATTTTCTGCGGTTTGTATGTCATTTCCTGTCCGGCTGGCTTATATGGGATGCCCTCTGGCCAAATGAAGGCGGGCTTGCCGGTTGGCACTACTCGCTTATATATAATATATCCTATATGTTGCCTGAAACGCTGCTAGCGGTTGCTATATGTGCAATAAGTTATCCCATGCTTAAAACTTTGTGGGAAAAGCAAGAATAGATAAAAAATTAAAGGGATAGGATATATTTTCCTACCCCCATTTATAATATTATTTACTAAGTAAATGCTACGCAGGCACCGTCAGGGCGTACATCTACAATGCTGCAAGCGCCATAGCCAAACGCAGCGTCCATCTCTTCTTTGAATACCTGTATTTTATCATTCGGCACTATATGCAGAGTAGTTCCTGCAAAGCCACCGCCATGCACCCTTGAAGCGCCTGTTGTGCCAAGCACTTCATTTGCTAAAGCCTGAGACAGCGCAAGCGGCTGCACGCTATCACTTGGCACTATAACATTTTGAAGCATAGTCCAACTGGAAACTCCGGACTTGTTAAGCGCGTCAAGGAAGCTTTCAAAATCGTCATTTTGAAGTGCTTCAACTGCCTGCTGTACCCTGTCATTCTCATTAAAGAAATGCAGTGCTCTAAGTATAGCCTTATCGCTTACAGACTTTCTTAATTCTAAAATAGAATGAAGTACCTGCTCGCGCCTTACTTTGCGAAGGCAGTCCTCATTAAAAAACCTTGCTACGCTTAACATATCCTCAGGTATAGAAGCGTATTCATCGGTTAAATCATCATGGCTACCGCCGGGGGCAACTATAGCCATAGCATGGTCATGCTCAGCAAACGATTGTGTCAGATGGGTGATTTGGGGCTCTTCATTTCTAAAATCTATAGCGACTAGACCACCAACGGAAGCCGCCATCTGGTCCATAAGCCCGCTAGGTTTCATAAAGTAATTGTTTTCCGCATATTGTGAAATTTTAGCGCGCAGCGGAGTTGACATAGTAAAGCCGTTATATAGATGATCCATAATAGAAACGCATAGCACTTCAAACGCTGCGGAAGACGATATACCGCTGCCGCCAAGCACATCTGATGTTATAACAGCGTCAAAACCGCCTATTTCAAAGCCTAGCTCCGCCATTCGGGAAGCTATACCTCTAACCAGCGAGGCGCTAGTGCCCTCTTCGCCTATAACAGGCGATAAGTTGCTTAAATCTATATTTACAGGTTCATAGCCTTCTGAATGAATGCTTACGATATTATCATCACTCTTTGAAACGCAGGCAAGCGCATCTACATTTATAGCTGCGGCAAGCACTATCCCTTTGTTGTGGTCTGTATGATTGCCAATTATTTCGCAGCGTCCGGGTGAGCTTATAATGCAAAGAGAATCTTCGTTGTTGTAAATCTCCTCATGCCTCTTTACAAGCTGAGAATATCTTGTCATCTGGTGAGAATAACCCTCATTTTCAAGACCATAAAGCCTTCTAAACACTGCCATGGCATCGGTTGAAGTAAGTTTACGCCTTAAAGTATCATAATTCACTATTTAGCTTCCTTTCCATTGTCTAATAATTGCTGCCAAAATTCCATAAAGCTTTCAAGCTGTCTATCTTTAAGCCCGCTTTCAAATTCTTTGAAGCTGTCGTCGTCTACCTCCCATTCTCCTATTACCCATCTAGCTATAGATTCATCTACATATCTGCCTATCTCATCCTGCATGGGGATAAGCTCTTCCTCTTGCTCAAAGCTTAGTTTAATGGGCGGAAAAGCGCTTACAACATAATCGCTCATAAGTTTTATTTGCTTAGTTATATGGCTCACATTGTCATCAAAAAACTTATCCTGAAAACTGGTAGATGTAATCCCGGGAGGAGCGGCGCCAGTGGTGATCGCAGTTCTTGATAGAAAATCCGCGCTCTGGGCGCTTGCGGTCTTGCGCCAGCTACCATCGCCATCTATTACATAGTCTATATTTTCTACACCTTCGCTTGCAAGTATTGCCCCTTCTAAACTATAAAGGTAGTCAACCCATTTGAGCATGGTTTCAGGACTTTCACATTTTGATGTTATTGCAAATGTTCCGCTTGTAACAGGCGATGAAAGTCGTCTGTATATTCTTTCGCCATTATATTCAAGCGGTGGGATTACAGAATAATCCTTAGACCATTCCTGTGGGAGCACTTGGGATACTATTGGGCAAATTAAAACCCCATATTTTTGAGTGGATTTAGCATCGGTAACGCGCCTTAGCATATCCGCCTGAAAAAAGCCCTGCTCATCTAGAAGTTTATTATCGTATAGTTCTCTAAGCCACTTAATAAAATTGCGGAACTCAGTATCAAGAGGGGCAAAGTATGCCTTGCCATCTTTTTCGTATATGTTAAAGTCGTTCGCTACTATACCAAAGGCATGTGCTAAATACTTTAAGTCGTAGGCACCTATAAAGCTTAAGGGTATTTCATCGTTGGAGCCATTACCGTTAGGGTCATCATTTTTAAATGCCAGAAGCATTTCTGTAAATGATTCCCTATTATCCGGCATGGATATACCAAGCCTACTCAGCCATTTGGTATTTATCCACATGCAGTTTTGCAGAGGCATAAAATCTATATGAGGTAGCGCCACTATCTCACCCGTTGGAAGAGAGGTTTCAGCCATATACTCTGGATTATCGCTTAATAATTTCCATAGATTTGGAGCATATTCAGCTAGATATGGCTTAAGGTCTATTATTACGCCTTCGCTATAAAGCTCCATCATCATAGCAGGGCTAAGCTCCGCCTTAAAAAGCACATCAGGCAGATTATCACCCGATTTATAGCGTACAAGTTCATCCTGCCAAGCCTTTTTATCACTAAACTGATTAAAATTAAAAGATATACCGCTGCGCTCCTCCATTCTCTCAAAAAACTGGTTGCTTTCCCAATTGCGGTATAGTTCCTCAGGGTCATAGCCTGCCATTAAAAATTCGCTGCCCGCCAATGCAGGAATTGCCGTAATGCATATTACGGCAATAAAAGATATTAAAGTACGGAAAAATTTCATCCTAGCAACTACCTCCTAAGCGGCTCATAGGGAACAAGCGGGGTCCAATCCTTAGTAGGCAGGTTTAACATATTTGCAGGGTACACGCCTGGGTTTACAAGCTTAAAGCCAAGGTCTGCATTTAAGTTACGCGCTTTACTCGGCACCATAACGCCCTCCGCCTTTACTTCACCCGTTTGGTTTTCAGGGAGTATGCTTCCAACCAATATAAACTCCGTCTGCCTGCGGGTTGATACAAGCTCCGTCGGAGCAATAGCTACAAGCGTATACTCTCCTGGATAAAGGGAATCAAACATATACCTGCCGTAAGCGTCGGTTTTGGTTTCTGCTGCAAGCTCACCATACTGATACATGCGTATAGCAAGATCGGGTATACCGGGCTCACCCTCATCCTGCATACCATCGCCATCAAGATCTAGCCAAGCAAAATCCCCAAGTTGACCCATGGCACCCATGCCTATATCCTGATTTGTTTTAAATTCGCCCATGCTGAGCCTAATAACATCAGACTGCCCGCTTTCAGCTTTAGTATTTGCACCCTCTGAAAGTATTATACTTGTGCGGTTAGCGGCATCAACTGCGCGTGCGTAGCGATAGCCCGAATGTAGTTGAGATTTAATATAGTAATCCCCAGGGTACATATTTGTAAAGCTATAAGTACCTTCAGCGCCGGTTAACGCCTTTGCAGCAAGAGTACCGTTTGCATAGTATAGCTCTATAGTTACATTGGCTATGCTTTCATTGCCCCCGCCTATGTTCCATACAGCGCCCGAGAGCCCGCCAAACTGCACGGTTGCAATATTCAGTGCGGAATTAACATCAGTTACGCTAAATGTGTCTTCCCATGCGCCACTAATTGGCGTAGCTTTAGGAGAAAATACAGCATGGTCATTTGGAAGCGTAATACTGAAAGAATAATCACCTATATGGAGCGCGGGTATTATGGCTAAGCCATTTTCGTCTGTAGTAACATCATATACCGCTTCAAAGGCATTATTTGAAATAATCACATTCGCCATCTGATAGGGTACATCATTTTCATCCATAGCTGCGCTTAAATTATTATCATAAAAGCTTGAAATGTTAAGACTTACTGATGGCGAAGCTGCTGCGTCTATGTTTATGTTTTCGCCCATGTTTACTGTGATTTCACTCATAGCGCTGTTTGATACCGCAGGCACAAAGGGGCTGCCATCACATAGCGCAACTAAATAACCTTCAGGAAGCGTAAGTTTAACACCATATTTCCCTGGTCTAAGAGCGGGTATAATATAGTTGCCTTCTTCATCAACTGTGGCTATAAATATAGGTTGTTCACCAATAGTTAAGCTGATTAAATCCCCAGAAAGAGGTATATCGCCTTCAGAGAATTTGCCGTCAACATCGTTATCTACAAAAACCTTACCAGTTATATCTGAAGTTTTAACGGCGTAGACTGTATTTTCCTGCCGCACATCGCTGCTTTGTAGGGTAAAAGAGTCCGTTACCATATCCCTTGATTCTAACCTAGGGTTCGAAAACACCATGCCCTCAGGAAGTTTATAACTTAGATAGTATTTCCCCGGCAATGCGCCTTTTAGTGAGAAATTACCGCTTGCATCGGTAGAAGCAATGGTATATTCAGATACGGGCATAAAATCCTCATCCAAAAGGGAAACGCTTACACCCTCAACCCCTCCTAAATTTCCGGAAAAACCTTCATCAGGGTATCCAAATAGCACACTTCCATTTACAAGTGCGGATTTAAACACTGCAGCATCAACTTCTAGATAATTTTCCGCAGGAGATAGTGTAATAGCTTCAGTTTCACCATATTCAGGGGTTTGAAGTACCACTTTATTTTCCATTGCAGCGCCAGTATTTGATGCATCAGAAAATATATACGGGGATTTAAGCACAAAGCGCACCTTGTACTCACTAGGTAATAGATTAGACAGCGTATAATTGCCATTTTCATCGCTTGTAGTGCTTGAAACGATATTACCCGCCATGTTTACAGCGTGTATCTCTACGCCTTCTATAAAGCCTTCACCTTCATCGTATATGCCGCTTATATTTGCGTCGTTAAATACAGTGCCAGATATTAAAGATGGCAATGTAACAGCAATAAATAGATTGCTATCCGTTTCAGGTTCTATGTTAAATGTTCTGCTTAAATTGCTTGAAGCGACATCGCTGAATAGGAAATTTGCATTTTCCCCTTCGCCAGACACACTGAACACCTGTCCTTGCGGAAGTGTACAAGTAATTGTAGCTTCGCCTGTAGGTACAATCGGGAAAAACGCTATTCCGTTTTCATCTGTTGCTATATTTTTAGATTCGCCTGCACAATCAATCCTTATATCAGCGCCTGAAAAAGGTCTCTCCCCTTCTGAATATATACCATCAGGCATTTCATCATGGAAGGCTTTAATTGAAAGGCTTGAAGCCGATACAACGCCAACCAAAGGTACATTTGTAGTTTGTCCTAGAGCAACACTAAAACTTAGCGAACCTTGATTAGAAAACGCAGAGCTTATAGCAGATTCCCCCTTAGGGGCAAACATATACCCTTCAGGAAGCTGAATACTAAGTGAATATTGCCCTTCTTGTAAGCGCTCAAACATATAGCTGCCATCAAGTGAGGTTTCTATTTCCCTTTGAACGCCCGAAGCAGGGTTTGAAAGCACTAGCTTAACGCCTTGAATTCCACCCTCGCCGCCATCTTTTATACCGTTATGGTTAGCATCAAGCCATACTAAACCGGCAGCCTTGCCTGTAAGTACGCCGCCAGCGCCAAGCCCTAAACTGCCGCCGCTTTGCAAATAAAGCGGTTCCGACAAACCGCGATTTGAGTCCGAAGGCACTATACAGTTATAAAATGTGTTTATTTTTTCGCCAAGCGGCCCTATTATATAAGGGTCAGGCAGTGTAACTGCAATACGGTATAGAGCGGGGCTTAAATTGCGCAGATTAACCGTTCCTTCTTTATTTGTCATGGCGGAAGCAATTACATATTCCATTCCGCCATACTCATATGTCACTTCTACAAGTGCATCGCGAATAAACGGCTCAGAAGAAAACCTTCCGCCGTTTGCATTCTCATCGCCAAAGGCTATAAGTTTAACAGAGCCGCCGCGTAGTGTAGCGCCAAGGTTTATATTTATAGCGTTTCCGCCCTCAATATTAAACAAAGGCGTTCTAGTAGCGCTGCCGGAACTTGGTAGGAGAAAGCTCCCCCCTTCAACCATAGGCGTTGCTATATAATTGCCAGTAAGCAGCGCTTTTACATAGTATGTGCCACTTTCTACGCCGGGGAAACTATAGGCGCCGCCATCACCGGAAATGGTTGTAGCAACAGTGGTTTCAGCGCCATTATTGTATTTTACAAGGGAAATATCTACCCCGCTAAGACCTTGCCCGGGGCTATCCGCAAAACCGTCCTGATCTTTGTCTATGAAAACCTGCCCGCTTATTTGCGCAGTACCCTCAGCAACAGCACAAGGTAATATGCTGATTAAGAGAGCTAACGCCAGAAGCACCATGCAGAACCTGTAATTTGCTTTAAGCATTCCTACCTCCATCTACTTCCTAAAGAAATAAAACCAGTAGGATTATAGCATGAAATGACGGAATATAGAAACATATTTGTATTATTTTACAAAGTAGATTTTCCCTTCTTTCTGTGGATGAGCAGGTTTATCATCCGTGGGTGTGCCTATGGATATTGCTATTGTAAAGCTGTAACCCTCAGGAAAGCCGAGTATTTTTTCTAGCTCTTCTTTTTCATCGCTGAAAAAAGCATCACGGGGAAGACCAAGTATTACGCTTCCAAGCTCAAGGCTTTCAGCGGCAAGCGCAATATTTTGCACAGCAATTCCACTATCTATCTGCGCATATCTAGAATCGTCCGCGGAAATAAATATTACAGTAGGTGCATTATAGAAAATCTGAAAAGAATCGTCCTTATACCTAGGGCTGCAATCCTCTCTGGTTATAGCGACTGATTTTGCCGCCTCATGTATACGTTGCAATACATCTGCATCCTGCACTACTGTGAAATGCCAAGGCTGACGGTTTACAGCGGATGGAGATTCCATTGCAGCCTTTAATATTTTTTTAAGCTGCTCATCAGTAACTTGTGTATCTGCATAGCTTCTATGGCTACGCCTTTTTGAAATTGTGTTTAGAACTTCGTTTGTCATAGGTGAACTCCTTTCAATAATGTGTTAAAATGCTCCAAACGGAGGGATAGTATGGTTCATGAAAAATGGATGAAACTAGCAATAGATGAAGCAAAAAAATCAGGCGATGATGTACCTATAGGCGCTGTCATAGTAAAAGATGGAAAAGTAATATCCGCCGCCCATAATGGAAGGGAGAAACTAGGCAGCCCTACCGCACATGCGGAAATGCTGGCTATAGAATATGCCGCACAAAAACTTGGTACAAGAAGACTTACTGGCTGCATGCTTTATGTAACGCTGGAGCCCTGCCCTATGTGTGCAGGAGCTATAATGCTATCAGGTATAAACACCCTTGTGTTTGGCGCGTTTGACGAGCAATACGGCTGCTGTGGAAGCCTATATTGCTTACCGGAAGACCCAGCGTTTTCATCAAATGTTAAAGTGATAGGCGGCATACTCGAAAAAGAATGCGCCAAATTGCTTAATGATTTTTTCGCAGAAAGACGGTTCTAATTAAGAGCGGCTTTGTATATAGCTAATATATCTTCTTTTCCGAGCGGATTAAAGAAGCCTATCTTGTCCTCTGCGTTCAGTTTTACATCGTCAACTAGTTCAGGCAAAGCATCTTCCGTTACACCAAATGTCTTTAAGGAATGCGGAAGACCCAAGGAATCAAAAAATGTACGCAGCTTATCTATACCTTCTATAGCAGCCGCCTCATGGTCTTCCTGCTCATCTATGCCCATAACCTTTACAGCAAAGCGATAGAAGCGTTCCACATCATGGTGTAGCTGATGCTTCATCCAGAAAGGGAATAGCACAGCAAGCGTAGCGCCATGAGCTGCGCCAAAGCGTGCGGAAATTCCGTGTGCTATACCGTGACAGCTCCAATCCTGTTGCCTTCCGGTTGCCAAAGTATCATTATGTGCGAGTGTGCCTGCCCACATAATATCCGCATGTGAAGCATAATCCTGAGAATTAAATAACATTTTTGAGCCGGATTTTATCATTGTTCTTAGCACCGCTTCACATAGCTCATCTGTTAAAAGTACATCCTTAGTGTTTGTAAAATAGCGCTCAAATATATGCGCCATCATATCGGCAATGCCATACGCCTTTTGTATTGCAGGCACAGTATAAGTAAGCTCAGGGTTAAGAATAGCCAACACGGGGCGTATTTTTTCGGTATTAAGCCCTCTCTTAAGCGGTATATCCTCTTTGGTTATTACGCTACTCTTGCTACTTTCACTACCTGCAGCGGCGATAGTGAGCACTGAAATTACAGGCAGCGCTTCCTCAACAGTAGCTTTATCCATATAGAAATCCCAGAAATCTCCATCATAGGGTATGCCTACTGCTATGGCCTTTGCAGTATCCAGCGCGCTGCCACCGCCAAGCCCAAGTACACAGTCTATATTGTTTTCCCTACCTATGCGAATACCTTCGTATACGGGTCCATCAACAGGGTTTGGCACTATGCCCCCAAGCTCCATAAAGCTTATGTCGTTATTTTTTAGAGATTCTTTAACCCTATCCAAAAGACCTGAACGCACTACCGAGCCCGTACCGTACACTATAAGCACATTTTTAAGCCCAAGCTCCTTAAGCTTTTCTCCTGTTTGCATTTCCGCAGATTTGCCAAACACAAATCTTGTAGGTATATGAAATGTGAAATTATCCATGCTATCCCTCCGTTTCTGATATTTATTATATCATACGAACGATATGGGGGCAATTTATTGTATGACACACTTTAGCTTTTTCTATTTACTTGTCTTTTATGTTTTTGTGAATAGCCTTTATATATTAATTGTTTCCGCTGTTCATTCCTAGTACATAATATAGCGAATATGCAAGAAAACCTGCACATGTGGCAAACGCAGCGCCTGTAGTACATTCCCCGGTGTCCTCATGCACGCTTTCACAGGCAATGCCATTATCCATGCTGGTTAGCATTAAATGTTTTATTGCATCATCAGCATAACCAGAGAGCAAACTGTTGCATATTGAAAGTATCCAAGGGTGCGGAGCATGTTTGCAGCCTATTTCAGCAATCCTATGACTAGCAAATGATAGAGGATAACGCTTATCACGTATCAAATCCTGTGTGTTTTTCCATACGGTATCATCAAATGCACAGAAACCGTAATAGGGTAGCAGCTGCAAACTACCGGGCGGCTCATCGTATATATCCCAATTACCCAACAAATCAACAGACCAAGCAAATATCTGTTTACCTTCATGGATAAGTACACAGTACTTTTCAATGGCTTTTTTTACATTATCAGCTTTTTTTACAAGCTGAGGGTTTCGAAACCATTTGCTAAGAATAATAAAAGTCTTCCACACAAGAACATTGTTATAGGTTAAATATGGGTAATTGTGCATATCGTCTGTGGGCTGCAAAAATGTGCTGTAAAGCTCTATTTCCGGGTGTTTTCGGCTCTCCAGCTTTAGCAAAATACTTTCAAGAGCATCTACAATTTTTAAATGTTCAAGTATGGTATAATCATTTGTATGGTTAACATATCTGTAAAGCGCAATTACAGGCGCGCATAGTTCATCAAGTTCAAAACCGGGTTCAAGTACCGTTCCATCAATAAATCTGCTATGTATACCGAAATTTCTGCCCTGTTTCTTAAATACTGAAATCAGCAGTTCTTTGGCGTATGCGGAGTCTATAAGCAGTATTGCAGGAAAAGCCCATAAGAGGCTATCCCTATCCCAATATGCGGCGGAAACATAATAACGGGGGCTGCGGGAGGTAACCATGCAAAGCTCCTCAGTATCTATAGTGCGCCCTGATGAAAAAAACAAACAGAAGAAAAGGTTTGTATTGAGTATCTTATTTATTTTACGCAAATCAACATGTTTCTCACGCGCTGCAAGCCATTTTTCGGTTTTATGTAGCATGGCATCAAAACCATGGCGCAGCATTTTTAGCGCTGATGTTGCAGCAGCAACTTCTTCATAGCCTACACCGAAGAAAATATCCAGCTTAAAGCTTTCATTCTGTTGTAAGGTGCAGGTTTTATAAATTGAGTAGGAAAAACCGTCCTGCACCCAATTTGCACCTTGGTCTATTTCGCTAAAAGGCTGATTATCCCCCACTATGGGCGCAAAAGCCATCAGCGGAATGCCAGGTACTTGCTGAAATACAAACATATTATTCCAAGTAGATTTCTTGTGTTTTCTGCCAGTCGATAATTCTATGCTTTCATTTACTGTATGTAGAGTTTGCGTCCACTCGCCCGATACACTCACGGTTATTTCCTTACAGCTTACAGTTTCGTTTTTCGCCTCAAGCCTTATCCCAAAGCCTCTCTCCTCAATAGGCGTTAAATATGTACAGCGAAAGGAAATTCCCCTTTGATTATTAGTGAATGAAGGTATCCAAAAATGCTTTCGCTCCCATACAGGACAAAGGCTAAGCCTTTCTCCATCACAAATAATGTATGGCTTTATGAAATAATCATCGCCTTTCATCTCAAGCATGCTTTTGAGCGACATATACATAAATGATATCTGTTCAATGGCGCCGTCACTCTCACGAATTTTCGGAAGGGATATATACTCATTTCCCGTAACCTGATATTGCACTAAAATTTCCCCCTATGATTTATTATAATATGGGGAGGCAAAACCTCTCCTTTTAAGTGATTATTAATACAATAACTACAGTAAACCTGTTTCTTCAACTGTTCTTGAATATCATTCAGAGCTTCCTCATCTGAAACATCATTCATTTCCAGAGTACTTAGTACATCGTTTATGATTTCACTTGCAGCTCCTGCTTCCTTAAGCGCGGGAGGCGCGGCAGCATAATCCATGCTGTGAAACACAGTGGCTCGATTGGCGGGATGAGTGATCTCCAGATACTGGGTCAATTTACTCTGATCGGCGATGACTAAATTGTCTTATGCCTCAATTCAAAATACTTTCCACGTAAAACAATTGTACCTCCAGTTTTCGAATGTTTAACATCATCCATGACGCTATTACTAAGGTAAAGATAATATTTATTGTTTTCTCGTGTTATGCTTATTATCACAGTTTCAGTAGTGAGAGCATCTATGTGTACGTCAGTTATTGGCGAAGACAACATTTTTCTTCGAAGCGCAATTGTTTGCTTTATGTAATTATTCATAATGAATGCATCGGATTTCGTCCCCCAGTTCATTACGCCTCGATTCGCTGGATCTGCCCCTCCGGTCATAGCAAACTCATCACCATAATACAAACTCACTTCTCCATCTAATATACATATGAACAGCCACGCTGCTTTTATCTTCTCGATGTTTCCATTCGCGATTGTTAAACACCTTGGAAGATCATGATTGCCAAGAAACAGCATCTGGTTTTGGAGCATCGCCGGTGTCATTATTGCTTGCCGTTTTTTGATCAGATTACAAAACTCATAAGCGTCTATCGTTGAGTTTAATAGAAATCTGGAGATAGCATCATACAACGGATAATCCATAGTACCATCGAAAAGTCCTGTCTGTGTCCATGGACATGGATCAGTCCATATTTCTCCAACTATAAGTATTTCTGGATTAATCATACGCATTCTTCTCCTGAAGGAACGGAGAAAAGTAGGGCTAACTTCATCCGGCACATCCAATCGCCATGCATCCAGATGTAGCTTTCTTGTCCACATTTCAGCAGAACGAATCAGATAATCCTGAACTTCAGGATTATCTGTATTCCATTTTGGCATGTTGGCTGCAAAGGCAAAACACTCATAAGGCGGGTTTTCTTTCATGCGCTCGGGTATAAGATTGCTCTCTGGCACTTTCATAACTGCATCAAGATCATGTATGATAAACCAGTTAAGATAAGGTGATTGACTACCGTTTCTTATTACATCCTGAAAGAAATAGCTTTTACTACTTGCGTGATTATACACACCATCCAGCATTAGCTTCATATTGTTCTGATGCAATTGATTTGCCAAAGTGATAAGTGTTTCATTTGTTCCAAGTCTGTCATCAACACATGTATAATCCAGTGTGTCATATCGATGATTAGATGGGCTGGAAAAGACAGGATTCAGGTATAAGCCTGTAATACCTAAGGACTTTAAGTATGGAATATGTGCACAGATACCATCTAATGTGCCACCCCAGAAGTTTTCAGTTGTTGGTAAGAACGATTCATCGTATTTTGCTCCTGCAAATCTGTCCGGAAAAATCTGATACCAAACAGATTTTCCTGTCCACGATGGCAATCTATCTTCTCCATAATAATATCTAGTACGGAAACATCCTGCTTTGGCTTTATCCTCAAAGAGACCTTCATTACCAAACCATAGATGCGCATTATCGTTACTGAATACATCGAACATATATGAAAGCTTATGAGTCGGAACTGCTACGTCACAAGTCCACACATCATAATCATAGACCGTTATTAACAATTCCATCTTTGATACTTTCCATTGAAGATTCTTGTTTGTTTCAGGAGCATAATTGTACGGGTCACTATAGTAAAGTGTAATTGAAGAAAATGCTGCAGTTTTTACCCACACTCTTATAGTAAAATATGTTGGGTTACTGGATAAGAGCCATGGGGCTTGTGGAAAATGTATTGCTTTCATGTTTATCCCTTTAGCATTCCATCCATGATTCCGCCACGAATAAGCTGCTTTTGCATAATAATATAGACAAAGAGAATCGGAAGAAGCGCGATAATGGATGCAGCAAAAATGAGACTCCAGTTATTAAGATTCTGGCCTTGGAACATTTTCAACGCGATAGGAAGCGTACGTTTATTGGGGCTTTTAATAATCGTCAAAGCATATAAAAACTCATCCCATACATTAGAAAAAGCCATAATTGCGAATGTACCAACCGCAGGGGCAGAAAGCGGCATCACAATATGAAACCATATTGTCCAGTGAGATCCACCATCTATAACCACCGATTCTTCCAACGCATGAGGAATTGACAGAAAACAACTTCTAAGGAAAAAAGTGTTTGCAGCAATTCCCGTGCCAAGATAAGTCAGGATTAATCCGAGATATGTATCCATGAGCTTCATGTTTTTAATTAACAGAAATTGAGAGACCAGATTTGTAAGGGTTGGAACCATCATGCTGAACATGAGCAAATGAAACAACACATTCTTGCCTGGGAAATTCATCCTGGCAAATCCATACCCTGCAAGCGAAGAAACAAGAATTATTAAAACTGTTGATAGCACAGAAACATATACGCTGTTTAGGAAATAATCAGAGAAATGATTTGAGCTCCATGCCTCTACAAAGTTATTTAAGTATAAGCTTTGCGGAAATAAGATCGGAGGATACGGGAGCGTATAAGCCTGAGGAGTCATTGCAGTCGCTAACATATACAAGAAAGGAATTAGCGCAGATACCATAAAAGCCATGAGCAAAATCCAGAATGGTATCTTTTTTAGAACACGCACAACATTCATTTTTTTCATGTTGCGCCTCCATTAATTGATAGTTTCAGTGGTGACTTTTCGCTGAACAAGTGTCAGCAAAAATATCATCAAACCCATGAGAACGCTCTGTGCAGCAGCAGATCCAAAGTCATACCTTGAAAATGCTGTATCGTACATAAAGTTCATCAGTTCATTTGTCGTGCCCAGAGGTGCGCCTTCAGTAATCATCATAACATGAATATATGCACCAAAGGCTCCAATGGTCAAAACTGTCAGTAGATATAATGTAGTATTTCTTACCATTGGAATGGTAATGCGGAAAAAAATCTGGGTCGAATTTGCTGAGTCAATTTGTGCTGCTTCATATATATCTCTGGAAACTCCCTGTAGAGCTGCAAGGTATATGATCATGACCCAACCTACACCTTTCCAGATGCCAAATAACCACAGTACCAAATTGGCAGTCCATTCATTCTGTAGCCATGCAACAGGCGTGGAAATGAGTCCTATTTGCATCAGCACATAATTAATCAAGCCTCCTTTACCTGACATAAAAATGTATCGGAATATCAGGGAAACAATAACCCAGCTGGTAAGAACCGGGAGATAGGCAATTACCTTAAAAATGGTTTGACCTCGCTTAATATGATTAATCAAACAAGCAAGAACCAATCCAAAGAACATCTGGCCAGGAACAGTGATCAATGTGTATAGAAGAGTGTTTCTTAAAGCCAAAAGATATTTACTGTTTTGAAATAAGGCTTGATAATGACTGAAACCTACTGATTCAGTTATTGAATCTGCCAAAATATCATATATTGAAAAACTGATATGAATATTCCGCGCCAATGGGTATAAAACAAAGACTCCTAACAAGATTAGTGCAGGTCCAATAAACGGAAGCGCTTGGCACCATTGCCTGATTCCTTTGCACATTATATAATATACCTCCTTTGAAGCATTGAGATTGGAGAGAAAGGAAGCCCTTTCTCTCCGATCATTGTTGGTTTACTTGGCAAGCAGTTCATCAATCTGCGCAGCGGCTGTATTAAGTCCATCTTGTGCGGAAATTGTTCCACGCAAGATACTTTCAAATGTCGTGTTCAAGATTTCTTCAATTGACGGCCATTCTGCAGAAGGAGTACGCGGAGCTGCTGTTTTAAGCTGTTCCAGATACGCATCCATCCAAGGAGATTCGGAAGTGTCAACCTTGTTAAGGTTGCTTGCCATTGTAGGAATCATGCCGGCATTAACCATGGGAAGCTGCGCTTCCGGACTCAACATGTATTTCATAAATTCCCATGCTTTTTCCTGATGCTTTGTTCCCTTGAGCATTACAAGGTTTTCACCACCAACAATAGAAATACTCCTACCATCTACAGAAGGAATAGTACTTGACGGGAAATTCGGCTTTGCTTCTCCAACGCTGTAAAACCAAGGTCCTTCGATAACCATAGCATAATTACCTGCTTCAATTCCTCCCCATGTACCAGGCTCCTCACCTAAAACACAAGAGCTAATGATTCCCTGATCCAGCCAGCTCTTAATTGTTTCCAGAGCATTTACAGTGGCTTCACCGTTTAAGTATCCCGTAGAAGTTGTAAAGGCATTATCCGTGATTGATCCGCCAAGGGTCCAGATGAACGGCAGCATGGCCCAGCTAAAAGATCCCTGGACAGCGAACAACCATTTCTCGTTTGACGGATCAGCACGATCCGCAGCAGCCAGTAGTTCATCAAGTGTTGCAGGCGGGGCATCAAAACCAAGTTCCTTTAAACGTTCAAGATTGAATACGCCTGTGGTCGTGTTTGTATTCATTGGTATGCCATAATGCTCGTCTTTATAGATGGTAGTCGCCATTGGACCAGGTAATGCATCTGCCAGAATTGCATCAAAACCTTCCATTTGATCGACAGAAATTAAAGCACCGAGTTTTGCAAATTGAGCAACCCACGTGATATCCATACGTACCAAGTCAGGTGCTACTTCCCCTGCTACAGCAGTAATAATTTGTTGATTTAGTCCTTCGTATGGCATACGGATTGCATTTACTTTAATGTCTGGATTGGCTGCTTCAAAAATAGGAAGAACCTGCTCAAGAAACACTTTTTCCTCACCGTCGCTATAGGTGTGCCAGAATTTTAGTTCAGTTTCCGCAAACACAGAAGACACAAGACTCATCGTAACGACCAACACGATTAGAACAGAAAACATTTTCCTCATGATAAAACCTCCTCATGAAATAGTTGTTATTAACAATATTTGCAAACAGTTAAGGTTGCCCTCTCTTTATTGTAACCAGTTACAATTTGAAACAAAAAATAACGTCCACTGCTAAGCTGAATTAGTAGGAAGCAAACTCTGTTGACTAAACTTCATAATAAAACCTCCTCGTAAAATAGTAGTTATTAACAATATTTGCAAACGGTTAAGACTCCCTCTTCATTAATAACCGGTTACAATTTGAGGCAAAATAATTAACGACTGCTACTACGCTGAATTAAACTGGTAGGAAGCAAACTCTGTTGACTAAAGGGCATACCAGATTGCAGTTGCAAGTACAGAATGTTTGCAGCGTGAGATCCTAACTGCTGAACGTTAATATCTACAACCGTCAGTGCCGGTGTACATAATTGAGCTATAATCCCATCATCAAATGATATGATCTGAACTTCCTCCGGAACAGAAATACCCTTATCTTTTAAGACCTGGAGAATTTGAAAGGCTGTGACATTATCAGAGACCACATACCCTTGATGAAAACATTTCCTTTCTTTGATCAGCTTGTACCCATTCTCTGCATATGAAGAACAATTCATTATTATTTCAGATTTCACCCCAAATTGTTCTGTTGCTTCTATGAAGCCTTTAGCCCGTTCCTGAACAAAAACCTTTTCCTCACCGTTACCAATAAAACAAATATCGCTGAGACCTGATTTTATAAGCTGTTTTGCAGCAAGTCGTCCGCCGCCCACGTTATCAATATCTACCCAGCTTCCAAATTCAGATCGTCCAATAATAACAAAAGGTACTTCCCGCTCCTGAAGGAAATGTATCAGCTGTTTTTCAGCCAATTGAGCAGGTAGAATAACACCATCCGTCCGCTTTTCAAGAATTGCCTTTTTTAAGCTCTGAAAACGATTATTTTTCTTGATGGATATTATCATCAGATAGTATCCATGTTCAGTAAGAGCCTTCTCCACGCCAAATTGAATCTGAAGAAAACTATCATTACCAAATACATCCGGACTGGAATTGTCCACAAGTAGCATAACTGACTGAGACTGCTTGGTGAGCATATTTCTGGCCAAAAAATTTGGTTCGTAGTGCAATTCCTCAATACTACGCCGAACTTTCTCCGCAGAATTAAAGGAGATTAGTGGACTATTATTAAGATAGCGAGAAACGGTTGCAACGGATACTCCGGCGTGACGAGCAACATCTTTAATCGTAACAGCCATTTAAATCCCTCCATTGGTACCGATTACAGTCTTTCCATTATAATATTCAATAATTGAATAATTGTCAAGTATGAATACAAGTTTTTTAATTCAAATCTGAATTACAATCTTCCACAAAATTGTCTAAAGACATTACTGAACCAAATCCGAGAAATGATTCAAATGGCAAATTGCTTTATGAACCTTGAAACAGCGGCTGCCACAGAGTAATATTTCGTATCCCTTGACTGTGCCTTTTAAAGCGTGCATAGGTCACTATGCCTCCTTCTCTAGACTTTGTCAAATCAAAAAAACGCTGCAATAAAATCGCTTTTCAAAAACTAAAATAAGTAGGATCTACTGAACAATTACCGTTTTCAATTTTATTCCTGTAAAGAAAACTGTAAGCAAGTTCATCATCACTAATTTTCTGTACCAAGAAGGCGATAAAAGGCTCTTTCGAAACAGTGCAAAAAGAAACTCTCGCAGACGTTTCCATAGGTTCATCGTCAGCACGCAGACGTGAATGGTCACTTCGCTGGTTTCTTGTAGCCGTTCCATCACCAAATTTAAGCCATAGCGCCGTTTGCCTACACCAAAGGAGGACTCTATCGCACTGCGTTCCCCGGATTCCAACCGTTCCTCTAGCAGTTGTTGATGATACAATTCCTTGTCCTTAGGCGGACGCCCAAGCTTAGGACCCGACATTCGGATACCGCGTTCCTTGCAGTACTTCAAGTTATCTCGGTTGCGATACACTTTATCAGCCAATATACGCTTAGGATGCACTCCGGTATCCGCACGGTAGCTTTCTACAGATTCCTGTAAGGTTATCCCCTCTTGGAAGTTATCCCAAGATAGGCGTTCTATCCGAAGATAACCGTTCACCAAAGATGCTGCTATCTTTGAACCAAACTCCACCGCCGCCTTTGCTTTGCCCCGCACAATGGGGCGCACCCATTGCTGACCCAGGCTTACAATCCGGTCAGCTACACGCTTGCTTCCCTGCTCATACATTTGTTTCTGCTGGGCATATAATACCTCAATCACCTGAAGTTGTTCCTGATCTTTTTGGCTCAAGCTTTCTCTGACTTCAGATAGATAACCTAGGTTGCGAGCCACATAGGACAATTGCTTGCGCAAACTTCTGCGCAATAACTTTAGGGAAGAACGGCGGTTCTTTGAATACCGCAAATAGTCTCGCCGCGCGATTTTGCGATAGGTACGGGGCTTATGACCTTTGGGAAAAACTCTGTCTATCATGCCTTCCAGGCGTTTACGGGCTTCATTCAACAAACTGATATCCGTGGGATAGCGGATATCCTGTGGTACACAGGTCGCGTCCAGAATCAGCGTTCCCTGATTGGAAGCCTGTTCCTTCTCGTTTGGTTCTTGCATGTCTGCGCTTTCATCCGATGCTCCGGGTGGGGTATCTGTCGGAGAATTGCCGCTGGGAGGATCGTCATCTGTACTCTTATTCTCGGCATAAGGGTTGCGGCGAGCGGCTATAAAGTCATTCAAGTCAGTCAACATGTCGATCGGTATCCTCTTGCGAAACAAGGTCATTGTGCTTGCGTCAAAGGGAGCTTCATGCTGAAAGGCAGGAAGACCAATAAAAAACTGAAGATAGGGGTTCATCCGTATCTCCTGAACAGTATCCTCATCCGAAAACCCATAGCG
>JAAYRU010000061.1 GCA_012518615.1 Christensenellaceae bacterium | reverse complement strand
CGTCACCTTGGATGTAGCCCATAACCGAACCTCCGCTGTGAGTCTTCTCTTCCTCTATTTTACTATGTTGCGAGAGAAAAGAGGCCAAATAAAGCCTTAAACGACGAGTTTTCGGACACTCTGGCCATTTTTCAAAAGGGCAGCTTGGTTTTAGGGGTTGCAGTGCACCAGTAAAGGCGACAAGCTGTTGTTTTGGAAAGCATCAGGGATGTAACGTTTGTTGCGCTCCTGATAATAGAAAAGCCGGAGAGATTATCAAATTCCAGAGCTTTAGGATTTTTCTCTCCAGCTTTTTCATATAATTAAACACGCCAAAATAGACGTGTCTGGTTTTCTCGTTTCATAAGTTTTTTGATTTCTATGCAACCGGAATCAACAAAAAACTTCTCCGGCACCTACAAATGTTGCCGATGGCAGCCAGCTGACCCTCGCGAGATCGCAGAAAGGCAATCCACTGTTTTTCAAGAGCCGCTGATTCAGACCGTGCAGAGCACCACAAGGCGGTTTAATTTGTCAAATTCCAGTGCTTTGGACACAATATACTGATTTGTATGCGACACGTCAAGATTATTAGGCCACAAGAATTTGCGAGAATTTGCGAGCCTAGTGTCACTCCACTGTTGAGCTCTGCTGCTACCCTCAAAGCCTGTTGACAAGATTGAATTTTCTCAATCTTACAGATTCTTAGGAAAGAAAAGGCTTGACCAATTCGTGAAGTAAGTTTATGCTAACTTTGCGAGTTAGCCATACCTAACTCAAGTATATCCACTATACTGGTGACTTCATGAAAAAAATGTTCGAATTCATTTTTGTACGTCATACATCGGCGACATTGCAAGGTTATAAGGCGGGGAGCCTCTTTTCCTACCGTCCTTCCCGCGTAGAGAAATTTCTGAGAGCGCTCGAAACACTGGATGCGTCACTTCGCAGAAAAGGCATACGCATCCATACAATTGACAGGATTAGCGGATCGATTCAGATCTTTGTCTATCGGCCTAAGATGATCGACGCCATGCTCTCTCAACAAGAGTTTCGTTGTTTCTTATGTCAATTAGGCTATCCGGTTGATCAAGGGCACGAAGCCAACGTAAATCATTTATTGAGCAAATTGCAAAAGAGCAGCGAGTTCCCCCACGAGATCGGTCTCTTTTTGGGGTACCCTCTTGAGGATGTAAAGGGTTTTATCAACAACAAGGGAAAAAACTACGTCTTTTGCGGACATTGGAAGGTCTATTCACAGCCGGATAAAGCAAAAGAGCGTTTCGACTTGTTTCAACGATGCCGAGAGCACTGCCTTGCGTGCTTACAACAGGGGCAGAGTGTTTTTCAGCTTGTTCAAGCTGCTTAACATAAAAACAATTAGAGATGGAGGATTTATAGATGGCTAAAATTGCTGTAGTTTACTGGAGCGGATCGGGTAACACGGAGGCAATGGCTGAAGAAATTGCCAAGGCCTGCAATGGCGATTTGTACCAAGCGAGCGACTTTAATGCAAACTTGG
>JAAYRU010000034.1 GCA_012518615.1 Christensenellaceae bacterium | reverse complement strand
CGCTTACTTGACTACGTGAAATGTTTTCGATGCCTAAACTCTTGGCTAGTTTCTCGATTTTACGGGTTGATACTCCTTGTATATAGGCTTCTTGGACAACTTGTATCAGAGCTGCTTCACTACGCTTGCGCTCGGTGACAAAGAAAGGTATATAACCGCCATTTCTTATCTTAGGAACCATTAGATACATAGTCCCCAATCTGGTATCTAAGCGGCGTGGACGATATCCGCAGCGGTGACTTGTTCTGGTTTCGCTTTGTTCATGCTTATTGGCACCAATCTTGTTAGAAATCTCCACTTCCATCATCTTTTCACATAGCCATTCCATCATACTTAGCATTGGATCTTCAGTAGCCATAAATTGGAATAGCATTCTTTCTAAATTCGTGGTATTCTTGTTTCGAGCCATTGGTTTCTCCTCCTTTGAATGTTTTGACGACTTACATTGTAGCGGAGTTCCAGTGGCTTTAACATACCTTTTGAGTAAAACCTGCTGAGTAAAGTTGCGAACTTTAGTGTACTCTATCTGTTATAGATAAAAAGAGCGAGCAGGTTGAGCATAAGCTTCGTAAATCAACCAGAAATGCAGAGCTAATCGAAATGCTGCGCCTTGAAAAAAGCTTGCTTTATTTTACAACGGCATTAAAATCAAACGAAGCGGTTATGAAAAAACTTTTCCGCTCCGATATAATACGCAAATATCCTGAAGATTCCGATTTGCTTGAAGATGTAATAGTCGAAAACGAACAGGCGATAGAAATGGCAAATATATACAGCGGTATACTAAGCGGGCTTATGGATGCTTATGCCTCTGTAATATCAAACAATCTAAATGTTGTAATGAAAATGCTTGCAATAGTTACGCTTGTTATGAGCGTGCCTAATATAGTGTTTGGCGCGTACGGCATGAACCTTAATTTACAAGGTATGCCATTTTCGCAGCATCCCAATGGCTTTTTAATTGTAGTGCTTATAGCTATAGCATTAAGCGTGCTGTTGGCATTTATATTCGATAAACTTAAAATATTTAAGTAGTATTTTATTAATATTTATATCATTTCATGGCTTAGGGAGAGGTTGATGTATGGCAGCCTCTTTTCCTTATCGCCTAGTATCCACATGAGTTTTGTTACAGCGGCTTCGGTAGTCATATCGTGTGCGCCGTAAATGTTTTTGCTGTCTAGTACGCCATGCCCTACTTCGTATACGGAAAAGTCAGACTTTTCGTATATGCACTGTGTAGTAACAAGCGTTATTATGCCACTGTCAGATAAATCCTTAAGCGCATCTACAAGGTTGCGCCTTATATAGTGAAGGCCCCCAAGCCCGAAGGCTTCAAGTACTAAGCCCTTATAGCCTGCGTTTTTAATATGGTTGAATATCTCTATATCAGTACCGGGCATAAGCTTTAGCAGAAATACCTTGCTGTCTATATTTAGCATAGTGTCTTTTGGCAGCGAAAGTACGGGCGATGGAGGAAATTCATTAAGATGTATGCCCTCAGCGTCAAAGTAGCCTACCGGCGGAGCGTTTATAGAGTCAAAGGCATCGAAAGACAGCGTACGCATTTTAACAGCCCTTGTGCCGAATATTATTTTATTGTGGAATACTATATATACGCCCGGTAAAGCACTTACGGCTGCTGTAAAAGCCTCCTCAAGGTTAAGGGGAGCGTCTGAATATGGAAAGTTAAGCGGTAATTGAGAGCCGGTAAGAACAACGGGTATATTAAGTCCTTGAAGCATAAAGCTTAGCGCTGAGGCGGTGTATGCCATAGTATCCGTGCCGTGGGTTATAACTATGCCGTCTACATTTTTTGATACTTCTTTTGCTTTTGCTGCGAGCGTTATCCACTCCTCAGGCTGTATATTGCTGGAATCAAGCGAAAATACATCTACGCTGCTTATATCATAGCGTTCAAGTAGCTGCGGCATAAACCTTAATATTTCTTCAGCTCTAAGCGCGGGTATAAGCCCGTCCTTTGAATGCATACTGGCTATAGTACCGCCGGTTGCAAGTAGCGCAATCCTACTTCGCATAATAACCTCCAAGTTTATATAAAGCTAAAAGCTTATTATTTTAGGAAGCTTTTTATCTATAAATACCTGCACATAGTTAATAAGCGCAGCAATGGGCGGGTCTGCAATGGGCGCTACCTCATCAACGCCGTCAATTAGTACCTGCCTTAGCCATGCAGCTTGCTTGGGCGAAATATAAGGCGCTTTTTTGCCTATTGAGCAGGTTTTGCATATCAGTCCGCCGCTTAGTGGGTCAAGCATTGCGGAATCATCTAGCTTAAAGGGTTTTTCACACAGGCTGCAATGGTTTAGCCTTGGCTTAAAGCCCTCTATAGTGGAAAAATGCAAAAGAAATGCGCTGCTTATAAGGTCTGCCGCCATGTCGCTGTAGCTTAGCCTAGATAGCGACCTTATGGATAGTATAAACAAGTGCCTTGCTTCCTCGTTTTCTCTTGCCACCGCATCGCAGGCGGAAAGCATAAGCGCAGCATGGCTGAAGCGCTCTATATCTTTTCTTAGGGGGAAAAAATTATCCTCAAGGTTGAATGCGGTTACTATGGTATGCCCTTTTCCCTTGTACAGCACAAATTCCCCAAGCACTGCAGGCTCAGTAGCTGCAAGCAGAGGGCTTTTAAGCTTCCTTGCGCCCCTTGCAAGTGCATCAACTTTGCCAATGTCCGGCGTAAGCAGGCTAATAATACGGTCATTCTCTCTATAATTGTTGCGCCTAAGTACTAGAGCTTTTTTAGTGCCATAGGGCATACTAGCGCTTTAAGCCAAGGCAGAACACCGCAATACAATCAGGTCCCGAGTGCGCGCCTATTATGCGGCTTTGCGGCGCTATAAGGTATTCGCTAATACCCGGTAGGCTTTTTTGCAAATAGCTTTTAAGAAGAAGGGCATCCTCCTCACAGCCAAAATGACTTATGAATATAGGCTGATTGCTCTTTGGATATATGTTTTCTTCTATTTTGTTTGCAAGCTCCCTTATGGATTTTTTTCTGCCCTGTACCTTGTCAAAGGGTATAAGCCTGCCTTCATCGTTTACATGCAGTATAGGTTTTATGCGCAGCATAGAGCCTATAAATGCGCTGCTTCTTGTAACCCTGCCGCCGCGGTATAGGTGGTTAAGGTCGGAAACAGTAAACCAGTGAAGCACCTTAGGTATGGTTTCCTTTGCGTACTGGGCTGCTTCGTGTATATCTGCACCGCTTTCCCTCTTTAATAAAAGATGGTGCAATAATATGCCTGTGCCAAGTGAAGCGCATTTAGAATCTATTACAATTACCTCAGCTTCGGGGTTTTCCTTAAGTATTCTTTCCCTTGCCATAAGCGCGGAGTTTACAGAGCCCGATATACCGCTTGAAAGCGGCAGCGCTATAAGCTCCTCGCCGCTGTCTGTTATCTCTTTAAAGCAGCTATAGTATTCGGCAGCGTTTATCTGAGTGGTTGTATATAAGGCGCCGCGCTTTATGCTATCGTAATAGGCGTTTATATCCTTTTCATCTCCGGGTTTATATAAAAATTCCTCACCGTCTTTTTGGTAGGGCATAGGCATAACCCTAAAACGCTCTTGTTTTTCTATATAGGATAACGGCAAGTCGCAAGATACATCAGCCACTATCCAATAATTCTTTGACATATAATTCCCCCCTAATATTACAAAAAAATTATATCAGTTTTTCATTTTTTGGTCAATTAAAAGAAGAGTATATCAGTTTAGTCGAATAGCGCCATAATATCCTTATCGCTAAGCTTTGTGGGCATAACTTCGCCAGGGGTTACGAGCTTATCAAAGAGCTGCCTTTTATGTTCACCCAGCGCCACTACTTTTTCTTCTATAGAGTTTTTAGTTATAAGGCGTATAACCTGTACATTTTTATCCTGTCCTACTCTATGGGCTCTATCTATTGCTTGGTCTTCTGTGGTGGGGTTCCACCAAGGGTCATAATTTATAACTGTATCTGCCCCCGTTAGGTTAAGACCCGTTCCGCCTGCTCTAAGGGATATAAGAAATAGCGGACAATCGCCATTGTTGAAGCTATCCGCCATAGCTAGCCTTTCCTTAGATGGGGTTTGCCCGTCTAGGTACATGCTTTCTATGCCAAGGGCATCCGTATGTTTTTTGATTATATTAAGCATACTTGTAAACTGGCTGAAAAGCAGTATCTTATGCCCGTTTTCAAGCATATGGGGCAGTATTTCAAGCAGTAAATTAAGCTTACCGCTCTCCCCTTGGAAGGTAGGCAGCACAAGGCGGGGGTGGCAGCAAATTTGCCTAAGCTCTGTTATTGCGGCAAGCACGGCGCCGCTGTTCTTCCTTAGGTTTTTGCTGTCGTATAATTCCTTCATGCTCTCATGCTTTTGAAGGAGCACAGCCTTATATAGCTTAGCCTGCTGGGGCTCCATGCCTGCGTAATAGCTGCGCTCGGTTTTAGCGGGCAGCTCTGCCATTACATCTCTCTTTAGCCTTCGCATGAGGAAAGGGCGTATGCGCTTTCTTAAATCCGCAGCGTTTTTGCCCTCATCAAATCTGCGCAAAAATTCGCGGTAGTGGGGCAGGTAGCCGGGGAGAGCAAAGTCAAACAGCGACCATAGCTCGCCTACATTATTTTCCATAGGCGTGCCGGAAAGCGCAATATTGCACCTGCCTGTAAGCTGTTTTACGCTGCGGGCGGTTATGCTTGAAGGGTCTTTAATATATTGCGCTTCATCAAGCACTATATAAGAAAATTCCGTTTTTTTGATTTTGGCTATATCTCTGCGGATTATGGGATAGCTTGTAATAATTAAATCCGGAGGGTTTTCAGTTATGGTAGCAATAATTTCATCCCTCTGCTTACGGTTGCCACTTAGTACCGCTATATTTAAATCCGGCGTAAAGCGCTGGGCTTCTGATTGCCAGTTATATATAAGAGATGTTGGGGCTATAACTATGCTTGGAAGAGAGCTCTCATTATCCTTAATATAGCTAATAGCGGCAAGCGTTTGCAGGGTTTTGCCAAGCCCCATTTCGTCTGCCAATATGCCGCCCATCTGTAAGCGCCAAAGGGATATAAGCCACTCAAAACCCCTTTTCTGGAAGGAATATAGGCCCTTTATGGGCGGTTCGCTCTCCTCGGTTCTAACGGCTACATGGCTTAGGGTTTCGCTATCGGTTGTAACCGGCAGGTTTTTTTCCTTTATAAGCGCATTAAAATAAGCGGCGCGGTAAGGGCGTACATGCCTTTCATCCTGCTTTAATTCTCCCGCTTCAAGGTAGGCTTCGGCAAGCTCCTGCCACTCTTCAGTACCTTCAAGGGAGAGCATAGAGCCGTCTGTAAAGCGGAAGTAATCGCGGCGCAGGCGTATCGCTTCAAGCAGAGGGATAAGTTCGTCTATGGGCTCATCATCGTCCAGCATTTCAAGGCTTAGTCCCTGCCTTTCGGTGCGAAGTCTTGCGGTAAAGTTTGGTTTTTTAACGCTTAATTTCTTAAAATCATTGCTTAAATAAAGCTCCGCTTTATCGCTTAAGGCTGTAATGCCTTCTGTTAGGAAATACCAAATATCGTCTGAATTTTCAAGGTAGGCATAGCCCTTTCTAACTCTAAAGCCCGCATTTGCAAGGGTGTCCATAACTGCTTTTTCGCCAGTCGCATCTCGCAGCAGGAACATTGGCGCGCCGTCGTGTATTAGGAAAGGGTCTATCTCTATATCGCCATATCTAAATACTAGCCTTGCGCTAATATGCGCTTTTTCTCTATCCAGATATATTTTAGTGTGCAGGGGAAGGCGTTGAATTTTCTTTTCAAAGCGTGTATCCAGATTTACTATGCAGCTTTGCATAAGCGAGGGGAGAAGCTCTCCCATTACACGCTGTACTTTATCTTTTGTGAATATGAAAATAGCCCTGTTGCCGCTTAAGTGTTTGTTTAGCGTACGCATAAGGGGTAGTTCCATCTCGCTTAGCTTATGTACCTTGCCCTCAAAATACACGTATCTGCCGTCCTCGGTTAGTAGGTGCAAGTCCTCAGGCACATGGGCTATTATGGATATGCCCTTATCGCCGCCTGATACATTGAACATGGCGGGCAGGGGGGCAATGTCTATATTATTTTGCGTTTCGCCGGACAGACTGCATATGAAGGGGATATCTTCAAGCCTTTCAAATACAAGCGAAGCCAGTACATCAGGCATAGGCATAAAGCGCAGCTGATTTCCTGTGAGCGGGTTTTGTCCCTCCTTGCGGGAAACATAATATAGGTATAGCTGGCGTAGAAAATCCTTATGTTTTTGAGAAAAATCCGCAATTTTAGGGTCATAGGTGAAATCCCTGCCGAATTTTAACGGCTTTCTATCTTTAACATTGGTTATAAATTCCGCAATGTTTTTAACTACATATAGTTTGTCTTCACCTGCTCTAAGACCTATGGACAAGGGATTATCCACATTTATGGTTATTTCAAGCTTTAAATTGTCTGCCTGAGGAAGGGGGAGGGTTGTCGCGTCGAATAAATCATCAGAAGAAATACTGCGGTTTCTAAATAGCATTGCGCGCAGAGTGCCATCCCTGCTGGCTTCAATAAGCGCAGCAACAGTGTAGCGGTTGAAATGCTTTTCGCCATCCGTCATTATTATGCCGCTTACAATTATTACCACGGTATGTTCCATACCGTCATCTATTAGATATTCAGCTCTAAGCCTTGAAGACCTAAGCCTGCGCACCCTGCCTTGGGCGTACAGACGTTTGCCGTAATTCCATTCTTTGTTGCCCGCTTTTTGTTTTATATCAGCTAAGGTCAAAAAATCTCCTCCTTAAAAGAAACCCAATAGATTATATTCGACAAAAAACGGTAAATTCCTGCACAGAAAAACTATTAAATAAACAACAAAAGCGAAACAGCCATTATCGCCATGCCAAGCATTACGCCGGCTATCTTTACATGGTGGTAGCCGTATTTTCCTGCTGATGGCAGGAGCTCATCAAAGGATATGAATACCATTATGCCTGAAATCATCGCGTATAATATGCCGTATAATGTGTCTGACATGAATGGCGCAAGCACGAGCCATGCAAAAAGCGCGCCTATGGGCTCCGCCAGCCCTGAGATGAGCGAATACATAAAGGCTCTTCTTTTGTTGCCTGTAGCAAAATATATAGGTGCGGATACCGCAACCCCTTCGGGTATATTATGTATGGCTATTGCAAATACTATTGGTATTGCAAGGCTTGGGCTGCGAAGCGCGGCAACGAAGCTTGCCATACCCTCGGGGAAGTTGTGTATCGCAATCGCAAGACCGGTGAGTATACCGGTTTTTTCAAGCTCGTGCGCTTTATAGCCTTCATCTTGCGGGTTCCAGTTTTTAGCTTCATGAGGGTTGTTGGATTCCGGCACAGCTTTATCTATAATAGCAATAAGAAGCATACCCGCAAAGAAAGAAAGCAGCTGCACAAACTTTGCGTCCTTTAATCCATAGGTGGTTTCCAGCATAGAAAGGCTTTCGGGCATCATTTCTATAAATGAGATGTACACCATAACTCCTGCCGAAAGCCCAAGGGCGAATGTTAAAAATTTAGTATTGCTTCTCTTAGCAAAAATGCCTATAGCTCCGCCTATCCCCGTTGAAAGCCCTGCTGCTAGGCTTAAAAGGAAGGCGATTAATACATTGTTTTCCATTAAATAAATAGCCAAAGGCTTAGCGCCATTACAGCCATTCCTCCAACTAAACCATATATAGCAAGATGATGTTCGCCGTATTCCTCGGCGCCAGGCAGCAGTTCATCAAAGGAAATAAACACCATTATGCCCGCTACCATAGCATACACAAAGCCGAAGGTTACTTCGTCCATAATATTTCTAAGGAAAATAAAGGCAAATAGCGCTCCTAGCGGTTCGCTTAAGCCTGAAAGGAAAGAATACCCCACCGCTTTTTTCTTGTTTCCCGTTGCACAGTATATAGGCATGGCAACGCTTATGCCCTCAGGAATATTGTGAAGGGCAATCGCTACAATCGTTGGTATTGCTATTTCAAGCGAATGCGTTGCGGACACAAAGCTTGCTATTCCCTCAGGGAAGTTGTGTATGGCTATAGCAATTGCTGTCATAATAGATGTGCGCTTGAGCGCTTCACCATCGTTTACCTTAATATTTTCTAAGTTGCTGTCACATATCTCGTGCGGATTGCTCTCCTCGGGTATTAGCTTATCTATAATGGCAATTATAAGCATACCTAAGAAAAAACCCAGAATCGTATATAACGCTCCTTTCTTTTCACCAAATGCGCTGGCTAGCAGCTCCTGCGCTTCCGGGAAAAGCTCTATCATGGATACATATATCATGACACCGGCAGAAAAGCCCATGCATACAGATAGGAATCTCCTTGAGCGGTTTGAGTTAAAGAGTATTATTAGACCCCCTATGCCGGTTGATAAACCCGCCAAAAGCGTTAGCAAAAACGGCAGCAGAAACTGTTGCATTTAATTATTCTCCTTATTTTTAAGAGCTAAAAAGTCGTTGCTGAGCTTATTAAGCTTTTTTTCAAATGGCAGTCCATATCTGCTGTCGCCTGAAAAATCCTTTGCGGAAGAGTATATAAACCCTGTCGCAAGTTGTAACACGGATTGTATATCTATTCCCTGTAATATGCCCGCCACGCATACGGAAGCGAATAAATCCCCCGTGCCGGGAAATTTGCCCGGCACCATTTTGGTGTATGCAGAGTATGTATTGCCATCATGCAAAGCATGTGCGCCTATGTTGCCGCTGGAATCCGTAAGCCCAGTAAGCACTACGCTTGAGCTGAACTTGTCAGAGAGCATATTAAGCAGCGTATCGCTATCAGGCAAATTGTCGTAGGGGATGTCAAGCAATAGTGCGGCTTCAGTTAAATTTGGAAATATAAAGTCCGCCTTATGACAGAGCTTTGCTATTCCATCACAAAGCCTCTCGCTTATAGAGGAATATCGTTTACCGTTGTCCCCCATTACAGGGTCTATAAATATAAGCGCGCTATCGTAATGGCTTAGCATTTCATCCATAAGTGAAAGCTGCTCATATTCTGCAAGATAGCCAATATATAAGCCATCAACCTTTGGCAGTACTTCCTTAAAGTGGCTAAAAATGCTGTTCATTTCGCCTGTTAGGGGTTTTCTAAAAGGCGAAGTGAAACCTGTGTGTGCGCTTAAAAGTGCGCTTGGCATGGGTATGCACTGTATATCAAGGCAAGATAAAACAGGCAGCGCTACAGAAAGAGAGCATCTGCCTACGCAAGACAAATCCTGTACAGTGATTAGGGTGTTTTGCATTAAATCGGGCGTTCCTTGCCCATGAAACAGACCGCAAGCGTGCCGGGACCGCAGTGTGCGCCAATGACGGGTCCTATCATCTGTAGTGTGATGTTTTTAGCCTCGGGTATTTGGGAAACAAGCATTTCCTTTAGAGTTTCGGCTTGGTCTAAACAGTCTCCATGTAAGATAATAATCTCTTGGTCTGCCGGGTTTTCTATGTTTTGAGCAGCGCGCTCAACAAGCGTGCGCAGGGCTTTCTTCCTGCCCTGAACTTTGGCTTCAGGCTCTATCTTGCCGCTTTTGCCAAGTGCAAGTATGGGCTTAATATCAAGCATGGAGCCAAAGAACGCGCTGGTTGATGTTATCCTGCCGCCGCGCTTTAAGTATACAAGGTCTTCAACGGTAAGCCAGGCGTGGGACTTAAGCCTGTTATCCATTATCCACTTTTCAACTTCTTCCATTGAAGCGCCTGTAAAGTATAAATCATGCGCTTTTTTTACAAGCAGCGTCATAGGGGCGGATATTGAAAGCGTATCTACAACAATAAACTTACGCTCAGGGTATTTTTTGAGCAGCTCCTCTCTTGCTTCAAACACATTTTGTATAGTGTTAGACATGTTGGATGAAAAAGCTACGAAGAGCAGGTCATTATCTTTTAATATGGGCTCAAAATACTCAAGATAGGTGGCGGTGGGGAGTAGGGAAGTGATTGGCACTGAACCCTCTCGCATACGTTTGAAAAGTATTTTTTCCTGACCGGTCTTGCCGTTATCGTCTAGATATTCAACATCATCAAGGGTATAGGGCATTTTTACTACCGGTATATTTCTCTCTTCAGCGAAGCTGAAGGGAAGGTCGCTATCGCTGTCAGTCATGAACACATAATTGTTTACCATTCAAATTCTCCTTTACAAAGGCTAAGCCTCTAGAATCGGAGAAATTATACCATTCTAGGTAGAGCTTCGCAAGCAAAGGGAAATAGGGCTAAGTATTATTAGCCAATTTATATCATATAGAATACCTTTTTCGTTGCAAAATCCTGCATTTATCGTGTACAATAACAATATCAATATTCGTAATGGCAATAATAGACTGGAGGGACGGATAATGAGAAGTATAATAATTAAGGAATACCTGCCTTCAAAAAACGGTTGGGAGGAGAGCATTTTTCATACTGCTAATGGGTATCTGGGGATACGCGCTTGCCCTGAGGAGGGCGTGGGCGATGATGTGTTTAGCGTAAGAGGAAGCTATATCAATGGCTTTTACGATATTAAAGATATTTCCTACGGTGAAAAGCTTTACGGTTTTCCGGAAACCGCGCAGACAATCGTAAACATAACTGATGTCCAAGGAATAAAACTTTTTATAGAGGGTGAAGAATATTCGCTTAATAGCGGAGAAATACTAAAATATGAGCATGAGCTCTTTATGGATAGGGGATATCAAGAAAAGCGCATATTATGGCGTTCACCTTTAGGAAAGGAAGTATATATATGCGTGTGCCGTATGGCATCTCTTGTACAAAAACATCTGTTTATACTAAACTATAAAGTAGTGCCCGTAAATTTTTCCGGAGAAGTAACTATAAAATCAAGCGTTGTTGGAGATGTTGAAAATTTCGCATCTGCTGATGACCCGAGACTCGCAGGTGAAGCTCAAAGCTACCTCGTGGTAGATGAAGCGGACTTCGTGGACGATGACATTTCCCTTATACTGTCTTCAACCAAGCGCTCAAAGCTGCAGCTTTCCTGCGCTGTAAAGCACAGGCACTCGAAGGCTTTTGAGGTGGAATACGAAAAAGAAGGCAATATTCTTACAACTGTTTTTACCGCTTCTGCCAAACAAAATGAGGCGGTATATATATGTAAATACTGCGTATTTGTGGATTCCAGGCATAATGATAAGCCTAGGGAAAAATCTCTAGAAATTTTAAAAGATGCGATTAGCCACCCTATGGAATGTTTTATGAACAAGCAGCAGAAATATCTCGATAAGTTTTGGGATACGAGCCGTGTAATTGTAGAAGGTAAAAAGCTTCAGCGCAGTATGGATTATGGGTTGTACAGCCTTTTATGTTCCGCAGGACAGGACGGTATAAGCAGCGTATGCGCAAAGGGTCTATCAGGCGAAGGCTATGAAGGGCATTATTTCTGGGATACGGAGATATACATATTCCCCTTCTTCCTGCTTACAAACCCTGAAATTGCAAAAGAGCTGCTAATGTACCGCTACAACATACTGCCAAAGGCAAAGGAACATGCCCGCATAATGGGGCATGACAGCGGTGCGCTTTACGCATGGCGCTCAATAACAGGCAGTGAATGCAGCGCATACTATCCATCGGGTAGCGCCCAATACCATTTAACAGGCGATGTTTCCCATGCTTTTGTACAGTATTATCTTGCGACGGGCGATATTGAGTTTATGCAGAAATACGGCGCTGAGGTGCTTATAGAAACTGCTAGGCTTTGGATGGATGTAAGCCATGAAAGAGAAGGTGTTTTCTATATAGACAGCGTTACAGGTCCTGATGAATACACCTGCATAGTAGACAACAACTACTATACTAACTGTGTTGCAAAGGAAAACCTGCTTTGGGCATATAAAATTATGGAGATATTGGAAGAACAGGGCTTAGATAAAAATATTAAGAAAAAACTAAATATTAGCGATAAGGAGCTAAAGTCGTTTAAAAAGGCATCGGATAAAATGTACCTTGGTTACGATGAAAAGCTGGGCATAACACCGCAGGACGACAGTTTCCTTTCAAAAGCGAAGATTGATTTAAGCTCAATACCAGAGGACAAATTTCCTCTGCTGCTTAACTACCATCCTCTTTGGCTATACAGGCATCAAGTATGTAAACAGGCAGATGTAGTACTCGCTCACAGCATGTTTGAAGATTATACGGACAAAAAAACCATGGAAAAAAGTTTCCTCTACTATGAGAAGATTACCACGCATGATTCTTCTCTCTCAAGCTGCGCTCACAGCGTGCTAGCATCAAAAATAGGGGATATGAAAAAGGCGCTTTCTCATATGGAAAGTTCCTCGCTTATAGACCTTGAGGATACCCACGGCAACACAAGGGACGGTATACATACCGCCAATATGGGCGGGCTCTACAACTGCATAGTTCAGGGCTTTGCCGGACTTCGCATAAAAGAAGAGGGTTTATACTTAAATCCGCAGCTTCCGCCTAAATGGGATGGCTATTCTTTCAGCCTGTATTTCCAAGGGAGGCTTATTTCACTTAAGATGACTAAAAAGCATGTAACACTTAGACTGCTGGATGGTGAGCCCATAAGCGTTTTCCTATTTGGTGATAAAATCAAATTAAAAGATAAAGAACGCATTTTATTGTAAGGAGTTTATATGCATTGTGATTCTTGCGCTAATGAGCGCTGTAAAAAAACGGAAGGCATTACGCCTAAAAACTGCCCTATGCAGCATGAGGAGCTAATAAAAAAAGCTAATGACATACTCCTGCAAGAGGAAAACGCTAAGTTCTTCAGAGCAGCCGCACAGGTTGAGGCTGAGGGCTATGGCAGATGGTCTAGGATAAGGGAGATAGCTGAGCTATGCAAAAAGCTGGGTTACACAAGAATAGGTCTTGGTTTTTGCACAGGACTTAAAAAAGAGGCTCAGGTATTCTGTAAAATTATGAAAGAATATTACGGCATAGAAGTAGTGTCCGTTATGTGCAAGATGGGAGCTACCCAAAAGGAAGCTTTTGGCATATCGGATAGCGAAAAAGTACGCCCCGGTACTGTTGAAATGAGCTGCAACCCTGTCGGTCAAGCGCTATACCTTAACAAGCAAAAAACGCCGCTAAATGTATCGCTCGGGCTATGCGTTGGGCATGATGCGCTTTTCAGCAAGTATTCAGACGCCTTTGTTGTTGTTATGGCGGTTAAGGATAGGGCTCTTGCGCATAACCCTATGGGGGTACTATATACTGAAAGATATTGCTCGCGTATGCTTCTTGAAGACTAGGAGGTAAATTGAGACACTACTTCATAATAAACCCTGCTGCCGGTAGGCAGGATAGTAGGGAAGATATAGCTGCTATAGTAAAAGAAAAGCTGGGCGATGAAGCAACAATATATGTAACCACAAAACCGCATGACGCTACTGAATATGTAAAGCGCATATGCGAAAATGAGCCTGGCAAAAAACGCTTTTGGGCTTGTGGGGGCGATGGCACTTTAAATGAAGTATTAAACGGCATGGCGGATTTTGAGGGTGTACAGCTTGCAGCTTTGCCCTGCGGAAGTGGGAATGATTATATTAAATACTACGGCTCAGCCGATATGTTTTTGAACTTCGACAAGCAGCTTTCAGGTGAAGTGAAAAAAGTAGACATACTTCATATTAACGATAGATATGCTATCAATGAAATAAACTTCGGTTTTGATTCTGTTGCTGCTAAGTTTATGCAAAAGATAAAGCGTATGCCTATATTAGGCGGAAGGAATGCCTATATTACAGGTGTACTATATGCGCTTATAAATGCAGTAAACAACGAGTGCTATGTATCGGCAGGCGATGAAAAACTCAACCCTGAAGGAAGGATGCTATTATGCACTGCTATGTGCGGTCAATATTTAGGCGGTCAATTTCGCTGCGCTCCATTTAGCAAGGTTGATGACGGGCTTATAGACATATGCCTTGTAAAGCCAATACCTAGGTACAGGCTGCTTTCTCTGCTTAAAAAATATGAGGATGGCAGCTACCTTACAGATAAAGCTTTATCAGGCTACCTGCGCTATAGACAGGTTGAATATTTAAGCTTTTCCGCGCCTGAGGGTTGGCATATAACCCTAGATGGGGAGAGCATGGATATTTGCAGCGGTGAAATCAGCATAGTGCCGCAAAAAATTGATTTCGTAGTTCCACAATAATAATTAAGGAGCATTATGAATACATTACAAAAAGAAGTTGAAAGGCGGCGGGTGTTCGCTATTATAAGCCACCCCGACGCAGGCAAGACCACACTAACCGAAAAGCTTTTGCTTTATGGTGGCGCTATAAGGGAAGCAGGCAGCGTAAAGGCTAGGAAGGCACAAAAACACGCCACTTCCGACTGGATGGAGATAGAAAAACAGCGCGGAATATCCGTTACATCTTCCGCAATGCAGTTTGATTATTCGGGCTATCATATAAACATATTAGATACCCCCGGTCATCAGGACTTTTCTGAGGATACATACCGCGTGCTTGTGGCAGCGGACGCTGCTGTAATGCTTATAGATGGTTCAAGGGGCGTTGAAGCGCAGACCATTAAGCTTTTTAAGGTATGCGCAATGCGGGGCATACCTATATTTACCTTTGTAAATAAGATGGATAGAGCTTCTAAAGACCCCTTTGAGCTTATGGATGAGCTTGAGGAGGTGCTTGGCATAAAGGCCTGCGCTATAAATTGGCCTATAGGCGTAGATGGGGATTTTAAGGGCATTTACCATAGAAAAACTGGTATGGTGCAGCTCTACTTTTCAAAAGACCACGGCGCATCAAAGGCGCAGAAAACAGAGGTTGATATTAACAGCCAAGCGCTTGAGGGTATGCTTGAGAGCCACTATATAAAACGCCTTAAGGATGAAATAGAGCTGCTTGATATAGCAGGTTATCCCTTTGATATAGAAGAAGTAAGGCATGGCAGGCTCACGCCAATGTACTTTGGTTCTGCAATAACTAATTTCGGCGTGGAGGCGTTTTTAGATAGCTTTTTATCCCTTACAAGCCCGCCATCACAGCGCTCGTCAAGCGCCGGAGATATAAGCTCACTTAGGGAAGAGTTTTCGGGTTTTATATTTAAAATACAGGCTAATATGAACCCCGCCCATAGGGATAGGCTTGCCTTTATGCGCGTTGTAAGCGGTACATTTAAAAAGGATATGCAGGTTTGGCATATGCGCCTTAATAAACAGATACAGCTTAAAGCACCGCAGCAGTTTATGGCAGATGAGAGAGAAATAGTAGAAACCGCCTATCCGGGGGATATTATAGGCCTTTTTGACCCTGGAATTTATCTACTTGGCGATACCCTTATAGAAGGCAAGGATAGGTTCGATTTTCCGCCTATACCCGTGTTTGCTCCTGAGTTCTTCGCGAGGGTACGCCCATTTGATTCTATGAAACGCAAGCAGTTTATAAAAGGTATGGAACAGCTCAGCGAAGAGGGCGCAATACAGGTGTTTTTCAGAAACGAAACCGGTTTTGAGGAAACGCTATGCGGCGTAGTAGGCGTACTTCAGTTTGATGTGCTTACATATAGGCTTAAAAGCGAATATAATGTGGATTTGGTTCTTGAAAATATGCCGTGGAGATATATACGCTGGGTTGAAGATAGCTCTATTAGCCCTGAAGACTTGCAGCTTACAAGCACATCAGCAAGGGCTGTAGATAAGGAAGATAATCCCGTATTGCTGTTTCAAAACGAATGGTCTATAAGGCTTGCGCAGGAGAATAATCCCAAACTTGTATTAAGAGAGCTTCCACCCCTTAAAGAAGAGTTTTAGTTAAGTTAGAATGCGAAAAAAACAGCACAATCCATGTGTAAAAAACATGTAAATTTACTGTAAAACATGAGCGTAATCAGCCACTCAACTTGTGTTTTAGTATGTAATTTGCTAGTATAAAACTGCAAAGCCATTAGCAATGAACTTGGAGGACAATTATGGATTTAATATTTTTCAGACATGGGGCTGCCCAGCCACATAGAATAAATACGCCTGATGAGCAAAGAAGGCTTGTAGATTCCGGAAGGGCAAAGACTAGAAGGGCTGCAAAAAAGCTTAGAAAAAGGCCACTTAGAAAGCCTATTACAATACTCTCAAGCCCTGCAATGCGCGCATTGCAAACGGGTCTTATAGTAAAAGAAACACTGGCAGACTCCGCCTTTGATGTAGTAGATGCGATATACACAGGCGATACTAAAGAGCTTAAAGAAGCAATAAACGCTCTTTCGCATGGGGGTACTTGTATAATAGTCGGGCATGAGCCGCTTCTCAGCGGTTGGGTAGGCGACCTTATAGGCGTAAACTGCCATATAAAAAAGAGCGGTTATGTAATGCTAAGAAGGTTGGATGATGATGGTTATAATGCTGTAGGTCTTCACAGGTCTGAGGCTATTTACTGATATTTTTATCTTTTAATAGAAAAATTGCTCCCTTGTTTGGGAGCTTTTTTGCTATATAAAGTGCTGCTTGCGTGTAGTGAATATTAGTAATAGGAATTATTCTTCCTTTTTTTCTTCCTCTACAGGCAGTATAGTCATCCTTACTGTAAGTATCCTTACAGGCGTTGCGCTCATAACTATAAAGCTATAGTTCCTATGTTTTACTCTTTCTTTTCCCCTTGGCGGCGGTATGTAGCCGAGCGAAGCTATTATATAGCCGGCAATGGTGTCGGCATCGTCAGAGCTTATTTGCATATCGAATATGCGGTTAAGGTCGCTAAGCGGGGTAGAGCCTTTCATTATGTATTCCTTATCGCTTAGCTTACGCACTGAAAGTTCGTTTAGGTCGGTATGTTCATCGGCTATGTCGCCAACTATTTCAGATAACAGGTCATCCAGCGCAACAAGACCTTCAACGCCGCCGAACTCATCAACTATTATAGCCATCTGTGTGCGCGCGGCGCGGAACTTAACAAGCAATTCATCGGTTGTAAGCGTTTCAGGCACAAAAAGCGCGGGGCGGGCTATGTCTTTTAGGGTAAGTTCTTCATTGTTTAGCTTTTCCCAGTTGATTAATATATCCATAAGGTGTAATACGCCTAGGATATTATCCTTGTCATCATCGTAAAGGGGTACTCGGGAATGCTTATATTCCATAAGTTTTTCAAGGTTAACCTCATAGCCGTCCTGATAGTCTACCATTGCGGCATCAACCCTTGGCACCATTATCTCAGTTACAAGGCGCGAATCAAGCGACAGCACTCCGCGCATCATGTTAAATTCGTCCATATCTATGGCGCCGTCATTTTTACTGGAGTTAAGCAGCGCTTTCATCTCGCTGCGGGTTAGTTTTTCGGCTTTTTGCGTGAAGTCTATAGGCGTTAGCTTTTTAAGTACGCCTGTTGACACATTTAGCAGCTTAATAAACGGAGTAAATGCCGTTTTCATTATAGATATGGAACCTGACGCCATGCAGGCGTATTTTTCGGGTATCTGAAGCGCAAGCTGCTTTGGATAAAGCTCTCCAAGTACCAGAGTAATATATGATATTATAAGCGTAACAATAATTGTAGCAAGGGTTTCAGCCGCGTGAGAGCCTCCAAAAAGCGGCGATAACCTTGAAACAAAGGATTGAGATGCCGAGGCAGAGTTAAAAAAGCCGCCAAAGGTGATGCCAACCTGTATAGCAGATAGGAAGGAATCACTATCTGATAGGAGTTTTTGTACTCTGAGAGCTTTTTTATCGCCTTCATCGGCGAGTTGTTTAATTTTTGCAGGATTTAGTGATACGAACGCCATCTCCGCCCCTGCTAGAAAGGCATTGAGCAGCGTGAGCAACATGATTAGTAGTACGGAACTGAAAAGGGAACTACCTGAAGGGTCGTCCATAAGGGCAAACCACACTCCTTTGAGTTGATGGCTAATTATAACAAGCTTTTTTTGTATAAGCAAGGCTACAGCTTTTAAGCCGCTTTAAAGATAAGTTACCAAATGATAAAACTGCATGTGTATGGCAGTACAATTTACTTTGTAAAAGTACAATAGCAAATAAAAAAGCATATACGCTCAGTATAAAGCAAAACACAAACTTAATAAGCATATATGCCTTAAAATAAAGCCCCGCTTTACAGGCGGGGCGGAGAATTAATTGTTTTCTTTAGCTCCTTTATTGCTGTCTATTTTTTGCATGAGCTTAATAGTTACATAGAAAAGCGCAAGCACAAGGAATACACCGCATAGACCGAGCCCGCTAATTATTAAACCTTTTGAAAATAATGACATATTAAACCCTCCTTATGATACAAACATAGTAACAAGGGTGATTATCATACCACCTGCAACTATGGAGCCAAGCTGTCCTGATACATTGGCGCTTATTGACTGCATTAAGATGAAGTTTGTGGGGTCTTCCGCTGTTGCCATCTTCTGAACAACGCGGGCGCTCATGGGGAAAGCTGATATACCGGCCGCACCTACCATGGGGTTAATCTTCGTTTTGCGGAAAAGGTTGACGAATTTTGCGAACAGCACGCCGCCTGCGGTATCAAACACGAAAGCAAACAGACCCAATCCCATTATAAGAGCAGTATCCAAGCGGAGGAAGTTTTCCGCCAGCATGGTTGAACCTATGGTGATACCAAGCAGTATGGTAACAAGGTTTGCAAGCTCGTTTTGAGCGGTTTTGCTAAGGCGTTCAAGCACACCGCACTCCCTGATAAGGTTACCGAACATAAGTGAGCCTACAAGCGGGGCGCTCATGGGTACTATTATTCCCGCAACCATAGTTACAAATATGGGGAACAGTATAAGGGATGTTTTTGAGGAACGCTCCTCACGGTAGTTCATGCGGATAAGCCTTTCTTCCCTGGTGGTAAGGGCTTTAATTACCGGCGGCTGAATTACGGGTACAAGCGACATATAGCTGTAAGCCGCAACTGAAATAGGCGCCATATAGTCCTTAAGGCTAAAATGGTTTGCTACATATAGCGTAGTAGGACCGTCCGCCGCGCCTATAATGCCTATTGCTGAAGCCAGTTTTAAAATTAGGTTCTCGTTGCCGCGGGTTTCCGGTAACACGACAGGTATCAACGCTATAGCAGTTAGGAAGGTTGCGAATATACCGAACTGCGCTGCAGCACCGAAGAAAATCATAGTGGGGTCCTTGAGCAGGGGGGAGAAGTCTATCATTGCTCCAACGCCTATGAAGATGAGTACAGGGAACAATTCGTTTGCAATACCCGCATCGAAAAGCACCCTCAAGAAGCCCGGAGCATCGGGGGTACCGATAGCCGAAGGCATCATGGTTTCAAGTACCGGCGGAAGGTTTGCCAGTATGCAACCAAAACCTATGGGAAGCAAAAGCGTTGGCTCATACTCCTTCTTAATCGCAAGGTATATGAGTGCGCCGGCTATCAAGAACATAACCAATGTTTTGACGCCTTCTCCGGAGAATAGGAATACTATGCCCGAAAATAGATCTCCGATAATTTTTCCAAAGTCCATATTGATTCTTCCTCCTTTTTTTTGTGATATATTTTAAGTTTCCATATAGAAACGTGGGCCCAATGGCGCATACCTGCGTGCAATCCATTTGCATACTCCGTCAAGACCGGGGTATATCATCCGTTCAGATATGTTAATATAATCCAATTTGTCGCGGATTTCAAGCTTTATTTCGGACGGAATTACTATTCGCAGGAAAGCATCATTCAAGTTTGGCAGCTCGTCTATTATAGAACAGGGGTCGCTGGTAACCGAAAACAGTGCGAACTGATTAGCGATTCGGTTTACTACTGAAGCGGGTTCAAAGAAAAATGCAAAAGGAGTTGAAGAAATTTCGCTGAGCTTGTCAAAATCATCGGCGATATTATCAAGCATATCCATGGTGAACACATTGCATTTGTCATTTAAGAGCAGTTTTCTTAATTTTTCCGGCAAATGCCGGTTTGTAATAGCCATATCGCAACAGATTATAGCGCCGTCCGTGTCGAATTTATTTATATCTTCAGTGGCAAAATGCGCGGCGACAAGTGGGGAATAGGTCCAATCAAGAAGCCTTGTGGGCAGCCCGTGCTGTTGACCCATGGCAAGCACCTGCCAAAAAGAATCGCAACTTCTTAGCTCGGTATAGCCGTATTTTTTGAATGAGCGGATTATATGTCTTTCAAGGTCTAGGTGGTCAGGACAACAGCGGTTAAGGCTGGGGTAAAGATCCCAATCTTTTGAGGAGCTGCCTCTGAAAACACGGTTGTTGCGGTACCTTTGTATGGTTGGATCCCATGCGCCGTCAAAAACGCAGCTTAAAAGCTCATCCCAGCTGCTTACGGTTATTTCGCGCATGGATTCACCCCCACAATGTTTTATATGGCGAATTATACGCTAATAAATTAATTTGTTCAATAGAAAATGTGATATATTTGACACTAAAACTGCCAAGCACTATAATGCGGCTAGATTCACGCGAAAGGAGGCAATGTATGTTTGGAAGACGCCGCGATGGTTGGCTAGTAAAGGATGTAGATCCTTTGGTAGCGCTCACTCCCTACTTTATGCCTATGCGCTGCGATGCGCAGGTTATGATGGGTTTTGAAACGGATTTTGAAAAGCTCGCGAGGTATATTGTTAAAAAGGGAGGCGAGGGCTATAAAATAAGCTTCATGGATATAATAATAGCCGCATATGTGCGTACGGTATCAGAATTGCCTGAAATAAACCGTTTTATTGCGAATAAACGCATATATGCTCGCAACGAGATAGTTGTAAGTTTTGCCGTGCTTCAAAGGCTTGGCGATGGAAAATACAATGAAAACACAATAAAATGTAAGTTTGACCCCCGCGATACCATATACGATGTTTCTGCCCGCCTTGAAAGAGAAATAGCCATAGCTAGAAAAGCGGATGCGGATAACCTAACTATGCAAGTTGTGCGTTTGTTACGCTACCCCATAGTTGCAAACATTATTGTATGGCTTGCGCGCTTTTTAGACCGCTATGGGCTGCTTCCTAAAATAGTAATAGATGCAAGTCCCTTCCATACCGGATTGTTTCTTGTAAATATGGCTTCAATAGGTATGCCTGCGGTAAGACATCATATATATAATTTCGGCACAACGCCTCTATTTGTATCTATGGGGGCAAATCAGCGCAGCTTATCTATGGATAAGGAAGGCAATATCAAGCGTACAAGAGTAATGCCACTTGGCGTAGTAGCGGATGAAAGGGTATGTTCAGGCTATGTGTATAGCCAGATGGTTTCCAAGGTACTGAAATACATAGGAAATCCCCACCTGCTTGAAACTCCGCCCGAAACCGTAACCTTTGATGAGGGGCATGAATTTGGTCTTGAACCAATAAAAAAGAAACGCAGATTCTTTAGAAAAAGAAAGAAACTAAGGCAAGATACATACAATAAGGCAAGTTAAATTGTAGATAAAATTATTTACTCCCGGGAATATTCCGGGGGTTTTTGATATATATCGTGAAATGTTTACTGTCTAATTAATATAAAAGTGCTGAGTCATTTGCGAATAGTATCATTATATGGGTGAAAAACGGCTTATAATTTCATTGTAAATAAGCAATAATTCGTGTATAATTGTTGGGTAAACATGGAAGGTGTTATTTCCGTGCGATAATTTAACCTTTAATTGAGGAGGAAATGTGATGTCAAAATATGTGTATCTATTTAAAGAAGGAGATGCGTCAATGCGTAACCTGCTTGGCGGAAAGGGTGCAAACCTTGCGGAGATGAGCAAGATAGGTCTTCCTGTGCCACAGGGTTTTACCGTAACCACGGAAGCCTGCATACGCTACTATCAAGATGGAAGAAAAGTAGCTCCTGAAATAGAGGAGCAGATATATTCCGCGCTCCATGCTGTTGAAAAAGAGGCCGGCAAGGTGTTTGGCGACCCCGAGAATCCATTCCTAGTTTCTGTTCGCTCTGGTGCGCGCGCGTCAATGCCCGGCATGATGGATACCATATTAAACCTAGGTCTAAACGATGTGTCTGTTGAAGGACTTGCCAATCTTTCCGACAACCCCCGTTTTGCGTATGATAGCTATCGCCGTTTTATACAGATGTTTGCAGATGTAGTTATGGAAGTGGACAAAGAATTATTCCACAATGCCCTTGAAAACATGAAGGCTAATAAAGGCGTCACTCAGGATAATGAGCTTGATGGCGATGATTTAAAAGCGCTTGTTAAGGAATTTAAGCAGATATATTTTGATGACGTAGGTGAGGATTTCCCGCAAGATCCTAAAGTGCAGCTTATGGAAGCCATAAAGGCTGTATTCCGTTCATGGGAGAATCCCCGTGCTGTATACTACCGCCGTATGAACGACATACCCTCAAGCTGGGGCACGGCAGTAAATGTGCAGGCAATGGTATTTGGCAACCTTGGCGATGACAGCGGTACAGGCGTTGCCTTTACCCGCAACCCCGCAACCGGCGAAAACAAAATATTTGGCGAATACCTTATGAATGCCCAAGGTGAGGATGTGGTCGCTGGTATACGCACACCCCATCCGCTGGATGACATGAAGGAAGAGCTTCCCGAAATATACAAACAGTTCTCCGATATTACCGAGATACTTGAAAAGCATTACCGCGATATGCAGGATATTGAATTTACCATAGAGCGTGGTAAGCTGTATATTTTGCAGACCCGCAGCGGAAAGCGCACAGCTCAGTCCGCGGTTAAAATTGCGGTAGACCTTGTAGATGAGGGCATGTTAAGCGAAGATGAAGCTGTGCTAAAGGTAGACCCTAAGCAGCTGGATTCACTTCTACATCCGACATTTGATACAGAGGCTCTGAATAAAGCTATCCTTATCGCAACAGGTCTTCCGGCATCTCCAGGTGCAGGCTCAGGAAAGCTATATTTTACCGCTGATGAAGCTGCGGAAGCCGGAAAACGCGGAGAGGATGTAGTTCTTATACGCGATGAAACCACCCCTGAAGATATCGAAGGTATGGACCATGCAAAGGCAATACTAACAGCCCGTGGCGGCATGACAAGCCATGCAGCCGTTGTTGCCCGTGGCATGGGAAGACCGGCGGTTGTAGGCTGCTCGGCGCTGCGTATAAACGATGTTGCAAAGGAAGTACGCGTAGGGGATAAGGTGTTTAAGCAAGGCGATACAGTAAGTGTTGACGGTAGCACTGGCAAGATATACGAAGGTATTATCCCAAGCGTTGAAGCGAAAGTATCCGGAGACTTCGGTCGTCTTATGGCTTGGGCGGATTTTGTAAGGCGTCTAAAGGTACGTACCAACGCCGATACCCCAAGAGATACCAAGCAGGCGGTTGAGTTTGGCGCTGAGGGTATAGGTCTTTGCCGCACTGAGCATATGTTCTTTGAAGCCGAAAGGGTTAAAGCTGTGCGTGAGATGATACTCTCTGACACGCAGGAGCAGCGCAAGGCGGCGCTGAACAAAATACTCCCCTTCCAGCAGAAGGACTTTGAAGGCATGTTTAAGGCGCTTGAAGGTAAACCCATGACAGTGCGTTATCTAGACCCACCACTGCACGAATTCCTTCCCCAGAAGAGCATGGTAAACGAAATCAAAGAAATCGCTGATGAACTTGGGACAACTGTAGAAGAACTTAACGACAAGATAGACGAGCTACACGAGTTCAACCCCATGATGGGACATCGCGGTTGCCGTCTAAGCGTAACCTATCCTGAGATTGCTGAAATGCAGACGCGCGCTATAATGCAGGCCGCTATAAATGTACGCAATGAAGAAGGCTACGACATAGTGCCTGAGCTTATGATTCCGCTTATCGGAACCAAGGCAGAGCTCAAATATGTAAAGGACATTGTTGAGAACACCATTAAGGAAGTGTTTAAGGAAAACAATACCGAGATGGAATATCATGTGGGTACCATGATAGAGATTCCTCGTGCCTGCATAACGGCGGATGAAATCGCTGAGGAGGCCGCGTTCTTCTCTTTCGGCACTAACGACTTAACCCAGATGGGCTTTGGCTATAGCCGTGATGATGCCGGAAAATTCCTTGAATCCTACTACTCAAGCGGCATATTAGAGTTTGACCCCTTTGCAAGGCTGGACTTTGACGGTATAGGTAAATTTGTTGAGATAGCTGTTGAGCTGGGCAGGAAAACAAAACCAGAGCTTAAGATTGGTATATGCGGTGAACACGGCGGAGACCCTGCTACCGTTGAGTTCTGCCACAATGTAGGTCTAGACTATGTCTCTTGCTCACCCTTCCGTGTGCCTATTGCCCGCCTTGCAGCAGCTCAGGCGGCAATTAAAGAAAAGATGGCGAAATAAAACCATAAAAAATAATCCGTGCGTAGTATAACCAGCTATGCAAGGTTTTTTTATTTCTTCTTTGAAAACACTACAAAACGGCTTGCAAAATAATTGAAAACCACTACAAGTACATTCATTGCTATTTTTACATATGAATGTCCAATGTTAAGTGCATATATGCATAGGTTGTAGCCCAGTACGTCGAACAATAGGTAGCTTAATACCCTAGCGGATACGAATAAGAAAAATTCCTTTAATTTATCTTTAGTATTTTTTGCTTCTGATGAGAACACATATTTTCTATTAGTAATAAAGGCAAATAGCACGCTTAGTATCCAGCCAAGAGCGTTTGAAACATTTAGTATAGCCGCATGCATAAAGCTGCCTTTTATATAGTTTTCGGGCTTTAATATTGCAGTTAATAGGAAATACACCGCCCAGTTTACAAGCGTGGTAAGTACGCCAAAAACTGCATATAGTATTAGCTGTTTGGTTTCATCGTTATTTAATAGCTTTTTTATTCTTTCAATCATCTTTTATATCCCTATCTGTTTCGCCGCTATCTCCCCTTGCGTAGCCAAGGCTTAGAATGCAGGCTTTTTCCAACCTAGTGGCTGTTTTTTTTCTACCCTGTGTGAAGCAAAAATAATCATCGCCTATTTCGGTTACTGTAATATTGCCGTGTTTAATATTATCATCTTCAGTCCATATAGCTTTTATTTTTCTATTGTGTTTAAGAGAATAGCTTAAAAAGCGCTCAATCATTTTCAACCTCATATACAGATATGTCACCTGATGAATATACTTTTTCATATATGCTGTCAAAGGCTTCTGCGTTAGCATCATATCTTGCGATTTCATGTGGGCTTAGAAATATATAATCAACGCCGTATTTATCCAGTATTTTATGGTTTTCTGGCTGCACGTAGAACGCGTATATATCCATCTCTCTTTCGGATATATTAAAACCGTGGTAATAAAGCCATGAAGCGGGACCGCATACTATATTCCTGCCAGCAAGGTTTGAAACGGGGTTTATATGCTGAGTGCCGCATATGAATGTATCGTCTTTTTCGGTGTTATCTATAACCCACTTGGAAAGCTCTACATCTTCGCTTGAAAACATCATATAATCGCTGTTTATTTCCCTTGCTATTGAAAGCGTTCCTGTTAGGAAAAAAATAAGGGTACAAAGCACAGCAAGCACTTTTCTTGACCTGAATTTTTTTAAACTGTCGTATATAGAAAAAATATATTCTGATATTGGTATAACGCATAACGCATACCATACATAAAAAAGCTTATTGTTGTCGTATATATTAGGCTGGAAGCGTATAAATTCTGCAGGCAGAAATACAGCAAACGCACCTATATATATAAAGCGCCATTTGTTGTTTTTTTCAAACAGCGAAAGTATTAGGAATATAAAGGGGAGACCTATGTTTTTAATATAGAACCACAGGTAATAATCCTTCATGCCTCCATCGCCGTTTACCCAGTTGAACTGAAAGCTTAAAAAATGTCCGCTTGATGATGACTGCTCAAATGTAAAGGCGAAAAGCTGCGGAATGGACAGCACACCAGCCACAAAAACATATATAAGCCAAGGTTTTATGCGCTTTCTTTTTACAAGGTCTACTATAAGCCATGCGAAGCTCAAAAGTACAAGCGCTAAAAAGCTGTGAGTATGTATAAGCGGCATAGCGCCGGATATTATACCCAGAAGGACTATTTGGCGTATATCGTAACTATCCTCAGACATAAAATCATATAGTAGGTACATGCAGGGGAATAGGAATGTCCAGCCGGCTAAAAAAGTACGCTGAGGTATGAGCATATCTACTATTATATTGCTCCACCTTAAATTGTATCTGCTAAATTCTGCGTGGTTTGCGGGTGTCTGGTAAAAGCCGTTTAGTATGGTGGATAGACGCTCAAACCATATGCCGTTTTGCAGCTCGTTGCTGCCCTGCTCTCCAAGGCTTACTCCCGCCATATCAAGCGGATATAAAAAACCCAGCCCCCCGTTTATAAAAAGCAGCAGTGCAGCAAGTAATACAGCACGCTTGTCATTTGAAATACGCATTGCAAAAAGTACAAAGCCGGAAAAAACAAGAAATGCCATTATAACAGCGGGAAATATTATGCTGAACCTGAGACTGCTGCTAAACAGCAGAAAACTTGTTGAAAGGCTGTCCATAAGGAAGGGGTAGGATAATTTCTCAGGCGGGAATATATTGTAAGCAGCCGGAAATTTAGCGTTTTTTAGCGATGTTGCAATGCTAAGGTGTAGAGGCAAATCCCCATATGTGGATTGTCCTACATGCAGTGCGCCGCCTACTGGTCGCAGTACATGTGTGTGCAGCAGGTATGCACATAGTATGCTAAGCGGAATTGCTATTATAAGTACTGTTTTAAGTTTTTCAATATCGCCATTATCAAAGGGAAGGGGAGAGGTGTTGTCTCTTAATTTATATGCAGTAAATGTAAACGCAGCCAAAATAAACAGCGCAATAATATGACCTTCAGTAGAAAAAGAAATAAAAAACGCTGCAAGCGCAGGCAGCCACATAATAAGTAGTATACCAAACACCATGCCAAGCCATAGCCTGTATATAAAAGGTTTTTTTGGGAGTACATACTGCACAATTAAAACTCCGCATATTTCAAACAATATAAAATACAATACTGCAAGCATTACTCATCAACCTCTGCAAGCCTTAGCATTTCCTGTCTCAGTGTAGTACATATGCGTTTCTTTTCGTCTTCAAAGTCGTTTTCGTGGTTGTATGTTATGTAATCTCCAAAGCTAAGCCTTCTGCGCTTGGAATCCGCATACATGGGTATAAAGCGGCATGCCTTGTCTGTTTTCTGGTGGTATAGGGGAGCAACAAGTACAAAGCCGTCAAAAAATTCGCTAACACCGCTTTTTAGATACAATGAATTTTCCTCAGATAGCGGGTTTTCAGGGAATATAAGTATATTATCGCCCGCTTGCATATAGCTTACAGTTTCTCTGAACGTTCTAATGAGCTTTTTGGGGCTATTCTTATATACGGGAATACCGTCCGCAGAATGCATCGCCCAGTTTATTATGGGAGCCAGCATTTTTGAAAGCGGCAGCTTCCAGGAATCGGGCATCCATTCCTGCCTTAAAAATGTTCCCTCGTATATGTGCTTAACGGTTTGGGTTTTATCCATCATCTGGTTGGTTATCCAAGGGCGGAACTGAAAGGGCATATATATATAGCAGCTTATAGGACCGTATACTTCACAGTGGTTGCATATGAATACATTGCTTATGCCGTCTTCTTCCGGCACTTTTTCGCTGCCTACAACTTGCACACCTAAAAATAATGATATAAAGCGTCCGAGCAGTCTAAGCCCGTATCTCCTGCGGTTTGCGCGAATTATAACTTCCTCAAGCTGTTTTTGAAGTGGTATATTGGTTTCTCCGCTCTTTGTAAGCATTAGGTAGTTATGCAGCTTTTGCATATGATGTTTTGTAAGCGGAAATCTCAGTGTCGTAAGTATTGCAAGCGCTGCCAGCACAAGGGCAGGCAGTATAAGCGCCGGCTGCCATGCAGCAGGGTTTATGCTGCTGCCGTTTTCAAGAAAGGCGATAATAGTAAGACCTATAAGTGCGAGCATCTGTCCCTGAAGTGTGGAGTAGGATATAATAATCGGTGTTGCCTGTTGTGTTTTATAGGCAGTATCACTATCAAGCGCGAATAGAAGTACCTCAGACATTCCGTTGTTTATTTTAGATAGCGCTACTAAACTTAGCATAACACCGGCTGAGCAGCTTACAAGCGACAGGTATCGCCAAATATGCTCGGGCTTATAAAGCTGTTTCCAGAATATGATTAGGCTCAAAATCCATAATATTAAACCGAACAAAAGCAAGTTGCCGTAGTCCTTAATGTTTTTTTGCGCTAATATAAAGCGTATAGCCTGTACTATTATAAGCTGTGTGGCATGCGTTACCAGTAAAGAGAAGAATACGGTGTGGGCGCTTGTGGCAATAAATGAATATATGAGTATCATAGTAATCTGTATCGCAGATATACAAAGTGCAAGCATATTAAGGAACACATGATAGGAACTTATTCCTTCCGCTTGTTTTATAGCGGCTTGGCTTATGGTTTGTGGTTTTGGAAACGGATATGTTTTTCCGCTTCTTAAGCTGAAACCCTCCATTAAAGAACTTATAACATAGGCGCCGAGCAGATACCAAGCAGTTTCGCTTGATTGAGTTGAGAACACCAGCGCGGTAACTATAATGGTAAATAGTAGGTTTAACTCAATTAAGCGTATTCGTTTTTGTACTAAGCTCATTTTATATGCAATGGGAGATGACATCATTCTGCTAAATACAAGCGAGCGCAGTGTGGTAGCCAGTACAAGCCCAAATATTATCCATAGGTTTTCTATGCCTACTGCCTTAGGGTATATGATAATAAGAGTTAGGCTTACTAGAAAAGAAATACAGGTTAATATGTATAAAACAATTTTTGCTTTTTCTCCTATAATGCTGCGGTAATTTTTGTTAAAAAGGTATTTAACCGCAAGGCTTGCAACCTGTCCTGCCAAATAAAGGGCGCCGCCATATATAGGTTTATTTACAAGCGCATTTGAAGCCAGTATACAGAAGATGAAATTATATAAAGTGTGCAATGAAGGCAGCAGGAAAGACGTGCCGTTTGCATTTAAAGCCATTACAACCTCCTTGGGAGTAGAACACCCATCGAGTATTATAACATAAGTTATTCAGTCTTAAAAAAGCGCTCACGCCTGCTTTTAGGCAGATACCTTATTAATTGTTTACATACGTTGCCGGTAACAAGCCCGGTTACTACGCCAACAAGCATAAGTATTGCCATATAGTAAATAAGTTTTGTGGTTTGAAGCTGCCACATGGCTACTGTCACCTGTCCAACGTTGTGCAGCACGGCTCCTATAACCCCCGCGCCTATGCAGCTTACTTCTTTAAGCAGATATATAGCAACTATCATACCCAGCATTGAAAGAGTGCCGCCTGCTAAGCTGTATATCATGGCATTGGGGTTGCCGAATAGAAAACCGCTGAGTAAAACCTTTGAAAGCATAAGCCCCAAGGAAAAGGGTATACCCAGCCAATATAATGAAAGAAGCAGTACGCTGTTGGACAACCCCAGCTTTATACCCGGCACGCCTGTTGGTATTTGGTACTCTATATAGCCTATAACAAGCATGATAGACAGAAACATTGCACCTATTGCTAAACGCTTAGTATTTTGCATGCACACCTCCTAAATGGTTGCAATAGAATGATAGCACAGCCAAATATCCCTTGCAAGGGAATGAAAGGGAAAAAACATTTCATGCAAAATTAGGGATAAATGGTCAAAAAATGGTTGTTTTATAGGAGGTTTTTGCATATTTATAGTTTTTTGTGCAAAAATTTGTTTGTTAATATTGACAATGAGGATATGTTTATGTGATAATTGGGGCACCTTGTAGCACATGGTAATTGTAGGTGCTGCATCGTTAAAATTTTAATGGAGGTTTCTTATCATGAAGAGAATCACAAGCATCCTACTGATGATGGCAATGCTTCTATCCCTTACAAGCTTTGCGCTTGCCGAAGGCGACAACTGGAAGGTTGCAGTACTCACCGGTACGGTTTCCCAAGGCGAGGAAGAGTTCCGTGCTGCTGAAAAGGCAGTAGAAAAATACGGCGCAGATCGCATCGTTACCGCGACTTATCCTGACCAATTCATGTCTGAAATGGAAACTACGGTATCCCAAATAGTTGCTCTTGCGTCAGATCCTGATGTAAAAGCTATAGTAATGTGCCAGGCAGTTCCCGGTACAAAGGCCGGCTTTGAAAAAGTTCGCGAAATGGGCAGGGATGATATTCTGCTTATCGCCGGCGTAGCACAGGAAGACCCTGCAGCAATTTCAGGCGCATCCGACGTTGTTCTGTATGCTGATGAAATCAAACAGGGTGACCTTATCATGGAAAAACTTGCCGAGTGGGGCGTAGATGTTTTTATCCACTATTCATTCCCGCGTCACATGGCTATGGAGCTGATAGTTGCAAGGCACAACCTGCTCAAAGAAAACGCTGATGCACTTGGCATCGAGATGGTAGACGTAACCGCTCCCGACCCCACTGCAGAAGCAGGTCTATCCGCATCACAGCAGTTTATCCTCGAAGATGTACCGCAGCAGATGAAGAAATACGAAGGCAAAAAGGTTGGCTTCTTCACCACCAACTGCGGCATGCAGCCCTCACTACAGACAGCGGTTCTAAACGAGCCCAACGCATACTATCCGCAGCCCTGCTGCCCCAGCCCCTATCATGCTTTCCCCGCAACGCTGGGTCTTGAGCTTGAAGTAGGTGCCGATAACGAAGACGCTCTTCGCCAGATAGCTGCAAAGCTTAATGAAAAAGATGCGGCTGGTCGTTTCTCCACATGGCCTGCTCCCGTAAACATGGTTATAATTGAACTTGGTGTAGATTACGCGGTTGAATACATCAAGAGCGGCTCCACTGAGCGCAACGACAGCGAGAAAATCTTTGCTCTATTCGAAGAAAAGGTACCCGGTATTAGCGTAGCAAAATACAAAGACTCTGAAGGCAAAGAATTTGACAACTACTATATCATAGCTCTGCCGCCCGTAAACTTCGAAGACTACCTGTAATCTAATAATTTTTAAGTAAAACACAATAGCCCGCCCATAAGTGGGCGGGCTGTTTGTATAAGGAGGTCTGTTTTGAAGGACAACTATATACTGGAAATGCAGGGCATTACAAAGCGCTATGATGAAAATATAGTGCTGGAAGATGTAAACCTGTTCGTCCGCCCGGGCGAAATACACGCACTGCTTGGAGAAAACGGCGCAGGCAAGTCTACACTTATGAATGTGCTCTTTGGTATGCCTGTTATTCACAATACCGGAGGCTTTGAAGGGCAGGTTTTTTTAGATGGCGAAAAGGTAGATATAAGCTCTCCTAATGAGGCAATGCAAAAAGGCATAGGCATGGTTCATCAGGAATTTATGCTGCTGCCTGAATTTACCATTACAGAAAACATAAAACTAAATAGAGAAATTACTACCCCAAACATAGTAAGCCGTGTGCTGGGTAAAAACCTTGAAACCCTTGATATGCTTGCCATGGCAAACGACGCGCGTAAAGCGCTTGACGCTGTTGGAATGGGTATAGATGAATATATTCAGGTTGCGGGTCTGCCTATAGGCTATATGCAATTTATAGAGATAGCCCGCGAGATAGATAAGACAGGTATAAAGCTGCTAGTGTTTGATGAACCCACTGCTGTGCTTACCGAATCCGAGGCAGATAACCTTATTAAGGTTATGAAAAAAATCGCCGCAAGCGGAATAGCCATAATACTTATAACACATAGGCTGGATGAAGTAATAGAGGCGGCGGATTCCGTCACCATATTAAGGGACGGTAAACTCGTTGCTAACTGCGAAACCAAGGATACCTCGACCGTAAAACTTGCTGAGCTTATGGTAGGCAGGAAGGGCGAAAGTGTTGTAAATATTGAAAGGCGCAAGCTTAAAGCAGATAAAGTCGCGCTTCAGGTAAAAGATTTACATGTTGATATGGCGGGCGAGGAAGTTAAAGGTGTTGACTTTACAATTTACGAGGGTGAAATCTTCGGTATAGGCGGCCTTGCCGGTCAGGGTAAGATAGGTATACCGAACGGTTTAATGGGTTTGTACGAAGCTACGGGCGAAGTGAGCTTCTTTGGAAAACCTATTAAACTGGGCGACCCTAAAATTCCCCTATCAAATGGAATGGCAATGGTAAGCGAAGATAGAAAAGGCGTAGGTCTTATGCTGGATGAATCCATAGAGGATAATATTGTTTTTAACGCAATGCAGGTTAAGGACGAATACCTTATAAAATTCCCTCTGTTTTCTTTAAAAGATTCATCTAAAATACGCAAACAGGCAGACAACATGATTGAGGAGCTGGATATAAGGTGTACAGGTCCTGAGCAGCATACTGGCACATTGTCCGGCGGCAATCAGCAGAAGGTCTGTATAGCAAAGGCACTTACCCTGCAGCCCAAATTCCTTTTTGTATCTGAGCCAACTCGCGGCATAGATATAGGCGCTAAAAGATTGGTTCTTAACACCTTGGTGCGTTTAAGCCGTGAAGAGGGCATTACAATAATGATGGTATCTTCCGAGCTACAGGAGCTTCGCTCCATAGCTGACCGCATAGCAATAGTGTCAAAGGGTGAAATAGTAGATATACTCCCGCCTGATGCTCCCGATGCGGACTTTGGTCTTGCCATGAGTGGCATCAAGCCCGATACCCACAGGGAAGTGAGGGAAGAAGCATGAAAAAAGGTTGGAGAAATATATTAGTAGCTGCGCTCAGCATACTAGGGGTAGTTTGTATAGTAATAGGCTCTATAAATATGCCCAAGCGTACATCGGAGGAAGGGCTTGAAATAATTCAAAAGCTTAGGGTGCGCTCCCTGCTATCCGCAGTTGGCGATGGCGTTGTAGATTCATACATAGCTATCGCAAAGAAAAACGCCACCGCTGAAGTTAAGGCAAAGGGCGGCTCTATGAGCGATATTAGAAAAGCCGTACAAGATGCTGAAGAAAGGGTACGCCTTGAATATCAGGACGCGGAAACGAACTACTTAGATAAGGATGTTACAGATGTCAAGAGCAGGCTTGAGGAGTTTGACATAGCTCTTGGCAAATATGCGGACGAAAAAGTAAAGGCTGAGAAAGAGTACAGAGAATCCCATATGGCTGAAGCCGAAGCCCTGGCAGAAAAAAAGCGCGAGGAAGCGAGCGCGCAGGGGCTTGAAGCGCCGCCTGAAGAAACCATAACCGTAGATATGTCAGGCTTTGAGCCTACAGATAATATGATTGCGCTTCGCGTGGAGGCAGACGAAGTGTATAAGAAACTAGGTCTTGCGCTTATGGAAATTGAGCCGCAGCTTAGTAAAGATGCGCTTATTACCCTTCAACAGAGGGTCGAAAGTATTCTCTACCACGAAGAGCGCGATTTTGCTACCCTGTATGATGGCTACAGCGCATTTTCAGGCACTGATGTATTGGACGATGTGAATAAGGCTAAGCTTATAAGATACGCTGATGACTTTATCACAGTAGGCGTAGCGCTACTCATAGCCGCCTTAGCTATATTCTTCTATGAGTCTATAGTAAAAGCAATGGGCGTACCAAGGCTTATAATAAGCCTGTTCTTCGTACTCTTATGTGTGGGAGCCTTGCTTTTTGACCTTAGTTTGCCTGTACTCCTTGGAAATACTGTTGTCCGTATGGGTATGAACTCAATAATGGTACTAGCGATGTTCCCCGGCATACAGTGCGGCATAAGCCTAAACCTAGGGCTACCGATAGGTCTTGTTGCGGGATTGCTTGGCGGTCTTATGGCTATAGAGTTTGAAATACCCGGAATTTGGGGTTTTGCGTTTGCACTTGCATCAGGTTCCGCAATAGCTGCTGTAGCCGGATATTTTTATGCTAAACTTCTAAACCGTCTAAAAGGCTCTGAAATGTCGGTTACTACATATGTGGGTTTCTCGATAGTGTCGCTTATGAGCATAGCTTGGCTAATGCTACCGTTTAATTCGCTAAAATTAAGGTGGCCGCTGGGTACAGGTCTTCGTAACACCATAGGTCTAGATAAATCTAACTTCTGGCGCATACTCGATAATTTCCTTGCCTTTAATATAGGGGATTTTAGAGTACCTACAGGGCTTCTGCTGTTTATGGCATTGTGCTGCTTCTTAGTATGGCTTTTTAGCAGATCTAAAACCGGTATAGCAATGCGGGCGGTTGGTAACAACAGGCGTTTTGCTCAGGCAACGGGCGTAAATGTAGATAAAATGCGTACCATAGGCACGGTGCTGTCAACAGTTCTTGGCGCAATAGGAATACTTGTTTACTCTCAAAGCTACGGTTTTATGCAGCTATACACTGCCCCAAGGCAGATGGGCTTTGTAGCTGCTTCTGCAATACTTATCGGCGGCGCTTCCACCAGCAGAGCTAAAATAAGCCATGTAATAATAGGCACTTTCCTTTTCCAAGGCGTGCTTACGCTCGGTATGCCTGTTGCAAACGAACTTGTGCCGGGCTCAACCATATCGGAAACGATGCGTATATTGATATCAAACGGTATAATTCTCTATGCGCTAACAAAGTCAGGAGGGGATACGCGTGGCTAAGAAAGATATACGCACTATACTAAGAGAAAACGCAGTTACGGTAATGTTTATCGTGCTGTGTGCAGTAGGATTGTATTTTTCAGGGCAGTCTATATCCTTTGTGATGTACGAGCTGTTCGGAAGAATAAGCCGTAATGCGTTTCTGGTATTGGCGCTTATAATACCTATAATCGCCGGTATGGGGATTAACTTCGCAGTTACAATAGGCGCTATGGCAGCGCAGATTTCAGCCCTATGGATAGTGGAATGGGGTGTAGGCGGACTGGGAGGGTTTTTATTAGCAGCTCTCATGACATTGCCTATAGCTGCCGTATTCGGCTTTTTGATAGGTAAACTGCTAAACAAAATGAAAGGGCAGGAGATGATAGGCGGTCTTATACTGGGCTATTTCGCAAATGGGCTTTATCAGCTGTTGTTCCTTTTCATATTCGGCAATATAATACCGCTAAATGCGCCAGGACTTGTAATAAAAGGCTCAACTGGTGTGGCAAATACTATAAACTTGGCGAGCGAAAACGGCATAAAATACGCACTTGACGGTATGCTGCGTATGTCTGTAAAGGATGCCGTGTACTGGACGGCGGGCATAGGTATAGCAGTAATGCTTATACTGCTTGCGCTAAAAAAGGCGGACAGAAAAAAGGCGATAAATTCCTGCATCGCGCTTGCGGTGATGGCGGGTCTTATTACAATTCCCGCGGTAAACGAGCTGTTTAGTCTAGCATCGGTACCTACGGTTACATTTCTTGTGATTTTTGCGCTATGTCTGTTTAATAATGCTCTTCTTAAAACAAAGCTTGGTCAGCAGTTCCGTGCGGTTGGTCAAAACAGGGTTGTTGCGAATGCCGCCGGTATAAATGTAGACAGAACGCGCATTATAGCAATAATGATTTCAACCGTGCTCGCAGGCTGGGGTCAGCTAATATTCGTACAGAATATGGGTTCCTTCCAAACATACGGAGCGCATGAGCAGGTGGGTCTATATGCGGGCGCTGCAATACTGGTAGGCGGCGCGTCAATTAAAAAGGCTACGAATGGTCAGGCTCTCCTTGGAACCATATTATTCCATCTCTTGTTTATAGTTGCGCCTGCAGCGGGCAAGAATATATTCGGCGACGCGGCGGTGGGAGAATACTTCAGGGTGTTCATTTCCTATGGCGTAATAGCATTGGCGCTTGTCATGCATACTTGGAGGGGCGCAAAGAAAAAGAAAGACAAACAACCTGAGATGGAAAAAGCGTAAAACTTACTTTACACCTTGCAAATAAGCAGGGTGTATTTTTTTTTGTTTTCAAGTATAATGTGCCCTAGGAGGAGAGTATGGAAGATAGAGATAGCAGAAGGCTTAAGATAATACAGCTGCAAAATGAGATAATCCGCAATATGACGGAGAAAAACCTTAAAAGCGTAGGGGAGGATATATGGGGAAGCCCCAATACTCCACCCCCAGGCTACCCGAAAGTGCCTGATGTGTTTTCAGATGTTGAGGGCGTAGAAAAGGAAGCCGAAGAGCAGAAAAAAGAAGAAAAACCCAAGGAAGATATAGAAGACCTTAAAAAAGAACTCAACGAATATATAGGTCTTGATACTATAAAAAAAGAAGTAGACAGCCTAATAAATCTGGTGTCTATATATAAGCTTAGAAAAGAGCATTCCCTGCCCTGCGAGGACCTTTCACTTCATATGGTATTTACAGGCAACCCCGGAACAGGTAAGACTATGATTGCAAGGCTGATGAGCAGGATATACCATTCACTTGGAATACTAAGCAAAGGTCATCTGGTTGAGGTTGATAGGAGCGGGCTTGTAGCAGGATATGTAGGACAAACCGCTATAAAGACGAGCGAAGTTATAGAAAAAGCCTTGGGCGGCGTGCTTTTTATAGATGAAGCCTACGCACTTACCAATAGAGGTATGCAGGACTATGGCAGTGAAGCAGTTGAAACTCTGCTTAAAGCCATGGAAGACAATAGGGAGGACTTAATCGTAATAGTAGCCGGCTATACGGATTTAATGAAAGATTTTATTGAATCCAATCCCGGGCTTGAGTCCCGCTTTAATAGATATATGCATTTTCCCGATTATACGGTTGATGAAATGATGGGCATATTTAAACTCCGTATGAAAAAAGCGGGTTATGAACTGGATACTCAAGCCGAAGAACCCCTGCGCAGCTTGCTTGAGGAAAAAAGCAAGGATATAGCATCATTTGGTAATGCGCGCGGTGTGCGCAATCTATTTGAACAGGCTATATCTAGGCAGGCGAATAGATTAGCTGGTAAGGAAAGCATAAGCAGGGAAGAACTTATGCTCCTAACTAAGGAGGATATTATTCCTGAAGAAACTAAGGTGGCAGATAAATGAAGTGGATTAAAGCGACTGTTGAAACAAATACAATAGGGGCAGATATACTATGCGAGCAGTTTCGGCTTCTTGGCGCTGCGGGAGCTGAGGTTGTAGATGCCGCAGATATTCCAAGCTTTGAAGAAGCGCTTAGCCAGTTTGAAATTATAGATGATAGCATTAAAAGACCGCCAAAAGGCGTAGTGTTTGTGAGGGCATGGCTCAGCAGCGATGATAGCGTAGCTGTACTTAAAGAAAAGCTTACATTATTACCTAAGCAAACAGGGCTTGAACTTGGAAGCTTAAGGTTAAGTATTGATACTGTTGACGATGAAGCCTGGAAAGATAAATGGAAACAGGATTTTAGTATACTCCATATAGGAAAGCATTTCGTTATAAAACCAAGCTGGGAAAACTACGAGCTAAAACAGGGCGAAATAGTAATTGAAATAGACCCGGGTCTTGCCTTTGGAACGGGGTTGCATGAAACAACCTCTCTTTGCCTTGAGCTTATGGAAAAATATTTGTATGCAGGTTGCACAGTGCTGGATGTAGGCACAGGCAGCGGTATACTTTCTATCGCGGCGGCTAAACTTGGCGCAAAAAAAGTTGTTGCAGTGGATTTAGACCCACTTGCCGTAGAAGCCGCAAGTGATAATGTGGTAGATAATAACGTTCAAGATAAGGTTGCAATTATAGAGGGGAATTTGGCAGATGATGTCAACGGTAAATTTGATATAGTATTTGCCAATATTTTAGCCGAGGCGATATTACAGCTTATACCGTCTATGCATAATGTACTTGAAGAAGGTTTATTTATATCATCTGGAATAGTTGAAGAAAAGAAAGATATTGTAATAGAAGCGCTTGAAAAAGCCGGATACCAAATAATAGAAGTCCTTATTAAAAATGAATGGTGCGCAATATGCGCTAAAAAATCAGCAGATGCATAGTTTTTTTGTTGATGAAATCCGCCAAGGAAAGGCGTATTTAAGTAAGGATGATTTACACCACGCAAAACGCGTGCTACGCCTTAAGGATGGGGAAGAAATTATAATATCACATGCGGGAGTGCGCTACATGGCAAAGTACTCTGTTTCTCAGGCTCATGCTGAAATTATAGATACACTACCAAGCAATGAGACGAGCGTAAAAATCACGCTATACCAAGCCATATTAAAGGGCGATAGAATGGACTATGTTTTCCAAAAGTGTACAGAAATAGGCGTTGCAGAGTTTTTTCCTTGCATTATGAAACGTTGCGTCGCAAGGGATGCGGACAATAAGCTTAAGCGCTGGCAGCGTATAGCAAAAGAAGCGGCTTGTCAAAGCATGAGAAATATTGTTCCAACTGTAAATATGCCTATTACAACAGAGGATATGGCGGATAGGCTTTTGATGCATGAACTTGCTATAATTCCGTGGGAAAATGCTATATGTAAGGGGTTGCGAGATGTATATAAGGGCGAAAAGGATATAGCTATAGTTATAGGTCCTGAGGGCGGCATAACCGAAGAAGAAATAGATATGCTTGGTGCTAATACAGTAACACTAGGTAAGCGAATATTACGTAGCGAAACAGCAGGGCTTGTAGCTGCTACTGGTATATTATTGCTTTCGGGGGATATGGAATGATGACCGTAGCTTTCCATACACTGGGCTGCAAGGTAAACCAGTATGACAGCGAAGCCATGCTTTCTGAATTTATAAATGCAGGCTATCAGCATGTGGCATTTGATGAAAAGGCGGATATATATGTAATAAATACCTGCATAGTAACCCATACAGGTGAAAGAAAAAGCTTTCAGATGATAAGGCGAGCCAAGCACAACAATCCGAATGCTTTCATTGTGGTTGCAGGTTGCCTTGCTCAAAGGGATTCTGAAAAGTTATTAGATAAAGGCGCTGACCTTGTAATAGGCAACAGCGATAGGAAAGATATTGTAAAGCATGTAAACGAAGCTTTAGAAGCAAAAAGAGCTATAATCAAAGTTAAAGATTTACGCCATGCGCATTTTGAAAACCTAAGCGTGGAAAGCTATTCAGATAAGACCCGCGCAATACTTAAAATACAGGAAGGCTGCGATAGGTACTGTACATACTGCATAATACCCTATGTAAGGGGAGGGGTAAGGAGCAGAAGCATTGAAAGTATAAGGCGGGAAGCTCAAAAGCTTGTAAAAAATGGGTACAGGGAAATAGTGCTTACCGGAATACACCTTTCAAGCTACGGCAGAGGGCAAGAAGGCATTAGCCTTATTGATGCTATTAGTGCGGTAGCGGAAGAAAATATAGAGCGTATAAGGCTTGGCTCGCTTGAACCATGCATAATAGATGAAGACTTTGCTCGAAAACTAAATGATATCCCCGCTGTATGCCCTCAGTTTCATCTATCGCTGCAATCGGGCTCGGATACCGTGTTAAAGCGTATGGCAAGGTGCTATACTACCGAAGAATACACAAATTCGGTAAATATTTTGCGTAAATACTATCCCGATTGTGCAATAACAACCGATGTTATATGCGGTTTTTCTGCGGAAACTGAGCAAGAACACGAGGAAAGCCTATCATTTGTGGATAGTATAGGCTTCAGCCGTGTACATGTGTTTCCCTACAGCAGGAGGAGCGGAACTGCTGCAGCTAAAATGAGTGAGCAAATATTAAAAGAAATAAAAACCCGAAGAGCAAGGGAAATGACAGCCGTTGCTAAAAAATCTCAGGATAGATATGCAAAAGGTTTTTTAGGGAAAGTAGTATCCGTACTTTTTGAAGAAAATACGGATATTGGAGCTATAGGTTACACACCTGAATATTTAAGGGTAGAAGCTGAAGGGGCTAAACAAAATAGCATTGCTAATGTAAAACTGGTAGAATATAGTAAGGGCATATTTAAAGGAGTGATTAATACAGAAGCGTAATATATCGCTGCTGTGTAATATAAATAATACAAAGCATATAAAAGCTAAAAAAGGAGGAAAAAATGAAAGATTGTATTTTTTGTAAAATAGTTGAGGGCAACATACCTTCCACCAAACACTATGAGGACGAACATTGCTACGCTTTTGCAGACGCAAACCCAATGGCGCCTATACATATATTGATAGTGCCCAAACAGCATGTAGCCTCTCTTTCGGATTTAGAACAAATAGACGATACTGCTCTTGCCGCCTGTCTCAGAGCTGCTGAAAAAATTGCCCGCAAACTCGATATAAAAGATGGTTACAGGCTAGCCTCAAACTGCGGCGCAAACGCCCATCAATCCGTACAGCATCTCCATTTTCACCTGCTTGCAGGAGAGAAGCTAAGTCCAAAAATGGGATAATATAACATAAAAAACGGTATACATTTTGTTTGTTTATTAATATCTTAGTAAATGAATAAATGTCAAAATTTATTCCGTCAGATAAAAATATTTTAAGGTTAGCATTTTAATATATGTTAATTGAATAATAACCTAAACCTCAATGATACCAATATGTTTTGGCGTTTTTGGGTATAAAAGCTTTTGATTGATAATTATATTGAACATAAAAAAATTAAAGTTTTTCTGCGCTGAAATTTAAAAATTATGCAAAATAGGCTTGAGTTATCATATAATTAGATGTATAATATGTTCAAACAGGTGGCTTTGCTGCCAAGTAATATTAAAAGGAGAGAATCCAATGAAAAAATCACTAGCACTGATTATGGCGCTGGTAATGGCTTTGAGCCTTATCGGTACCGTAAGCGCAGAGGGCGAAGTCTATGTCTTCTGGTACACATTCGCAGATGTTTATTTAACAAGCGTGCGCGAAGCGCTTGGCGAAGCTTTCGATGGTAAAGGCGTAAAGTTTATAGATAACGATGCCAATGCCACACAAGCAACGCAGAGCGACCAAATTAACACAGCAATAAGCGCAGGACCCGCAGCACTTGTAGTAAACCAGGCGGAGAGCGGCGCTGCCGGCATCGCCCAGAACATACTTGAGGTAGCAAAAGCGGCAGATCTGCCCATAGTGTTCTTCAACCGTGCAATTTCAACCGACGATAACGAAGCGAAAGAAATAGTACTTTCTTATGACAAGGCTGCATTTGTAGGTACAAACTTTGAGCAGGCGGGCAAAATGCAGGGCGACCTCATTGGCGATTATGTTCTAGAAAACTATGACAAGCTAGATTTAAACGGCGATGGAGTAATAAGCTATGTAATGTTCAAGGGTGATGAGGCGAACATGGAAGCCATCTCCCGCACAAAGTACGGCGTAGAGAATGCAAATGCTAAGCTGGTAGCTGCAGGCAAACCCGAGCTTAAATTCTATGACGATGCAAACGAAAACAAATATCTAGTTGACCAGGCAGGCACATGGTCTAACACCGCTTCCTTTGAATACATGAGCACCATTTTGGCGCAGTACAACGCTGCTAACAACAATATGGTAGAGCTTGTAATCGCCAACAATGATGATATGGCGCTTGGCGCAGTAAACGCCCTTACAAATGCCGGCTATAACACCGGAAATGAAGGCGACCCCGTAATACCCGTATTTGGCGTTGACGCAACCGCAACAGCGCAGGAGCTTATCGCAAATGGCCGTATGGTAGGTACCATTAAGCAGGATGCTGTCGGTATGGCAGATGCTGTAGCAACCCTAATCAAAAATATGATAGACGGTAAGGACAAGTTTGAAGACCTTAACGAAAACTATGTACAGGTTGAAGGCTGGCGTGTAGATATTCCGTACTCTGCATACACAGGCGAATAATATTTCTAGCATCGCGGAGGGTAATCCTCCGCGGTGCAATTTATTTAAGGAGGATTTTTACATGAGGGACTCCGCGCTATTGCGCATGGAACATGTAAGCAAGTCATTCCCCGGGGTAAAGGCGCTTGATGATGTAAGCTTTACCCTGCGCCACGGCTCCGTACATGCCTTGATGGGTGAAAATGGCGCAGGTAAGTCTACACTAATGAAGTGCCTGTTTGGTATATATGCTAAAGACGAAGGGGAAATTTTTTTTGAAGGCAAAAAGGTTGATTTTCAAACCCCAAGAGAGGCGCTTGATAATGGCGTTGCAATGGTGCATCAGGAGCTTAATCAAGCCTTAAAGCGCAATGTTATGGATAATATATGGCTTGGTCGCTATAAGCAGATGCGCGCAAATGAACATCTGCCTTTTCTATCCGAAAAGAAGATGTACGACGCAACCAAGGAAATATTCGACAAGCTTGAAATACCTATAGACCCTAAAGCTCGTATGGATACTATGCCTGTTTCGCAGCGTCAGATGGTTGAAATTGCCAAGGCGGTTTCATACAATGCAAAAATAATAGTGCTTGATGAGCCCACCTCCTCCCTTACTGAAGTAGAGGTTGAGCATTTATTTAGAATAATTAACATGCTCAAGGAGAGAGGTTGTGGCATTATATATATTTCCCACAAGATGGAAGAAATTCTAAGAATATCTGATGAGGTTACTATAATGCGCGATGGCAAATGGGTCGCCACGAAACCCTCTAACGATATTACTATGGATGAAATAATACGCCTCATGGTAGGTAGGGAGCTTACAAACCGTTTCCCGCCTAAGCAGCATGATGTATCTGATGAGGTGGTTCTTCGAGTAGATGGGCTTAGCGCCATGTACTCAAACCTTAAAGATGTTTCATTTGAACTAAAAAAGGGTGAGATACTTGGAGTAGCAGGGCTTGACGGCTCAGGCAGAACAGAGCTGCTTGAAAATATATTCGGCTCTGCTACGAGAAAAGACGGCAGAATTTACAAAAACGGTAAAGAGGTATTCAACAAATCTCCTGAAGAATCTGTCAAAAATGGCTTTGCCATGGTAACTGAGGAGCGCAGGGCGACGGGTATATTCAATATCCTGTCTGTTAAGGAAAATACAGTTATAGCCAGCCTTAAATCGTTAAAGGCGAATAAGTTTCTGCTTAGCGATAAAAAAATACGCGCTGCCACAAATGACAGCATTAAAAAGTTAAGCATAAAAACGCCTTCACAGGAAACCCGCATACGCGCTCTGTCGGGTGGTAATCAGCAGAAGGTGGTTTTTGGTAGGTGGCTTTTAACGCGCCCTGATATTTTCTTGTTAGATGAGCCTACTCGCGGTATAGATGTTGGCGCTAAGTATGAGATATACCAGCTTATAATTGACATGGCAAGGGAGGGGGATTCAATAATAATGGTATCCTCTGAAATGCCAGAATTAATTGGCGTATGCGACAGGATACTTGTAATGAGCGAGGGTCGTCTTGCGGGCGAAGTCGACGCAGATAATACAAGCCAAGAGGAAATTATGACGCTTGCGGCAAAGTACGCATAGTGAGTATACGGAGGTATTAATTTTGAGCACACAGAGTAATATGCCTAGAAAAGGCAGGCTGGCAACGCGAATAGACGAGTATAATGCGCTTTCACCTAGAGATAAGAGGCGTTTTATAGGAGACTGGTTCCTAGATAGGGCTATGATATTTATCATCATACTGCTGGTAATATATATACAGATACAGCGCCCCACCTTCCTTCAGCCCGCCTCTATAATAAATATATTAACCCTAACTGCCGCAAGGCTGCCAATAGCCCTTGGGGTTGCAGGATGTATTATACTTGCCGGTACCGACCTTAGCGCCGGAAGGATAGTAGGTTTGAGCGCCTTTGTAAGCTCTATTTTCCTTCAAAAGTCAGGCATTATAGGAAAATTTTTAGAGAATGTAGGACCACAACCAGTGTTCCTTGTTCTACTTTTATCTGTGCTAATAGGTGCGCTTATAGGTCTGCTTAACGGTTTTTGTGTAGCCAAGTTTAAGGTACACCCCTTTATAGTTACCCTGTCAACACAGATGATAACATACGGTATATACCTTACCATAAGTAATGCAAAGCAGATTTCAAGCCTTGACCCTAGCTACACTACGGATTTTGTTACAAAGCCTCTATTTAGAGTGAGCACTACTGCGGTAAATACATATGTGGCCTTGGCGCTTATAATGGCAGGCATAATGTGGGTAGTATGGAATAAAACGCGCTTTGGTAAAAACATGTTCGCCGTAGGTTCAAACGAGGAAGCGGCGAGGGTGTCCGGTGTAAATGTCGCTTTTACAATAATCGCGGTATTTACGCTTGCGGGCGCTTGCTACGGTTATACAGGTTTTATAGAGGCTGCGCGTCTTGGCGCATCAACGGGTACATTGGGGCTTAACTATGAGGCGGATGCAATAGCTGCCTGCGTTATAGGTGGTGTTTCCTTTGTAGGTGGTATTGGAAAAATAAGCGGAGTAATACTAGGCGTTTTCCTAATGCAGCTTATTATAAACGGCATGACATTCCTTGGAATTAGCGGAAATACTACATATATAATAAAAGGTGCAGTTATACTTATAGCCTGTATCATAGATATGCGTAAATATCTTACTAAGAAATAATATACGCCGTATAGTAATATATGTACCCAAAACGGGCGAAAATATTATTGCCCGTTTTGTATTTCCACTGTATATAAAAATTTTAATAATGACAGGAAATATCCCACATTTAACACTTCATTCGCTCAAAAACCCGCTGAAGCCTTGGTACACAAGGGGTTTGGCGGGTTTATTGTATTATGTGTTTTGCACAATGTTTATGCTTTTTTCGTTTCTTTTATTATT
>JAAYRU010000033.1 GCA_012518615.1 Christensenellaceae bacterium | reverse complement strand
TTCATCAAGGTACGCTACGCTCTAAAGACCTTGACTAAAACATCAGAGAAAATAAATATCAGTCAACAGCTTTTAAGCAACACTATTACCCAAGGGGTCTGTGTCACAAATGTTTGACTTCCCTACATTAAAAAATTTTAAAGCTCACTCAAGTATATTGACAAGATGTATAGAAATACTTATAATTCAGTTAGGTATGTTGAACTCTTCATTTCAACAAAAAACAAAAAAAGAAAGGAAAATGTATGATGAAGAAAAAACTCTCATTCATAGTCGCCATATGTATGGTATTGTCCTTGTTTGGTGGGATATTTGCTGAAACATCTTATGTACCCGGCACATACGAAACCTCTGCAAAAGGATTTGGCGGTGAGGTAAAAGTATCGCTAACGGTTGATGAAAAAGCAATCGTAGACCTCCAAATTGAAGGCGCTTCAGAAACTCCCGGCATAGGCGATACGGCTATTGAAGAACTTAGGGAAGCGATTTTGGCTGCCGGCAATGCCGACAATTTGGATACGGTTGCTAATGCTACAATGACTTCTGAAGCTGTTATCGCAGCTGCAAAAGATGCCTTTGTACTGGCTACTGGTGGCGAAATCGCTAAAGCTGAAGCAACTCCTGTAAAAGATGGTACCTTTGTAGGCGTTGCCCCCTCTTACCAGAGAAACGGTTACGAAAGTAAAACTGTAACCCTAACAGTAACTTTTGAAAATGGAAAGGTTACAGACATTGTCGCTTCTGATTACAGCGACACACCCGGCATAGGCGGCATGGCATTTGATGTTATGGCTGACCGTGTAATCAGAACTCAAAGCCTAGGCATTGATACCTTGACAGGCGCAACAGTATCAACCTCTGGTTTCCTAAATGCAATGGCTAATGCAGTTGCAGAAGCCGGAGGAAACCCCGAAGAATGGAAGGCTCGCCCGGTTATTAAGCGTGCGCCCAGAGTTAGCGAACTTAGCTGCGACATAGTTGTAGTAGGCGCAGGTATTGCCGGTCTTTCCGCTGCTGTTGAAGCCGTTACCCTCGGCGCTGATGTAATACTTGTAGAAAAAGAAGATGTGCTTAACAGCTCCACCACACGCTCCGAAGGCTTCATTCAGGGCGCAGGAACGCAGTTCCAAAAGGACAACGGCGTTGAAGATACGCAGGAAGCCCTCTACGAAGACATAATGAAAGTCTACGGGCAGGAGCCCACTGTTGAAGCTGAGCTTATCGAATACGCTGCTATGCATTCAGCGGAGCTAATCGACTTTATGCTTGAAAACGGCGTAGTGCTTGACCACCTCGAAGCTATCTCCAAAAACCCGCCACGTGATGTTCCCCGCAACCACTGTGTATATGAAGGCGGCAGCGGCATAACCACCAATCTTTACAAGAGCTTCCTTGAAAAGGGCGGCACTGCACTAATGGGCACTCCCTGTACCCAGCTTATTACCGACGGCAAGGCTGTTATAGGTATAAAGGCTACAAACACCTATGGGGATGACATAACCATTCGTGCAAAAAACACCATTGTCGCAGCCGGAAGCTACACAGCGGATAATGAGCTGTTTAAGCAGCTAAACCCCAAACAGTACTTTGCAGCGGAACACGCTTCCGGAAGCGGGTCTGGCGATGCTTATCGTTTAGGTCAATCCGTAAATGCAGACATGCTCCATCTAGACTTTGTACAGCAGATGTACTATTTCTTCAGCAAAAACCTATCCGGCTGGCCAAGTGTAATCCCCGGCGCACCGCTCACAAGCGTAATTACTCCCGCTACTGATGTAATCTATCTTAGCGGTGGCGGTGAGCGCATTGCCAATGAGGACGAGTTCTGCTTTGATTATATCGACAAGAACTTCCACCTAGGCTATGACGAAGGCTGGGCGCTTGGCGGCAAAGCTTTCCAGGAAGCTCACCCTGATGTGGTTGAAATAGGTTTAACAAGCACCCTTACATTTAAGGAAGGCGCAATGTGCTATACCGGCGACACTATTGAAGAAGTTGCAGAGCAGGCCGGGCTTGACGCTAAAGTTGTTAAGGCAACTCTAGACCGCTACAATGAGCTATGCGACAAGGGCGTTGATGAAGATTTCCATAAGCCCGCAGAGTATATGGTGCGTGTAGACCCGCCTTACTATTTGATGAGGATGCCCTTAATCCTTACCGACGGTTATGACGGTATGCGTGTAAACATCAATGCGCAGGTAATTGATGTAAATGGCGATGTAATCCCCGGATTCTACGCCGCAGGAAGCTGTGCTGTAGCACAGATGAGCTCCGTACGCTATTATGGTTGCGGAACTTCTCTGCTGCTTGGCGGTGTTTATGGCCGCGTAGCTGCACAGCAGGCAGTTGCTGATAAATAAGCAATCTAAACCTAATAATAATTTAGGGGCTGTGGTTTTGTTCCACAGCCCCTCATTTTAATTATTCTGATTATACTTCTTGCAGCTCTTTTATAGCTTTGTCATAGTCCGCCTGAACCTTGGGGTCTTTTTTTGTAATATTTGAAACAATTACAATAGCCAATGAAGACAGAACGAACGCGGGAAGCAATTCATATATGCCGAATACGCCGCCCATGGGCTTAAGAAGTAGTTTCCATACGAAAACCATAATTCCGCCGGTTAGCATACCCGCAATAGCTCCTTCTTTCGTGGCGTTTTTCCAGAAAAGGGAGAAAAGCATTAAAGGTCCAAAGGTGGCTCCAAACCCCGCCCAAGCAAAGGACACAATTTGGAAAATTACGGATTGGTCATCTACAGCCAGTATCATCGCCACAAGGGAGATTAAAAGCAAGGTTATTTTTGAAACCTTCATTACTTGTTTGTCAGGCGCGTCTTTTTTGAAAATTCCCTGATAGAGGTTTTTCGCAACAGCGGAAGACGCAATCAACAGATAAGAGTCTGAAGAGCTTATTGTAGCTGCCAATATGCCTGCCATCATAACGCCTGCCAAGAACGGGGGCATTAAATCGCTTGCCATATGTATGAATATGCTTTCCGAATCGGAAACCGTCAATAACGCCGTTGGATATAGCGCGCGGCCTATCATACCGATAAACACTGCCGCTAATAGGGATATAAACACCCATACAGTAGCCGCTCTTCTTGAAACTTTAATTTCTTTAGGATCGCGGATTGCCATGAAACGAAGAAGCACTTGAGGCATTCCAAAATATCCCAAGCCCCATGATAGGGTAGATAATATCGTAAGGAAACCATAATCTCCAATTTTGTCTGAGAATACAGGCAAACCATCGGCTACTTGCTGAACGCCATCCACCATAACAGGTTGCGCTATACCTATAAACTCTAAAAACCCTGGGAATTGTCTTAAGTTTTCGGTTACTTTTCCCATTCCGCCAGCAGCGTTTACGCCTACGGTAAATACAGCAACCAAGGAAACAATCATAACAATTGCTTGCATAAAGTCCGACACGGATTCCGCAAGGAAACCACCTACAAAGGTATAGACGATAACAAATATCGCTCCCGCTATCATCATATAGATATAGTCTATTCCAAACAAAGCGTGGAATAGCTTACCCACGGTAACAAAACAGCTTGAGGCATATACGGTAAAGAATATTAGAATAAATATTGCAGCTATGCCCATTATGGTTTTGTTTTTCTCACGGAATCTGTTTGAGAAAAAGTCGGGAATGGTAATGCTATCTCCGGCGACATGGGAGTATACACGAAGTCTTTTCGCTACAATAAGCCAGTTAATATAGGTTCCAACGCCTAAACCTAAAGCAGTCCAGAAGGCATCTGTTATTCCTGTGAAATAAGCTACCCCCGGCAAGCCCATAAGCAGCCATCCGCTCATGTCGGATGCTTCCGCGCTCATCGCTGTTACATAAGGACCTAAAGAACGCCCTCCTAAGAAGTAATTATCGGTGCTTTCATGAGATTTCTTTGCGTAGTAGAAACCAATACCGATAATCGCAGCCATGTAACAGATCATTGCTAATGTTACTAAAAAATCGTCCACGTTCTCTCCTCCTTAAAATAGTAATGCGTGCATTATATCCGAAATCAAAAATTATAGCTAATTTCTTAAGCAATTTTATTGTATAAATATTGTATAATTTTAGTATTTTTGTTCTTTGTTATTCAAGCTATATATGCTTAAACGTACTATAAAATAAAGGAAACTTATAATCGTTTGTATAAAAATACATATTAAATAGCAAAAAAATACAAATATATCTTTTAGATATTGTGCGCATGATTTAATACAAGTACATTGCTTATAGAGCGATTCGCCTTATTTGTACATAGACAACAAAAAGGATAGATTTTACGGAGATACACATTGCAAAAACCGCCAGCGCGCCAAAGTGCAAGGCTATTAAAACAAGTTAAAGTATAGGCTAACCGCTTTTCGTTGCGGTTTTTTTCAGCGTATGATACAGTATGCGCAGTGTTAATACTATGTTGCTTTTGGAACAGTGAGTTTATTGTAGCGGTTTTTACGGTTTAGCTAAGCATTGTGAAGGAAGCATAGTGAGTTCTATGTGACTGAGCAAGGCAAAGCAAAAGCGGAAAAGACGCACAAGAAAACACAGGGGTAAAGGCGACATAGTATTTCAAGGAGGTAATGTATGGAACACAAGGTTATCGGTATGCTGGGCTGCGGCAATGTAGGCAGCGGCGTGTACAATCTGCTAAAGGACATGGCGGAGGATATCGCCCATAGGGAGAAGCTTTCTATTCATGTTAAAAAAATACTGGTGCGGGATATAACTAAGCAGCGGGAAGGCATACCCGCGGAACTGCTTACTACCAGCGCCCAAGATATATTAGAAGATGAAGAAATCACCCTAGTTATAGAGTGTATGGGCGGCGAGGAGCCGGCTACCACCCTTATGGCAGAGGCGCTGAAAAGGGGTAAAACTGTAGTTACGGCAAACAAAATGGCAATAGCCCTAAACTGGCACATTCTGCATAATGCCGCAATAGAAGGCGGATCGGGATTACAGTTTGAGGCAAGCGTATGCGGCGCGGTGCCTGTTATCCGCGTGCTTAACAATTCCATGCAGGCAAACCGTGTAACACAGGTTATGGGCATAGTAAACGGCACCACCAACTATATATTAAGCAAAATGACCGATGAAATGCTCCCCTACTCCGAAGTGCTTGCTGAAGCGCAGGCGCTGGGCTTAGCGGAGCCCGACCCCGCAAGCGATGTTGGGGGCTTTGACGCCGCGTATAAGCTGTCCATACTATCAAGCCTTGCCTTCCATGCCAGAGTACCCTATGACAAAGTGTACCGCGAGGGCATAGAAAACGTGCAGGTGCAGGACATTGCCGCCGGCAAGGATTTAGGCTACCGCTTAAAGCTGCTTGCCATAGGCAAACGAGAGGGCGATGTGGTAGACGTGCGTGTGCACCCCGTCTTTGTGCCCGATAACCATCCCTTAGCTTCTGTAGGCGGCGCCTTTAACGCGGTGTTCCTTACGGGCAACGCCTGCGGCGATATGATGCTATACGGACGGGGCGCGGGCAGTATGCCAACAGCCGGCGCAATACTAAGCGATGTAATTTACGCACTAACACAGCCGGAACCAAAACACCCCTCCTTTGAAAATAAAAACACGCTGCACCCTTCCCTAAGCGTTACCGATAACTGGCAGTGCGGTTTCTATCTGCGCTTTTCCGCTATGAACCGCCCCGGCGTGCTAGGGCATATAACCACAAAGCTTGGACAGCACGGCGTTAGCATCTCTTCCATACTGCAGCGCAAGGCGGAGGGAGAGGGAGATGTGCCCGTAATAGTAATTACCCACCGCGCCTATGAAAAAGACGTGCAGGCAGCACTTAAGGAAATAGACCCCGCCATAGCCCGTGTGGGCAGCGCCCTTAGGGTAGAGGGGATAGAGTAAAGTGAAAACAGCCCGGAGCATTATGCTCTGGGTTTTTTTTGATAGAGTAGATTTTCCCTCAATAAATTCCAATTTATATACCTAATACTGATATGTAATGCCCCTTTGTCAAGGGGGTCTGATCCTTGAAAAGATCATTTACCAAAATGCATGGAAGCCCATTGATACAAATCCGGCCTTGGCCATTCTGATATACGCGGATTGGATA
>JAAYRU010000032.1 GCA_012518615.1 Christensenellaceae bacterium | reverse complement strand
TCATCAAGGTACGCTGCGCTCTAAAGACCTTGACTAAAACATCAGAGAAAATGAATGGCAGCCAACAGCTTTTATCCAACACTATTACCCAAGGGGTCTGTGTCACAAATGTTTGACTTCTCTACAATTCCCTCATACGCCTACTTGACATAATTTTGCACATTAAGTATAATACTCAGGCGCTGAGAAATGCGTTGGGGAATTGTGTAACGGCAGCACCTACGACTCTGACTCGTATTGTCTAGGTTCGAATCCTAGTTCCCCAGCCAATGCCTCCGTCGTCTAGCGGTCTAGGACGTCGCCCTCTCAAGGCGGAAACACGGGTTCGATTCCCGTCGGAGGTGCCATAGCTTGGCGCGTGGGGAACAGGTTAGTTCCTCTTTTTTTGTGCGCTATTATACGATATCTAAAAAACGCCGCGTTTTTTGCGGCGCTAGTTGTTTTTAAGTGTTAATTATTATATTGCACTTTCATTTATAAATCCACGGGCGAGGTCGCCGGTAGCTACTTCCGCCTCAACATATAGATATGGGCTATATATCGCAAGTACTGTAAGTTCAGTTCCTGCCGTAAGCTTTGCAATTTCAGCGCTTTCAGCATGTGTATTGCCGTAAAGCACAGTATCTGCGGTGAGCTTCGTCTTATAATCTGATAATTTAAGCTCAGAAAGCGTTAGTTCTTCAGGCGCAGCTTGCTTATTTACATAGCCTATGCTAACAGTATTATCTTTGCCGTGTTCATATACCACTATAGCCCATTCATTGCATAGACCAAACCAATTATAGTTTGTACCTGCAACAATATTGGGATTACCATCAAAAGCGAAATATTCCGTACCCGGACCCATATATACAGCCGCATCTTCCTTCGCAGCACCAGACACATTAGAAGTTGGGAATTTCTCAAGTTTATCTAATGGATTTTCTGTAGGGGCGGGTGTTTCCGTAGGCGCCTCTGTAGGTTCTTCAGTTGGCACTTCGGTCGGCTTCTCTGTGGGCTCTTCAGTTGTAGGAGCTTCGGTTACTGGTACTTCAGTAGGCGCCATTGTTGGCGCTTCTGTTACGGGCACTTCTGTAGGCGCTTCTGTAGGCGCTTCTGTTACTGGTACTTCTGTTGCAGGTGAGCGATATTTAAATGTAATAGACGGTGGCGTGGCTTTTCCCTCTCCATCAACTGTTACCTTTACCGCGTCATCTGATGTAAGCACATAGCCCTCAGGCACAAGTTTGCTGTTAGCCTTATATGTGGTAATGCCTTGTTGGAAGTAAAGCTCTTCCCTTGCAAATTCTTTGTTGTTTTCATCTACATAGCTTGCTATAAGCTTTACTATGGCAGCGGGCTTTACAGTCGGCGCAGTTGTAGGTGTGATAACCGGACGTGGAGTGCCAACATCTACAGGAGCAAGCACAACATTCGGGTCATTATACAGCTTACCCAGCGTATCCTTGCCGGCTATGCCATCAACCTTTAGGTTATTGTAGTTTTGGAAGCGTTCAACCGCTCGCTTTGTCTTGTTGCCGAATATGCCGTCGTCCTCCCCTGCTTTAAGGTAGCCAAGCTCAATAAGCCTTTTTTGCAGGGTGCGTACATTGTTGCCCCTATCCCCTCTTGCTATGGTGGCAAAAGATTGCGGTTCCACAGGCGCAACCGTTTGTGTGGGCGGCGGCACTATTACGCTTGTTTCCTGCGCCGCGGGAACCTGCGTTACTATATCCGTCGCTACAGGCGCGGGGCTTATAAGCTCCATAGGGGGCGGGGTTACATCTGGCGTTCCTGCAAGGGAAGCTGAGGATAATATCGCCATATAGAGCAGTATAGTATTAAGTAAATTCATGTTTTCAACTCCTTATTAACTGGTACTAATAATATAACGAACGATAAGAGCAAATTCTTGCATTAACAATCCAAAAACTTGCGAAACTCCGTAAGTATGCCCATGCCGTCAGGGTAGTGCGCCGCAAACTGCGGCACTGCATGGCTCGGAAATGAGTTGCCCTCTATAAAGCACGCGCCGTCCTTAGTTATGGCGACATCCCATGCCACAAAGCGTACTTCGGGTACTATATTCATAGCTTCAAGGCATATTTGCTTTGCCTTATCAAAGTGGGGTATCTTAAAGCCTATAAATTTGCTCCCTGTTATTGGGTGATTATAGAACACCTCCCCTGCCTTGTTTGCGGCGGGCGTAATTATTATACCCGTATCCGTATCTATACGGCAAGCCATACCGCCACAGTCTACATTATCCACCGCTTTTCCATTTCCTATGCGAAGGAATGTGTATACTATTCCACTTTTCTTATCCCCTATTAATGTTGCTATGCGTACAGTGTTTACGGAATTGGGGCATAGCCTTGCCATTTCACTATGCTGAACTACAGTTTCTTCTATTATGCTATCGCCAAGCGCTTTAATGCTATCGTAGAGGCTGTCAGCATCGCTTAATTCGTCTACCCTGTTTACGCCAACGCCGCTTGAGCCTTCTATAGGCTTTACAAATATAGATGTGCAGCCTTTAATAAAATCTTTAAAACTTTCCCTAGTGGTAGTTTCATCAAAATGAAGCCATTTTCTATTAATCCATTTGGAGAAATGAGTATTAAACTCTGCCTTATCGTCAAAAAAATGAGTATAGCTTTTATCATTCATACGGCGTACTATATCGTTGCTTATACCCCTTGTAATTGTAGTGCTCTTTTGCTTATGGTTTAGCCTGTACATTTCGGCTATGCTGTAATCCATATAGCCTGCTCCATAGCGCAGCGAACATATAAGCATATCAACAAGCAGCCAAGGCGTACTTTTGCCTGAGCGCTTTTTTATCGCGGCAAAGGTTTCCTTAAACCTTTTTCTATCTATACGCATTAAGCGTTTTATAAAAAAGGATAGCCTACTCATACATTAAAGCGGAATAATATTACATCGCCGTCCTGCACTATATATTCCTTACCCTCGCTGCGTACAAGCCCTTTTTCACGGCATAGGGCGGTAGAGCCAAGCTCTTTAAGAGTATTAAAAGGAACCACCTGCGCGTTTATAAAGCCTCGCTCAAAATCGGTATGTATTTTGCCCGCCGCTTGAGGCGCTTTTGTGCCTTTGTTTATAGTCCAAGCGCGGCACTCGTCCTCGCCTACTGTAAAGAAAGACTGCAAATTAAGCAAACTATAGCTTGCCTGTATAAGCCTTTCTAGCCCGCTGCGCTCAAGACCCAGCTCCCCTAAAAATTCGCTCCTCTCATCAGGCGGCATAGAGGCTATTTCTTCTTCTATTTGCGCGCTTATAACAAGCGTTTGAGCGTTTTCTTTTGATGATATATCAATCACCCTTTTTACTAGAGGATTATCTTCACCAAGGGATATGTCGTCTTCTGAAATGTTTGCGGCGTACAGCACCGGTTTTATAGTAAGCAAAAACCATGTACGGGCGATTTCCATCTCATCTTCTGTAAATGGATAGCTGCGTGCAGGCTTGCCCTCTTCTAGGTGGCTTATTACCTTTGCCGCAAGCTCTGCCTCTGTTTTATATTTCTTTTCGCCTGTTTTTACTAGCTTCTCCGCCTTTTCCATACGCTTTGTAAGCGTTTCCATATCGGCGAATATAAGCTCTAAATTAATGGTTTCAATATCGCGCATAGGGTCTATATCGCCGTCTACATGGATAATATTTTCATCCTCAAAGCAGCGCACCACATGCACTACGGCATCAACCTGTCTTATATGGGAAAGGAACTTATTACCCAGCCCCTCCCCTCGGCTTGCGCCCTTCACAAGACCGGCAATATCTACAAATTCTACAGTTGCCGGCACAGTTTTTCTTGGGTGATAAAGTACACCAAGATAATCCAGCCTATCATCCGGCACATGTACAACGCCGGTGTTAGGCTCTATAGTACAAAAGGGGTAGTTGGCAGCCTGCGCTCCTGCGTTTGTAATAGCGTTAAAAAGCGTACTCTTGCCAACATTGGGTAACCCCACCACACCTAATTTCATCAAAAAAACTCCTTCTTTAAGGCTAATTACATTATACCACAAGGCGGTGTTTTGGCAATCCACCGTTGATATTTAAACAAGCTATGGTATAATACACAAAAAGGAGGTATTATCATGCTTATAGATGCAAGGGGTCTAAACTGCCCTATACCTGTTGTTAAAACAAAGAAGGCAATAAGGGAATCAAACGGCGAAGGCACGGTTGAAACCCTAGTAGATAATAAAACTGCGGTACAAAACCTGCTTCAAATGGCAAAAGACGAAGGTCTAGATGCCGTAGCCGAGCAGGTTGACGAAGGCACTTACAAGGTAAGCATTGCCGTTTCAGGTGCGGTAGAAAAAGCAAGTGCCGAAAACGCAAAAGCAGACGATAATGCAGCAAAGACAGGCAATATAGCTGTTGCAATATCTTCAACCTGTATGGGAGTTGGCGATGAAAAGCTGGGCAAACAGCTTATGAAAAGCTTTATTTACACCCTTACAACGCTTGAAACTAAGCCCTCAGTTATACTTTTTTACAACAGCGGCGCATACCTTACATGCGAAGGCTCAGACAGCATAGACGATATAAAAGCGCTGGAAAACATGGGCGTTAAGATACTTACCTGCGGCACATGCGTTAATTTCTACGGAATAGCTGACACCCTTAAAGTAGGCACTGTTACAAACATGTATGCTATTGCAGAGCATATGCTAAATGCAAGCAGCGTAGTAAAGCCGTGAGCGAAAAGCTGTCGCTTGTAATAGCTTTTGACGCTACATCAGACGCATTCGCTGCTGAAGATGTATTCAGGCAAAATAAGCTATCAGGCAGGCTTATACCACTACCAGAAAGCATATCCGCAGGCTGCGGGCTTGCATGGAGAGCGGAGCCTACTTTAGAAAAAGAGCTAATTAGCGCACTTAAAAGCATTGACATTACAAGCGCACACATTTATTATTTGATATTATGATTTACTTAGATAATTCAGCCACTACAATGTTAAAGCCCGTGGGCGTAGCCGAAGCCGTCGCAAACGCAATAAATGAAAGTGGCAACTACGCAAGGGGCGCTTATACCAGCGCCATATGGGCGGGTAGAACCCTGCACGAGGCTAGGAAAGAAATCGCTAAGTTATTCAACCTTGGCGATAACCAAACCGTAGCTTTCTGCGCAAACGCCACAACCGCGCTTAATACCGCAATATTAGGCGGGATAGAGCCCGGCTGCCATGTTATTACAAGTGTGCTAGAACATAATGCTGTGCTTCGCCCGTTATATCGTATGCAACAAACCGCCGACATAAGCATAGACTTTTTACCCGCAGATGATATCGGCAATATACATGTTGAAGATGCCAAAAGGTTATTAAGGCGGGATACTAAAGCGCTTGTATTAACCCACGCATCAAATGTAACGGGCAATTCTGTTGACATAGCCGCATTTGGCAAATTCGCTAGGGAAAATGAACTGCTATTTATAGTGGACGCGGCGCAGAGCGCAGGCAGCATACCTATAGACTTTGACAGTATGAACGCAGATATACTCTGCTTTACGGGGCATAAATACCTTATGGGTCCACAGGGCACAGGCGGGCTTTGCATGAGAAAAAGCACCCGTATAAACCCCCTTATATATGGGGGTACGGGAGTTGATTCATTTAACCACGACCAGCCCATTAATTACCCTGACCGCCTTGAAGCAGGCACGCAAAACATACACAGCATAGCGGGGCTGCTGTATGCGCTTAAGTTTATAGATGAAACAGGGCTTGAAAACATAATCGCAAGGAAAATGGCTCTGTTTACACAGCTTTATGAGGGGCTGCAAACTATAGACAATATTAAAATATACGGCGATTTATACCAAAAAGAGAGGACAAGCACCCTCTCTATAAATATAGGCGATATGGATTCCGCCACGGTTTCAGATATACTGTCAACAGAGTACGATATATGCACGCGCAGCGGCGCACATTGCGCTCCCAAGATGCATGAGGCGCTGGGCACTGAGAGGCAGGGCGCCGTGCGCCTTAGCATATCCTACTTCAACACCGAAAGAAATATAGAAGAAACCATAAACGCGCTATCCGCTATAGCCTTTTAATGGGTTTTCTACTTACAGCCCAAGAAAGAAACTTGCAACCTCAAAATAAATAATAAGCACAAATGTATCTACTATAGTAGTGATAAGTGGACCCGCCATAATGGTAGGGTCTATCTTTAGCCTGTCTGCTATAAGCGGCAGCGCTCCGCCTATAATTTTAGATAGTATTATCGTTAGCAGCAGCGTTATTGATACTGTTAAATTTACCTGTATACTTACGGAATCTAGCAGGAATATCCTTACCATATTTACTATTACAAGAGCAACGCCTGCATATATACCAACCTTAAGCTCTTTGAACATCACTTTGAATATCTCTTTGTAACTTAGCTCTCCCGTAAAAAGCGCGCGTATAACAGTGGTTGAAGCTTGTGAACCTGCATTTCCGCCGGAATCCATAAGCATAGGTATATAAGCGGTAAGTATTACGCTTGCCGCAAGCACAGCCTCATATCTTTGTATTATTATACCGGTAACAGTAGCAGTAATAAGGCATATAATAAGCCAAGTAGTCCTATCCTTTGCCATTGTAAAGGCGGATTGTTTAAGGTAAGGCTCCTTATGCGTTTCCTTAATACCGTGGATATTGGCAATGTCCTCCTCGTATTCCTCGTGCAGTATATCTATAGCCCACTCTGCGGGTACTACGCCTATTAGCCTGCCCTCGGAATCCGTAACAGGTATCTCAGCCAAGTCGTATTTATATGCAAGCTTTGCTACGACTTCTTGGTCATCCGTTGCGTAAACGCTTGTTGTTATAGGGTGGAGCAATTCCTCCATGCTGCTGCTTGGGTTTTTAAGTAAATCCGCCAAATTTACATAGCCCGCAAGCATTAGGGATTCATCTGTAATCCAAATCTGCTCCAGCTTATCGGCATCAAGGTCTGAAATAAGCACTTGGCTTATGGCTTCCTTGGGATTATCCGTGATTTTTACCGATAGGAAGTTTACCGACATTATAGAGCCTACGCTCTCTTCAGGATATCCAAGCAGCTGGTTTATTGCAGGCCGCCTTTCCTCATCCACAAAGTGCTGCATGAGCTTTCTAACCATGTTAGCGGGCAGCTCCTGCAAGGTGTCGACTATCTCGTCCTCATCGAGTTCTTTTATAAGGCTCCTTATATTTTCATCAGAAAGCGATTCTATTATCTGTATTTTCTTTTCTTTATTAAGTAGCGCAAATGTATCCGCAAGATGGTCTTTACTTAAAAGCTTTATCCTTAGAATTATCTCATATTCAGATAATTCGCTTAACTCCTCCGCTAAATCCACCGGATTCATTGCGTTAATTTCCTCTTGTAGAATAGTTAGCTCTTCAAGCTTGTATCTTTCCTTTATCATATTACACCTCCATATTTTTTGTTTTTAATTTTTTTATAAGTTTTGATTTCATCAGCTATAACACAATACGCATTACAGCTGTGGATTTTGCATAGAATCCGCCATAATATTGCGCATCCAAATCTATGCCATAGAACACAAGCGGTTTTTAATAACAGGCATAAAAATACCGCTTTAAGACATCAGTCTAAACGGTAAAATAGGCATATTAAACTAGGCTATAGCTAGAAATTTCCACATGGCAGCCGTGGGCATAGCAACACACATATGTTACCGCATAAACTATCAGACTTTGCATTATTAGTACTACTATCACAACTGTCCATGCAGCCACCTCCCTTAATTCCTAAATCCACATCTATGGTACCATATTTTACAAAATAAGGCAAGGCTTTTAGGGCGGTTAGTTAGCATAAAAACCCACTCAAATTGTTCTAAAATTTAACTATTTGTATATTCATTTAGTAATGGTTACAATATACATTGTATGTTATTAAATTAGCAATTGGAGAGAAGTATGAAAAAATACCCCAGCAAAGAAAAAGCTATGCAAATATTAAAAGAAGCGGAAAAATGCAATCCCGGGGCTTGGGTAAGGCATAGCCGAGTTACTGCTCATTGCGCACAAAAGATAGCTGAAGCTTGTGATGGCTTAGACCCTGACAAGGCTTATGTACTAGGTTTGCTTCATGATATAGGCAGAAAATTTGGCTTTCGGCAGCTAGGACATATATCAGATGGCTATACCTATATGATGTCCTTAGGTTATACGGATGTAGCTAAAGTTTGCTTAACCCATTCCTTTCACAATAAAAGCTTGGATGATTATGTTGGTAAATTCGACACAAGCGATGAAGAGCTTAATTTAATCAAGACTAATTTGCAAAAAGCTGTTTTTGATGACTATGATAGATTAATCCAACTATGCGATTCCCTAGCAGGCACTGAAGATGTTATGCATATTGAGGATAGAATGAATGATATTAAGATGCGATACGGCAACTATCCGCAAGAAAAATGGGACGCGAATATAAGGCTAAAGACATATTTTGAAGAAAAAGCAGGTAGAAATATATATAATATTGTGGGCGCTATGGTTTGGAATGATTGATTTTATATAGCTTAAAATTATTATAACAGACTAACTGTATAGCACATGAACAGTCAATCGCACCAATTATACTTTCACAAAAAAAGATACCTTTAGAAATTGTTTTAATTATCTCTAAAGGTATCTTGTTGTAAAGCGCAGATTGTTATTAACCCACCATCCCACAATGTTTTTTAAATTATAGTGCGGGGAGGCTAATAAGCTTGTCAAGCAGCTAACTGTTTTATTTAGATAACAGCAGACTATCGCTCACTTCTTCTTTGCCTGAAGCGGCGCTAAATCTATCCAAAAGGTCGCTTACGGTAAGGTTCTTTTTTTCTTCGCCTTCAATATCAAGCACAATGCGACCACCATCCATCATAAGCAGGCGATTGCCAAGATGCAGGGCGTCGCGCATATTATGGGTAATCATTAAAGTGGTAAGGCGCTGGCTGCTAACAAGTTGCTCGGTTATTTCCAGCACTTTTGGGGCGGTACGAGGGTCAAGAGCGGCTGTGTGCTCGTCTAACAAAAGAAGCTTGGGTTTTTTAAGAGTTGCCATCAAAAGGGTAAGCGACTGACGCTGACCGCCTGACAGCAAGCCCACCTTAATACCCATGCGGTCTTCAAGACCTAAATCAAGCGTCGCAAGCAGCTCACGATATCTTTGCTGCTCTTCCTTTTTCATGCCCCACTTAAGACCGCGTTTTTGTCCCCTTCGGGCAGCAAGGGCAAGATTTTCATCAATCTGCATGGTGGGAGCGGTGCCCATCATGGGGTCTTGGAAAACCCTGCCAAGAAAATCCGCACGCTTATATTCGGGTAGGCGAGTGATGTCGGTACCATCTAAAACTATACCGCCCTCATCCACAGGGAAAGTGCCGGCAATGGCATTTAGCAATGTGCTTTTACCCGCTCCGTTGCCGCCGATAACTGTTACAAAATCACCCTCTTTTAGATGAAGTGACACGCCGTCAAGGGCGGTATTGGCATTAACCGTTCCGGGGTGAAAAGTCTTTGATATAGATTGAACTTTAAGCATTCTTTTCCCCTCCCTTGTTTTGGTTCATTTTCATGCGCTTGGAAAAATGCGGCACTGCAAGGAACACAGCAACGATTAGGGCGGAAATAAGCTTTAAGTCGTTGGTATTTAGACCAAGCTGCAACACCAGCTGCAACACCAAGAAATATACTATTGAGCCTATGGACACAGCCAAAAGCTTTAAGGCGAAGTTTATAAAAAACTTTTGGGTAAGGACTTCGCCTATAATCACCGCCGCAAGGCCAATTACAATTGCTCCACGACCCATGTTTACATCTGCAAAGCCTTGGTACTGGGCAAGCAAGGCGCCCGCTAAAGCCACCATGCCGTTAGCTATCATAAGCCCTAAGGTGATTTGAAAATCGGTATTGATGCCCTGCGCCCGTGCCATACGGGGATTGGCTCCGGTAGCGCGAAGGGCGCTGCCCGACTCGGTGCCAAAGTACCAATACAGCAAACCAATCACCAGCACTGTAAATATCACAAGAAAATACAAGGGGTTTCTAAGAGAAGTTTCCCTTACATAACGCTGGCTTATAAGCAGGGAATACTTATCCACACTAATGGACGCGTTTGCCTTGCTCGCCATAACGCGCAGGTTTACCGAATAAAGCGCAATCTGGGTGAGTATGCCTGCCAATATTACGGGAATACCCCACTTGGTATGTAAAAATGCAGTCGATAGCCCACAAAGCAGTCCGGTTAAAAACGCAATTAATATAGCGGCGCCCACGGGCGCGCCTGCGCGGATAAGTATCACGCACACGGCGCCGCCCGTTGCCAAGGTACCGTCAACCGTTAAATCGGATACGCTTAAAACACGGAAGGTTACATACACGCCCATCGCCATAAGACCCCATATGAGCCCTTGGGTAATGGCGCCGGGCAGCGTGCCTAAGAAAGTTAATACAAAGTCCATACTTAATTACAATCCTTTAGTCCTCAAAGGGTTTGTAACCTTCAAGGGGGGTAATGCCAAGTTGCTCACATATGGTGGGGTTGTAGTACTTTTCAAAATTGGGCGCATACTCTATGGGCATTTCCTCTACCTTAGCCTCGCCGGTAAGTATCTTATATGCCATTTCGCCCGTTGCGCGCCCTATATCCTCATAGCTAATGGTAAGAGTCGCAATGCCACAGCCCTTGCACAGACCAATCTCACCCGCAATGGCGGGAACCTTTTCAGGCAAAATCACATTGGCAATAGCTTCGGCGTTGGAAGCGGCGGTGTTATCGGTAGGAATGTAGATTACATCAGACTCTTTACATGCAGCCAGCGCCACGGAAGCAACATCATTGGTGTCGGTAAAGGAAAAACGCTTGGTTTCAAGCCCTAATTCCGCAAGGTGCTTTTCTACCTCTTCCACTTGGAAGGCGCTGTTAGCTTCGCTGGAGCAGTAGAATAAACTTACGGTTTTAGCATCCGGAAACCATTCGGGAATCATAGCGGCTTGCTGTTTTAAGTCGGCAAGGTCACTGGTGCCCGAAATGTTTGTGCCCACCGTACCCGTCCACTCTTCAATATCAAGCGCCGGTGCGTAGTGGGTTACGGAAGTACCTAAAATAGGAATGGTATCTGTGGCGGATGCTGCCGCCTGTAATGCGGGGGTGGCGTTCGCCATGATTAAATCTACCTTTTTAGAAACAAAGCCGTTAACGATGGTGGTGCAGTTGGTTGTATCGCCCGATGCGTTTTGTACATCAAACACAACCTGATCGGGAAATTTTTCGTTTAGTACATCCATAAAGCCTTTGGTAGCGGCGTCCAGCGCCTCGTGCTGTGCAAGTTGAACAATACCTATGGAATATTGCTTCTTTTCTTCTGTCCCCTTTGTTTCGGGAGCCTTGTTCTGGCATCCTGCCAGGAAAAGTACGCTGAAAATAATCAGCAGTGATAGGGTTCTTTTTGCATGTTTCATAACTCTTTCTCCTTTTCAATAAAAATGGCGCTTGCTGTAAGCAAGCGCCACATAATGCACAATAATTCTTTACAGCTTAAGGTAAACACAAACAGCCCTCATTGCGTAAGCCGGGGCTACAGTATAAAGATAATAATAAGGTGAAGGCCGCATAGTGTTCTCCTTTCTTCAGTAATTGCTGTCAGTATGGCAAATAAGTACAGTAAAAGTCAATAATTATGCAAAAAAAGAACAATCCATACTTAGAAGCTATTATATAATACATTTGTCTATTCGCCTAAAAGGGGCTAATACTCCTTTTAGCTATAAGACTGCGAGGGGCAAATATAAAAAAGCTCAAAAAGAACGATGAAAACATAATTATAAACAGTTTTTTGGAACTGTGTAGTTGCCCTTAGCATATACGGCAACACCGATATGTCATAATAATTGCAAATGGAGGATATATGAAAACCATAATTAAGAACGCAAAAATTTACACGCTGCAGGGTATAAAACACAGCATAACTATTGAGGATGGTAAAATCATAGGCTTTGATGAAGCTCAACGGGCAGAACAGCAGATAGACGCGCAAGGCAAAACCGTGCTTGCGGGATTTCACGATTCTCATATGCACTTGCTAAGTATAGGGAGAATGCTTTCCATTTTGCGCTTGCAAGAAGCGAAAAGCATCGATGATATTGTGCGTTTAGGCAGGCAGTATATTTTGGATAACCCGAACAAAGACCATATTATCGGTAGAGGGTGGAATCAGGATTATTTTACTGACGCTCCTGTCATGCCCACTAAAGACGATTTAGATAAAATTTGCGCTGACAAGCCCATAGTGTTTACGCGCGTGTGCGGACATATAGGGGTAGCAAATTCTAAAGCTCTTGATGTGGCGGGTGTAACCAAAGATACGCCTAACCCTAACGGTGGCGTGTTTGTGCGCGACGCTAATGGCATACCAAACGGCATTTTGCATGAAACAGCGCTAGGCTATGTGCAGAGCATTTTTCCAGAAATCAGCGAAGCAGAGATTGAGGAATATTTCCGCAAAGCCATGGACTATGTGAGCGCCCTTGGGATTACCGCCGTTCAAACTAATGATTTATTTGAATACAATCATGATAAAGTGCTGGGAGCTTTAAACCGCTTAGAGAAAAACGGCGAACTTAAAGTGAGGGTGTTTCATCAGTTTACTTATGAAAATGAACAGGCTTTAGATATGTTCTTGGAGGAATGGGCAAGCAGCGAACTGTTTTCCGACAGACACCGCCTTGTGGCACTCAAGTTATTTAAAGATGGCTCTCTTGGCGCGCGTACGGCGCTTACGCGGAAGCCTTATAATGATGACCCCACCACATGCGGTGTAGACACTCTGCCGGATGAAAAGATAAAATCACTGGGGCTAATTGCCAAAAAACACAATCTACCACTTATAGTACACGCAATAGGCGATTGGGCGGTAGCGCATACTATTGATATTATGGCGGCAATAAACGATGCAGGCAATCCCTTGCGCTCGGGAATAGTTCATCATCAAATTACGGACTTAGACCTTCTTAAAAAAACAGCGGAACATAATTTACATGTGTTTTATCAGCCGATTTTCCTGCACTATGATTTGCACATCGTGGCAGACCGTGTAGGGAAGGAATTAGCAGCGACTTCTTATGCTTTTAAGACGCAAATGGACTTGGGAGCGCATACCTCATATGGCACCGACGCGCCTATTGAAGACCCGAATCCCTTGGAATGCTTGTATTGCGCTGTTACCCGAAAGGATTTAAAAGGAAATCCTCCGGAAGGCTTTATGCCTTTGGAAAAAGTAACCGTAGCGGAAGCTCTTTCAAATTACAGTGAAGAATCCGCTTATGCTATCCGCATGGAAGACAGGTTGGGTAGGCTTGATATAGGTCATTATGCCGATTTAGTAATTCTGTCTGACGACCCGTATGAAGTTAAGCCCGATGATATAAAGGATATTCAGGTACTTATGACTATGATGAACGGAGAAGTTACCTTTGATAAATTAGGCTTTGCTGAACCTTAATCTGGGATTTTTAAAGTGTTATTTGAAGCGTAATTTCCCTATGTTTAGGGAATGACACTAAATAAGACAGCTCATAAATAGTATTTATCCCCGACACCGTACAGGCATCGGGGATATGTTTGTATATATAGCTAAGGGTATAAAAATAATTATATGCCTAAAAACACACTACTCACTCAAAAAAGGTTTCCCTGTCATAATTTTGGCAGCTATGAAGCTTGTTAAAGGAGCTGCGCTTATTAAACCAAAGCAGCCTACAAGCGTTACCATTATTTCAGCCACTACAAAGCGGTAGTTCAGTATATCTATGAGGGGTGTACCCTGCGCATGGAAGTACAACAACATGCTCAAAAATCCACCTGCATAACCCATAACTAGCGTGTTAGACATGGTACCTATATCCATTCTGCCTATGTTTATTCCAGACATGAATAGCTTTCTTGCTGAAATATCGGGCGCATGGGTTATTACCTCCGTGCAGCCTGCGGCTATATCCATAGCAAGGTCTATTACAGCGCCGGCATTGCCAATAAATATAGTGCATAGGAACAACTCATTCATGTTGAACTTCATTCCACTTTGGGATAACAGCGGTACTATATAGGGAAGCACTCCGCCGTCCAGCATAAACAGCTTTGTAAAAAGCGCGCCAAGGAGAATTGTAACCGCTGTGCCGCCAAAGCCGCCAAGTATTGCAGTAAGCGCACGCTTGTTAGCCCCTGCAACCAGCACGCACATAACTATACCTAGCACAAATATAAGCCCTATTGCAGTAACCACAGGTGGGAAACCCTTTAGCATAAGGGGTATATATACTTTCCATATAACTATAGCGGTAAATGCAAGCGATATAGAAGCGCCAAGCCCTGATGTACCGCCAAATATGGTTAGCATTACAAAAAGCAGCAACACAAGCAATATCATAACAGCACGCCTATCATGGTCTACCAGAGTACCGCTTATACCCGATTCCCTGTCGTGTATCATGCATATTGCCTTGTCGCCGGGTTTAAACAGCTTATCCTTATCAAGCGCCGCGTTCATATAGTTTTGCGCGGGTATTTCTTTGCCCTTATGCTCGCCCTCGTTTATGCGTACTATACAATCCTGCGCACCATTATAAACTATGCCTATTGGATCTAGCACATCATTGTTTACGGATAGAATTTCAACCTGCGCTCTGGGTATTACCTTTGAATCGTTTTCCACAACTTCGGGGAGCATTAAAAAAAGCGCGCTTAGTATAATAATAACAAGAAAATGAGTCCATTTATTTTTAACAAAACGCATTGTTTACCTCCATTAGTACATAGTGCCTGTTTAACATAGCTGTATAAAGGGGCGGGTTTAAGCTATGGTAAATGCATTTGGGGTCTTATTATAGCAAAAGTTAGAGTTTTTAAAAGACATCCCGTCAAGGGGGGAGACGGGATGTCTAAGAGGTCAAGACAGGATATTCTTATTTCGCAGCCGCCTCAACATTGTCAGGGGTCAAGCCCATGGCACTCATAAAGCTGAAGAATACATCAGTGTTGTCGAAGAAGCCGAGGAAGTTTTCCGCGCCTACGCCTTCGGCGTATACGGGTATCTGAAGCCCTGTGTGCGCATATGATGTGTACGCAAGGCCTGCCTTGTTGTTAAGAATGTGTGCGCTGGTTACGGTGAAGGGCTCATAGCCGCCGTATAGGAAGCTTTCCTGTTCGCCGATTACGCGCTGTGCCTTGGGAAGCATGCTCATGGTATAGGCATCCTTCATACGGGCAGCTTCGCTTGCGGTAAGGGTGAGTTCTTTTCCTTCTTCCATGGTAAGACCATAGCTCTCTTCAACTACTGCCATTGCATCTTCAAAGGAAGCGCCGTCTTCACGCAGCTTAGCAACGCGCTTGTCAAAATCCTCATAGGATACGATCTGGTTGTCGAGATAGCCGAAGTGTGTATCATAAGCGGTGGTAGCAAAGCCTATGGTAAGACCGCCGGTCTCATGGTCGCCAGTTACGACGATTAGAGTCTCATCAGGATGGTCTTTTGCAAAGTCTACTGCAACCTGTACTGCGTCCGCAAGAGCGATGGTTTCGTACATGGTGGTTACGGCGTCGTTGGCGTGGCAAGCCCAGTCAAGCTTTCCGCCTTCTACCATCATGAAGAAGCCTTCTTCGTTGTCTTTCAGGTAGTTGATTGCAGATTTTGTAAATTCTGCCAGTGAAAGTGAGTCTCCACCTTCTTTGTTTATACGACGACGGTCTACTTCGTACTGCATCGCATCGGAGCCAGCAAGGTCGGGAGCTATCATAAGTATGCGCTCGCCATCTTCGGGCTTAAGGTTGCGGATGGCATCGTTGTCATTTAGGAATGTGAAGCCATTTTCTTTGGCTATTTCATATATATCTTTCTGATCTTTCTCTTTGCCGGTGGGCTGCTTAAATCCGCCGCCGCCGAGTAGGTCGATTGTATCGCCAGTTAAGCCTTGTACGGCAATGTCATAATAGGCGCTGCGGTGAGGAACCTTAGCATAGAATGCTGCAGGGGTAGCGTGGTCAAGAGATACGCTTGAAAGAATACCAATTTTTTTGCCTGCTGCCTTTGCATACTCGGTAATGGGTTTGAATTGACGCTCTTTGTTTACGTCATAGTTGATAACGCCAGACAGCGTCTTTTCGCCTGATGCCATGGAGCTTGCTGTGGAAGCGGAGTCCGGGCAGAAGCTGGTGGAGTCATAAGTGGTCATAAGACCGCCGCTTTTGAAAGTGGTGAAGCTTAGTTCAGCGGGTACGGGGAACGGAGCATCGGGGTTGTTTACTGTTCCAAGGAAATAACGTGTTGCGGTTATCTGCGGGCTGCCCATTCCGTCGCCCACGAAAAAGAACACATACTTAGCTTCCTTAGCGTCCTCTGCGGCTACCATGCCGGTGAGGGATAGAGCCATCATAAGGGCTAGTAACAGTGCGGTTAGTTTCTTCATGTGTTTACCTTCCTTTCTTGGTTTACAGCGTAATGTTACAGCATCAATGTAAAATCCATTAGCGTTATTTGTAAAATTTGTGGGAAGTGTTTTTACGCAATGAAATCTTCTATATAAAAGGTATGTTTTCCAATAAAATGCTCATTAACAGAAAAAAGTATATTTAAAATTCTCAATGTTAGGCTACAATACATTTATGACATGAGAAACGAAAAACGAGAGGGTAGTGTCAATAGTTTTGTGTAACCCTTCTTGTAAAATACATTGTTAAGCCTTCTATTGCTTCCCCCTAGGGGGAAGCGGTTTTTTCGAACATTTCGCTTAGTTCTGCTTGTACTTGTGCAAACCC
>JAAYRU010000031.1 GCA_012518615.1 Christensenellaceae bacterium | reverse complement strand
TTTCCCTTCGGTCATAGGACCGGGTTTGAAGAGTTCTTTCTTTTTGTTCGCCATAACATGGACCTCCTATAATTTATTATTCTATCATAGAAGGCCGTGGGTTTCTCACTTATTTACAGACTTTTTTCACAGGCTCATGGTTGGTATGAATCAATTTAAGATAATAGTTATTCGGCGCAGAAATCGAGTAGTTATTGCTAGCAGAACACGGATCATACTCACTTATAGCAATTGCAGAATATAAGCCTTTGTAGTATTCAGGATAGCCTTCCAAAACACCCTGATTCTTTAAAATATCAAGTGCACTTATCGGTTTCTCACCATAGAATTGATATCTATATATAAAGTCCACAACGCCATGTTGTCCTTCGTAGTACGCTTCACAAGCCACATGACCATTATATGCCTCACTTGTATTTGCCAAGTAAATTATACGGCAGGGTATGTCAAGGCACTGTAGCAATACTGCTCCAACCCTAGCCATATCTGAGCACCAGTCAGTACCGCGGCTCAGTATCTGTTTCTCGGTTCCGCCAAAGAGCATATCATCAAAGTTTGTATTGTATGAATCCGCAATATTCTGCGTATACTTTAGCACATTTTCTATGGTTTCTTTATCGCTGGGAGCTTTAAACTGCTGCGCAAAATGATAGAGCTCATGCTTTCTCATGTCGTAGCGAGCAACCCCTGAATATAGAAACGCAGCAGACTCATCATCAAGCAGCACCATGTTTTTCATTAGTTCATGGTCAACCGACGCAGGGTCATGCAAATCATTTCTAAGCATATATTCATATGCCTTTCCAAACACTCCATAGCCTATTTTCATTGTTTGATTGTATCCTTATTAGTAATCTGTATCTTTATCAATTCTGATAAAAAACACGCTATATCCTAAAATATACGCTGTAGCACTTTTTTAATGACCGAACTTTTATTATTTCAGATGCTATACATGGATTTATCAACACTATTTCAACTCTTTTTCCCAACCATTTTCAGTTAATCGATAAAAAAATTCGCTTAAGTTATCATCCATAAATACTTTAATCATATCTTCCATATCAAGGGATAAATTTAGATTTTTAAGATTGTCTATATCCTCCCACCATACATTTCCTTCTTTAGATGATACAAGCCCTCCTTCAAATTGATTCGTCTTGTAAAAAAGCACTACATATCTTTTACCATCTTCCCACCAGTTTTTTATGCCGCATAGTCTGGGAGATTTAATAGTCAGCCCTGTTTCCTCTTTTATTTCACGGATAACCGCGTCGCAAAATGATTCTCCCATTTCAACATGACCGCCCGGAAATGTAATGCCAGACCAATCCTTCTTTTTTCTATCAATTACAACAACATTTTTGTCATCATAAATCATGCACATATTTGTAAAAATAACTTTTTCAGCCATAAGCTTATCCTCATTAAATTCCGATTTGTCACTCCATTTGTCTTTCCAATAAACTATAAATCATTGCTTTCTTGCCACAAAATAAAACCTATGGATTCTCCCTTGTATTGCTCCATCTTTTTCCTGTATATCTTGCACTTTATACAGATTATCTAAATATTTATCTACTTCAAAATTTATAAATTCCCATTCTATGACTTTAGCAAACCATACTAATGCGCCAACATCAAAAAATTTGATTGGTCTAAATGCCTCTCCGCTCTCTAACACATAAAACCGTATTCTTCCATCTCTTTTTGCCTGATTTCTAAATATTGATTAGGATATGCCATTTCTTTAATTTCAGGCTGCAAGAGTTTAATCAGTTCCCAATCATTTTCAGCGCCAACCTGTTGGGTTAAAAACAGCCCATCTGTTTTTAGTATTCTTTTTAATTCAGAGCAAGTATAATCCCCATGTCTGTTAGTTACTATATCAAATTGATTATCGCCAAACGGCAGAACACCTGCGCCATCAGCTTCTTTGAAGTCTATTCCCAAAGGTATTAGTTTATTTTTACAAAATTCTACATTGGGTTTATATCCCTCAATAGCGGTATTTTTTGAGTATGGATGATTGAGTTCTAGCAGAAATTCTCCCCCGCCTGTTTCCATATCCAATAGGTTCATTTCGTCTGTTAAATATTTTTTAATAACAGCTTTAAAATCCCAAGGCAAATTGTTTTCTTCCACATATCTATTAGAAATATGCGAAAAATCCCAGCCCTTAATATGTGCTATTTTTTCTTCGTTTTTCCATTCTCTATATAGTTTTTCTTTATCCATTTTCTTATCAAAAATACCGTTTTATGGCTATGCTACTATCTGTGTTTCACCCATTACATAAGTATGTAAAGTTCATACACTGTGTAAGCTATAAAACTCTATTTATAACTACCTTTTCACTTGTAGAAAATAATGATATCTACCCTACAGCTATTCCCCCGCATATCCTTTGGGGTTTTGCTTTTGCCATCTCCAGCTATCACGGCACATATCTTCAAGGTTTTTCTTGGCTTCCCAGCCTAAAAGCTCTTTAGCTTTGCTTGCATCCGCATATACCGTGGCAACATCGCCCGCGCGCCTTGGCGCTATTACATAGGGCACTTTTACTCCGTTCACTTTTTCAAAGGCATTTACTATATCAAGCACGCTGTAACCTATACCGGTTCCAAGGTTTATTGCTATAGCGCCTTTGTTTTCCTCTGCATAGCGTATGGCATCCACATGCCCCTGAGCCAAATCCTGAACATGTATATAATCCCTAACGCCTGTGCCATCCTTGGTATCGTAATCATTGCCAAACACACTTAGCTTTTCAAGCCTGCCAAGCACAGTCTGCGTTATATAGGGAACCAGATTATTTGGTATGCCGGCAGGGTCTTCCCCTATTTTGCCGCTTTCATGCGCGCCTATTGGGTTAAAATAGCGAAGCAGCACAACAGACCATGTATCATCAGCATAGGCTATATCGGTCAATATCCTCTCGCATATAAGCTTTGACCAGCCGTAGGGGTTTGTACAGCCAAGCTCCGCATCTTCAGATACAGGCATACTAGAGCCTGGCTTATATACCGTAGCGGATGATGAAAAAATAAACTTGCCTATATTATGCTTTTTCATAACCCTGCAAAGGGTCATAGTACTTTTAAGGTTGTTGCTATAATATTCCAGCGGTTTTTCCACCGATTCGCCAACAGCCTTAAAGCCCGCAAAATGTATAACGCAGCCTATATCGTGCTTAGAAAAAAGCTCGTCTAACTTATTGCCATCGCACACATCAAACTCATAGAAGGGAAAATCCTTCCCCGCAAGTTCCTTAACCCTATCTATAGCTTTTATATGGCTGTTTGAAAGATCATCAACCACGACTATATCATAGCCGTTCTCTATAAGTTTTACACAAGTGTGAGAACCTATATACCCTGCTCCGCCTGTTACCAATATGCTCATACAATTTCCTCCCGATTAGTTTTATGCACACAAACATAGTAACATCATTTCAATGTATTTTCCAGAGAAAATTCGTATGAAATTTATATTCTCCTGATTTTTTGTTTTTTGGTAGTATAACGCTTACTTTTTCGAAATTACTCTATTATACACAGCCCTGCATAATCATAGCATCTGCAACTGTTAAAAAGCCTGCAGCATTTGCGCCTGAAACATAGTCTATACTGCTATCCCCATATACTTCCGCAGCGTTTGACACATTTTTAAATATATTTTCCATTATGCCTTTTAGCTTATTGTCTACCTCTTGGGCAGAGTAGTATAGGAACAGCGCATTCTGCCCCATCTCCATACCGCTGGTTGATACGCCGCCCGCATTTGAAGCCTTTCCAGGCGCATGTAGTATACTATTATCCTTAAAGCATTTTACAGCCTCTACCGTTGTAGGCATATTTGCACCCTCCGCAACTGCTATTACACCATTTTTAACAAGAGCTTTTGCTCCGGCTTCATCAAGCTCATTTTGAGTAGCGCATGGCAGTGCTATATCGCAGGGTACTTCCCAAATGGCGTTGGGTTTATCTACATAGGGAACATTCTTCGCTTCCGCATATTCCTTTATGCGCCCGCGCTTTTTCTCTTTTATATCTATCATTAAATCTATATCTATGCCGTTATCATCAACTACAACGCCGTTTGAATCGCTCATAGCTATGGGCAAGGCTCCAAGCTCATAGGCTTTTTTAGCCGCATAAAGGGCAACATTACCGCTGCCTGAAACAACTACATTTTTACCTTCCATGCTATGACCGTTTTTCTTTAGCATGGCATCAAGGAAGTAGCAAAGGCCGTATCCTGTAGCCTCCTTACGCCCCGGGCAACCGCCATAGCTTAAACCCTTGCCGGTGAATACGCCGGAAAATTCCCCGGTAATCCTCTTATATTGACCGAACATATAGCCGACTTCTCGGGCGCCAACGCCAATATCGCCCGCAGGCACATCCATATTGGGGCCTATATGGCGGTATAGCTCTGTAATAAGGCTCTGACAGAAGCGCATTACCTCTCCCTCACTCTTGCCATGGGGGTCAAAATCCGCACCGCCCTTGCCGCCGCCCATATTAAAGCCTGTGAGCGCATTTTTAAGCGTCTGCTCCAGAGCCAAAAACTTAAGCGTGCTTAGGTTTACGCCCTTAGTAAAGCGCATTCCGCCCTTATATGGACCTATGCTACTGTTAAACTGCACCCTGTAGGCCGTGTTCACCTTTATTTTGCCGCTATCGTCAAGCCAAGGTACACGGAATATTATAACCCTTTCAGGCTCCATAAGGCGCTCAAGTAATGAATACTCTTCATACTCCGGATGCAAAGACAGCACCTTATCTAGTGATGAAAGTATCTCCTGCGCAGCCTGTAAAAACTCATGCTCATGAGCGTATTTTATTTTAAGTTCCTCTATTACTCTTGCAGCGTATTTATTCATGTTAGCTCCCCCTTTCTATTCGCCACCATTTTAGAGCCTTTTTCCCCCTCCCGCAATGATTTAATTGTTTATTTTATGTGTTTCCGTGGTTTACGGAAAAAATCCCCATCTAGACTATTACCCGCCTTCTTGCTATAATATATACATAATTTATTGGAGGCTAGCTATGGAAAATACGGAAAAATCCAATTTTATTTGGGACGCGATTGATAAAGACTTGGCAGACGGCGTATGCGAAAAGGTGCATACGCGTTTCCCACCGGAGCCCAACGGCTATTTGCACATAGGGCATTGCAAGGCGCTGGTTGTGGATTTTGGCACTGCGGAGCGCTACAACGGGCTTTGCAACTTACGCATGGACGATACCAACCCCGAAAAAGAAGAGGTAGAATATATAGACGGCATTATGGAAGATGTCCACTGGATGGGCTTCCATTGGAATGGCGGACTTTATTACGCCAGCGATTATTACCAGCAGATGTACGATATCGCTGAGGATTTAATCCGCAGGGATTTAGCATATATAGACGAACTTACCCAAGAAGAAATACGCGAATATAGGGGCACGCTAACTGAGCCCGGCAAAAACAGCCCTTGGCGCAACCGCCCATGGGAAGAATCCCTAGACCTTTTCCGCCGCATGAAAAACGGCGAATTTGAGGAAGGCAGCTATGTACTGCGTGCGAAGATAGACATGGCTTCCCCCAATATGAACATGAGAGACCCTGTTATATACCGCATACTATACGAAGAACACCACCGCACAGGCAATGACTGGTGTATATATCCCATGTACGACTACGCTCATCCGCTTAGCGATGCCTTTGAGGGCATAACCCACTCCCTCTGCTCGCTAGAGTTTGAAGACCACCGTCCCCTTTACGACTGGGTGGTTGAAAAAGCTGGCTTTAGAGAGCCCCATAAGGATAAATTCGGTCATACATCAAGGGGGCCAAGGCAGATAGAATTTGCAAGGCTAAACATAACCCGCACCATTATGAGCAAGCGTTACCTGCGCCGCCTCGTTGAGGAAAACTATGTTACAGGCTGGGATGACCCTCGTATGCCTACCCTTCGTGCAATGCGCAGGCGCGGTTTCTCCCCCGCCGCCATACGCGATTTTATAGACAGAGTAGGTCTTGCAAAGGCCGACAGCGTTGTAGACTATGCCCTGCTTGAATACTGCGTAAGGAATGACCTTGGCTCCAAAGCCCCCCGCTTAATGGCAGTGCTTGATCCGCTTTTAATTGAGCTTTCCAATTGGGATGAAAATAAAATCGATATGCTCCCCATTGAAAACCATCCGGACCATCCCGAGCTTGGCGACAGGGAAGTGCCCTTTGGTAAATACCTATATATAGAGTGTGAGGATTTTCTTGAGAACCCGCCCCGCAAGTTCTTTAGGCTGCGCCCGGGCGGCGAAGTAAGGCTTAAGAGCGCGTATATTATTAAATGCGAAGAAGTTGTTAAAGACGCTGACGGCAACATAGAAAAGATTATTTGCAGCGTAGACCTTGATAGCCGCTCCGGCAGCCCCGGGGCTGACCGTAAGGTAAAAGGCACGCTACACTGGGTAATGCGCGATGGTGCCCACCCAATAGAAGCTAGGCTGTTTGAGCCCCTGCTTGACAATGATGAGGATTCCGGCAAAGATTTTATCGATAGATTAAACCCCAATTCCCTTACAGTAATGCATGGCTTTGCAGAAAACGCCGCGAAAGACGCGGCAGTTGGAGATACATTCCAATTCCTGCGCATGGGATATTTCTGCAAGGATAAGGATTCCACAGATGAAAAATCCGTATACAACAGAGTAGTTCCTCTTAGAGATAGCTACAGACCTTAATAATAGGAAGGATATTATGCAAGAAGTACGCACACGCTTTGCACCAAGCCCCACGGGCTACCTGCACTTAGGCGGTCTTAGAACCGCGCTTTACACATACCTTATCGCCAAAAAACATGACGGTAAGTTTATACTGCGCATAGAGGATACCGACCAAGAGCGCGAAGTTCCGGGAGCTATAGAGCAGATATATAAATCCCTTCACCAAGCAGGTCTAATCTACGATGAAGGGCCTGATATTGGTGGTCCCTATGGTCCCTACATACAGTCTGAAAGGAAGGATACATACCTCCCCTACGCGCTTCAGCTCGTTGAATCCGGCGATGCCTACCCTTGCTTCTGCACCATTGAGGAGCTTGATGCCCGCCGCGAAAAAGCCACAAGCGAAGGCAAGGGCTGGAAATATGACAAGCATTGTCTTAATATCCCTAAAGAAGAAGCAAAAAGACGCATGGAAAGCGGCGAAAGCTACTGCATAAGGCAAAACATACCCACAGAAGGCATGGCATCTTTTGAGGATTTGCTTTTCGGCTATGTAGAAGCCCCCTGCGACACCCTTGATGACGGCGTGCTTATAAAGGCTGACGGGCTGCCTACATACAATTTCGCAAATGTAATAGACGACCATCTAATGCACATAAGCCATGTAACACGCGGCACGGAATATCTATCCAGCGCGCCAAAATATAATTTGCTTTATAAGGCGCTTGGCTGGGAGCCTCCAAAATATTTACATCTACCCGTTGTTATGAAAGACGCAACCCGCAAGCTTTCAAAGCGCCATGGCGACCCTTCCTTTGAAGACCTGCTTGATATGGGCTACCTTAAGGAAGCTATTATAAACTTCATAGCCCTCCTCGGCTGGAGTCCCGGTGATGATAGGGAATTTTTCACACTAGATGAGCTTATACAGGCTTTCCACATTGAAGGGCTTAACAAATCCCCCGCTATATTCAATATGGATAAGCTTACTTGGTTTAACAGCGAATACATACGCAAAATGCCTTTTGAAGACTATCTTGAAATGGCAAGCCCTTGGTTTGATAAGGCGCTCCACGGTACTGATATAGACTATACTTACCTTGCAAAACTTATGCAGGGGCGCACTGAAGTATTCAACCGCATACCTGAAATGATAGCTTTCCTTAAAGAAATGCCGGAGTATGACATATCCCTCTATAACCATAAGAGAATGAAAAGCACTCCCGAAACCGCTCTAAACGCGCTGGAATTTGCGCTACCTATAGTAGAAAACATATCCCCTTGGGAAGAGCAAGAAATACACGATAGCTTAATAAACTCAATAAAAGAAGCAGGGCTTAAAAACGGGCTTGTGCTATGGCCGCTTCGCATTGCCCTATCGGGGCTTGAATCCACCCCCGGCGGCGCGGTTGAAATAGCCTATTTACTTGGGAAAGACGAAACTATACGCCGCGTTAAAAACGCAATAGAAAAATTAAAAAATTAAGGAGGACAATATGCTAAACCCTGATTATGAAAACATGCAATACAGGCGCGTTGGCAGGAGCGGGCTTAAGCTCCCAAGCGTGTCGCTAGGTCTTTGGCATAATTTCGGCTACGAGGCAAATTACGAAAACTGCCGCAAAATGGTACTTGGCGCCTTTGATATGGGTATCACCCATTTTGACCTTGCCAACAACTACGGTCCCCCGCCCGGCTCGGCTGAAAGCTGCTTCGGTCGCATATTAAAAGAAGAGCTTTACGCCCACAGGGATGAGCTTATAATATCAACAAAATCGGGCTATCTTATGTGGCCGGGTCCCTATGGGGAATGGGGCAGCCGCAAACAGATGCTCGCAAGTCTAGACCAATCCCTTAAGCGCATGGGGCTAGATTATGTAGACATATTCTACCACCATAGACCCGACCCTGAAACCCCCATTGAGGAAAGCATGGGTGCGCTATACACCGCGGTGCATAGCGGCAAAGCGCTTTATGTAGGTATTTCCAACTACGATGCAAAGCAGACGGAAGAAGCCATAAAAGTACTTAAACAAATGGGGCTACACCTGCTTATACACCAGCCCAGATACAATATATTTGATAGGCGCCCTGAAGCAGGGCTTTACGACCTGCTCCAAAAAGAAGGCGTAGGCGCTATCCCCTATTCTCCGCTGGATCAAGGCATACTTACAGACCGCTACCTTAACGGTATCCCTGCGGATTCCAGAGCCGGCGGCTCAAGCGTATTCTTAAAACCAGAAAAACTTACAGACGAACTGATGGAAAAAGTTAGAAAGCTTAATGACCTTGCCCTATCTCGCGGGCAGAAGTTGTCCCAAATGGCGCTGTCTTGGCTGCTTAATAAACCTACCACATCATCAGTGCTTATAGGCGCAAGCAAACTCTCCCAAATAGAGGACGCAGTAAAGGCGCAGGATAATACTTCGTTTACACAAGAGGAGCTTAATTTGATAAATTCGCTTAGTGTGTAAAAGTCATTTTACTTGATGCACACACTACACCTTAAAAACTCAATAATCAAATATAATAATCCAAAAAATGTTTGTTCAAAAGCCTTTTACATTCTGTTTGCATTATGCTAATATGTGCTGCGAATGGAGGGAACTATGTACAACGAAAACATACTAAACAGTATAAATAAGCAACTTAAAAAGCGCATAGCGCTTTGTGCATTGCTATATATTGCAATTCTAGGGCTGCTTATATATTCCACAATAACAAGAAAAGAATGGTTTAGCTATATATTTGCCATACTGCTGCTGTTTTCGATAATTTTTACTTTGGGTATGTTTGTAAGCCCTATATATAGCTATAAAAAGTTTCTGCTAAACATGCTTTATGGAAAAAACCGCACTATGCATGGCGTTTTCAAAGGCTTTATAGATTCCCCCGCAAAGCGCGAAGGCGTGATTTTCATACCCTATTATATAAATATAGGCGATGTAGATGAAGAAGAGGACGACCGCCTTTTATATTATGACGCAAACCTTGAATTGCCTGATTGGAAAGAGGGCGATAAGCTTTCAGTTACATCGCATGATAGGTCTACATTAAAATGGGAATATATAAGCTGATAGATTGTTTTCATGAAAAATACTAATTACAATAAGGATATGGCACATAATTCAACTATTACAGAATATCTTTTTGCTAATAGGGACATAAAATACGCTGCATTTACAAGCCGGCTTGTGCCTAATATATCACCAGAAAGCATAATAGGCGTTAGAATGCCTGTTATACATGCGCTGGCTAAAAAGCTAATGGCGGATAATGCCCATATAGCTTTTATTTCTGCCCTTCCACATAAATATCACGAAGAAAACCTTCTACACGCCTCTATACTTTCTAAATATAAGGATATAGATGCTCTGCTTCCGCTGCTCAAAAGTTTTCTCCCGCATGTAGATAACTGGGCTGTATGCGATACTTTAGCGCCTAAAATATTTCTAAAGCATAACGAAAAGGCGCTTGATTTTATCCGCAGCTGCCTTGCTTCAAAGCACATATATACCCTGCGTTTTGCTATATATATGCTTATGAAATACTACTTAGATGATTATTTTGATGAGGAGTATATTAAGCTGGTCTGTAATATACAATCGGACGAATACTATATAAACATGTGCATTGCTTGGTATTTCGCCACCGCACTTGCAAAACAATACAGTTTTGCAATACCCGTGCTTGAAGAAAACATGCTATCTACATGGACTCACAACAAAACCATAGAAAAAGTGCGTGATAGCTACAGGATAAGCGATGACAAAAAGGAATATATAAAAAGTCTAAAAAGAATATAGGTATACAAGAAAATTTTTTAACAATCGAATAGGGGAGGATTTCTCCCCGAGCCTGTGAAAAAAAGTCTGTAAATAAGTGAGAAACCCACGGCCTTCTATGATAGAATAATAAATTATAGGAGGTCCATGTTATGGCGAACAAAAAGAAAGAACTCTTCAAACCCGGTCCTATGAC
>JAAYRU010000030.1 GCA_012518615.1 Christensenellaceae bacterium | reverse complement strand
TATAGCCTTCATCTTGACACTTCCTAAAGACATGCGCTAAGCCTCTATGCCTATGATATCTATACATATGACGAATAAGCTCTAGTTCTTTTTCAGTGTGTTGGTTAGGGTGAGAGTTTGGGCGTGTGGACTTTTTCCTTAACGATTCTATGTCACCCTTAACATATCGCTTACGCCAATAGCTTACATACTGTCGCGTTTTTCGAAACTTTCTTGCTGCAAGTGCATTATTGTTGTGTAGTATTGCATATTCCACTATCCGTTTCCTATGTCGCATTCCTTCTGTTATACTAGCCATTGAGAGATCCTTTCTTGATAATTATTTTGATGATTTATATTATACCAAAGGGTCTCTCGTTTTTCCTTTCTCGTGTCATAAATGTATTGTAGCCTAACAAATATTTGCTCAATTAGCTGCGGTTTATCACTTCTATCTGGCAAGGTCCAAGCGCGTCTAGCGCAGTGTTATGGCTTTGAACAGTGGTTCCAGCGCAACAAGATGCGTCTACAATAATTTCCACTTCGGGAAATGCAGCCTTTAATATAAGCGCATTTGAAAGCACGCAAATATCCGTACATAAACCTATAAGCGTTATAGAAGATACCTTATTAAAACCTGCTACCTCATACACAAGCTTTGGAAGTTCTATAGAGCCAAATGAAGGTTTATCTATAATTTTGCTATCCCCGACTACTTCCTTAACAGGGTTTACAATTTCCCAGCCAAAGCTGTCTTTTATACAATGCTCTACAGGTAGCTTTTTTCCCTCGGAAGTGTTGAGATAATCATCAAAATGGGTATCTCTTGTGTATATAATCTTTCCATCAAAATTATTTATCTTATCTACTACACAAGGCACAATGGTCTTAGCCTCTTCTGTTGCAAGCGAGCCTGAAACAAAATCGTTCTGCATATCTACTACTATTAAAATGTTCATACTATCCTCCTCATAAAAACACAGAAAAGGCGTAGCTTGTTGTGCTTGTAAACACTTCGCCCTTTCTTAAAACGGTTGAAGGGAAATTGGGTCTATTTACGCTGTCTGGGTGGTGCTGTGTTTCAAACGCAAGACCGCCAAAGGGAACAAATTCCTTGCCCTCATCGCCCAAGCTTCCGCCTTTTAAGCCTTGTCCGGAGTAGAACTGTACTGCCGGCTGGTCGGTATATACTTTCATAATGCGTCTGGTATCAGGGCAACGCAGAGTTACCGCATGGTGGTACTCACTGGTGTTTAGGTTGTAGCTTACATCAAAGCCATTATCTCTTGCCATCATGGGGTGGCTATCTTTTTTGGATATGGCATCACTAAGACGGGTGAAATTATTCAAGTCGTAGGGTGTGTTTTTAACAGGCAGTAATTTTCCTGTGGGTATAAGTCCGTCACCAGTTTCTACTATTGCGTCAGAAATAATCTGCACTTCATGGTTTAGACAATCGCCGGAATTGGCAAGGTTAAAATAGCTGTGGTTTGTAAGGTTAATAACGGTGTCCTCATCACAGGTAGCCATATAATTTATCTGCAGCTCATTATTTTCGGTAAAGAGGTATACTACCTGTACCCTAAGGTTCCCGGGGAAACCCTCCTCGCCATCATGTGATGTATAGTGCAGGTGAACGGCGTTTGCGTCCTTACCTTCGCTGCATTCATATGCCCACCATTGGCGACCAAAGCCCAGCGCTCCGCCATGCAGAGTGTTGTTGCCTTCGTTTTTGGTTATATTATACTCTTTGCCATTTAACATAAATCTTCCGTTTGCTATACGGTTTGCAAACCTGCCAATCGTTGCGCCGGGGTAGCCGTTTTTAGGTCTGTCATAGTCGGACAAGTTATTATAGCGTAGGCATACATTGCTAAAATTATTGTCCTTATCTGGTACGCATACGCTAAGCAGCGTAGCACCAAAGTTCATAACAGTGGCGGAAGCGCCATTTGCATTTTTAAGCGTTATGCTGTCAATAGCTCTGCCTAATTTATCCTTACCTATGTTTTTAATTGTAATGCTCATTATTATTCTCCGTTATTTGTGTGCTAAACTGTCAAATCGGGAAATGAGTTCCCTGTTTGTGTCTGTTTTTTCCATCATAGAAAGTACGAGTGACAGCGCGTCTTCATTGCTCTTTGTTGATATAATCGGGAGAAGCTTTTGCATTAAATCGTTCTCTCCATCGGTTAGAAGGGTTTCGCTGCGCAATGTAAAGCTCTTCTCTAGGTTGAAGGGAAGGCTGAAGCCTTTTTCATGCAGGCTGCTATCAAGCAGCACATAGCTATTTAGCAGGGGGTATACTTCATCAAACACCTTTTTTGCGGTTTTGCTGTTGCCAATTTTTATGAATGAAACAATGGTAACGCTGCCGCCATCCTTAAGGCTTCTGGCTGTGCCAAGGAGCTGCTTTAGCGGATGCAAGGCACTATAGCTTGTTTCCTGTATGCCTGCAGATGCAAGGTAAGCGCGGCTTAGCGCAACAATATCCTTAATTATAATAAGAACATCTTTTCCAGCCTCTGCAAGCCTCTTTGCTCTTTCAGCCGCCATTTCGCCAACTCTGATGGTGTTTTTAACAGGGGTGTCGAAGGTGGCAAAGTATACATCGCTATTTACCTGCTCTTTAAGCTCGGGTACTTCTTCGGGCTTTTCGCCTGCAAGTACTATTATGCTGGTTAAATCCTCATGCCTATCGCTAACGCTTGCATCAATTTGTTTGATAAAATTAACGGTATCAAAATGCGTGGGTATTTCAACAAGCGCTCTCTGCCCAAAGCCGATTGGCGTAAACAGCTCTATCATCCTTAAGAAAAGATGAGGATGTTCGCGGTTCGCAAGCTTTAAGCGTTTTATTGGGTATTGAGCGGTTAGGCTGTTAAAATCCGCGGGAATTTTTCTTTCGTCTATCTCCTGCCCGTTTACGGAAGTAATGTAGAGCATCGCTCTTGACCTATCCATATTCTGCTGGGGGCGAACCTTTCCTTCTACATAGTCCCCATCCTGCAGGAGAAAGCGCCTTATCTGAGCGTTTGAAATATAAATATCATCTCCACTGGGTAGGCAGTTGTTTACATGCAGGAAACCATGCCCATCATCGGTGATGTCAAGCACGCCGGCGCCGTCCTCTATATCGCCCGCTGCAAGCATATCCGGTATGCTTAAATTGCCTTCAGTTCTGCGTATATAGGAGCTATGACCGCTCTCATTGGAATAAACGGGCGTGCTGCTAGCGGGCGAAGGGTCGGGAAGGGTGCTTTCCTGCGCGCTAAGCCTAGTGCCAAGGCTCCTTGAGATAGGCGCGGGTCTATATACACGCTGTGTAGCGGTGGTACCGCTAGTACCCGCATCAGGACCGAACCTTGAAAAGGTAGGGGCGGGGCGAGCTATACCATCTTCCGTACCGTAAGCGGTTTTTATAGTCTGTGCGCCGGGCGGAACAAATTTACTGCTGTTTGCGCTGCTTTGCTGCGGAACAAAGGGACGCGGGTTGTGCCAAGCGCGAGCGCCTTTTAGCGAAAATTCTGGCTTGTTCGCTTTGCTCGTATCCATCGGAGGTTTTTCCACCGGAGCTTTTGGTGGGGGAGTCGGCATCTTAGGGGCAGTACTATGTACAGTCATCACGGGTATATCATCAGAATTATCTGAAATAATCAGCGCCTGCCTTATAGGTCTTGAAGCATTTGATACTACGCTTGCAGCCTCATCCCTTTCTGGCTGGTTATTAAGGATAGTTTCTATAATAGTTGCCTTAGGCATGTTTGTTTGTAAACCGATACCTTGCTCCTTTGCGTATTTGCGCAACTGGGCAACTGTCATTTTCAGTAATTCTTCTTGAGTATACATTTGGATTCCCTCCTAAAAGTTGTCAATATTAATTATGTATGTTGGTAAAAGGCATATAAATATAAGGGTGAAATGTTTTCATAGAATGCAAGCGGGATAAATCCTTTAGTAATTTATTGAAATTAATTTGAGTTTTGTAGCTTATTTATGAAAACAAATTGCTGCCTAAAAAGTTAATCTATTGGATAAATACCTACGCCTACCATTCCGGGACCTGTGTGCACACCGAGAACGGGGCTAAGCTCTGAGAAAATAAAATCAAGGCTGTCTGGTAATAGTTGTTTAAGCTCTGCAAGCAGCTTTTGGGCCTCTTCCTTTGCGCTGCCGTGAGCTATAAGTATATAGTAGCGCATATATTTTTTTGCATGTTCTGCTGTTAGGTTTACAAGCTCTTTAAGCGCATGAGCGCGTCCGCGCGCCTTTGAGGCTATGGTGTATTTGCCCTCTTCATCGCAGGTTATTATAGGCTTTATGCGTAGCAGAAAACCAAGCGCCGCAGCCACTTTGCCTATCCTACCGCCTTTTGCCAAATATTCAAGCGTTGCAAGGCTATAATATATACGGGCATTGTTGATGCTTTTATTAAGCCTTTCAACTATTTCAGAGGCTGCAAACTTTTGCTCTATAAGGCTGCCGGCGTATATAGCGCTGGCACCGGCGCCTATGCCTATGCTTAAAGTATCTACAACATATACCTTGAGCCTTTTTTCCTGCTCAGCCGCAAGGCGCATAGAGTTATAAGAGCCTGAAAGCCCGCTTGAAATTGCGATTGCAATTACAGTGGTATAGCCGTCATCCGCTATGCGGTTTAGTACGCTTGCAACATCGCCCACTGTGGGCTGAGAGGTTGTAGGTACCTCAATATGCATATTATCGTACACTTCCTGCGGACTAATATCTACTCTATCAAGGTATTCTCTGCCTTTATAGAGTAAGCGCATGGGCACGACATAAATCTTATATTTATCTATAAATTCTTCAGGTACATCGGAACACGAATCTACCAATATGGCAAACCTCTCGGTGCTCAAATAAGTTTCCTCCTTGTGATTTCCTTTGGAACACAGCTAATTCTAAGTGCTGCATTGCTATTTGTCAAGCCTTTGGGGGAAAAACATTGTATTTGCAGGGTACTTGCGTTTTTGGATAAATTTGTTACAAATAATCCAAAATTAGTGGCTGGTTGATTGTTCTCAATTCAACTTGGGTATGTTATAATGTAGTGGGGAAGAGGAGGTGTGTTTTTTGAAGAACAAAGATGTGCTTCTCACTTTAACCGGTAGAACGGCATTGCTCGACGATTATGACGGCGTTTTGCGCGTTACTACACTTGGCAAACTTTCAGGCAAAAAGGATTCTTGGCGTCTTCGCTACAGCGAAACCGTGTCCGATGAAAACGAAATGCAAAATGTATTGTTAACCATGGATAACGGCATTGTAACCATGGCAAGCGACGGACCTTTCGGTACCGACATGGTATTTGAAAAAGGCTGCCGTTTTGAGGGCGTGTACCGCACTCCATTCGGTTCGCTTGATATGGGCATTTTCCCAACCCTTGTAAAATACAACATAAATGAGGACGGAAGCGGAGAGGTAAGCCTGCGCTATCAGCTTGATATTGCAGGTCAATACGCTGCGTTCCATAAACTCCATATTCAGCTTCAGGCAGATTCCAAAAGTGCCGATTGATTATTTTAAAACAAAAGCGCTCAGCCTAATGCCCTCTAATTGCCTATTACAGAGGGATCGCAAAAGGCGGGCGCTATTTTTTTCTGATTTTCCCGAGAGGTTTTCAGATTATTGCGCCGCCCCTTTAATAGAAGGGGGTTTTTCCGTTGATATTGAGGGTTCTTACGCGCTAATTACACCCACATATGAAACTATAAAGGCTTTTATTGATAGTATTTCGTATATACCTCTGCCACCCGCAGATGACGGTAATATATACATTATTTCATGCGTAAACATGCTAAGGCGGCATAAAGGCGCTTTTTTGCCTGAACATGCATATAAAATAATAGAACAGCTGCATATGCAGGAAATTATGCCGCTTAACAATGTATGTAGTTCGCTTATGAATGATATGGCAGTTGCGCTAAGACGCAAAACCCCCGTTCCCTTTGCGGGAGGGGAGTTATTATTGTATAGTTATATAAAAAGAATGAAGGAGGAAAAACAATGTTAATCTATTACCACGGCCATGCACAGTTCCTTATTGAAAGCTCAAAAGGTCTTAGAATACTTACCGACCCTTATGATGATAGGGTAAATTTCCCCCTAAAAGAGGTATCGGCTGATATCGTAACCGTTAGCCACGGTCATTTTGACCATTGCTATTTGCAAAAAGTTACGGGAGAGCCCACTGTACTTAGAGAAGAAGGAAAATATGACATAGAGGGCGGTACTATTTCTTCAATTAAAAGCTACCACGATGAAGAAAAAGGCGCGCTCAGAGGCGAAAACCTCATATTCCGCTACGATTTAGAGGGCCTAAGCATAGCTCATCTTGGCGATTTAGGGCATTACCCAAATGATGAACAACTAGAGTTTTTAAAAGGCGTAGATATTCTTATGGTACCTGTTGGCGGTAAGTATACGGTGGATAGCAAAATAGCCGCTAAAATAGCAAGGGAATTAAAGCCGAAAATCACAATACCTATGCATTATCAGGTAGATAAGGGCGGCCTTTCTGATGTTTCAAGGGTAGAGCCCTTCTATGAGGAAATGCTGCCTATAACCCCAACTAAGGCAAAACTGCTTAGGGTAACCAAGGAAGATATAAGCGAATTTGACCCGCTTATAGCGCTTTCAATAAAGGGCGTAGATTATTAATTTAGGGTTTGACCCAAAACCTAGTTAGGTATATACTACCTGTGCTATTATTTTTCGGAGGTATTCCATGCGCAAACGTTTCTTTTCAATTCTGGGCTGTATACTAATGCTTTTTTCAGCGGCTCATGCCGAATTACAATCCTATGGCGGAGGGGATTATCAGTATATACTATTTGGGCATTGCCCAAGCGGCAGTGGCGCGGCTTTGCTCTGGCGGGTAATGGCTGTAGAGGAAGATAATATACTGCTCTTCTCTGAGTATGTTATAGACGCAAGGGCAGCCCATAGCGATACAGGCAGCTTCAGCGGCTATGAAAACAGCGATATATATAGGTATGTAAAAGAAGAATTACCTTTCCTCGCCTTTTCTAATGAGGAGAGAACCGCTTTCTTCGGCGATGACCCTATAGATTTACCCAGCCCGGATTTGTTAAGGAACAAGGAATTAGGCCTTGGTACAGAAAAACTAAGGATTGCATACGCGACAGAACATGCAATTGCGCGGGGTACATCAAGCCCGTCCAGCTATTGGATGAATGAAGCGTCAAAAAGCAGCAAAAATTCGCTAAGGCGCGTGCTGGCAGACGGCGTAATGGGCTTTTCGTCTGTTGTTACCGTATCCGGCATAAGGCCTACTCTAAGGCTGGATGCAAGCATAATCTCTATAAAAAGCGGCTCAGGCAGCATGGAAGACCCCTTTATATTAAACGCAACTCAGGAAGCGCTTGAAAAACTGCAAAGGCAACAACTAATTGAAGCTGCTTTACAACAAATAGAAGAAAGCAAGCAGGCTTTGGTGGATAAGCTTGCGCAAACAAAAAGCGATTTAGAGCGTGTAATGGCTGCAAAAGCCGTAAAAGACGCAAAGGAAGCCCTAGCGCTTGCGAAAGAGGAAGGAGCGGATGCTGATAAAATCTCCGCGCTTGAAGAAGAGCTTAAGGCAAGTGAAGAAGCATATAAGAGTTTCGTATCACTAGAAATTGATGGTTTCCCTCTGCTTACTCCCGAAGGCTTCTTACCTAAAGGCAGCGAAGAATTTGTGTCTATAGATGCTGAAAAAGGCGAATGGCGCTACTGCTCTGAAGATTTGCGTATTGAAATTAAAAAGCACAAGGGCGTATTTGACGAGAAAAAACCCAACCGTCCCACCAGTTACTTCATTGCTGAAATACGCGTGCCAGAGGGCGTGCAGCCTTTCCGTACCTACCCATTCGCGGAAAACCGCACAGTAAATAGAGATGCCTTTAAAGCTAAGCAGAGCGATATTGCAAGGATGCATAACCTTGTGTTCGCCTTTGGAGCGGACTACTATATATACAGAACCGGCAGACCCGGCGTGCGTACAGGCGTTGAAATAAGGGATGGAGAAATACTGTTCGATGACCCGCCCACAAAAACCAAGCAAACCTACCCGCCGCTTGATATGATGGCGCTTTATCCCGATGGCGATATGAAGGTATTTGAACAGAATGAGATTACCGCGGCTGAGCTGGTATTCTCCGGAGCGACGGATGTATTTACTTTCGGACCCGTGCTCATTAGAGATGGCGAAGTAAACATGAGCTATGAAAACTACGGCTACAACCCCGAACCTAGGGTGCAGATAGGCATGGTTAAGCCGGGGCATTATTATCTGCTCGTAGGCGAAGGTAGAACGAAAGTTAGCCGAGGCCTTAAATGCAGGGATGGTGCGTTTATACTAAAGGAACTGGGCTGTGAAACGGCGTTCAACCTAGATGGCGGATGGACTTCCAGCGTAATATTCATGGGTCAGCAGCTAAATCAGTTAGACAATAACGGCGTACATAACAACGCAAGACCTCAAAATGAGGTTATAGGCGTAGGCTTAACGCCCAATATGCATAAGTATTTGGGCGAATAGGCGTTAATATACTGATTTACAATTTTATACAAAAGCTATTATGGTTTCCTTTTGGAAGCCATAATTTTATTGCGGTTTTTCTAAATAATGCTTTTGTGCTATAATATAAGCAACAGGAGTTCCCTAAAGCAAAAATATAAGCGTTGTGCTGTTTACTTATCTATTAACTGCACGAAAAAAATAATAGGAGGTAGCGAATGAAAAACAGGCTTGAGTACCCTATGTGGCATAATATCGATAGGAAGAGAAGGAAAGCGGCAAGAAAAGCCAGAATGACGCCCATTGAGTGGAAGGACAAAGACAAGGGCGATACCTCTGCGGTTTTCGCTGGCAAAAGGGGAAAGTATGTTACAACCCTTAAAGACTGTTCCTGCGAGGATTTTAACATAAACCTTATGAGAAAATCCCCTTGTAAGCATATGATACGCCTTGCGATGGAGCTGAATTTACTAAGCAAAGGTAAAATGGTTACAAATTTGGATACTGCGCTATATGTAGCTGAAAAACGGGATTTCAGACAACATGTCAGGGAAGGCGACCTGCTTAATACCGTATGTATTGCGAAGTTTCTAAATGAACTTTACACCAAAGGTTCAGCTGAAATTGAAAGTATAGAAGTAATTAAAGACAGCTATATCCGTTTCTTCTACATAACCAGCGCGGATGGCAAAATCGCTTATCCAATAAGGAAGCGCAGGAAAAACGCAAGGAAAACTGTAAAAATCGCCACAAGGCGCCTTGGCAGATGGCTGCTTGAAGATGAAAACGCGCTAAACGCGGCGCTGAACTACACGGAACAATAATAATGAACTTTTAAAAATATCGGGCAATTTATATGTTTGGTGTTTATATGTATTTTGAACATACATACATAATCTATTAAAGGAAAAGTGCTTTAGTCTGGAATTAGCTATATTTGTAGCCGGATTTGTATAGTGTATCCAATTACCTGCAAATAGCCATAAGTAAACCCCAAGACCATTCTTATATCTTGGGGTTTTATTATTAGTATAAATGCTATATTATTTTTTGTTGTAAAACAGCCTGCCTGTTATTAGAAAACCTATCATAGTAGGTACCATGAACGCGTAGGAGGAGAGGGCAAACTGCATACCGCCTGTTAGGAAGTGACCGCTAGTGCAGCCATCAGCCAGACGGGCGCCGAAAATCAGCAGAAAGCCGCCTATGAAAGCCCATACAAGACGCTTTGTTTTGTCCGTTCCGTGGTGTTCTTCCCAGAATTGGTGCGTAATTTCAACTTTAAAGGATTTAGTAGCAACAGCGTATATGAAACCGGCAACCAAGGCGCCAAAGAGAAACCAGATCTGCCACTTTCCGCTGCCAACAGTGGAGGGGTAGTATTCGCTACCCGTTAAGCCCAATAAATTGCCGGCAACAAAGGGGTAGCAGGTTGAAGCGCCGAGGGGTTTGTTTTGCCAATCCTTGTAGAATAAGGCGGCATTCAAAAGACCAAGACCTATGCCCGTAACAACCCAATTCATGCTCTTATTATTATTTTTTTCGTCAATTTTATGCATAACAAAGGTGGAAAGTATAAACACCAAGCCTGATACAACTACAACACTTGCATATCCGAAAGAATATGTAGACCCCATCAAAGTAAATAGGGTAGCTTTAGATTGCACAGTCATGAGGCTGCTTAAGGGTTTATAAAGTACGGTAAACACAGCTCCGCCCGCAAGCCCGCCCAATATACCAGCCAGAGCGTCCACAGACCCTTGACCAAGGCTAATTGGCATTGTACCCGGGCAATAGCCGCTCAGCGCCATACCCACGCCGAAAATTAGACCGCCAAGCAGCGTGCCAATCGGCATAAAGGGCTTTACGTGGAAAGACGCCAGTCCCATGGACATCTCAAGCATTATTAGTATGCTGCCTACACCCATAGCCATTACAATAGTTTTCATTACATTCATTTTCGCGAATACGGATTGAGCCGCAATTGTGTCATATCGGTTCATTTTGCCGTAGGAAATTAAAAGACCGAAAATCAAACCAATACCAAAGACTTGTAGATTGTTCATAAATCCTCCTTAAATAAAAACTATAAAAATAGTATACCCAAAATGTTTAAGTCTAAACATGTTGATGTGTTTTTTATTACCAATACTAGCATTCAAAAACAAATAAAATAAACAAAAAGACAGTTGATAGTTTAGCGACTGCCTTTTTGTTGTTATTAAATCCGTAGCTTCAATTAAATAATCTGTCTACCAGAAAATAGTGTTTGTATTTAAACCCATAAGGTGTAGCTTAACAGGTTTGAAACTCTGCCCTATAAATTGTCCGCCTTACCTTTTCCTGCTTCTTTCCGCCAGCTCTTTAAGCACGGCTTCGTCTTCTCCGTACCTTATGCGGCGGGCGGCAACCACCCGGCGCTCATCATCGCGGCTTACGCAGGTTACCAGCGCCAGCAGTTGATCCTCCGGGCGAACATCAATATTGCAGGTGTTAACGGAGGCGGATATAAGCGCGTCTATTGCCATTTGCCGCTCCCTAATATCGTCCGACCCAAGCGCATAGAAGTCCACATAATGCCAGCGGCTTGGCTCTGTGCTTACTATGCCGGCAGCAAATACCACGTACCGCCCTTCCTCGTACAGGCTGTCAAAGCTTATAAATGGGCTGTTCTGATAGAAGCTTATGTTTTCATAGTTCCGCAGGCAGCCAAACATTGCGCCGCTTTTCATGTTATGGCCGTATATAAGCAGCGTATGGGGTCTGGTGTTCAGCGAAATGGAAGCGTCCAAAAACAGCGCGCCATTCACGTTTTTATCGCCTCTGGCGTCATGCGTCATATAATATTCGTTATCCCGCCGCAGCACTGCCTCATCCAGCATTTTTCCAATGCTTAGCCAGCCGATTATATCCCTGTTTTCTCTCCTAAGCGCTTTGAATCTGCCGCTTACGCGCAGCTTTGAATTGCCCGGGTAAGCAATAGCCCCAAGCCTTGGGGCGGGCGCAAATGTGGGGGCGGAGCTTGCCTGCGCTACTTTAGTGTTCTGCGCCGCGGTAATTACCGGCGCAACAGTTTCAGGCAAAGCCGTTGAGGCTGCAGTTTCCACAGGCGCAACAGGCGTATTTGCTTGGTATACCTGCCGCAGTTCTTTCGCTGTGCGGCGGGATGCAGCTAAGTCACGCCCATAGCCTATAAGCTTGCTCAAACCGAAAATAACCAGCGCGGCAGAAACCACCAGCAAAGCCAGTCTCTCCCAACGAAAACGGTTATAACGCACACGGCGCGACCTGCGCCCGTTCCATCGTCCGCCTTGCAATATATTGCCCTTTCTAACGCTCAGGCTCTGTCCGTATTGCTAGACAGAGCCTGTTTTATCGCTTGCGCGTTATTTTCTTGTCTTCCTGCGCTTGCCTGCCATAAGCGCTATGCCTATGCCAGTAATGCCAAGCAGTACCAAGCCCGCCCATAGCGCAAGGTCGGCTTTATCCCCTGTCTGGGGGATTTTGTAGTTTATTATTGTGCCGCCGTTGCAGCAGCGGTCTGTAATTCCGGCGTACACGCCCACGTTTTTATAGCGCGTTGAGTAACCTGCAACAGGTTTTTCAACCACGTAGCGGGAAACCGGCTTATCGAACCAAGCTTCATACTTCCATTCAGTTTTGCTAACAACCTTCTTGTTAAACAGCTTGTGGGCGACTTGGTCCATTTCGTCATACAGAGTCCAGTCTATGCCCTTTTCTGTACCGCCCTGCCACAGCTTGGTAAAGGTAAAGCTATCTTTGGGTACCGTTACATCTTCAAAGCTGCCCGGCTTTGCCTTTATGGTAAATGAAGCCTTGGCTTCCCCATCTTCAAATATAATGCTAAGCGTATGCAAGCCTGCAGATAGCGTATCCAGCCAAGCGGATTTAAGCCGTATAATAATGCTGCCCCCTTGCGTGGTGTAGTGGCTTTTAGAAACAGGCGCGCCGTCTTTCCTAAGCTCACGGAATAGACCAAAGGATTTATTATCCTCAGTATTCCGTTTTACGGTTAGTAGCAGGTCTTCGCCGCTGCTTCGGGTATGGGTCTGGCCATCGCCTGAAACTGTGGTATAGTTTATGCCTGCTGACTGTACAGTTACAGTGCACGCGGCAGTCTTATTGCCGTCTTCAGTGGTAACGGTTATTGTGGCAGTGCCAACGCCCACCGCTTTTATATTGCCAATTGTATCAACAGTTGCTACTGAATGTTTATCGCTGCTCCATTTTACATTTTTGTTTGTGGCTGTTGCGGGTTCAACGGTTGCATACAGAGTTTCAGAGCCGCCAACAACAAGTGTGGTTGAAGTCTTGTTAAGCTTAACGCCTGTTACTGGTACAGCAGCCGCCTGTACGGTTACAGTGCATGTAGCTGTTTTGCTGCCGTCTTCAGTGGTAACGGTTATTGTGGCAGTGCCAACGCCCACCGCTTTTACATTGCCTATTGTATCAACGGTTGCTACTGAATGTTTATCGCTGCTCCATATTACATTTTTGTTTGTGGCTGTTGCGGGTTCAACGGTTGCATACAGAGTTTCAGAGCCGCCAACAACAAGGGTGGTTGAAGTCTTATTAAGCTTAACGCCTGTTACTGGCACAGCAGCCGCTTGCACGGTTACAGTGCATGTAGCTGTTTTGCTGCCGTCTACAGTTTTAACAGTAATAATAGCTTGCCCCGCGGCTATCGGGGTTACTACGCCGTCTGCCACAGTCGCTACAGCTTCGTTATTTGACGCCCATGTTACATCCTTATTTGTCGCTTCGGTAGGTAATACAGTCGCCGTTAATGTTCCGGTTGCCCCGCCCGCTGTTAATGTTAAAGTTTCCGGATCTACCGATACACTCGTTACAGCCACCGTGGCAGCGTTAACATTCACAGTGCAGGTAGCTTGGTAGTTGCCGTCTACAGTTTTAACAGTAATAATAGCTTGCCCCGCGGCTAGCGGGGTTACTACGCCATTTGCCACAGTCGCTACGGTTTCGTTATTTGACGCCCATGTTACATCCTTATTTGCCGCGTCAGTTGGTAATACAGTCGCTGTAAGCGTTTCGGCTGCCCCGCCCGCTGTTAATGTTAAAGTTTCCGGATCTACCGTTACTCCCGTTACAGCCACCGCTTCCTCAACGGTTACGGTTGCGGTGTCGGATTTCGTGCTGTCGCCTTTTGAAGTTGCTTTTACGGTTAATGCGGTTGCGTTTTCATCCGCGGCTACGGCGAGCGTTCCGCTGTCTGAGATTGTCGTTCCGGAGGATGTTTTGTCTATAACCGACCAAGTAACCGTGTTGTTATAATCACCCGTGCCTGTAACGTTCGCGGTGAAGCTCTGTGTTTCTCCCTTTTTCACACTTGCCGTATCAGGATTAACCTCAACGGAAGTAATGGTATACTCCGCTTCATAAGAGCCTATGTCTACGCCTGCCCCCTGCGGTCTGTCAGTGCCCCGCTGGTCCTTATTGGGAACTGTGATGCCGTTGCCAATAAGCCCCGCATCTATAGCCGAGCTGCCTGTTTGCAGCTTATATATATACACATCAGAAGCAGTATCAGGGCTGCCGCCCGCCTTGTTCAACGCTTTAAGCTTTGGGTCGCCTGTGATGAGGTTGCTTATGTTTTCGTCCGCGTTGTAAAATTTATATTTTTCAACCACACAGTTTTTCAGGTTTAGGATCCCTGTGTTCTGAAATATGTCAGGTCCCCAATCAGCGGGGGCTGTGTTGCCCCACAGTATAGTGTTTGCCAGTATTGGGCTAGCGTTTTGTAGGTTGTTTATGCCGCCGCCACTCAACGTTGCCCTGTTGTCGGATAAGGTGCAGTTTGTAACCGTAGGGCTGGAGTTGTAGTTGCACATCCCGCCGCCGCTTTTAGATGTATTACCGGAGAGGGTACAGTTTACCACCGTAGGGCTGGAGTCTAAGTTGCTCATCCCGCCGCCGTACCTTTCTGTTGTGTTGGCGGTGAAGGCGCAGTTTGTAACCGTAGGGCTGGAGTTGTAGTTGTACATCCCGCCGCCGTCTAAATTTTCCGATGTGTTGCCGGAAAAGGTGCAGTTCGCCACCGTAGGGCTGGAGCTATCGTTGTACATCCCGCCGCCGTTGCTGTTCGCCGTGTTGCCGGAAAAGGTGCAGTTAGCCACAGTCGGGCTGGAGTTGTTTGCGTTGTACATCCCGCCGCCGTCGTCCTGGTTCGCCGTGTTGCCGGAGAAGGTGCAGTTTTTCACCTTAGGTCTGGAGTTGTTTTCGTTGTACATCCCGCCGCCGTCGCTGTTCGCCGTGTTGCCGGAAAAGGTGCAGTTAGCCACAGTCGGGCTGGAGTTGTTTTCGTTGTACATCCCGCCGCCGTAATAATTTGCCGTGTTGCCGGAAAAGGTGCAGTTTTCCACCGTAGGGCTGGAGTTGTTTGTGTTGTACATCCCGCCGCCCCAATTTGCCGTGTTGCCTGAAAAGGTGCAGTTCGCCACAGTCGGGCTGGAGCTATCGTTGTACATCCCGCCTCCAAATAAGAAAGCAAAAGGCACATTTCCGCCCTTTATAGTAAAGCCGTCAAGTCGTGTGTCGTCGGGGGTTGCGTCCGTTCCGCCTGTCACCACACTCAAGTTAATGTTGCCGCCGTCAAGGATAGTCTCGTTCGCCGTCAAGTTACGGGCGGACAGTTCCGTCTCGGTTCCTAAAAAACCGCCGTATACTTTAACGCCTTTTTCCAAAAGGAAAGTATCATTTGCGAAGTCACCCGGGCTGTATGTTCCCTCAGCCACCCATATTTCATCGTTGGTACCAGCTTCGTTCATCACGTTCATTAAATTCGACCTGGCATAGGTCCAGCTGTCGCCGCTATAGCTCTCATCTCCGGTTGTTGCTACGTACCACCTTTTGGGCGAGGCAAAAGCGCTTTGAATGGGCAGCGCAGCCCACACTATAAAAAGCGCAAGTATAAGTGATATTGCTTTTTTCGTTTTCATGGTTAACCTGTCCTCCCGTTTATTACTTAATATCTTTTTATTTTCTTCAATTGCCTATTATATATAGCGGCTGTTTCGCTGCCCCTGTATGCGCGGGCTCGCGGCGCTTTGTGCGCAACGCGGCAGGATACGATTTGCTTTCATTATGCATTCCCAGAAAAACAATTACAGGAAACATAATGGACATTTAATAGCGTTACGGAGCGTTTATAAGCAAAGCGAAAGGGGTCAGGCATAAAGCCATGACCCCTATAACAACACAAAACGCCCACACGGTAAAAAAACACGAGAGCGCCGCTTGTTTCGCTTTGAGGAGGTGGATAACTATACAGGCATGTATATTTTCTGTCTGTCTATCTGTAGTAATGATGCCGAATCACCAGCCTCCCGTCAAGTGAAAAATATCACCTGCAACTATCTACATATTATATATTAAAAAATAACAAAATGCAATTTTTTACATACCCGTTTTCACGCGAAAAAGTATATATTTTACATATAGGGCTTAAATAGCGGCGTAAATTTTTATTTTATTCTATTGAGCGCGGCTGCAATGCCCCGCAATCACTTTTCACATGTTATTTTCACTGAATAATTATAAATGGATAGCTTCAACAAGTTATTATATTGCCTTAGCCCGCCCTTTGGCAGCAGAGGATTAATACCTAAAAAGCGCCTGCAGCATAATTCACCTCATATAAAAAACGCCCAAACCCATTGTAAAACAAAGGATTTAAGCGGTTTTGGTGGAGCATAGCGGATTCGAACCGCTGACCTCTACAATGCGAATGTAGCGCGCTACCAACTGTGCTAATGCCCCATAGTTCCTAAGGAACGAAGTGCATTATATCAGTTGCAGGGGGAAATTTCAAGCAGTTGTTTGGTGAGTTTCACTTTTTTTAGGAAATGGAAATGATAACTAAATGCTAAAACCAAAAAGATACCTAAGTGCGCTGCTATATCTTTGCTTGACAACATATGCGCAATTTAATATAATTTTCATGCGTTGAAGGGGAGAACTAGGCTTAACTTTAGGCTTTAAGAGAGTGTCCGGGTGGTGTAAGGGCATAGCGGGGTAAAGCTGAATACACCTTGGAGTGCGGGGCTGAATTCAAAGGCTTCGGCGGCGCGCCGCTTATAGCGCAGGAATTTTTCCATGAGGGTGCTTTGCACTAAACGGAAGTGGTACCGCGATAATACGCCTTCCTTCAGACATCTGAAGGGGGGCTTTTTAGGAGGAAGATATGGGCGATTTTACTTTTGCAAAACGCATGGAGCCGATTACAGGTTCCGCTATAAGAGAGCTGTTAAAGCTTACCGCGAAACCCGGTATGATATCATTTGCGGGCGGAAACCCGGGCAATTTTTCCCTGCCGGAAAAAGAAGTTGCTGAAATTATACAAGAATTACTTGAAACCAAGGGCAAAAATATGCTGCAATACGGTCCCACAGAAGGCTACGCTCCGCTGGTTGAAGAGCTTCAAAAGTATATACTGGAGGAGTTTGGCGCCGAGGTAGCCAAGGATGAAATACTGCCAGTTACAGGTTCTTCTCAGGCTATGGATTTAATATGCAAGGCATACCTAAACCCCGGCGATAATGTAATAGTTGAAAGCCCTTCGTTTATAGGCAATCTGCAATGCCTTAAAATTTATGAGGCTAACCTCATACCCGTTAAAAGCGATGACAAGGGAATAATAATTGAAGACCTTGAAAGGCTTATAAAAGAGTACAACGCCAAAATGCTGTATACCATACCCACATTCCAAAACCCAACGGGTATAAGCATGAGCATAGACAGGCGTAAAACGATAGCCGAGCTTGCCGCTAAATACAATATGCTTGTTGCTGAGGATGACCCATACCACTCATTAAGGTATAGCGGGGAAAACCTTCCCGCGATAAAATCATTTGATAAAAATGGCAAGGTTGCGCTTCTTGGCAGTTTCTCAAAGGTTATATCCCCGGGGCTAAGGGTTGGCTTTATGGCGGGGGATGCCGCGCTCATTAAAAAATGCACCATATGCAAGCAGTCCGCCGATGTGCATACGCCAACGCTTAACCAAGCTGTAGTTGCGGAATTTTTAAAGAGGGATTTGCTAAAGCCAAATGTGGAAAAAGCCTGCGAAGTATATAAGCAGCAGATGGATACCATGCTTGATGGGCTTTCCCAAATTAAAGCAGTAGTAAAGTACACTGTGCCGGCTGGAGGTCTGTTCATATTTGCCGAAATAAAAGAAGGCGAAAATGTGGAAAAGTATTTCCGTAAGGCGGTTGACAGGGGCGTTGCCTTTGTGCCGGGTTCTCCCTTCCACCCTGAGGGCGGGCATGAGAACACATTCAGGCTTAATTTTTCAAATTCAGACATAGATACCATTAAAAAAGGTATGCAGATACTAAAAGAATGCTTTGATAACGACTAAAGGAGACAACCATGCACATACTTGACATACTAAAAGAGAGAGGCTTTATAGCGCAGACCACATTCGAGGAAGATTTATACAAGCAGCTTGAAAGGGAATCCACCACCTTTTATGTAGGCTTTGACCCTACCGCCGACAGCCTGCATTTTGGGCATTTTATACCTATACTCGCTATGGCGCATATGCAAAGGGCGGGGCATAGACCTATAGCCCTTGTGGGCGGCGGTACGGCTATGGTTGGAGACCCTTCAGGCAAAACCGATATGCGCAAGATGATGAGCGTAGAAACCGTGCAGCAAAATGCCGAAGGCATAAAAAAACAGCTTTCAAAGTTTATTAGCTTTGATAACGGCAAAGCCCTTATGGTAAACAATGCGGATTGGCTTACTAAACTCAACTATCTGGAATTTTTGCGCGAAATTGGCGCTCAGTTCTCGGTAAACAGAATGCTTGCTGCGGAGTGCTATAAGCAGCGCTATGAGCGCGGGCTTACTTTCCTTGAGTTTAACTATATGATTATGCAGGCGTATGATTTCCTTATGCTGTTCCGCAAGTATAATTGCCGCTTACAGATGGGCGGGGATGACCAGTGGAGCAATATCCTAGCCGGCGCTGATTTAATACGCAGAAAGGAGCAGGAAGCGGCGTTTGCATGTACATTCAACCTGCTGCTAACAAGCAGCGGCTCTAAGATGGGCAAAACCGAAAAGGGTGCGCTATGGCTGGATGCGGAGCTTTGCTCACCATACGATTTCTACCAGTACTGGCGCAATGTAGCGGATGAAGATGTTGAAAAATGCCTTTCCATGCTTACATTCCTGCCTATGGATGAAGTAAGGAGACTTTCCGCGCTTGAAGGTCAGGAGATAAACGAAGCTAAAAAGGTACTAGCCTTTGAATGTACAAAACTTGTGCATGGCGAAGAGGAAGCTGAAAAAGCACAGATAGCCTCCGCTTCTCTATTTGAAAAAGACGGCGCGTCTGATGAAGTGCCAACCTTTATAATAACCCCCGCACAGCTTGATGAGGATAACCGCCTAAGCACTATACTAAATCTATGCGGATTGTGCACATCAAATAGCGACGCAAGGAAGATGATAAAGCAAGGCGCTGTATATGTAGATGGAGAGCGTGTAAGCGATATAGACGCAAGACTAAGTGAGGACGATATTAAAAAAACGGACGGGGTACTACTGAGAAGGGGCAAGAAGAACTATTGCAGAGTAATAATGCAGTAAAACCTTATATAACGATACTTAATTCCTCCGCGGAAGAATATATTATTCAAAAAAGCAGGTTTATTGGCTATGCCATGCCCTGCGATACGGAGGAGGAGGCGCTAAGCTTTATAGAAAGCAAAAGAAAAGAACACGCCCAAGCTACCCACAACTGCTACGCCTATGTTATAGGCGCAAATGCGGGTATTATGCGCTACAGCGATGATGGGGAGCCGCAGGGTACTGCCGGGCTCCCCATGATGGGCGTGCTTCAGGCTAAAAACCTTGTAAACCTCTGCGTTGTTGTAACGCGCTATTTTGGCGGTATACTCCTTGGAGCAGGCGGGCTTGTGCGCGCGTACAGCAAGGGCTGTACTTTGGCGGTAGACAGCGCGAAAATAATAACCATGCAGCTATGCAGGCGCATGGTTTTTGATGTGCCCTACCCCAACTGGGATAGGCTTAAGTATTTTTTTAATCAAGATGATAGGATTGTCCTAGAAAATGAAGAATATGCCGCTCAGGTTACCGCTGGCATACTTGTAAAAGAGGAAGACGCCGAGGCGGTGCTCGAAGCCGTTCAGAGCCTTATAAACGATACGCCGGATTATATACTAAGCGATCCTTTCGTGCATTACTTGCCTAGCCCTTAAGCGCGTATTTTATAATAGCCTTTGCAGCTCCGTCGTCATCGTTAGACTGGGTTATTACATCTGCAGCGTTTTTAACTAAATCTATGGCGTTTGCCATGGCAACGCTAAGACCCGCGACTTCTATCATGGATAAATCGTTCTCGTGGTCGCCAACAGCCATGGTGTTTTCTATGGGTATATTGTAGTGTTCAGCAAGCTTTTTAAGCCCTGTTGCCTTGCTTATGCCCATGGGCATTACTTCAAAGTTCTTCCTGCCGGAGCGTGTAACATCTATTTGTGGCAGGGTTTTTACCACGTCATAAACTATATCTAAACTATCAGTATCGTCATCAAATACGAAGAATTTAGAAATACCGCCGTCTATGGCGTTTTTTACTGCCTCTTCCCCTCTAAGGAAATCAACGCCGTATTCATCGTGCATTCTATCCCCGTAGAACTTCTCAGCGTGGTATATGGTATCGGGTTTTCTAGTGTATATTTTGTGGTCTTTAAACAGTATGTATTTAGCGTCGTGTTCTTCTAAAATATTATATACATTTTTTGTGTCTTCTTCAGGCAGAAACGCGCTGAATATGCGCTTGCCATCAGCGTCAACCACGGCGCCGTTTAGGGATATTACATCGCAGTGTATGTCCATATCATCGAGTATTATGTGCACATTTTCGGGGAATCTTCCTGTGCATATTGCTACATGTATTCCACTTTCTTGTGCCTTTTTTATGGTATCTTTAGTAAATTGGGTTATTTCAACATTGCTATTAAGCAGCGTTCCGTCCATATCTAGCGCGATTAGTTTTATCTCCATAATTACCTCCTATCAAAACGGTATAATTCTATTTGGCATTATAGCTCCTGTCAACCCCGCCTAATCTGTGAGCAGCTCTTTAACATATACACAATTTACTTTGTAATGCTCAGTTACGGGGTGTTTATTAGAGTAATCCGCCCAAAAAACCTTAGCCTTATCGTCATTCCCTGTAACAGCTATAGCTCTGTGTATGTTTTTTTCCTTAGGATATTTTTTATTTATTATATCCTTAAGCTTGTTGTACAAGTGGCTTTCGCTTCTAAGGCAGTGGGGTATAAAAGAAGTTGCAGTGCTGGATAACCTGTCGTAAAGCATTGCGCTTTTTATTTCTGTGGCGTACTCAGGCATTTTATCTATAAGATAGCTGTATACGGCTTCTGTTAGCTCTTCCAAAGAAAGGGGAGAGTTTTTTTCTTTTTCTTTTGCAAGTATTACATCTCCAAGCGCAAGAAACAAATCAAATGCGGGCATCTTACCAGCTAATAGCTGCATGGTATTAACAAAACGCCTGCGGTTGTATAGCAGCTCAAGCGCTCTTTCAGCGCGCTTTAATATAAGCATATCCTTCTTGCTCATATGCTTTGTTGATATAACTTCATATGGCGGCTGCTCATTATAAATTATACCAAATTCTTCTGTTTGGCTTCGCATCTTGCTGCCATACAATATTTTAAGAAAACCTAGCTGTAAAATATGCGGCTTAATAGCAAATACCTTGTTAAAGGCATCTATAAAGCTGTCTAAAGTTTCCAAGGGGAGACCGGCGATTAAATCAACATGTACACGCACGGTGTCAAGAGAAATAATTTTTTCAAGCTGAGTTTTAATTTTCTCTACATCAGTTTTTCTCTGTATTGCTTCAAGCGTAGCTTCATTTAGCGACTGTATACCAACTTCAATCTGAAATAGCCCTTCGGGGGATTGGCTGAAAAGTTCTACTATTCCGTTATCTATAAGGTCGCCAGCCATTTCAAAGTGGAAACAGATATCTTGCGGTATTTCTCCGTTTTTATGCTTATCCATTATGAAACTTATTATTTCTTTAGCTCTCTTTTTATTGGCGTTGAATGTACGGTCTACGAATTTAATAGTCTTTGAGCCGCCGTTTGCGAGCATAAGTATACGCTTCTTAGTATCTTCCATAGGCAGGTAGCGCACCTTTTCGCGTCTGCCTGAAAGGCAAAAAGTGCAGGAGAAGGGACAGCCGCGGCTGCTCTCTATATAGCTTATCCTGCCTTTGAGCTGTTTAAAATAGCTTTCATCGTATGGCATAACGGGTATATCATAGTGGTAATATGTATCTACATGGCTTGCGCCTTTAACCATTACTCCGTCTATATTATCGGGGGTTTTATTTTCTATAAGCATATCTACAAGCTTTGCAAAGGGGATTTCACCCTCTCCAAGTATTATATAGTCTGCTTCGGGCAACCTATCAAATGCGTCGTCGCTTAAAAGCTCAGGCCCGCCTGCGACAAATATGCAGTTTGGCAGGGCGGCTTTAAGCATAGGCAAAAGCTCTCTTAAAAACGCAATATTCCATATATAGCAGCATATACCAAGTATATCGGGGCTGGTGTCTATTATGCGCTTAGCAACGGTATTCAAATCCTCATTTACTGTTGCGGATATAACATCTATGTTATGCTTATATTTGCTAAATTTTTCAAGCCCCGCCTTAAGGCACCAAGGCGATAGCGAGCAATGCACAAAGCTTGAAGATGGAGCCGTTAGGCTAATGTTTTTTCGCAAAATACCTCCATATAAAAAAGCCCGCCTTATGGCGGAATGCTTTTTTATTTTCTGAATCCAGAGCCGTCCTTTATGCGGGCAGCCTTGCCTTGTAGACCGCGCAGGTAGTATAGCTTAGCTCTACGCACCTTGCCCTTGCGGACGATTTCAATACGGTCTACCCTTGGGGAATGTAGGGGGAAAGTACGCTCAACACCTATGCCGTAAGAAACGCGCCTTACGGTAAAGGTTTCCCTAACAGAACCGTTGCGCCTTGCGATTACAACGCCTTCAAAGGCCTGTAGGCGCTCGCGGCTACCTTCAACAACTTTTACAAACACGCGCACGGTATCGCCGATGCCAAAATCCGGCCTGTCCTCGCGCAACTGCTTTCGCTCTATGGAGCGAATAATTTCACTCATGGGGTTTCCACTCCTTCTTTCATAGACGTTCTTGCATCTTGTGCAGCGGACCGTCCGTCATAACGCGGGCAATTATAGCATAAAATCCAACATAAATGCAAACATTTTAAAAAAAGTTTGCGCAGCTTGGCGGTTTGTTGCTACAATTACCTATGCATTAATGAAATTCTAATGTTACTAATAAATGCATTTAATCTTGTTGTTGTAATATAATGTTGCGGGAATAGAGCCCGTTTAGGAGGTAATTATGGATCATTTTGAATTAGTAGAAAAACTAAGAGAAAGAACTAATGTAAGCTATGAGGAGGCAAAGGCGGCTCTAGAAGTAAACGACTGGGATCTGCTAGATGCACTCGTTTATTTAGAGAGCCGAGGCAACGCCAAGAGGGAAGGCGATGCAAGCTACACTACAAAGCAAAGGGAGCCTGTAAGGCGCAAGCACATGTCAGACAAGGAGCAGGCAAAGGGCTATATAGAGCGCATATGGATGTTTATACGAAGCCTTATAGACAAAGGCAATAAAACCATGTTTCAGCTGTTCTACGGCAAAAAAAAGATAGTGGAAATACCGGTTACCGCGCTTGTGGTACTGCTTGTGGTGTTCTTTCCCATATCGGTAATACTTCTTATAGTAGCTATGTTCTTTGGCGTGCGCTATAAAGTGCATGGCGATGAGGACCAAGGTAAAAATGTAAACGCTTGGATGGATAAGGCGGCGGATGTGGTTGAAAACATCAAATACGGCAATGATAACAGCGATAATAATTGAGGTAGTATATGTCTAAAATACTCATAGTTGAAGATGAAGAAAAAATTGCGCGATTTGTAGAGCTAGAACTAACCCACGAAGGTTATGAAGTAGATAAGGCAGTAGATGGAAGAGAAGGCCTTGAAATGGCAGAGGAAAATGAGTATGACTTAATACTGCTTGATATTATGCTGCCAAAACTAAACGGTATGGAGGTATTAAGAAGGCTCAGAAAGACAAGCCAAGTACCCGTAATACTGCTTACAGCAAGGGATGCTGTTATGGATAAGGTTACAGGGCTTGATGCCGGAGCTGATGACTATATAACCAAACCCTTTTCTATAGAGGAACTGCTCGCGAGAATACGCCTTGCCCTTAGGAAAAGGCAGACAAATGCAATGCCGCTTCTTAGCTGTGGAGATTTGGTTATGGATATTGCAAGGCATACAGTAAGCTATAAAGGAGAAAATATAGAGCTTACGGGAAGGGAGTTTTCTCTCCTTCAAACGCTGCTTGAAAACCAGTCCATAGTATTATCAAGGGATATACTAATGGAAAGGGTATGGGGCTATGATTTTATGGGTGAAACAAATTTAGTAGATGTGTACATACGCTATCTGCGCTCTAAAATAGATGATAGGTTTAAAACTAAGTTTATCCATACTATAAGAGGGGTGGGCTACACTCTAAAACTGGAGGATGAAAATGCCTGAAAACCGCAGGGCTACATCCATAGCAAGGCGGATAAACGCCAGCCATGTATGGAGTATGTTTAAAACCATGCTTAAGCTTGACGTACTTATAATATTGTTAGCCGTTATATTCTGGTGTTACTCGGTAGAAAAAAACACTCTCGGCAGCGATTGGACTATCAAACTAATCCGCGATGTACAGACTGAGGGCTTAACTAATAATATAGAGAGCTTTAGCTCAGTAATATATACATTTGAATACGGTGGCGAAACATTCAGCGCAAATGCGGGTATATTCCTGCAATCCATGTATAGGATAATGTATTCACTTCTTATAGTTGAAGCGTTTATGCTTATAACCGCAATATTTACAGGCAGCAAAAAGACTGATAGGCTGCTAATGCCGCTTGAACAGATGTCTCAAACTGCGGAGCAATTAAGCCAAGTGCAGTTTGATGAACAAAGATATCATGACCTTGAAAACGCCATAGCCGCTATAAGCCCCGAAGCGCCGGAGGACCGTATACATATAGGCGATAGGGAGCTGCAAGGGCTTGAAAACGCGGTGAACAACCTATTAACCCGTCTGCACAACAGCTACCGCCAGCAGAATAGGTTTGTATCCGATGTTTCTCACGAATTAAGAACGCCTATTTCAGTAATACAGGGCTATGCGGATATGCTAGCCAGATGGGGAGCGGAAGATGAAAAGGTTCTTGAAGAGAGCATAAACGCCATACGCACAGAGGCTAAGCATATGCAAAAAATGGTAGAACAGCTTTTGTTTTTAGCAAGGGGCGATGCGGGGCGCAACCAGCTATCCGCAAAGGATGTAGATTTATCCGCGCTTGTAAAAGAAGTGCATGATGAATACGAGATGATAGAAAGTGAGCATAACTGGGTTTTGCAGGCGGATGAACCAACCCCCGCATACGCAGACCCTGATTTGCTAAAGCAGGCGCTGCGAATACTTACGGATAACGCAATTAAATACTCCGCTAAAGGAACAAATATAGTGTTTCGTGCCTTTATAAACGATGATGAAGAACCCTGTGTATGCGTGCAGGATAGTGGCGTTGGCATGGCGGCGGAGGATATACCCCATATCTTTGACAGGTTTTTCAGGTCTGACCCTGCTCGCACTCGCAACAGCGGCGGCACAGGTCTTGGGCTTTCAATAGCTAAATGGATAGTTGAAAGGCATAACGGATATTTCAATGTGCTATCAAGAGAAGGCTTTGGTACGCGCATAGAGCTTGTGCTTCCAAAGGCTGATAAGGCTAAGGAGCTGCTGCAAGTAAGCAGCCTTCCTATAATTACAAGCGAAAAAAGCGTAGTACATTCATAATTGTGGTACAGATAAAAAGCATAATATAAAATGTAATATACGGAAAATAATTTCTCAAAAGCATTGACAAAGGGGAATAGATTAGTTATACTCATATTATATGAAAACGGTTCCGGAATCGTTTCCGGTTCCCAAAAAAATCATTCGGATAACCGATTGATATTTTAGGAGGTATAACATGAAGAAACTACTATCCCTAATGCTAGTGCTGGGTATGCTTTTATCAGCGGGTTCAGCGCTTGCAGAAACTGTTGCGCTCAAAGTATGGGGATCACAGGACGACCAAGCAATGCTCCAAGAAATGGTTGAAGCTTTTAAAGCCGCCAATCCTGATAAGGAATACGATGTCAGCTTTGGCGTTGTAGGCGAAGGCGATGCAAAAACCAAATGTCTTGAAGACCCGGAAGAAGCAGCCGATGTATTTGCATTTGCGAACGACCAGTTATACGATTTGCTCAATGCGGACGCCCTCTACGAAGTAACCATCAATAAGGACGCTATTGTAGAAGCTAACGTACCAAGCGCCATAGAAGCCGCTTCATCAGATGGTCATCTGTATGCATATCCCATAACTGCGGATAACGGCTATTTCCTATACTATGATAAGTCTGTTATCTCAGAAGAACAGGTAAAAACTCTTGATGGTATACTGGAAGCTTGCAGTGCTGCCGACAAGAAAATGTTCATGGACGTTTCAAACGGTTGGTACATTGCATCATTCTTTATTGGCGCAGGTGGAGAGCTTGGGCTAGATGAAAACGGCAAACAAACATGCGATTTTAACAATGAAGCAGGCGTAGCGGCTGGCGAAGCCATAAAGGCTTTTACCGCACATGATGCCTTCCTAACCGGTGATGACAGCATTCTAACAGGCGGCATTGGAACCACCATAGCAGCTGGTGTATCAGGCACATGGAACGCTGAAGCAATAAAGGAAAAACTAGGCGAAAACTATGCCGCAACCAAGCTACCCACATTTACCTGCGCTGGTGAACAAGTACAGATGGCGTCATTTGCGGGCTTTAAGCTTATGGGCGTAAACACCATGACCGAATTCCCCGAAGAAGCTATGGCGCTTGCAGACTGGCTCACAAACGAAGAGAACCAGCTCAAACGCTTCCAGATGCGCTCAATCGGTCCATCTAATGTAAAAGTTATAGAAAATGAAGAAGTAAAGGCGGATATTGCACTTTCCGCACTTGCAGAACAGTCTAAGTACGCAGTTTCACAAAAGGATGTACTTGGCAACTACTGGTCTCCTGCCGAAGCCTTTGGTACAACTATGGAAGCAAAAGACTATAGCAAGGATGTAAAAACCCTTCTTGATGAAATGGTAGCAGCTATAACAAATTAATTTAAATTTTATTATGGGGAACAGCTCTTGTGGGCTGTTCCTAATTTTTACTTAATTAAGGGGGGAGAGCTATGCCTAAGCTCATTCCCGCAGGCAGAGATAGACAGAGCTTTGCGGGTATAAGAGAAATTATTAATATATTTAAGCGGGGGGATTTTGCCACAAGAAGTTCTTTTCTTATAATGGGTTTTGGCTGCATTAAGCGCAAGCAATATATAAAAGGTCTGTTATATTTAATTATTCAGGTTGCGTTTATTGCATATATGCTAGGCTTTGCTAACCAATATTTAAGCAAGCTTTCTACCTTGGGTACAGAAGCTATGCGTAGGGAATGGAGCGAAGCAAGGCAAATATTCGTGCGTACCCCTGGAGATAACTCTATGCTTATACTGCTTTTCAGCGTTATGAGCATATTGCTTATTATCGCCTTTATATTTATATGGCGCGCGAATATAAGGTCCTGTTATAAGGCTCAGCAGTACGAGAAGCTAGGCAAACCGCAGCCGACATTTAAGGCGGAAATAAAAACCCTGCTAAATGAAAGGTTCCATATCACTATGCTCACAGTGCCAAGCCTAATGATTGTAGCCTTTACAATATTGCCTATTATATTCATGATACTAATAGCTTTTACCAATTTCGACGCTAATCACCAGCCGCCGGGGAAGCTATTTACATGGGTTGGGTTTAAGAACTTTACAGATGTTTTCTGGAGTGACCCTTTAATCTCAAATACTTTTGGTAAAATACTAGGCTGGACGCTTATATGGGCAGTGTTTGCAACATTTACCAACTACTTTTTCGGTATGATACTTGCAATAATGATAAACAAAAAGGGCGTACGCCTTAAGAAGATGTGGCGCACGATTTTTGTTATCACAATAGCAGTACCCCAGTTTGTAAGCTTAATGCTTATGAGCCAAATACTGCACGACCAAGGACCGCTTAATATGTTGCTGCAAAAATGGGGCTTTATAGAGAGCAATATCCCCTTCCTTACAGATATTACCTATGCACGCATAACGGTTATTATAGTAAATATATGGGTTGGCATACCCTATACTATGCTTATTACATCAGGAATATTAATGAATATACCGGCGGATTTATATGAAAGCGCTTCAATAGACGGCGCTTCGCCTGCGCGTATGTTCTTTTCTATAACGCTTCCATATATGCTTTTCGTTACAACGCCGTATCTTATTACATCATTTGTAGGCAATATAAATAACTTTAATGTAATTTACCTGCTTACAAAGGGAGGACCTCTTGTAACGGACTACTACCAAGCCGGCAAAACGGATTTACTTGTAACTTGGCTATATAAATTAACTGTGGATAAACAAAACTATTCTCTGGCTTCCACTATAGGCATATTCGTATTTGTAATATGCGCTTCATTATCGCTTGTAGTGTATAACATGTCAGGCTCCGTTAAAAGAGAGGAGGAGTTCCAATGAGAAAAAACAAAAGTCTACGCCTACCGCTTGTGCGTATGCTGCCTATGATCGCGCTAATCATGTGCTTAAGCCTCCTTTTGCCTTGGGTGTATATTGATGTTGGAGAGGGAGCTTTAGGTTATAATGCTATTAAACTTTTAAATAGCGATGCTAGATTACTTAGTATTAAGCTTCCTGCAATACTTGCGGCAGTATCACTTTTACTAAGCATTTTAACAGCGCTAAAGCCTAATAAAAAAATGCTAATATTACAGGCTCTTCTCTTTGCTGCAGGTACAATTTCAGCTGTTGTATGTATGCTTACAGCAAAGGAATTGATTACTGCAAGCGGTATAAGTATTAGAACATTCAAAATAAGCCATCTATCATATGGTCTATGGGGCAATATGATAATAAGTTTTATAGCCATTGTTATTACTCTTAAAGCTATGCATGAACCTGTTGAATATGTGGCGCTTTCAATAATGGCATCTGTATGGCTGCTGCCTATATTCTGGCTTGTTATAACATCATTCAGGCAGGAGGCAGGCGCATATACACCATATCTACTGCCAAAGGGCTATACTATGGATAACTTCAGCCGTTTGTTTACAGAAACGCAGCAGTTTAACTTCCCAAGGTGGTATATGAATACGCTAGTAGTGGCTATATTTACATGTATACTTACAACCTCTATGGTGCTAATGCTTGCCTATACATTCAGCCGCCTGCGCTTTCCTTCAAGAAAAACCTTTATGAATATAGGACTAATACTTGGCATGTTTCCGGGCTTTATGAGTATGATAGCCGTATACCATATACTAAAAGCGATAGGGCTTGCAAAATCACTAATTTCACTTGTGCTTGTATATACTGGTGGGGGAGTGCTAAATTACCTTATAGCAAAAGGATTTTTTGATACCATTCCAAAATCTCTGGACGAAGCCGCAACTCTTGACGGGGCAAGCAAGAGCACTATTTTTAGAAAGATTATACTGCCTTCATCTAAGCCCATAGTTGTATATACCGCGATAACTGCATTCATAGCCCCTTGGGTGGACTTTATATTCGTATCGGTTATCATGAAAGACGATTATCAAAACTATACAGTCGCCCTTGGTTTATACCGTATGCTTGAAAGGGAGCATATATACGATTATTTCACCCGCTTCTGTGCAGGCGCGGTATTGGTAGCCATACCTATAACACTGCTTTTCATTAAAATTCAAAAGTTTTATGTGGCAGGCGTTGTTGGGGGCGCAGTAAAAGGATGAGAATACTCGGCAGAATTATTTGCCTATTGCTTGTGATGTCATTTCCGTTCTCTAGCTTTGCTATGGAAGGCGCTGTATATGAGGTGTTTGTTCCCTCTTTTATGGATTCAAACGGGGATAGCATTGGGGATTTAGGCGGAATAAAAGAAAAAATCCCCTATTTGCAATCCCTATACATAAAGGGTTTATGGCTTACCCCTATACACCCTTCGCCCTCGTACCACGGCTACGATGTAACCGATTATAAGGCTATAAGAAAAGAATACGGCAGTATAGAAGATTTTAAAAAGCTAATATCTGAGTTGGATAGCGCAGGCATAGCTTTGATACTGGATGTTGTGGTAAATCATAGCTCAAGTGAACATCCTTGGTTTGTATCTGCCTGTGAAAGCCTTGTTATAGAACCCTGTGGCTCGGAAAGCTGCACAAGTAAACCGCTCTGCAGGGAACACAACCCCTATGTAGAATACTATAATTTTACATACGGAAGCGGTCAGCACAGTGTTGAAGGCGCTGATGGCTGGTATTATCTTGGTGTATTCGGTCCTCATATGCCTGATTTTAATTTAGATAACGAAAATGTAAGGCATGAGCTTATGGACATTGCCAAATTTTGGATGGACTTAGGCGTAAAAGGCTTTAGGCTTGATGCGGTAATACATTATTATGAGCAAAACAGCGCAAAAAACGAAGAGTTCCTCAGCTGGCTAGTTAGCGGAATAAAAGAACATAATCAAAACACTTATATAGTTGGCGAAGCTTGGAGTGATACTACTACTATTATGCGCCTTTATAACAGCGGAATAAATAGTCTGTTTGACTTTGCAATTCACGGTTCTTCGGGTATAATAGCCGAGTTTCTGCGTAGCGGAGACGGAAAAGCCTTGAGTACACACCTAGAAAAGCATTATTCCAGCCTGCAAGCCTTAGATGAGCCCGTGCAAAACGCTGTGTTTCTAGGCAACCACGATACAGGCAGGATAGCGGGTATACTAAGAAGGGATATACAAAAGCTTAAGCAGGCTGCGGCGCTATATCTAACGCTTCCCGGAGTTCCTTTCATATACTATGGCGAGGAAATAGGCATGACTGGCTCAGGCAAGGATGAAAACAAACGCCTGCCTATGCTTTGGAATGCTAAGGGTGATGGTTTGTGCCTAGCTCCCTCTGATGCAGACCAGAAACAGAAACTAAAGCAAGGAGTACTAGAACAAGAGGGGGATGAGGCTTCACTGCTCAATTTCTATAGGGAGCTATTAAGCGCAAGGACTGAGTGTTCTGCATTTTATCATGGTAATATAGAAGCAGTAGATGTTAAAAGTAATTCCATTGCCGCGTGGAATGTTTATGATGACGAGAATAGGCTAACAGTATTGCATAATTTAAGCGCAGAGCCTATTGAAGAACCTATTTGTTGGAGCGGTGAACTATTATTTTCGTTTGATTTGGGAGAGGGCGCGCCTGAAGTTGTCGGCGATACGCTGCTAATGCCCGCCTTTTCTTCCTGTATTTTTAATTAAGGGGTATTTTATGCGAAGAAGCGGTATTTTACTACACATTACTTCATTGCCTTCTGAGGGAGGCATAGGCACCTTAGGTAAGGAAGCCTATAAATTTGTGGATTTTCTGCACGATTCCGGTATGCGTATATGGCAGGTATTGCCTATATCGCCCACCGGTTTTGGCGATTCGCCCTATCAAAGCGTAAGCACATTTGCGGGAAATCCATTATTGATAGACCTGCCTATGCTTGTTGAAGAAGGGCTTATAGATGAAATTTCTTTTCCTAAGGATAAGAAGCCTTCAAGTGTAAACTATGGAGAGGTTGTTGAAACTAAAAACCGTCAGCTTAAAGAAATATATCAAAAATCCAAGGGTAAATTAACAAGCAAAATAAATACATTTGTACGCAATAATTCTTGGGTAAAGAATTACGCCCTGTTTTCTGCTGTAAAAGAGCATTTTGGGATGATTTCACTAATGCAATGGCCCAATGAAGATATACGCATGCGCAAAAGAGAAGCTATTAAACACTATGAAACGCTGCTTGAAGATAGTATAAATTACTATATATTTATACAATATCTGTTTTTTAAGCAGTGGTTTGCGCTTAAAAAGTACGCAAATGAAAAGGGTATAAGTTTGTTTGGAGATATGCCTATATATGTAGCTGAGGATTCTGCCGATGTATGGGCGAACCCCGATGTGTTTCAGCTTGATAAGGAGCGCCGCCCAACGCATATTGCGGGTGTGCCGCCGGATTATTTTTCAAGCGATGGTCAGCGCTGGGGAAACCCGCTGTATGATTGGACTTCCCTTAAAAAGAGTGGATATAAATGGTGGCTAAAGCGCCTTGCCGCTATGGGTAAGATATACGATATAGTTCGCGTTGACCATTTTATCGGCTTTGCTAACTATTATTCAATACCCGCAAAGGATAAAACTGCCAAAAACGGCAAATGGAAGAGGGGTCCCGGAAAATCCTTCTTTAAAGAGGTGCTAAAAGAGCTGCCTGAGCTTAAAATAGTGGCTGAGGACCTTGGCGCTGTAAATGATGCTGTAAAAAGCTTGCTCTCATACTGCGGCTACCCCGGCATGAAAGTGCTGTCATTTGCATTCACCGGCAACCCTCATGATACGCACCTGCCCCAAAACTATGAGGAAAACTATGTAGTATATACGGGTACGCATGATAACAGCACATCTGAAGGCTGGTATGATTCCGCAAGCAAAGCTCAAAGGGAGCTTGCAAATAAGGTACTGTCAAGGCGGAAAGATCAGAGCTTTTCAGAGGCAATGTGCGAAAACGCTATGAACAGCATAGCCGATACATGCGTACTTCCCATGCAGGATATACTTGGGCTTCCCGACACAACGCGCATGAATATACCAAGCACTATAGGCGGTCTAAATTGGCGTTGGCGCCTTGAAAAAGGTCAAATAACTGAAGAACTATCAGGTAAACTTAAAAACCTCAATATACTTTCAGGTAGGGCATAAATAGATATTGCCAAAAAGCTATATAATTTCTCAAAGCGGCTCAAAAAATCTAATCGCTTTGAGATTTTTAGTATATTGCAAAATGCGAAGTTGCGAAAGCTTATTAAGTTCCGTATAATATAAGGGGTTTTTTACTTTTGTATGGGAGGGAAACTATGTCGGTTGATATCGGCGATTATTTAGGCGGACAAGTGCATATGATAGGCATAGGCGGGAGCAGCATGTCCGGTCTTGCCGAGATGCTTAAAAAGCAAGGCTATAATGTATCCGGTTCTGATTCAAGCGAAAGCCATGCGCTTGAAAACTTACGCAATATGGGGATAGACGCTAGAGCAGGGCATTACCCTGATATGGTTAAGAAAGCTGATGTTGTAATATATTCCGCCGCTATAAGCGAAACAGACATAGAGCGCAAAGAGGCTTATAAGCTCAATATCCCCCAGATGGAAAGGGCTGTGCTGTTAGGGCAGCTTATGAGGGGATTTGATAAGCGCATATGCGTTAGCGGAACGCATGGCAAAACAACCACCTGCGCTATGCTGGCTCAAATACTTATAGAATCTAAACTCAACCCCACCATACATGTTGGCGGCAGGATGGACAGCATAGGCGGCTCAACAAGGGTGGGCGGTAAGGATATTTTTCTGGCTGAAGCCTGCGAATTTAACCGCTCTTTTTTACAGATGTCACCCAGTATTGCTCTAGTGCTCAACATAGAGGAAGACCATATGGATTGCTTTGGTAATATGGATGGTCTCGAAAATGCCTTTTATGATTTCCTCTCACTATTACCGCAAGATGGAGCTATTATAGCCTTTGCTGAGGATGAGAGAGTTATGCGCCTTTGTGGAAGAGTGCAGCGAAAATGCATTACTTTCGGTATGGATATTGGCGATTGGACTGTCAAAAACCTCATCCATGATGAAAAAGGCAGCCCAAGCTTTACCGCGGTTTACAAGGGTGAAGAAATGGCTGATGTTAGCCTCATAATAGGCGGGGATTTTAATGTATTGCACGCACTGGCAGCTTTAGCCTGCGCGCATTATTTAGGAGTGGATTTATCCATTGCAAGCAAGGCGCTTGCCGAATTTAAAGGTGTGCATAGGCGCTTTGAATTTACAGGCGAAGTTAAGGGTATGCACCTGTACCACGATTATGGGCACAACCCCGCTGAAATGCAGGCGGCTATAAGCGTTGCCAAGCTTCAAAACAGGCGGGTGATAGCAGTGATGCAGCCACATACATATAGCAGGGTAATTAATATGTTTGATGATTATTTGACCTGTACTAAAGATGCCGATATTACGCTTGTTACAGACATATACGGCGCAAGGGAAGTAGATCCCGGCAATATAAACAGCCAAATGCTGGTTGATGGTATGCTTAAAAACGGCATTGAAGCCTACCTTACCCCAAGCTTTGACGATACTGAGCGATTTTTGTTAAAGCATGGCAGGGAGGGGAATTTAGTACTCACCATGGGCTGTGGAAATATAGACCTATTAAACGAACAAATGCAAATAAACTGGGAAAAATCGGAGGAAAGATGAAAGAACGTTTGGAACACATACGCAATTTCTGTATTATAGCACATATAGACCATGGCAAGAGCACGCTTGCTGATAGAATACTTGAAAAGACAGGCGTGTATGAGCAAAGGGAAATGGTTAGCCAAGTGCTGGATTCCATGGAGCTTGAGCGTGAGAGAGGTATAACCATAAAGTCCAAGGCCGTCAATATGAAATATAAGGCAAAAGACGGTAAAATATATATGCTTAATCTAATAGATACTCCCGGGCATGTTGACTTTACCTACGAAGTTTCCCGCGCGCTTGCAGCGTGCGAGGGCGCTATACTTGTAGTAGATGCTACCCAAGGCGTTGAAGCGCAGACGCTTGCAAATGTGTACCTAGCGCTTGACCACGATTTAGAAATTATTCCTGTAATAAATAAGGTAGACCTACCAAGCGCGGAGCCCGAAGCAGTAGCCAAACAAATTGAAGAAGTAATAGGAATAGACGCAAGTGAAGCGCCGCTTATATCCGCAAAGGTAGGTACGGGCATTGAAGATGTGCTGGAGCTTATAGTAAAAAGAGTGCCTCCGCCTTCAGGGGATAAAAAAGCCCCGCTTAAGGCGCTTGTGTTTGATGCCACATACGATAACTACCGCGGAGCTATATGTTTTGTGCGTATTATGGACGGAAGCCTTAGAAAGGGTATGCCAATCCGCATGATGCAAACGGGAGCGGATTTTGAGGTGGTAGAAACGGGTTTTCTGTCCAACGGTTACAGCGAGAGAGATGCGCTATTGCCCGGTGATGTGGGCTATGTTGCGGCTTCCATAAAACAGGTTAGAGATATAAAGGTTGGTGATACCATAACCGATGGTGATAACCCCGCAGATGAACCCCTTCCCGGTTATAAACAGGTAACCCCCATGGTATATTGCGGAATATACCCTGCTGATGGCGCGGACTATTCCGCCCTTCAGGATGCCCTATCAAAACTTCAGATGAACGATGCATCTTTAATATTTGAGCCTGAAACAAGCGCGGCGCTTGGTTATGGCTTTAGGTGCGGTTTCTTAGGGCTATTGCATATGGAAATTATTCAGGAGCGCGTGGAGCGGGAGTTTGACCTTGGCATAATAACCACCGTTCCGAATGTCATATACGAGGTGTTGACCAGCGACGGCGAAACGTTACATATAGACAACCCTGGACACCTGCCCCCGCCTAATAACATAGAGCTTATGAGAGAGCCCTTTGTATTTGCAACCATATATACCCCGCAGGAATTTGTAGGTACGCTTATGGACCTTTGCCAGGAAAAGAGAGGCGTGTTTAAGGATATGCAATACGAGGGTGAAAGGGTACGGCTTAACTACGACTTACCTCTAAACGAAGTAATTTATGACTTTTTTGATACATTAAAATCACGCAGCCGCGGCTACGCTTCCCTAGACTATGAGCTCACGGGCTATAGGGATAGTGAGCTTGTAAAGCTTGATATATTGCTAAATGGCGATATATGCGATGCCTTTACAATGATAGCGCATAAGGACAAGGCATATAACAGAGGGCGCTCAATATGCGAAAAACTTAAGGATGTAATACCCAGACAACAGTTTGAAATACCCATACAGGCGGCTATAGGCGGTAAAATTATCGCTAGGGAAACCGTAAAAGCGCTGCGTAAGGACGTTCTTAGCAAGTGCTACGGAGGGGATATAAGCCGTAAAAAGAAACTGCTTGAAAAGCAGAAGGAAGGTAAAAAGCGTATGCGCCAGTTCGGATCTGTGGAGCTGCCTAGCGAAGCCTTTATTGCAGTGCTTAAGATGGGGGATGACAAGGCTTGAAATGCCCGAATTGCGGACAATGGAACAGAGCCTCTCTTCCGCGCTGTTTTAAGTGTGGAACTGCGCTAGTTAGGGATGATGGGTATAAAACATCACTCCCTATTGATGAGCTTGAGGAAAAGTTTCAAAGGACTCAGGAAGAGCTGCCCATACAATACCGTATAGATGATTTTGGCAACGAAAGCCCAAGGCAAGACCCTAAAGACCAGCTAGCCCTTGAAATGAGGAGCTACCACGAGCGCAAAAGAAGGGGAGAAGAAAGGCAAAGGCAGCTGAGGGAATCCAGCGCTAAGCTTGGCTATGCGCCAATTAGCGGCGCGCATGGCTCGGCTTATGATAATAGCGCAATGTATGGCACAATAGAATATGATGATTTTATAGAAAATCCTACACGTTATGGCTCTACAAGTGATATATATAGAGGAGGCTACAACACTTCGGATTTTAAGCTGCCTAAAAAGCATTTTAGAAGGTCTTTCGGCATAAGGCGCATACTTCCTATACTTGCGGTTATATTCTTTATATCTGGTATATTGGTGGCGGGTTACTTTTTTTTATTTAAGCCATTGGTGTTGGATAGAAATGTAATCCCGGAAGAAATGATGCCGGAAATTATCGCCTCTATATTAAACGATGCCGCCGCGCATACAATACGCATACCAGGCGAGGAAGGCGCGCAGATATATATTAAGGAGCTTAGGAAAAGCTTTATGGTAATTGGCGGCTACGCAAGCTTCCAAGTTCAGGATTATACATGGTATGAGCTTATAGAGGAAAACCCGAGCGATAAAAGCACCTGGCTCCCTGAAACTATGGAGGTTACATTAACGCCCTATATACGCTCTGAAACTGGCGAACAGGTGGCGCTACCTTTGATACAATATAATATAAATATTCCGCAAAGCCCGCTGCTGCTAATAAGCCCCACTGCAAAGTATATAGAAACCAGTATGCAGACATACAAGATAGAATTTCAGGTTATGACTAACAGTCAAGTATACATAAATGGCAAGGATTATTCTTCATTTGTAAACACTCAGGATGGGTTTATTTCTTACAACGCTCCTATAACTCCGATAGGAGAAAATTTTATAGAAATAACCGTACGCAGCCAATACTACCGAATGAACACTGTAAACCTTATAATATATAGGGCTGTGCAGGATATTCCGCTTGAACTAGACCCTACCTTGGACGATGAAAGCAGCAAGGAGCGTATGCCTATTTTCGGCACTACAAGGGCGGGTGCAACCATAACCGTGCTTAGCCCACATAGGAAGCTTGATACATCAGAACTAAGCACAATGGGCAAGTTCAATTTCGATGCTCTATTTGAACACTACGGCACTAATACCGTTCGTATTCAGGCGGATTATCCCGGTAAAAATTCCACCATAATAGAGTACAATGTATACTTTCTGCCAAACCCCAATACATATACCACAAGGGCGTGGGCTATAAATGACGGTTTTGGCTATCAGGATTTGCTTGCTAACTTACAAAAAAGGGTTGAAAAAACGCAGGTATATGTTATGACGGGTGAAGCTATAGAAATTATTTCAGAGCAGCCGCAGCTGATGGTGTTTGATGTGTCCGACGGAAAGACAGCAAACAAGCTCCCTGTGCTTCTTGAAAACCAAACTAAAACCAAATGGGAGCTTGGAAAACGCTATAATATATATGCAGATGCCTATGGTATGTACGATAATATGCCTCGCCTTATAGCAAGGTACACATACAAGCCTAAGAATTGATGTAATACTGATATGTAATGCCCCTTTGTCAAGGGGGTCTGATCCTTGAAAAGATCATTTACCAAAATGCATGGAAGCCCATTGATACAAATCCGGCCTTGGCCATTCTGATATACGCGGATTGGATAC